>NZ_JBIVFN010000023.1:0-84121 GCF_044748145.1 Streptomyces sp. NPDC090022
GGGTGGGCGGGGCTCCGCCCCGGGCCCCGTACGTGCGCTTCGCGCCCGTGCGCTCAAACGCCGCGCGGGCTGGAATTGCCGCTGCGCGGCAACCCAGCCGCGCAGCGCCACCCTTCCGGCCCCACCGGACGCCACCCCAGCCCCACCGGGCACCCCACCCAGCCCCGCTGGGCGCCCACCCGGCGCCGACGGGCACCCCACCCAGCCCCGCCGGCGTTTGAGGCGCGGGGGCGCGGGGGCGGAGCCCCCGAAACCGGCCCACCGGGCAACCTCCTGGCATCGCCGGGCACCCCATCCAGCCCCGCCGGCGCTTGAGGCGCGGGGGTCCGGGGGCGGAGCCCTCGGAATCCGGGACACCGGGCAGGCTTGCGGCGCCGACGGGCACCCCACCCAGCCCCGCCGGCGCTTGAGGCGCGGGGGCGCGGGGGCGCGGGGGCACGGGGGCGGAGCCCACCGGGCCTTGGGCGTTAGGGCGTGCCTGCGATGGCTTCCGCTGCCGCTCGGCCGCAGACGCGGGACGCGCCGTGCGTCGCGACGTGGAACGCGCCCGTCGGGGCCGCCCGCGGGAGGCCCATCTCGACGACCACCGTGTCCGGCCGGGCCGAGATCAGTTCCGCCAGCGCCGTCGCCATCCACGCGTGCCGGTGGGCGTCGCGGACCACGGCGACGATCGTACGGTCGCCCGCCGCGGCCAGGATGTCCGCCGCGGCCGAGCCCTCCGGGTACACCGCCGACGCCGTGTCCGGCACCAGCGCGGCCAGTTCCGCCGCCACCCCCCACGGCGTCTCGTCGCCCACCGCGATGTTCGCGACCGGCGAGAGCGTCGCCACGTACGGGCGGGAGACCGCCGCCGGGGTGCCCGACACCCGCAGTGCGCGGCGGGCCGCCGTGAGGCCGATGCCGGGCGCGCTCCCCTCCTGAAGCGCGCCCGGCGCGGCGTCGACCCGGGCAGCCCGGGTCCAGTCGGCGAGGGCCCGGACCCGGGCGGCGGCGTCGGCGAGCCGCTCCTCGGGCAGGGTCCCCTCGCGTACGGCTTCGACCAGCGCGTCCCGCAGCCGCAGCACGGTGGCCTCGTCGGCCAGTCCGCCCCCGACGCAGATCGCGTCGGCGCCCGCGGCGATGGCCAGCACCGAGCCGCGCTCGATGCCGTAGGTGCCGGCAATGGCGTTCATCTCCATGCCGTCGGTGACGATCAGGCCCTCGTAGCCCAGCTCCTTGCGCAGCAGCCCGGTCAGGATCTGCGGGCTCAGGGTCGCCGGGCGGGTCGGGTCCAGGGCCGGGACCAGGATGTGCGCGCTCATCACGGCCTTGGTGCCCGCCGCGACGGCCGCCCGGAAGGGGACGAGTTCGCGGGCGTGCAGGGTGTCGAGGTCCACGTCGATGCGCGGCAGCGCGTGGTGGGAGTCGACGTTGGTGTCGCCGTGGCCGGGGAAGTGCTTGGTGCAGGCGGCCACGCCCGCGGCCTGGAGTCCGCTGACGTACGCGGCGGTGTGCCGGGCCGCGAGCCCCGTGTCGGCGCCGAAGGAGCGCACCCCGATGACCGGGTTGTCGGGGTTGGAGTTGACGTCGGCCGAGGGGGCCCAGTTCAGGTTGACCCCGCAGGCGGCCAGCCGGCGGCCCAGCTCGTGGGCCACGTCCCGGGTCAGGGCGGTGTCGTCCACCGCGCCGAGCGCCAGGTTCCCGGGGAAGCTGGAGCCCTGGCGGACCTCCAGGCGGGTGACGTCGCCGCCCTCCTCGTCGATGGCGACGAGCACGTCGTCGCGCTCGGCCCGCAGCTGCGCGGTGAGCGCGGCGAGCTGCGCCGGCGAGGCGATGTTACGGCCGAACAGGCCGACGGCGGTCAGGCCCTCGGCGACCTGGCGCAGCAGCCAGGCGGGGGCGGTGGTGCCTTCGAAACCGGGCTGGAGGACGGCCAGGGCGTCACGCGTCAACGCGGTGGCGCGGTGCGCAAGGACAGTCATGGGTGCCGTTATCCCTTCACGGCGCCGGCGGTCATCCCGCCGACGGCCTTGCGCTGGAGGAAGACGAAGACGATCAGGACCGGGAGCGCGAAGAGCGTGGACGCGGCCATGGTGGCGCCCCAGTCGTTGCCGAAGGCGGTCTGGAACTGGGTCAGCCACAGCGGGAGCGTCTGCGCGGTCTTGTCCTTGTTGAGGATCAGGACCATCGCGAACTCGTTCCAGGCGGTGATGAACCCGAAGAGCGAGGTGGACATCAGGCCGGGGGCGAGCAGCGGGAAGATGACCTTGCGGAAGGCCTGGCCGCGGGTGCAGCCGTCGATCTGGGCGGCCTCCTCCAGCGTCACCGGGACGGCGGCGATGAAGCCGCGCAGGGTCCAGATGGTGAAGGGCAGGACCATCACGAAGTAGATCGCGGTCAGCAGCGGGAGGCTGTTCAGCGTCTCCGCGTCGCGGGCGATCATGTACATCGCGATGACCATGACCTCCCAGGGGGCCATCTGCGCCATCATCACGGCGAGCACCAGGCCCTTGCGGCCCTTGAACTTCATCCGGGCGATGGCGAAGCTCGCGGCGAGGGCGACGAACAGGGCCAGCGCGACGGCGCCGACCGTGACGATCAGGCTGTTGGTGACGTACGTCCAGAACAGGTCGACGCCGGAGGCCTTGGTGAAGTTGTCCACCGTCGGGGTGAAGACGAAGACCGGGTCCTTGGTGAGGATCTCCCCGGACGGCTTGAAGGCCGAGGAGATCATCCAGTAGACCGGGAAGACGAAGACGACGGCGAGGAGCAGCGCGCCGACGTTCTTGGCGACGGCCGCGGGGCGCACCGGGCGGCGGGTGCGCAGGGTCTGCGCGGGCCGGGCCGGGCCGGTGGCGGTCGGGGCGGTGCGGGCGGTGGTGGTGCTCACTGCTCCTCCTCCTGCTTCAGGATCAGGCGGAAGTAGAAGGACATGACGACCACGAGCATCAGGATCGTCAGGACGGAGATGGCGGCCGCCAGGCCGTAGTGCTGCTGGGCCTGGCCCTCGATGTAGGCGAAGACCGGGAGGGTCTCGGAGGCGCGGTCGGGTCCGCCGTTCTTCATCGCATAGACCTGGGTGAAGGCCTTGAAGACCCAGATCACTTCGAGGAACGTCGTGACGAGGAAGAACGGGCGCAGGTTGGGGAAGACGACCTTCCAGAAGGTCTGCCAGCCGTTGGCGCCGTCCATGCGGGCCGCCTCGTACAGCTCGGCGCCGACGGTGGTCAGGGCGGCGTACATGTTGAGGGCGACGAAGGGGATGGAGCCCCAGATGATCAGGATGGCGATGATGACCAGCGTGGACAGGCCGGTCTCGAACCAGTTGTGCTGCTCGTAGCCGGCGAAGCCGAGCGTGCGCATCAGCCAGTTCATGACGCCGAACTGCTCGTCGAAGAGCCAGTGGAAGACGGTGACCGAGGCGACGATGGGCATGGCCCAGGCCATGACCAGCGCCAGCGAGAGCACCAGGCGCATCCACGTGCCGAGCCGGTTGAGCAGGATGCCGATGAGGCTGCCGATCACCATGATCAGCACGACGTTGGCGGCGGTGAAGAGGAAGCTGCGGACGGCGACGGTCCAGAACTGCGCGTCGCCGAGGAGCTCGGTGTAGTTCTTCAGCCCGATGAAGGGGGCCTTGCGCTGGATCAGCTCGATCTTGTTGACCTGCTGGAAGGACAGCAGGACGTTCTTGACGAGCGGGTAGAGCAGCAGGCCGGCGAGGCTGAGGACCGCGGGGGCGACCAGCGCGTACGGCAGCCAGCCGGACGGGAGCGACTTTCTGCCGCCGCGAGGAGACGGGGCGGTGGCGCCGGTCCCGGTGGGGGGCGGCGGCGTCTTGCGCAGCCCGGCGGACGTCGGTGGTGCGTCCTGTGGAGCGCTGGTCCTCGCCCCCTGGGAGTGCACGGTCATGTCGTGGATTCCTCGCGGTCGACCTGTGGAGTCACATGCGCGACCGGGGGTACGGCGGCGGGGGGCGCCCTCCGTACCCCTGGTCGCGTTCACTGCCCGGACGCGCCGGGGGCAGCTGGTGGTGCGGGTGCTGCCGGGTTACTTGTTGATGCGGGCCGCGATTTCCTTGTCCGCGGCCTCGCCCGCCTTGGCGGCGTCCTCACCCTTCAGGACCTTGGTCATGAACTCCTTGATCGGGTTGGGCTCGGTCTCGACGTTCGCCCAGCCCGGGGTGACCGGGGTGATCTTGCCGTTGACGCCGGCCTTGGCCATCGCCTCGGCGAAGGAGCCCGCGGGGGCGGTGAAGTTCGCGCCGACCTGGTTCGGGAGCAGCGCGCCCTTGGTCTCGGCGGCGTACTTGGTCATCTGGTCCTTGCCGGCGGCCAGGGCCAGCCACTCCTTGGCGAGGTCCTTGTTCTTGGAGCGCTCGGCCACGGCGAGGTTGGAGCCGCCGAGGAAGACGGTGCCGGACGTGGCGGCGGTCTTGCCGGGGATCGGGAAGTAGCCGAAGTCGGCCTCCTTGCCCGCGTCCTTCAGGGCCTTCTCGGCACCGGAGGCCTCCCAGCCCAGGCCGATCCAGGAGGCGACGCCGCCCTTGGGGACGATGTCGGTGGACTGCTGCGGGGTGGCCTCGTCCTTGTCCTTGGGCGCGGTGGAGAAGGACTGGAGCTTCTTGTAGAAGTCCATGGCGGAGGCGGCCTGCGGGGTGCTGAGCTGGCCCTTCCACTTGCCGCCGTCCTTGACGGCGAGGTCGCCGCCCTCGTCCCAGATGAAGCCGGCGAGGACGTACCAGCTCTGGCCCGGGAGGTAGATGGGCTGGGTGCTGGCGTCGGCGGCCTTGAGCTTCTCCAGGCCGGCGATCCACTCGTCGCGGGTCGTGGGCGGGGTGACGCCGGCCTTCGCGTACGCCTTCTTGTCGTAGACCACGACGCGGTTGGCGGCGTACCACGGGGCGGAGTAGAGCTTGCCGTCGATCTCGGCGGAGGCGAGCATGCTCTTCTGCCAGGCGTCGGCACCGAGCTTGGCCTTGTCGCCGGTCAGGTCGGCGAGGCCGCCGGTGACCGCGTAGCCGGCGGTCTGGGTGTTGCCGAGCTCGATGACGTCCGGCGGGGTGGTCTCGGAGAGGGCGGTGGTGACCTTCTCCTGGATGCCCTTCCACTGCTGGATCTCGACCTTGACCTTGGTGTTCGGGTGCTTGGCCTCGAACTCCTTGTTGACCTCGTCGATCCAGGCCTTCGGCGCGGAGCCGTCCATCACCCAGACGGTGATTTCCTTGTTGCCGTTCGCGTCGGTCTTGCCCTTGTCGTCCCCGCTGTCGCCACACGCCGCCAGGCCGATAACCATGCCCGCGACACCAACCGCCGCGATGAGCTTGCGCTTCACGCCACCCTCCTCAGGGATGCCTGCCTGCACTTCCCTTGCCCGCCGCGACGACATACGCCAAGTACTGCCCGTGGGGCCGGGATCTGATCCATATTGGTTTAGACCAGTACCCGGAGCTTGGCCTAGACCTTTAGGGGTGTCAAGGGTCTAATGAGCGGGGGTCCGGCGCCGTTATAGGACCGACACCTCGGGGAGGGGAGACGTGCACCCTCACCACCCGTGTCACCATGTGACCGCACATATCGGAGGAGCCGGTGACGGCAGCGAAAGTGGAGTCGGGAAGGCGGGCGGCGATGGCCACCGAAGGGGCGTCCGGGGAGCCGGAGGGCGGGGCAGCCACCCGTACGGCGCGTGTGCCCAAGTACTACCGACTCAAGCGGCACTTGCTCGACATGACCGAAACCCTGCCGCCCGGTACGCCGGTGCCGCCGGAGCGCACGCTGGCCGCCGAGTTCGACACCTCCCGCACCACCGTCCGCCAGGCCCTCCAGGAGCTCGTCGTCGAGGGGCGGCTGGAGCGGATCCAGGGCAAGGGGACGTTCGTCGCGAAGCCGAAGGTCTCCCAGGCCCTGCAACTGACCTCCTACACGGAGGACATGCGCGCCCAGGGCCTGGAGCCGACCTCGCAGCTCCTGGACATCGGCTACGTCACCGCCGACGACACCCTCGCCGGGCTGCTCAAGATCGCCACGGGCGGGCGGGTCCTGCGCATCGAGCGGCTGCGGCTGGCCAGCGGCGAGCCGATGGCCATCGAGACCACCCACCTTTCGGCCAAACGCTTCCCGGCGCTGCGCCGTTCGCTGGTCAAGTACACCTCGCTCTACACCGCACTGGCGGAGGTGTACGACGTCCACCTCGCCGAGGCCGAGGAGACCATCGAGACCTCCCTGGCCACCCCGCGCGAGGCGGGCCTGCTCGGTACGGATGTCGGCCTCCCCATGCTGATGCTCTCCCGGCACTCACTGGACGCCGATGGTGAACCCGTGGAGTGGGTGCGGTCCGTGTACCGCGGGGATCGTTACAAGTTCGTCGCCCGACTCCAGCGCCCCGCCGTCTGAGATACGTAGTTGACTCTCGTACCGCATTGCGGACGGGGGCTTACGTTCACCGGGCAGGCCCCCGTAGATTCCTGCGCTCACGCAGATGATCAACGAGGGGACGAGGATCATGCCGGAACCGGGATCAACAGGCACAGAACGGAACGCGGCGGGTCCGGGCGGCGGCACGCCCGACTCGCCCTCCCCCGCTCCGGGCGCAGCCGGCCGGCTTAACCCGAAGTCGATCGCCGTCTGGTCGCTGGTGGCGCTCGTCGGGGCCGTCGGGTGGGCCGTGCTCGCCCTCTCGCGCGGCGAGGACGTCTCGGCGGCCTGGATGCTGGCCGCGGCGCTGGGCTCGTACGCCATCGCCTACCGCTTCTACTCGCGCTTCATCGCGCACCGGGTGCTCCGGGTCGACAAGACCCGGGCGACGCCGGCCGAACGCCTCGACAACGGTGTCGACTTCCACCCGACCGACCGCAGGGTGCTCTTCGGCCACCACTTCGCGGCCGTCGCCGGCGCGGGTCCGCTGGTCGGTCCCGTGCTCGCCGCCCAGATGGGCTACCTGCCGGGGACCATCTGGATCGTCGCCGGCGTGATCTTCGCGGGCGCCGTGCAGGACATGGTCACGCTCTTCTTCTCCACCCGCCGCGACGGCCGCTCGCTGGGCCAGATGGCGCGGGACGAGATCGGTCCGTTCGGCGGGGCGGCCGCGCTGATCGCGGTGTTCGCCATCATGATCATCCTGCTGGCCGTGCTCGCGCTGGTCATCGTCAACGCCCTCGCCCACTCCCCGTGGGGCGTGTTCTCCATCGGCATGACCATCCCGATCGCCCTTTTCATGGGCGTCTACCTGCGCGTGCTGCGGCCGGGCCGGGTCACCGAGGTCTCGCTCATCGGCGTGGCGCTGCTGCTCCTCGCGATCGTCGCGGGCGGCTGGGTCGCGGAGTCCTCCTGGGCGGAGTTCTTCACGCTCAAGCCGACCACCCTGGTCATCTGGATGGTCGCGTACGGCTTCCTGGCCTCCGTACTGCCGGTGTGGCTGCTGCTGGCGCCGCGCGACTACCTGTCCACCTTCATGAAGGTCGGCACGATCGCGATGATGGCCGCCGGTGTGGCCATCGCGATGCCGACGCTGAAGATGGACGCGGTCACCTCCTTCGCCAGCCGCGGCGACGGCCCGGTCTTCGCCGGGTCGATGTTCCCGTTCGTCTTCATCACCATCGCCTGCGGCGCGCTCTCCGGCTTCCACTCCCTGGTCTCCTCGGGCACCACCCCGAAGATGGTCCAGAAGGAGACCCAGATCCGGATGATCGGCTACGGGTCGATGCTGACCGAGTCCTTCGTCGCCATCATGGCGATGATCGCGGCCTGCATCATCGAGCCGGGCCTCTTCTTCGCGGTCAACTCCCCCGCCGGCGTGGTCGGCACCACCGTGCAGTCCGCCTCCGAGGCGATCGCGGGCATGGGCTTCACGATCTCCCCGGAGCAGCTCGCACAGGCCGCCAAGGACGTCGAGGAGGCCAGCCTCCTCTCCCGTACGGGCGGCGCGCCGACGTTCGCACTCGGAATGTCGGAGATCTTCTCGGCCGTGTTCGGCGGGGCGTCGATGAAGGCGTTCTGGTACCACTTCGCGATCATGTTCGAGGCGCTGTTCATCCTCACCACCCTGGACGCGGGCACCCGGGTGGGCCGGTTCATGCTCCAGGACATGCTGGGCAACGTCTACAAGCCGTTCAAGCAGATCAGCTGGAAGCCCGGCGTGTGGCTCGCGAGCGCGCTGGTCGTCGGCGCGTGGGGCTACTTCCTGTGGGTCGGCGTGAAGGACCCGCTGGGCGGCATCAACCAGCTCTTCCCGCTGTTCGGGATCGCGAACCAGCTGCTGGCCGCCGTCGCGCTCGCCGTGTGCACCACCCTGCTGGTGAAGTCCGGGCGGCTGCGGTTCGCCTGGGTGACGGCGGTCCCGCTGGCCTGGGACGCGGCGGTCACGCTCACCGCGAGCTGGATGAAGGTCTTCTCCGAGGACCCGCGCGTGGGCTTCTTCGCGCAGCGCGACAAGTACCAGGCCGGTATCGACGCCGACAAGGTGCTGCCGCCCGCCAAGACCATGGACGACATGCACACCGTCGTCACCAACTCCACCGTCGACGGCGTGCTCTCGGCGCTGTTCGCCGCGCTGATCATCATCGTGCTGGTGGACGCGGCCCGGGTCTGCTTCAAGGCCATCGCCAGCCCCGAGACGGTACGGCTCTCCGAGGTGCCGTGGACCGAGTCCAAGATCGTCGCCCCGGCCGGGCTCTTCCCGACGGCGGAGGAGAAGGCGGAGCTGGCCGCGGCCGGCCTCGACGACTCCGGCGGCGGCAAGGTCAAGGAACCGGTGTCCTCGTGAGCGCGCGGGCGGTCCTGGCCCGGGTCCGGTACTTCGTCCGCGAGTTCTCGGGCGAGGCGGCGTACGACCGCTACGTCGCCCACGCCCGCGCGCACGACCCGGGGACGGAGGTCATGACCCGGCGGGCCTTCGAGCGGGCCCGCACCGACGCCCGCGAGGCGGACCCGCGGGAGGGCTTCCGCTGCTGCTGAACGGCTACGCGAGGGGCCCCGCCGGGCGTACCGGCGGGGCCCTTCGCGGTGCCCGGGGGTGTCAGCGCGTCCAGTCCTTGAGGACCTCGGTCTGGAGGGTGATGCCGACGGGGTCGGGGAGCTCGACGTCCTGGCCGAAGGCAAGGGTGCGCACAGTCACGTAACGAACACCGTTCGGCTCGCTGTGGACGGAGATCTCACCCTTGGCCCGGTCGACCAGCAGGTACACCGGGATGCCGGTTTCGGCGTACGCGCGGGGCTTTTCCTGCCGGTCGCGACGGGTGGTGTCCGAGTCCCAGGACGTCACTTCGACGGCCATGAGGATCGACTCGGGGGCTACCCAGTCACCCTGCCCGACGAAGGCGTCCGCAGGGGCCAGTACGGCATCGGGGATGGCCCGGCCGGTCCGGTACTCCTCCACCTTCACGCCCTGGCCGGGGTGCAGGAAGAGCTCGGGCCGCGACTGCAGGCAGATCCTGAGCAGCCACTGGACGATCCGCCCGTGATCCCCGTCCGGCATCGCCTTGACCCCCAGCTTCCCGTCGATGAATTCCAGCCGCAGCCCTTTGACCTCGCGGGCGCCTATACGGGCGAGGTTCTCGAACTCCTCGGTGGTCATCTGCTGTCGGTCGGTCATCACGGTCATGCCTCGCTCGCCTTCGTAGACGGTCTGCCTCCGACGATAGCGGAGAGGTACGTCACAGGGACTCCGCGTCGCGGGCGACACAACATCTGGGGGGTCACGCATCCACCGCCCCCCACATGTATGCTCATCCTCGCTGTCGCCGCAGGGGAATCCGGTGCGAATCCGGAACTGTCCCGCAACGGTATGAAGTGCGCCTTTCGCCAGGAGGGGCACGCCGCGAGTCCGAGGACCTGCCGACGGTGCGCCCGGGTCGACCGTCCCGGGTGCCGACCACGTCCGGGCCTCGCGGTTGGGCCGGTGGACGCCATGCGGTGCCACGTGTTTCCGTCACGCCCGCATGCGCGCCCTCGCGCCCGCGTCCGCCGGTGACCGGAGCCGAGCGAGGGAGAGCTCCCCCCGTGACCATCGCGCCTTCCGCACCGCGCGCCGAGTCCGACCTGCCCGAGGCCGAAGGCCCCGGCGCCGCGCTGCTGCGCACCCTCACGGACCTCACGGCCGATCTGCCGGACACCGACCCCGGCCGGGTCGCCGCCGCCGCCCTGCGCGGCCGCAGCGCCGCGTCGGACGAGGCGGAACTGCGGGGGCTGGCCACCGAGGCGGCCGCGGGGCTGATCTCCGAGGACCCGGCGTACTCCCGGCTCGCCGCCCGGCTGCTGACGCTCGCCATCGCCGACGAGGCCGCCGGCCAGGGGGCCACCTCCTTCTCCGCCTCGGTCGAGGTCGGCCACCGCGAGGGCCTGATCGCGGACCGCACCGTGGAGTTCGTCCGCGCCCACGCCGCCCGCCTGGACGCGCTGGTCGAGCACGCGCTCGCCGAGGGCGCCGACGACCGCTTCGGCTTCTTCGGCCTGCGCACCCTGCACAGCCGCTACCTGCTGCGCCACCCGCTGACCCGTCAGGTCATCGAGACCCCGCAGCACTTCATGCTGCGCGTGGCCTGCGGCCTGGCCGAGGACGACAGCGTGCGCGCGGTGGAGGAGGTCGGCTCGCTCTACGCCCTGATGAGCCGCCTGGACTACCTGCCCTCCTCCCCCACCCTCTTCAACTCCGGCACCCGGCACCCGCAGATGTCCTCCTGCTACCTGCTGGACTCCCCGCTGGACGAGCTCGACTCGATCTACGACCGCTACCACCAGGTGGCGCGCCTGTCGAAGCACGCCGGCGGCATCGGCCTGTCGTACTCGCGCATCCGGGCCCGCGGTTCGCTGATCCGCGGCACCAACGGCCACTCCAACGGCATCGTCCCGTTCCTGAAGACCCTCGACGCCTCCGTCGCCGCCGTGAACCAGGGCGGCCGGCGCAAGGGTGCCGCCGCCGTCTACCTGGAGACCTGGCACGCGGACATCGAGGAGTTCCTGGAGCTGCGCGACAACACCGGTGAGGACGCCCGGCGTACGCACAACCTGAACCTGGCGCACTGGATCCCGGACGAGTTCATGCGCCGCGTGAACGCCGACGGCCAGTGGTCGCTGTTCTCCCCGTCCGACGTGCCCGAGCTGGTCGACCTGTACGGCGCCGAGTTCGACGCCGCGTACGTCAAGGCCGAGGCGGCGGGCCTGGCCAAGAAGACCATGCCGGCCCGGGAGCTGTACGGCCGCATGATGCGTACCCTCGCGCAGACCGGCCAGGGCTGGATGACGTTCAAGGACGCCTCCAACCGCACCGCGAACCAGACCGCGCTGCCCGGCACGGTGGTCCACTCCTCCAACCTGTGCACCGAGATCATCGAGGTCACCAACGACGGCGAGACGGCCGTCTGCAACCTCGGTTCGGTCAACCTCGGCGCGTTCGTGGTCGACGGCGAGATGGACTGGGAGCGGCTGGACGAGACCGTCCGCACCGCCGTGACCTTCCTCGACCGCGTCGTGGACATCAACTTCTACCCGACCGAGCAGGCCGGCCGCTCCAACGCCAAGTGGCGTCCGGTGGGCCTGGGCGCGATGGGGCTCCAGGACGTCTTCTTCAAGCTGCGGCTCCCCTTCGACTCCGCCGGGGCCAAGGAGCTCTCCACGAAGATCGCCGAGCGGATCATGCTGGCGGCGTACGAGGCGTCGGCCGACCTGGCCGAGCGGAGCGGTCCGCTGCCGGCCTGGGAGCAGACCCGTACCGCGCAGGGCGTGCTGCACCCCGACCACTACGGTGTGACGCACCACTGGCCCGAGCGCTGGGACGCGCTGCGCGCCCGGATCGCCACCAGCGGCATGCGCAACTCGCTGCTGCTGGCCATCGCCCCGACGGCGACCATCGCCTCGATCGCCGGCGTGTACGAGTGCATCGAGCCGCAGGTCTCCAACCTCTTCAAGCGCGAGACGCTCAGCGGTGAGTTCCTCCAGGTCAACGGCTACCTGGTCGAGGACCTCAAGAAGCTCGGTGTCTGGGACGCCCAGACCCGTGAGGCGCTGCGCGACTCCTCGGGCTCGGTCCAGGGCTTCGGCTGGATCCCGGCCGAGATCCGCGAGCTGTACCGCACGGCGTGGGAGATCCCCCAGCGCGGCCTGATCGACATGGCGGCGGCCCGTACGCCGTACCTGGACCAGAGCCAGTCGCTGAACCTGTTCATGGAGACGCCCACCATCGGCAAGCTCAGCTCGATGTACGCGTACGCCTGGAAGCAAGGCCTGAAGACCACGTACTACCTGCGCTCGCGCCCGGCGACGAAGATCGCCCGCGCCGCGTCGGGCACGGCCGCCGTCCCCGCCGCCGCCACTCCGCTGCCGCAGGCCGTCGACGCCGACGCGCTGGCCTGCTCCCTTGAGAACCCCGAGTCCTGCGAGGCCTGCCAGTAATGCCCAGCTCCGATAAGAATCTTCTCGACCCGGGCTTCGAGCTCACGCTCCGTCCGATGCGCTACCCCGACTTCTACGAGCGCTACCGGGACGCGATCAAGAACACCTGGACGGTGGAGGAGGTCGACCTCCACTCCGACGTCGCCGACCTCGCCAAGCTCACCCCGGCCGAGCAGCACATGATCGGCCGCCTGGTCGCGTTCTTCGCGACGGGCGACTCGATCGTCTCGAACAACCTGGTGCTGACGCTCTACAAGCACATCAACTCCCCGGAGGCGCGCCTGTACCTGTCGCGCCAGCTGTTCGAGGAGGCCGTGCACGTCCAGTTCTATCTGACGCTGCTCGACACCTACCTGCCCGACCCGGACGACCGCGCGGCCGCCTTCGACGCGGTCGAGGAGATCCCCTCGATCCGCGAGAAGGCGCAGTTCTGCTTCAAGTGGATGGACTCGGTCGAGAAGATCGAGCGCCTGGAGACGGCCGCCGACCGCCGCCGCTTCCTGCTGAACCTGATCTGCTTCGCGGCGTGCATCGAGGGCCTGTTCTTCTACGGCGCCTTCGCCTACGTCTACTGGTTCCGGTCCCGCGGCCTGCTGCACGGCCTGGCGACCGGCACCAACTGGGTGTTCCGCGACGAGACCATGCACATGAACTTCGCCTTCGAGGTCGTGGACACGGTCCGCAAGGAGGAGCCGGAGCTCTTCGACGACGCCCTCCAGCAGCAGGTCACGGACATGCTGAAGGAGGCCGTCGAGGCCGAGCTGCAGTTCGGCCGGGACCTGTGCGGCGACGGCCTGCCGGGCATGAACACCGAGTCGATGCGCGAGTACCTGGAGTGCGTCGCCGACCAGCGCCTGGTCCGGCTCGGCTTCCCGCCGGTCTACGGCTCGCAGAACCCGTTCGCGTTCATGGAGCTCCAGGGCGTCCAGGAGCTGACGAACTTCTTCGAGCGCCGCCCGTCGGCCTACCAGGTCGCGGTCGAGGGCACGGTCGACCTGGACGAGGACTTCTAGGTCGTCGTCCCGGCGATACGCCGAGGGCCCCGCACCGGATCTTCCGGTGCGGGGCCCTCGCGCGTGGGTGCTACTGCTCGTTCGGGACCGTCTCGTAGCGCGGGGTGCCCTCCGCCATCTGCCGCAGGGCGTCCTTGCGGTCACGCTTCGAGAGCCGGTCGATGTACAGGTAGCCGTACAGGTGGTCGGTCTCGTGCTGGAGGCAGCGCGCGAAGTAGCCGGTGCCGCGCACCTTGATCGGGTTGCCCTCGGCGTCCTGACCGGTCACCTCGGCGTAGTCGGGGCGGGCCAGCGAGGCGTACGCCGTCGGGACCGACAGGCAGCCCTCGTTGGAGTCGTCCAGCACCCGGCTGCCGGCCGGCAGCTCGACCAGGCGCGGGTTGACCACGACACCGGTGTGCCGCACGCCGTCGTCGTCCGGGCAGTCGTACACGAAGACCTTGGCGTCCACGCCGATCTGGTTGGCGGCCAGGCCCACGCCCTCGGCGGCCTTCTGGCTGGCGAACATGTCGTCGATCAGCTGGGCCAGCTCGGCGCCGAACTCGGTGACGTCCTTGCACTCGCGGTGCAGGACCGGGTTGCCGACCACCGTGATCGGACGGGCGGTGCCCCGCTCGCGGTGGGCGAGCTCGCGCGCCTCACAGTCCTCGGTGTCCACGACGTACCCGTCGTTCACCTCGACAACCTCGTTCTCCTGCTGCGCCATGTCCGCCGATCGCCTTCCGTAAGTCACCGTGTGCCGCTACAGCCTAGTCAATGCCCTGGCGGCGGTCCGGGCGGACCGATCAGTCCCGGCCGGGGGGCGGGTGCGGCTCAGCAGACCTCTTCGAGGTCCCGCCACTCACGGGTGTCCGGGCTGTCGGCGACCCAGCCGTCCAGCAGACCGCGCACCAGCCCGGCCGGCGCCGCGATGCCGCACTCGCGCTCGGGCACCCACAGGGAGCCCGACCCGGCCGTGCGGTGGCCGAGGGGGCCCGGGTGGCCCGGTTCGCTGTGGTCGTGCGGGTCGAGGTGCTCGCCGTCGCCCTCGTCGCTGGGCATCGTGGACTCCGAGCAGGTACGGCACAGCAGCCGCACGGACGAGGACCAGTCCTCGGCGGCGAACCCGGCGTCCGAGGCCAGCTGCTCCAGGGCGTCCCGGTCGGACTCGGAGGCCGCCTCCAGCAGCACCACCCAGGTCGGCACCGGGGACGGCGCCCACAGCTCGATCTCGTCGAAGACCGGATAGGAGGGGCCGGCGGCCGTCACGCGCTCGCCGTGCGGGACCCCGTCGTGCAGGACCACCTCGCCCCAGCGCCGCCCGGACGACGGCAGCGGGATCGACAGGACCTCCATGCGCGCCGGATCCAGCCGGCGGCCCCAGACCACCTCGGCCTCGCCCTCGGGCGACAGCCGCACGGCCGCGCTGCCCAGCTCCATGCCCACCGGCTCGCCGGAGCCGGAGCTCCCGTGCGGGTCACCGGGCACCTTCAGCCCGTACGCCTGCCAGGCCCGCCGGGCCAGCGGCCAGTCCTGGAGCGCGGTGGCCGCGATGCCCACGTTCCACCAGTCCGGCGCCCCGGTCTCGCGGTCCAGCAGGGCCACCGCCCGCAGCCCGGCGGCCCGGGCCTGCTCCCAGTCGTGCCGGAACTTGTGCAGCAGCGCCAGGTTGAACCAGGACTCCGACAGCCACGGCTCCAGGTCCGCGGCTCTGGTCAGCAGGGCTCCCGCGTCGTCGTACCGACCGTCGCCGATCAGCGTGAACGCGCGGTCGGTGGCCTGCCGCCACGAGGCGGAGGGCCGATGCCGTACCTTCCCGAAGATCCTCACGATTCCCGCCTGCCTGGGGGCACCTCCCAGCGGTAGCTGGGGGAGAACGGTGCAGCCTTGCGGACACTCTCACTTCGCATCCAACCATGCCCACTCGGACGGCCGCTCATTACCCATGGGTTACCCCGGTGGAACTGCTACGACTCTGGCACGTCCGCCCCGCGCCAGAACTCTGGCCAGACATTCCACGACCTCGGGCTGATAGTCGTGTCCGGTGCCCAGCCGGAGCTTCTCCAGGGCCGCCAGTGAGCCGCCCGGGTGACGGCTCCCGCCGGCCAGATCCTCGTACGCGTTGACGGCCCGGACGATCCGCGCGGCCACCGGCTGCTGCCGGTACGGATCGGCCTGCCGCTCCACCACCACCGCGACCTCGTCGGGCACCCCGGTCTGCCGGGCCACCTCGCCGCCCAGCGCCGCGATCCGGCGGGCCTCGGCGGCCGGCAGCGGCGCCGTGGCCCCCGCCGGGACCGGGTCCACCAGCGACAGCTGGCCGATGTCGTGCATGAGGGCCGCGTACTCCAGCACGGTCAGCTCCCGCTCCGACAGGCCCAGCTCCCGCCCCACCGCGCAGCTGAGCACCGCGACGCGGCGGGCGTGCCCGGGGCGGGTGTACCCGGCGATCTCGGTGGCCCGGGCCAGCGAGGTGATCGTCTGCCGGTAGGTGGTACGGACCGCGGTGATCCGGCGCAGCGACATCTGGGTCAGCAGCAGCGGCACGCTGAACACGGGCAGCGCCCACAGGCCCGCCACGGCCGCCCCGAGCGCCATCACCGCCCCGGTGGCGCAGATCGCCGAGCCGATCCCGGCGAGCGCCCGCAGCTCGTCGCGCAGCAGCGGCCCGTACGGCCGGCCGGTGCGGGCCCCGGCCAGCGCGGCGGCGAGGACCGCGTCGCACAGCGCGGTCAGCCCCAGCAGGGCCAGCAGGAAGACCACCAGGAGGGGGCCCTGCCCGAACCACTGCTCCAGCCGTCCCGAGTTGTACAGCGGCTGGAAGCAGGCCGCGGCGAAGGCCACGGTGAGCACCCGGCGGGCCACGTGGTCCAGGTCCTGGCCGCCGCCCCGGGCGATGTGCGGGACGGTCCCGACGAGGGCCGCAGCGACGACGACGGCCACGACCTGGAGCACCCCGTGCCGGGAGGGCTGCCCGGCGCACTGGCCGAGCAGCGCGTACGCGAGCGCGCCCGCCGAGCCGAGCGGCGCGCCGTGGCGGTCCTCGGCCGGCGGCTGCCCACCAGGCCCACCAGGCCCGCCCGGCCCACCGGGCCCACCCGGCCCGTCCGGCCCGCGCCCGTCGCGCCGGACCAGCTCGCCCACGGCGATGAGCACCCCGAAGGCGAGCGCGATCCGGGGGCCGGCGACGCCGTTCCACAGGGTGTGCCCGAGCCCCGCCGCGGTCAGCGCCCCGGCGGCCGCGCGCACCGCCCGGGCGGGATACGTCCTCACGTCCGGCCCCCGCCGGTCCGCGCCGATGCCTCGCCGCTCTGCGCGGGCATCCCGGGCAGGGCGCCCCGGGGATCGGCGGCCGCGGCGGCGATGACCTGGAGGTCCTCGTCGGAGGTGACCACGGGGTGCCAGCCGTCCCGGCGGACCGCCGTGACCAGCGCGCGCACCATAGCCGGTTCGAACTGGGTGCCGGCGCAGCGCTCCAGCTCGGCCAGCGCCACGGGAACCGGCCGGGCCCGGCTGTAGGAGCGGGTCGAGGTCATCGCGTCGAAGGCGTCGGCGACCGCCACCACCTTGGCCGGCACCGGGATCTGGTCGCCGGTCAGTCCGTACGGATAGCCGGATCCGTCGACGCGCTCGTGGTGGTGCAGGATCGCGGACCGGGCCTCGCCGAGGAAGTCGATGCCGCGCACCATCTCGTGGCCGTACTCGGGGTGGAGTTCAATGGCCCGGCGCTCCTCGGGGGTCAGCGGCCCGTCCTTGCGCAGCAGCCGGGTCGGTACGCCGAGTTTGCCCACGTCGTGGAGGATGCCAGCGATGCGGACCACCTCCAGGCGGTCCTCGGCCATGCCCAGCTCGCGGGCGATCATCGCGGAGGCCTGGCCGACGCGTTCGCTGTGGCCCCGCGTGTAGCGGTCCTTGATGTCGACGGCGTGGACGAGGGCGCGGATGGTCGCCCGGTGGGCAGCCCGTTCGCGGTGGGCCTGCGCGAAGATCCAGCAGGAGAGGTACATGGGCAGCAGCACCAGCAGGGCGGCCGGCGGGCCGTAGGAGCTGCGCCACATCACGGCCATCATCAGCCCGGCCAGGCCGTGCACGCAGTGCGGGACGAGCGACCGGGTCAGCAGCCCGCGCCAGGCCAGGGCGGCGGGCCGGCGCTCGGCGGTGGCCAGCACCCCGCCCTCGAGGGCGGTGAGGACCAGGCAGAAGACGGTGGCGCCGGCCGCCGCGGGCAGCGCCGCGTACGGGAAGTCGGCGCCGGGCCCGCCCAGAGCCCCGTACGCCCGCCCGGCGGCCCACGCGGCGATCGCCTGCTGCGCCGCGTGCCACAGGCGGCGTACCCCGGCGGGCGGCGAGGTCACGGGGGCGGCCAGCGCCCCGGGGACCGCGGCCAGCGCCGCGGCGGCGGGCGGCAGCAGGAAGACGCCCGCCAGCACCACGGGGAAGAAGGAGCCGATGCCCTCGGGCACCTTGCGCCCCGTCACCGGACAGCCGCGGACCACTTCGCAGGCCAGGTAGAGCCCGGCGAGGAGGACGAGCGGAACCCACGCGGTGGCGGGGCCGAGCACCGCCGGCAGCACACAGACGACGGCGCCCGCCAGGGCGCAGAGGATATAGGCGCGCGCCACCGGCGGAAGTCCCCGCATGGCGCTCTCCTCCCCTGTGGCCCGGCACGTCGTCGCGGGCTGGGTACCGAATCGAAGCGGTACCGATGGGGGAGAATAGGTGGGGCCCCGCACGCCGTGGGGCAACATTTTCGGATTGCGCCGTCCGGGTGCCCCTGGATTAGCACCTTCGGGTGAACGAAGGGGCGTTCCGGGGGCAGGTGTTCACGGACGTCCGGCCGACGGTGGCCGGTGGTGTCAGCCGGTGGCCGGTCCCGCCGTGACGTCGTGGTCGGGGACGGCCTGGCCGGAACGGATCAGCTCGATCCGCCCCATGACCTTGGACCGCAGGTCGGTCGGTACGTCGTCCGACCCGCAGCAGCGCTTCACCAGCTTCTTCACGGCCTTCTCGAGCCCGTACTTCTCCAGGCAGGGATTGCACTCGCCGAAGTGCGTCTCGAACTTCGTGCAGTCGCTGTCCGGCATTTCGTGGTCGAGGAACTCATAAAGGTGGTCCAGGACCTCAGAGCAATCCATCTCGTGCGGCTCTCCGCAGCTCATGAGCCCGAGCCTTTCCGGTCGTTCGACTCTCCCGCGCCCGCGGGGACCAGCCCGCGCTCACGGGCGTAGTCCTCCAGCATCCCGCGGAGTTGACGGCGGCCACGGTGCAGTCGCGACATGACCGTACCGATGGGTGTACCCATGATGTCCGCGATCTCCTTGTACGCAAAGCCCTCTACGTCCGCGAGATAGACGGCGATGCGGAACTCTTCCGGAATGGCCTGCAGGGCTTCCTTGACGTCCGAGTCGGGCAGGTGGTCGAGCGCCTGCGACTCGGCGGAGCGCAGCCCCGTCGACATGTGCGACTCGGCGCGCGCCAGCTGCCAGTCCTCGATCTCCTCGGCCGCACTGCGCTGCGGTTCCCGCTGCTTCTTGCGGTAGGAGTTGATGAAGGTGTTGGTCAGGATGCGGTAGAGCCACGCCTTGAGGTTGGTCCCCTCGCGGAACTGGTGGAAGGACGCGTACGCCTTCGCGTACGTCTCCTGGACCAGGTCCTCGGCGTCGGCCGGGTTGCGCGTCATGCGCAGTGCGGCCGAGTACATCTGGTCGAGGTAGCCGAGGGCGTCCCGTTCGAAGCGCGCGTTGCGCTCCGCGGTCGTCTCCTCCGCGTGGCCTTCGTCGGTCCCAGTGACGGAACCCACCTCCTCCGACAGCGTGGCAGCTCCGAATGCGGACCCGCTCGAATCGGAGAATAGTCGACCATCCCGGCCCCCCGCCGCCCGAACCGGGGTGCGCTTCGGCGCAGGCAGCACCGTCCAGTCCAGGTCAGCGGCCTGCGGACGGTTCTGGCTGATGACCTGGGTCATGCGCATCCTCATCTTCCGGCGGTTCCTACGTTCCGATACCGGGATCAACCAAGGACGAAGGTCCCGCATTCCCGTCCGCCGCAAGCCACGTGCGGGCCGCCGGTCACGGCAGGAGCCGGTCCAGCCAGCCGGCCGTGGTCGTGGTGATCAGTTCCAGGGCCTCCTCCTGGGTGGTGGCGGCCCTCTTGGGCACGGCGAAGCCGTGGTCGCCGCCTGGGACCTCCACCAGCTCGTAGGAGCCCTCCGGGAACTCCTCCGGACGCCCGAAGGGGTCCCGGCCGCCCTGGAGCACCAGCGTGGGGCGCCCGGCCCCGGTCAGCTCCGCCGCCCGGGAGCTCTCCGGCCGGCCCGGCGGGTGCAGCGGGAAGGCGAGCGCCAGGACGCCGGCCGCGTCCAGCTCGGCGGCGGTCCGGCAGGCCACCCGGGCCCCGGCGCTGCGGCCGCCCGCGACCACCGGCACGCCGGGCTCCTCGAGCGCCGGCCACAGCGCGCGCCAGCCCTCGTCCAGCACCTTCGGGGCGGCGGCCACCTTCTTGCCGGCCACCCGCCAGGGCTGTTCGACCAGCGCCACGGTGATCCCGCGGCCGGGCAGGGCGGCGGCCAGCGCCCGCAGGTCGCGGGCCTCGATGCCGCCGCCCGCCCCGTGGCTCACGGCCAGCACGAGGCGCGCGCCGCGGGCGGGGTGCCAGGTGATGCGGGCCTCGCCGGCCGGGGTGTCCACACTCTGGGTACGCGTCGTCATGCGCCCCATCCTGCCCGGGTCAGAACAGCGTGCCGAGCTCCGGCGCGGCCAGCTCCGCCAGCAGCTCGGGCCCGTTGTTGCGGACGTTGCTGACGGCCGTGGCGACCGGGTACGCCCGCATCAGGCCGCCGGGCGGCGGCGTGAGCAGCCCGCGCAGCCCCGCCACGTCGGTGTCGATGGGGTCCAGCCAGGCGTCCCAGCGGTCCGGGGTGAGCATCAGCGGCATCCGGGGGTGGATCTCGGCGAGCGAGCCGGGCCCCTCGGCGGGCGCGATGCCCAGCGGGGTGGTCTCGGCCTCGGTGGTGATCACCGAGCAGGTCACCCACCAGGCCTGCGGGTGCGCGTCGGGCAGGGTGCGGTCGCGCCAGAACTCGTAGATCCCGGCCATCGCGAAGACGGAGCCGTCGGCGGGCGTGACGAAGTACGGCTGCTTGCGCGGGCGCTTCTTCTTCCCCTCGACCTCCAGCTGCCGCTCGTCGGTGCCGGTGACCCACTCGTAGTAGCCGTCGGCGGGGACGATGCAGCGCCGCTGCGCGAAGGGGCGGCGGAAGGAGGGCTTCTCGTGCAGGGTCTCGCAGCGGGCGTTGATCATCCGGGCGGCGCCGTCGGGGTTCTCGGCCCAGGACGGGACCAGCCCCCACCGGACGGTGCGCAGCTGGCGAACCGGACGCGGGTCCCCCGCGTCTTTCAGGGGACGGTCGAGTACGACGTACACCTCCTTGGTGGGTGCCACGTTCCAGTCGGGCGCCAGGGTCTCCTCGGGCTCCCACCGCTCTATCCCGAAGACGTCCACCAGGTCCTCGGGCCTACGACTCGATGCATACCGTCCGCACATGGCTGTCACACTGCCATGTCGTCCGACCACCCAGGCGAGGAGTCCGCCCTCAGATGAACAGCACCACCGCGGCCGGCCTGTGGGACCGGCTCACCGGTACGCAGGCAGCCCCCGAGATGTGGCTGGTGATCGTGACCGGCCTGGTCGCCCTGGCCGTTGTCCTCCCGCATCCGGTCTGGCGAATATCGCGCAACGCCGTGACCATCGCTCACGAGGGCGGGCACGGGCTGGTCGCCGTCCTGACCCGCCGCCGCCTGGAGGGGATCCGGCTGCACTCGGACACCAGCGGCCTGACCGTCAGCCGCGGCAAACCGACCGGGCTGGGAATGATCCTGACCGCCGCCGCCGGCTACATCGCGCCGTCGTTGCTGGGGCTGGGCGGGGCCGCGCTGCTCGCCTCGCACCGCATCACGCTGCTGCTGTGGGCGGCGACCGCGCTGCTCCTGGCGATGCTGACGATGATCCGCAACGCGTACGGCGCCCTGACCGTGATCGTCTGCGGCGGCGCGTTCCTGCTGGTGTCCTGGCTGGCCCCGGCCGAGGTCCAGGCCCTTTTCGCGTACGGGGTCGTCTGGTTCCTGCTGCTCGGCGGTGTACGGCCGGTGTTCGAGCTCCAGGGCAAGCGCCGGCACGGCGGAGCCCCCGATTCGGACGCGGACCAGCTGGGACGCCTGACGCACCTGCACCCGGTGGTGTGGCTGATCATGTTCCACGTGGTCACGCTGTGCTCGCTGACGGGCGGCGGGCGGTGGCTTCTCGGCCTGTGAGCAGGGCGGCCGGGTACCGGGCACTGCCACTAAAGTGAGGGCATGACCCAGACCCCTGCGCTGCCCGCCCTCTGGCCCGCCCCGCTCGCGGACGGATCCGTCCGTGCCACCGTGACCGTGCCGGGGTCGAAGTCGGTGACCAACCGTGCCCTGGTGCTCGCGGCCCTCGCCGCCGAGCCGGGCTGGGTGCGCCGGCCGCTGCGCTCGCGCGACTCCCAGCTGATGTCCGACGCGCTGCGCGCGATGGGCGTGGGCATCGAGGAGACCGTTTCCTCCAGTTCCGCCAGTTCCGCCGACACCGGTTCGGGTGAGGCCTGGCGGATCATCCCGGCCGCGCTGCACGGCCCGGCGACCGTGGACGTCGGCAACGCCGGCACCGTGATGCGTTTCCTGCCGCCGGTGGCCACGCTGGCCGCCGGTGACATCCGTTTCGACGGCGACCCCCGCTCGTACGAACGCCCGCTCGGCCAGGTCATCGGGGCGCTGCGCGCGCTCGGTGCCCGGATCGACGACGAGGGCCGGGGCGCGCTGCCCCTGACCGTGCACGGCGGCGGGGCGCTGGAGGGCGGCACCGTCGAGATCGACGCCAGCAACTCCTCGCAGTTCGTCTCCGCGCTGCTGCTGTCGGCCCCGCGCTTCAACCAGGGCGTCGAGGTGCGGCACGTGGGCGCCAGCCTGCCGTCGATGCCGCACATCCGGATGACCGTGGAGATGCTGCGCGCCGCCGGCGCCCAGGTCGACACCCCGGAGGCCGGTGGCGAGAAGAACGTCTGGCGGGTGGCGCCGGGCGCGCTGCTGGGCCGCGACATGGTCGTGGAGCCGGACCTGTCGAACGCGCAGCCCTTCATGGCCGCCGCGCTGATCACCGGCGGCACGGTCACGATCCCGGACTGGCCGCGGCGCACCACGCAGCCCGGCGACGCGCTGCGCGAGATCTTCACGCAGATGGGCGGCTCCTGCGAGCTGACCGACGCGGGCCTGGTCTTCAGCGGCACCGGCACGATCCACGGCATCGACGTGGACCTGGGCGACGTCGGCGAGCTGACCCCGGGCATCGCGGCGGTGGCGGCGCTGGCCGACTCGCCGTCGACCCTGCGCGGCGTGGCCCACCTGCGGCTGCACGAGACGGACCGGCTGGCGGCGCTGACCAAGGAGATCAACGAGCTCGGCGGCGACGTCACCGAGACTGCCGACGGCCTGCACATCCGCCCGCGCCGCCTGCACGGCGGGGTGTTCCACACCTACGACGACCACCGGATGGCCACCGCCGGCGCGGTGATCGGCCTGGCGGTCGAGGGCGTGCAGATCGAGAACGTGGCGACGACCGCGAAGACCCTGCCGGACTTCCCCCGGATGTGGACGGACATGCTCGCGGGAACCGCTGCGGGGCCAGGAGCGGGAGCGTAAGGGCCAGCCATGCGCCGGTACGGCAAGAACACCGACGAGGACGACATCCGCAGCCGCCCCAACCGCAAGGGCAACCGGCCGCGGACCAGCATCCGGCCGAAGCACGAGGACGCGGCCGAGGGGTTCGTCCTCACCGTCGACCGGGGCCGGCTGACCTGCCTGGTCGAGGACCGGAAGGTCGTCGCCATGAAGGCCCGCGAACTGGGCCGCAAGGCCGCGGTGGTGGGTGACCGGGTGGGCCTGGTGGGCGACCTCTCGGGCAAGAAGGACACGCTCGCGCGGATCGTACGGATCGAGGAGCGCCGCTCGGTGCTGCGGCGCACCGCCGACGACGACGATCCGTACGAGCGCGTGGTCGTCGCGAACGCCGACCAGCTGGCGATCGTCACCGCGCTGGCGGACCCGGAGCCGCGGCCCCGGATGATCGACCGCTGTCTGGTGGCGGCGTACGACGCGGGTCTGGAGCCGCTGCTGGTGCTGACGAAGTCGGACCTGGCGCCGGCGGAGAAGCTGCTGGAGACGTACGCGACGCTCGGTGTGGACTACGTGGTGACCAACCGCGAGGAGCTGGAGACCGGGGACGCGGCGGCGCGGGTGCGCGAGCGGCTGGCGGGCCGGATCACGGCGTTCGTGGGCCATTCGGGCGTCGGCAAGACCACGCTGGTCAACTCCCTGGTGGCGGAGGACCGCAGGCGGGCCACGGGCCACGTCAACGCGGTCACCGGGCGCGGCCGGCACACCACCACCTCGGCGCTGGCGCTGCCGCTGCCGGGGGTGGAGGGGTGGGTGATCGACACCCCGGGCGTGCGGTCGTTCGGTCTGCACCACGTGGATCCGTCGCGGGTGATCCTGGCCTTCCCGGACCTGGTGCCGGGGACGGAGAACTGCCCGCGGGCGTGCAGCCACGACGAGAAGGACTGCGCGCTGGACGAGTGGGTGGAGCAGGGTCACGCGGAGCCGGCCCGGCTGTATTCGCTGCGGCGGCTGCTGGCGACGCGCGAGCGCCGCGAGGGCGACTGACGTCCAGGGCCGACGTTTGCCGGGCGCCATGTCTGGTAAATGCATAATCGCACCAAGTGGCGCGAGGTCGGGGCGACGGCCGTGTCACGTGACGCGGGGAGGCATTCGACATGGCGTGGCTGCTGGTCGTGGTCGCGGGAATCCTGGAGACCGGGTTCGCGGTCTGCCTGAAACTGTCCCACGGGTTCACCCGGCTGTGGCCGACGATCGCCTTCGCGTGCTTCGCGCTCGGAAGTTTCGGCCTGCTGACGCTGGCGCTGAAGAAGCTCGACGTGGGCCCGGCGTACGCGGTCTGGACGGGGATCGGCGCGGCCGGGACGGCGATCTACGGCATGGTCTTCCTCGGCGATCTGGTCTCCACCCTGAAGATCGTCTCGATCTCCCTGGTCATCATCGGGGTGATCGGCCTGCAGTTGTCGGGCGGCAGCCACTGAGCGGGCCCGGGCGGCCTCGGCGGAGTGCGGTCAGGGTGCGGGACCGGGTGGCGGGACCGGGTGGCGGGGGCGTGCGGTCAGGGCGCGAGGAGCGTGACGAGGTCCGGGTCCGCGGGGTCCAGCGGCGGGGCGATGACGTAGGAGAGCGCCAGCCGTACCGCCAGCTCGCACTGGCGCACGCCGGCGGCCGCGGATCCGCCGGACCCGCCCGCCTCCGGCGCCGACGACAGCGCCGCCGCCGCCCGGTCGCGCACCGCGCGGGCCATCTCCCCGGGCCCCGGCGGCCCGGTGGCCGCGCCCGACCACGAGGTGCCCGCCGGTACGGCAGGCGGCAGCCGGCTGTCCCAGCAGCCCGTCAGGACCGCCCGGACCAGGGGGTGCTCGCGGGCGGCCCGCACGGTCCAGTCGGCCAGCGCCGCCAGCCGCTCCTCGGGCCGGGCGGGCGGGGCCAGCGCGCGGTCCACGCCGGCCAGGTACCAGTCGGTCTCGCGGCGCACGAGGGCGCGCCCGAGCCCTTCCTTTCCGCCGAATTCGTTGTAGAGCGTCTGCCGCGACACCCCGGCCGCGGCCGCCACCTCGACCATCCGCACGGCCGTCCAGGGGCGCGCCACGAGCGCCGCTCCGGCCGCCTCCAGCAAGGCCTCCCGCGCTGCCGGCATCTTCGCCTCCCCACGCTTTCCCGCCAGAGTTGACGTGCTCTGACGCCGTGTCAAGACGGTCCGTGTGGTCCGGCCGGAAGGGTGCCGATACTGTTCGGCCATGCCCGAGTATGACGATGATCTGCGCCTTGCCCACGCTCTCGCCGACGCTGCCGACCAGGTCACGACGGCCCGTTTCAAGGCCCTCGACCTCAAGGTGGAGACCAAGCCGGACATGACTCCGGTCAGCGAGGCGGACACCGAGACGGAGGCCGTGATCCGGCGCCTGATCGAGGAGGCGCGGCCGTCCGACGCGATCCTCGGCGAGGAGTACGGCCTCGTGGGAAGCGGTCCGCGGCGCTGGGTCGTCGACCCGATCGACGGCACCAAGAACTACGTCCGCGGGGTGCCGGTCTGGGCCACGCTGATCTCCCTGATGGAGGAGGACGAGAACGGCCGGTTCCGTCCGGTCGTCGGCGTGGTGTCCGCCCCGGCGCTGGGCCGCCGCTGGTGGGCCGCCGAGGGTGCGGGCGCGTTCGCGGGGGGCGCCCTCGGCGAGGAGACCCGGATCGGCGTCTCGAAGGTCGCCTCGCTGGGCGACGCCTCGTTCGCGTACTCCTCGCTGGGCGGCTGGGAGGAGCAGGGCCGGCTGCCCGGGTTCCTGGACCTGACGCGGGCGTGCTGGCGCACCCGCGGCTACGGGGACTTCTGGCCGTACATGATGGTCGCCGAGGGTTCGCTGGACCTGTGCGCGGAGCCGGAGCTGAACCTGTGGGACATGGCCGCGATCGCGGTGGTCGTCCAGGAGGCCGGCGGCCGGTTCACCAGCCTCGACGGCGTGGACGGAGTGCACGGCGGCAACGCGGCGGCCTCCAACGGCCTGCTGCACGACCAGATGCTGGAGTACGTGCGCCCGCGCGACTGAACGCGCCCTCTTGTTGACCCTGTGTGGTCGTGGGAATCTGAGAATCCTCCGCTTGTGCGCTTGTGAATGCTTTCTCTAAGCGCTCCGCCCGAGCGGGGGTTCTCACCCTAGGAGGTGGCTCTCTCCATGCTCGTCCGTGACGCCATGAGCACCCTGATCCTGACCCTCGGACCCGCACACACCCTCCGACAGGCCGCAGGCCTGATGTCCGGCCGCCGCGTCGGCGCGGCCGTCGTCCTCGACCCCGAGCACAGCGGGGTCGGCATCCTGACCGAGCGCGACATCCTCAATTCGATCGGTGCGGGGCACGACCCCGACCGCGAGACCGTGGGCGCGCACACCACGAACAACGTGGTGTTCTGCACCCCCGAGGCCACCTTGCTGGATGCCGCCGAGGCGATGGCCCACGGCGGCTTCCGGCATCTGATCGTCCTGGAGCACGGCGGTCCGGTGGGGATCGTCTCGGTCCGCGACATCATCCGCTGCTGGGTCCCCGAGCGCCGCGGGGTGCCGGCGTAACGACGGCGGGCCGGGACCCCGGGCAGTCCCGGGGTCCCGGCCCGTCGCCTTGCCTCGGCGAGCGGTCCGGTCAGCCGCGCAGGGCCTGGACCGCGGCGTCGAGCCGCTTGCCGAAGTCGTCGTCCGCCCGGCGGAAGTTGCCGATCGCCCGCTCGGCGATGTCGTCGCGGGAGACCTTGGCGATGAAGCCGGACAGGTTCTCGATCAGCCGGGCCTGCTCCTCCGGCGACATCAGCCGGTAGAGGTTGCCCGCCTGGACGAAGTCGGTGTCCTCGGCGTGCACCGCGGCGGCGTGGTTGCCGGTGCCGCCGGTGACCGGGGTGGACTGCCACAGCGGACGGCCGCTCTGGTGCGGTCCGCCGAAGCTGTTCGGCTCGTAGTTCTTCGCGCCCTTGTGGCGGCCGTCGTAGAGGAAGCCGTCACGGGAGTGGGTGCGCGCCTCGGTGGCGTGCGGGCGGTTCACCGGCAGGTGGTCGGCGTTGATGCCGACGCGGTAGCGGTGGGCGTCGCCGTACGCGAAGAGCCGGCCCTGGAGCATCTTGTCGGGGGACGGGCCGATGCCGGGGACGAAGTGGGCGGGGCTGAAGATGCTCTGCTCGACCTCGGCGAAGACGTTCTCCGGGTTGCGGTTGAGCTCCAGCTTGCCGATCTCGATCGGCGGGTAGTCCTCGTGCGGCCACACCTTGGTGAGGTCGAACGGGTTGAAGCGGTACGTCGCCGCCTCGGCCTCGGGCATGATCTGGACCTGCACGGTCCAGGTGGGGAAGTCCCCGCGCTCGATGGCCTGGCGCAGGTCGCGCTGGTGGCTGTCGGGGTCCTCGCCGGCGAGCCGGTTGGCCTCGGCCTGGGTGAGGTTCCTGATGCCCTGGTCGGTCTTGAAGTGGTACTTGACCCAGAAGACCTCGCCGGCCTCGTTGTTCCACTGGAACGTGTGCGAGCCGTAGCCGTTCATGTGGCGGTAGGACGCCGGTATGCCGCGGTCGCCGAAGAGCCAGGTCACCTGGTGGGTGGACTCGGGCGACAGGCCCCAGAAGTCCCAGACGTTGTCCGGCTCCTGCGAGCCGGTGTACGGGTCGCGCTTCTGGGTGTGGATGAAGTCCGGGAACTTGATGGCGTCCTTGATGAAGAACACCGGGGTGTTGTTGCCGACGAGGTCGTAGTTGCCCTCCTCGGTGTAGAACTTCAGCGCCCAGCCGCGCGGGTCGCGCACGGCGTCGGCCGCGCCCAGGTTGCCCGCTACGGTGGAGAAGCGCAGGAAGGTCTCGGTCTGCTTGCCGACCTCGGACAGGAACGCCGCCCGGGTCCACCGCGAGACGTCGCGCGTCAGCGTGAAGGTGCCGTACGCGCCGGCGCCGCGGGCGTGCACCACGCGCTCCGGGATGCGCTCGCGGTTGAAGTGCGCGAGCTTCTCCAGCAGGAGTTGGTCCTGGACCAGGACCGGACCACCGACGCCCGCCGTCTCGCTGTTCTGGTTGTCCGCGACCGGAGCCCCGGCCTCCGTGGTGAGCGGTCCGTGCGTCACGTGCGCCTCCTGCGTGTGGTTCGTTGCGGTGGGACCGAGCCTACATTGGACTTTGTCTAATCCAAATAAACATCCAATTCCGAATGCAGTCCTGAACTGCACCAGGTCCCCTCGCTGCTAGGCTGGCGTACATGAGTGACCTGCTGGAACGACTTCGCGGACGCGGCTGGCGCATGACGGCGCAGCGCCGCGTCGTGGCCGAGGTGCTCGACGGCGACCACGTCCACCTGACGGCCGACGAGGTGCACGCCCGCGCCGTGGCCCGGCTGCCGGAGATCTCCCGGGCGACCGTGTACAACACCCTGGGCGAGCTGGTGTCCCTGGGCGAGGTCCTGGAGGTGTCCACGGACCGCCGCGCCAAGCGCTACGACCCCAACGCCCACCGGCCGCACCAGCACCTGGTCTGCGCCCGCTGCGGCGCGATCCGCGACGTCCACCCGGCGGGCAACCCGCTGGCCGACCTGCCCGACTCGGAGCGCTTCGGCTTCACGGTCGAGGGCGTCGAGGTGACGTACCGCGGGATCTGCCCGAACTGCGCGGCGACGGCCTGAGAGCCGCGACGCGAGGCTGAGGGAGAGGGGGCGGGCCGCAGAGCGGCCCGCCCCCTCTCCCTCCCTCTACGTCTGCACAAACGCCGAAGGCCCGGATCCTTGAGGATCCGGGCCTTCGGCTTCAGTAGCGGGGACAGGATTTGAACCTGCGACCTCTGGGTTATGAGCCCAGCGAGCTACCGAGCTGCTCCACCCCGCGTCGGTGAACCCAACGTTACGTGACGCCCCCCGACAGATGCAAATCGCTTAACCGGCGAGCCCTCGGTGCAGCAGCGCGGTGAGGGTGGCGGCGGCGACCAGTTCCGGGTCGCCGGGCAGGTCCTGGCCCCGCTCGCGCGAGGTCGTGCTCACGCGGGTGGTCAGCGGCGCCGACGGCCTCGTCGACCTGCGCCCCCATGTCCCGCATCAGGGCCTGGAGCAGCTCGTCCTTGCTCGCGAAGTGCTCGTGGAAGGCGCCGGTGGAGCGACCGGCGGCCCGGGTGATGCCGGTGATCTTCGTGTTCGGGTAGCCGCCCTCCAGGAACAGCCGGCGCGCCGCCTCGTGGGATCGTTCCTGAGCCTCGCCGTGAACGGGATGCGTGCGCTCGACGCGCTGGGCTGCGCGGACGCGGTACGGGCGGCCGGCTTCGAGGTCACCGACCTGCGGATGCTCTCGTCGGCGGGGCGGACGCTGGGGGTCGTGCCGCGCGGCAGGCCGTCCTCGGACGGCCTGCGCCGCGTCACGCTGCTGCGGGGCGGCTGGTGGAGGTGCTGCGCGGGGAGGCGCGGCGGGCGGGGCCCGTACCGTCACCGGGCGGCGCGTCGAGGACCCCGCCGGCCTCGGCCCGGACGCGGACCTGGTCGTCGGCGCGGCCACCTTCCACATGGTCCTCGCCCGGGCCGGCGCGTTCCTGTACCTGCCGGCGCCGGACGGGACGGTGTGGCGGTCGGCCCAGGTCGCCTCGCCGCGGCCGCCGGACCCGGCGGCGGCGTCCCTGTCCGCGCTGGGCGCGCTCTAGCGCCACGAGGCGGTGCCGTCGGCGCTGCTCGCGGCGGCGACGCGGACGCACCGCGCGACCCTCACGCACAAGCTGGCCGAGGTCGCGGTGCGGTACGACGGGCGGACGGTCCTGATCGGGGACGCGGCCCACCCCGTCGGCGCCGGGCAGGGCGCCTCGATGGCGATCGAGGACGCGGTGACCCTGGCCCGCTGCGTGGCCACGGCCCCGTCGGTCCCCGCCGCCCTGACCGCGTACGACGCGCTGCGCCGCCCGCGCTCGCCCGGACGCTCCGCGCGGCGTCCGGCAACCGCGACGCGAAGACCCCGAGCCCGGTGCGCCGCCGCGTGCACGAGGCCGTACTCCCCCCTGGCCCTGCGCTACGGCTACGAACGCTCGACACGCCGGCTCTGCACCCACGAGGTGATCCCCCTCCCCACCCCACCCGCCTGACCCCACCGACTCCCGGCCCCGCGAAACCGGACGGACCAGGACGACCGCCCCCAACGCCCCCGGGAGACGGGGACAAGGGATGGGTGCGACCCGCGAGAGGGCACCGAGCGGCCCGGGGCGGGTTCCGCCCGGGGGTGGTCCCGGGGCGGGTGCGGCCAGGGGGAACGCCCGAGGGGAGAACAGCCGGAGGGAGAACGGCCGGAGGGAGAACGGCCCGGGTGGGCACACCCGGGCCGGGTTCCCCCGGGGCCGGTTCCCCCCAGGGGCAGGTACGGCTCGGGGGCGGGTTCCCCGGGGGTGGGCACGCTCGGGGGCGGGTTCCGCCCCCGGCGGGTGCGCCCCCGGGGGGTGCGCCCCCGGGGGGGCGGACCAGCGAGGGGCGTCCGGGCCGGGGGGCGGGTTACGCCGACAGTTCTGCCGCCAGGGCCTCGCGGAGGCGGGCCGCGCGGGCCGCCACTTCGGACGGGCCCAGTTCCATGGCGCGGACGCACCACTTCTGCGCCTCCGCCAGGTCCCCGTGGCGCGCCGCCAGCAGCCCCAGCCGCAGGGCCGCGCGGCCGTGGCCCGCGACCGCGGCCCGGGTCCACCACAGGGCCGCCTCGGGCTCACTGCCCTCGCGCGCCAGCAGCAGGCCCAGGTTGAACGCCCCGTTGCGCGAGCCCGCCTCCGCCGCCTCGCGGTACCAGCGGGCCGCCACGGCCAGGTCGCCGCGCCCGGCGGCCAGCATGCCGACCCGGACCTGCGCCCGCCGGTGGCCCTGCTCGGCCGCCCGCTCGTACCACTCCTCGCTCTCGCTGCGCGGACCCGCGACCGGCTCGCCCAGCGCGGGCGCCTCCGGGGGCGGGGCCAGCGACTCCAGCAGGGCGGCCAGCCGGAACGCGGCCTCCGCGCTGCCCCCGCCCGCCGCGCAGCGCAGGTGCCGCTCGGCGGCCTGCTCCTCGCCGTCGCGGACCAGGGCGATACCGACCTGGAGCGCGGCGTCGGTGTGCCCGGCCGCGGCCGCGCGCTCGTACCAGCGCAGGGCCATCTCGTCCTCGTCGCGGCTGGCGAAGAGGATGCCCAGGTTGAACGCGGCGTCCACGCTGCCCGCCTCCGCCGCCTTGGAGAACCACGGCTCTGCCCCCGCCGCGTCGCCGCCCTGCAGCAGCAGGATCGCCAGCGCGTTGGCGGCCTCCCGGTGGCCGGCGTACGCGGCCCGCCGGTACCACTGCTCGGCCTGCGCCGTCCGCTCCTGCGCGGCGCACAGCAGAGCGAGGTTGTACGCCCCGTTCTGGTCGCCCGCGTCCATGGCGGCCCGGTACCAGCGCTCGGCGGTCTGGGTCTCGCCGCGGGCGGCGTGCAGCGCGCCCAGCGCGTTGGCGGCGTTGCCGTCGCCGTCCTGGGCGGCCCGGTGCCACCAGGCGGCGGCGTTGTCCTCGTCCCCGGCGTCCCGCAGCAGGAAGCCCAGGGCGCAGGCCGCGCGGGCCTCGCCCTGCTTGGCCGAGGTCAGGTACCAGCGCCCCGCCTCCTTCAGCTCGCCACGCGCCTCCAGCAGCGCGCCCAGGTGCAGGGCGGCCCGGCGGTGGCCGCGCGCCGCGGCCTGCCGGTACCACTGCTCGGCCTCGGTCGGCTCCCGGCGGCGCAGGATCCGGGCGAGCCGGTACGCCGCCTCGCGGTGCCCCTGCTCGGCGGCGGCCCGCAGCCACCGCTCGGCGCCCTTGTCGCCGCGGTGCTCCAGCAGGTCGGCCAGCCCGTACGCGCCCAGCGCATGACCGGATTCCGCCGCCTGCCGCAGCCAGTACTCGGCGGCCGGCTCGTCGCCGCGCTCGCGGAAGTGCCGGCCCAGCGCGTGCGCGGCGGGCGCCGACCCGGCGACGGCGGCGACGCGCCACCAGCCCGCGGCCTCGTCGGGGTAGCCCCGCTGGTGCAGCAGGACGCCCAGGTTGTTCGCGGCGGCCCGGTCACCCTCGGCGGTCGCCCCGCGCAGGTACGGCTCGGCCCCCGCCAGGTCCCCGCGGCGCAGCAGCAGCGCCCCGAGCACGCTCATCGCGCCCGGGTCGCCCTTGTCGGCGGCAGCACGGTGGCGCGCCTCCAGCTCGGCGTCGGCGGCATCGCCGTCGCCGAGCACCGTGTCCACGAACGCCGCATCGGTCAGTGCGTTGTCCGTGTCCACGGCCGAAGCCGCCTCGTTGGCCTCCTTGGATTCCGCCCGCACAAACCGCCCTGTCTCCAGCAGAGTTGACCTGTCCCCCATAAATCCCATCGTCGCATCACCTGCTACCCGCGTACACCTGGTATGTCGCAGCCAGTGAGGTCGTCCCTACAGCGTTTTGTCGACATGCCCACAGAGAGACAAGTCAAACACGCGGCGATCCCAACTCACCCGCCCCAGCGACACCGTGTCCGTCCCGGTCCCGTCACAGGCACGAGACCGTCGCGCAACAGGCACGACAAAGGCCCGGATCCCAAGGATCCGGGCCTTCATCTGCAGTAGCGGGGACAGGATTTGAACCTGCGACCTCTGGGTTATGAGCCCAGCGAGCTACCGAGCTGCTCCACCCCGCGTCGGTGAAACCAAGGTATCACGACGCGGAACAAAGCCTTGCATCCGTTTCCGCCGCCGCTATCCGCCCGGCTTCGGTGCCTGCGCCGGCGGCGTCAGCTTCGCCTCCGCGTCGATCGCCCGCTTCAGCGCCGCCTTCAGGTCCTCCTGCGCCTTGCCGTACGCGGCCCAGTCACCGGCCTGCCGCGCCTTGTCGGCGTCCTCGATGGCCTTCTGCGCATCGGAGAGCGCCGCCTTGACGGTCGGGTCCTGCGTGACCGGCGGCTTGGCGGTGCCGTCGCCCGGCTGGGTCGTGGGCGGGGTCGGCGTGGTGGGCACCGTCGGCGCCTCGGCCCCGAAGACCACGTTCAGCGCCTTCTCCAGGGTGTCCTCGAAGGCCGTCTGGCCGCCGTAGGTCACCAGCACCTTGCGCAGCAGCGGGTACTTCAGGCCGGAGCTGCGGACGTAGACCGGCTCGACGTAGAGCATCCCGCCGTCCAGCGGCACCGCGAGCAGGTTTCCGTACTCGACCTCGGAGTCGCCGCCGCGCAGCAGACGGATCGACTCGGCGATCTTGGGCTCGGAGTTGAACTTGCTCTGCACCTGCGTGGGACCGTCCACCGGCCGGCTCGTCGGCAGCTTCAGGATGCTGATCTTGCCGTAGTCGGCCGTGCCCGGATCGGCGTTGACCGCCATGAAGGCGCTCAGGTTGGGCCGCCCGTTCGGCGTGAACGTGGTGGTGAGGGAGAAGACCTGGTCCTTCTCCTTCTGGTCCGGCATCTTCATCGACAGGTAGTACGGCGGGACCGCCGTGCCTGCCTTGGTCGTCGGGTCGTCCGGGACCGCCCACGCCTCGCTGCCGCTGAGGAAGGTCTGCGGGTCGGTGACGTGGTAGCGGGTCAGCAGCTCGCGCTGGACCTTGAAGAGGTCCTGCGGGTAGCGCAGGTGGTCCTTGAGCGCCTTGGGGATCTCGTCCTTGTGCTTGACCGTCCCCGGGAACGCCTTCATCCAGGTCTTGAGGACCGGGTCCTGGGTGTCCCACTGGTAGAGGCTGACCGTGCCGTCGTACGCGTCGACGGTGGCCTTCACCGAGTTGCGGATGTAGTTGACCTGGTTCTCCTGGGCCACCACCGCCCGCTGGCTGTTGGTGAGCGAGTCCGCCGTCGACTGGCCGAGCGTGGTGCGCGAGGCGTACGGGTAGCCGTTGGACGTCGTGTACGCGTCGACGATCCACTTGACCCGGCCGTCGATGACCGCCGGGTACGGCGCGCCGTCGATGGTCAGCCACGGCGCGACGGCCTCGACGCGCTCCTTGGGCGTGCGGTTGTACAGGATCCGCGAGCCCTCGCCGATGGCGCCCGAGTACAGGATCTGGGGCTCGCTGAAGGCGAGCGCGTACGCGGCGCGGTTGACCGGGTTGTCGAGGCTGACGCCGCTCTTGCCCTCGTACCGCGTCTCCTTCTCGCCCTTGTCGTCGGAGTAGTCGAGCTCCTTCTGCGGACCGCCGACGATCGAGTACTGCTTCGTCTGCTCGCCGTAGTAGATGCGCTGCTCGAAGTCCGTGCCGAACTGTCCCTTGGAGGGCAGGTCGGACTGGGTGAAGTCGGGCGAGCCGTCGGCCGCGGCCGTGGTGCCCTTGGCCGCGACCACGCCGTAACCGTGGGTGTAGCGGAAGTGGTCGTTGATCCAGTTGTTCTTCGGGATGCCGCCGATGTTCAGCTCACGCAGCCCGATGACGGTGTCCTGCCCGCTGTAGCGGTCCACGGCCAGCGTGGACGGGAAGGCGTAGTAGCCCTTGACCTGCTGGAGCTGCTGGAACGCCGGCGAGACGATGTTCGGGTCGAGCAGGCGGATGCTGGCCGTGGTGTCGGCGGCCTGCCGCAGCTTCGTCTTGTCCTCGCTCCGCGGGACGCCCGGATAGTCCTTGACCTCGGTCCCGGCGATCCCGTACGCGTCCCGGGTCGCCTTGAGGTTCTTCTCGACGTACGGCGATTCCTTGGCCTGCTCGTTCGGCTGGACCTGGAACTTCTGCACGATCGCCGGGTAGAGCCCGCCGATCAGGATCGCCGACAGCACCATCAGGCCGAAGCCGATGACCGGCAGCTGCCAGGTGCGGCGCCACAGCGTCGCGAAGAACAGCGCGGCGCAGATCGCGGCGATGCAGAAGAGGATGGTCTTGGCCGGCAGGTAGGCGTTGGCGTCGACGTAGCGCAGGCCCGTCCAGTTGTCCGCCGCCTTGAAGTCGCTGGACTTCACGGCCAGGCCGTACCGGTCGAGCCAGTACGCCACGGCCTTGAGCGTGACGAAGAGGCCGAGCAGCACCGACAGGTGCCCGGTGGCCGCGGCGGTGGCGCGGGCGCCGGGGCTGGTCAGGCGCAGCCCGCCGTACAGGTAGTGCACGACGGCGGCGGCGATCAGCGAGAGCACGGCGGCGGCGAAGCCGAAACCGAGCAGGAAGCGGTACCAGGGCAGCTCGAACGCGTAGAACGACACGTCCAGGTTGAACTGGGGGTCCTTCGTACCGAACGGCACCCCGTTCATGTACATCAGCCAGGTCTTCCACTGGCCGGCCGCCGAGGCGCCCGCGATCAGGCCGACGAGCGCGGCGATGCCCAGCAGCAGCCACTTCTTGTACGGCGCGATGCTCATCCGGTAGCGGTCGAGGCTCTGCTGCTCCACCGACATCGCCGACAGCGGCGGCCGCAGCCGGTGGGCCAGCCAGATGTTCAGCCCGACGGCACCGGCCATCAGCAGGCCGAACACGGCGAACAGCCCGATCTTGGTCCACAGGGTGGTGGTGAAGACCGTGGAGTACTTCACCGAGCGGAACCAGAGCCAGTCGGTCCAGAAGCCCGCGAACATGATGAAGGCCATGGCCAGGACGGCGAGGACGCCCAGGGTCATGAGAAGAGTGCGGGCGCGCCGGGACGGGCGGCCGACTCTGATCCGTGGCCCGGAGGGGCCTCCGCCGCGGTCCGGCATCTGGAAAGCCAAGGTGCGCACCTCGAAAGTCGCGAGTGTCTGCTTGCGGGCCCTGATGGTACGGCCCACTCATGCAACTTACGGAGGCCTTAGTCAGTTCCCGGTATGCGGGGGAAACGAGGCAGGATGTTGTCCATGTCCAACGTTTCCCCCTCCGGCACTCCGATGGCGGCCAGCCCGCTGACCCGTGCGGTACTCGAAATCGACGAGTACGCCTCCACCCTCGGCTGGGACCGGCCCGCCCGGCTGTTCGCCCTCGTCGACACCGCCAGGCTGCGCTCGCAGGAGCCCCGGCTCGCCCGCCAGCTCGGCCCCGACCACGACGACGCGGGCAAGGCCCACTACACCCCGGTCGAGCAGGACGAGCTGCCCGCCGGGACCGCTCTGGACAAGTTCCTGGGCACCATCGCCTGGCCCGACTCGGTCGTGGGCTGCGCGCTCACGGTCGAGCGGCTGATGCTGCCGCCGTCCGCGGAGGCCGCCGTACCGACGGGGATGAACGACAAGCAGCTGGCCAAGTGGGTCGCCGGGCACCCGGAGCGGCAGGAGGTCCGCCTGACGGTGGCCGTGCTGCGCGACGGCTCGCGCGAGTCGGCCGTACGGCTGCGGGAGAAGGACTCCGCGAGCGAGGTCCTGACCGGGGCCGGGCTGGTGCCTGGCCTGGCGGAGGCGCTGGCGGCGACCTTCACCTGACGGTGCCCGGCGGACCGGTCCCCCGGCCCGCCGGCTCGGTCCCCCGGCCCGCCGGACACCTCGGGGGGCCGGTCTCCTCGGTCACGGCCGGTACGCGCGTGCTACTTCACCGTGCACTGCGTCAGCCCGGCCGTGTCCCCCTTGCCGATCTTCTCGAGCGCCTTCATCGCGTCGTCGATCGTGCCGACCTTCACCAGGGTCAGGCCGTCCGGTGCGGAGGACGCGGCCGAGGCGCAGTTCTCGGCGGGCGTGAGGAAGTACCGGGCGCCGGCCGCGCGGGCCGCGATGGTCTTCATCTGGATGCCGCCGATGGGGCCGACCTTGCCGTTGTCGTCGATGGTGCCGGTGCCCGCGATGAACTTCCCGCCGGTCAGCTCGCCCGGGGTGAGCTTGTCGACGATGCCGAGCGCGAACATCAGGCCGGCGCTGGGGCCGCCGACGTCGGTGAGCTTGATGTCCACGGTGAACGGGAAGGTGTGGTCGGTTCCGGCCCGGATGCCGACGATCGCGTGGCCGTCGCCCTCGGCGGGCGCCGTGTTGATCACGATCTTCTCGCTGCCCTCGGGCTCCTTGCCGGCCTTCTCGGCGGCGGCCGCGTCCTTGGCGGGGACGACCGTGAACTCGACCGGCTCGCCCGCCTTGTGCTTGGTGACCAGCTTGGCGACGTCCTCGGGCACCTTCACGGCGGTCCCGTCGACGGCCTTGACCACGTCACCGGCGTGCAGCTTGCCCTCGGCGGGGCTGCCCTTGACGACGGAGGAGACCACCACGCGCGCGGTGACCGGGATGCCGATCTGCTTGAGGGCGGCGACCTTCGCGCTCTCCTGCGACTGGCTGAACTCCTCGGCGTTCTCCTGCGTGGATTCCTTGTCGGTCTTGCCGTTGGGATACAGGTTCTCGTGCGGGACGACGATGTTCTTGCCCGAGATCCAGCCGTGGACCGCTTCCAGCAGGTTCATCTCGTAGTCCGCGCCGGTGACGCGCACCGTGGTCATGTTCAGATTTCCGCTGGTGGGGTACGTCTGGTGCCCCGAGATCTGCAGCACCGGCTCGCCCCGGGAGTCACCGAGGGTGTTGAACGTCGGCCCCGGGCTCATCTCGGAGTACGGGACCTTGAGGAAGACTCCGGCGCACAGCAGCGCGAACAGCATGAGCGTGGAGGCGAGCATCGTCGCGGTGCGGCGTGGCATGGCTCGACAGTACGGGACGGCCTCGGCGAGCGACCCCTGGGGCCGGTCCGTACGGGGCCCGTACGCCGGACTCTCAGGGGATTCTCACGGGACGCGTCGGACGCCTCGGACCGCCTCGGACCGCCTCGGACCGCCTCAGACGGCGTCGGAACCGGAGTGCGCCGCGGCCCGGGAGGCCTGGCCGTTCCTGTCCGTGGCTTCCCTGTCCATGGCCTCGCGGAAGCGCGCGTAGCCAGCGAGCTCGGATATGTCCCCCTGTGTGCGGTCGCGGGCCGCCCAGCTGCCCCATATCGCCGCCCCGATCGCGGCGAACAGCGGAATGAGCAACCACGCCAGTGACGCCATGGCCTGCCTCCCTACCCCAAGAGCGTGTGGTTCGTGACGTCAACGCTCCGGCCCGGGGCGCGGTTACGCAAATCGAGGGCGTGTTGCGGGACCGTACGGGTGGCGGTGTGCCCCGTTCAGCACGCTCCGACCCATTCCTCCGTGCCGTCGGAGAACCGCTGGTGCTTCCAGATCGGCACCTCGTGCTTGAGGTCGTCGATCAGCATCCGGGAGGCCTCGAAGGCCTCGCCGCGGTGCGGGCAGGACACGGCGACGACGACGGCGATGTCGCCCACCCCGAGGTCGCCGACGCGGTGGACCGCGGCCAGGGCGCGCACGGGGTACTTGGCGACGACGCGCTCGGCGACGCGGCGCATCTCGGCGAGGGCCGAGGGGTGGCAGGAGTAGCCGAGGGAGTCGACGTCGGCCCCGCCGTCGTGGTTGCGCACCGTGCCGACGAAGAGCGTGGTCCCGCCGGTCTCGTCGTCGCCGACGGCCCGGAAGACCTCGTCCAGCGAGAGCGGGGCGTCACGGATGTCCAGCAGCCGGATCGGGTCGGATGCGGCCTGCTCACCGGGGTGGTCGAAGTGCGGTGCCATACCGCCATCGTGCACCACGCCCCGGCATCCCGGAATAGCCGGATCGACCGGTGCCGCCGGAGCGCGTGTGGAGCCTCCTACAGGCGGGGGCGCGGCTGGAAGGTGCCGCCGCCGCGCCGCCCCCGCCGCGCCGGCCGGGGCGGCGTGGGCGGCGGGGGCGGCACAGGCGGGACTCAGATGCCGCGCCGCCTGCGGGCCCGGCGGACCACCGCGGCCGCGCCCAGCAGGGCGACCGTCGCGCCCGCGGCGCCCGCGGCCGTCGCGTCCTTGCGCCCCAGCCGCCGGCCCGCGACGGTGTGCCGGCCCGCGACCTCCTGCAGGAGCTCCGCCAGCACCTCCTCGTTCGTCCACCGGGGCCGCCAGCCCACCGCGTGCAGCCGGCTGACGCTCACCACCCACGGGTACATCGTGTACGCGAGGTCCCCGGCCGGCGACGGGGTCAGGCCGATGCGGTGCAGCCGTGCCGCCGCGCCCAGCGCCACGGCCGACGGCAGCTCCATACGGCGGATACCGCTCAGCTCCTCGACCTCCTCCTGTTCCAGCCAGCCCTCGCAGCCCACGGCCAGCTCGCCGTCGACCTTCTCCAGCGCGGCGTACTCCAGGGCGCTGACCAGGTCCTCGACGTGACAGAACTGCCAGGTGGGCCGGGACCCGGCCACCACCAGCAGCCGCGGCGACTCGAAGTAGCGGGTCAGCGCGGTGTCGGTGCCGCCGACGAGGACGGCGGGGCGGACCACCGTGACGTTCAGGCCGGGGTGGGCGCGCGGGGCCCGGCGGCCCAGGCGTTCGATCTCCAGCAGGTCGCCGACGCCGGTCGCCTCGGCCGTCGCCCGCAGCTCGGCCTCCTCCGACAGCGGAATGTCGTTGTCCGGCAGCGCTCCGTAGACCATGGCGGAGGTGCACAGCACCACGCGCCGGACCCCGGCCGCCGCGGCGGCGGTCAGGACGGTCTGCGTACCGCGCACGTTGTACGCCGTGCGCGCCGCCGGATCGGTCTCCAGGTCGAGGTCGAGGGCGAGGTGGACGACGACGTCCGCGCCGCGCAGCTTCTCGGCGATGGCCGGATCCCGTACGTCCAGGACGTGCCACTGCGCCCCGGCGCAGTCGCCGCGCCGCTCGTCGATCGCGACGACCTGCTTGACCTCCTCGGAGGCGGCGAGCCGGGCCACCAGGGCGGCACCGACCCCGGCGGCGGCGCCGGTCACGGCCACGACCGGACCGCGCACGGCCGGGTTTCGCGGCTGGCGAACGCCGTCCGCCTGATCGTGCCGATCAGGGCGGCTTCCGGCGCCGTGCGCCGCGCGAACCTGCGGATCTGGGGAACTCACCAGGCGTCTCCAGCGGTTGTCTTCAGTAGGCACACGTCGTGACGCGTACCTACCAGGTGATGTCCATCCTGCCGCAGCCCAGGAGCCGGCGGAGCACCGAGCCCGGAAGCGGGTGGGGTGTCTACGCTGGGTGTGTTGTCGGACCATTGCCCGCCGGCGCCCGCCGGCGGCCCTACGAGCCGAGGAAACCCGTGAGTGACACCCCATTCGGATTCGGCCTTCCGCCGGAGGAGCCGGAGGACGGCGACGAGGGCAAGAAGAAGGGCAGCCAGGGCGGTGGCCAGGGCGGGCCGGCGAATCCGTTCGGCTTCGGCCCGGGCATGCCCGGTGGCGCCGACAACCCGTTCGCCGCGATGTTCGGCTCGATGAACCCGAACGACCTCGGGGCGGCCTTCCAGCAGCTCGGCCAGATGCTCAGCTACGAGGGCGGCCCGGTCAACTGGGACATGGCCAAGGACGTCGCCCGCCAGACCGTCGCGCAGGGCACGGCGGACGGCGTGAGGGACACCAGCGTCGGCCCCGCCGAGAAGTCGGCGGTCGAGGAGGCCGTACGCCTGGCCGACCTGTGGCTGGACGGGGTGACCTCGCTGCCCTCGGGCGCCGGCACGGCGGTGGCGTGGAGCCGCGCCGAGTGGGTCGAGGCGACCCTTCCGGTGTGGAAGGAGCTCGTGGACCCGGTCGCCGAGCGGGTCGGCGCCGCCATGGGTCAGGTGCTGCCCGAGGAGATGCAGGCCATGGCGGGCCCGCTGCTGGGCATGATGCGCTCGATGGGCGGCGCCATGTTCGGCCAGCAGATCGGCCAGGCCGTGGGCGTGCTCGCGGGCGAGGTCGTCGGCTCCACCGACATCGGCCTGCCGCTGGGGCCGGCCGGGCGGGCGGCGCTGCTGCCGCTGAACATCGAGGCCTTCGGCAAGGACCTGGGCGTGCCCTCCGACGAGGTGCGGCTCTACCTCGCCCTGCGCGAGGCGGCCCACCAGCGGCTCTTCGCGCACGTGCCGTGGCTGCGCTCGCACCTGTTCGGCGCGGTCGAGGGCTACGCGCGCGGGATCAAGGTCGACACGTCCAAGCTGGAGGACGTGGTCGGCCAGCTCGACCCGAGCAACCCCGAGCAGCTGCAGGAGGCCCTCCAGGGCGGCATGTTCCAGCCGCAGGACACCCCGGAGCAGAAGGCCGCGCTGGCCCGCCTGGAGACCGCGCTCGCGCTCGTCGAGGGCTGGGTGGACGCCGTGGTGCACGAGGCCGCCAAGCCCCGTCTGACCTCGGCGGACGCGCTGCGCGAGACCCTGCGCCGGCGGCGCGCCTCGGGCGGTCCGGCCGAGCAGACCTTCGCCACGCTGATCGGCCTGGAACTGCGGCCGCGCCGGCTGCGGGACGCCTCGCGGCTGTGGGCGTCGCTGACCGACGCGCGCGGCGTGGACGGGCGCGACGGGCTGTGGGAGCACCCGGACATGCTGCCGACCGCGTCCGACCTGGACGACCCGGACGGCTTCGTGCACCGCGAGCAGCTCGACTTCTCCGAGATCGACAAGATGCTCGGCGAGGCGGCGCAGAAGCGCGACGACCAGGGCGGCAACGAGGGCGGCGACGAGGGCAAGGGCGACGAGCAGAAGTGACACTGCACGAGGACGCGGTCCTGGTACTGAAGGCGTACGAGGCCCAGCCCGAGCTCCGTGACGCGTATCTGGAGCACCTGGCGGCACACCCGGACGGGGTCTACAAGCCCTGCTCGGCCGGCCACGTCACCGCCAGCGCGCTGGTGATCGACCCGGCGCGCGGGCGGGTGCTGCTGACCCTGCACAAGAAGCTGGGCATGTGGCTGCAGATGGGCGGGCACTGCGAGCCCGAGGACACCGCCCTGGCGGGGGCCGCGCTGCGCGAGGCCCGCGAGGAGTCGGGCATCGCCGCGGGGCTGGCGCTGCTGCCGGGCGGACCGGTGCGGCTGGACCGGCACCCCATCCCGGCCCCCTGCAACTGGCACCTGGACGTGCAGTACGCGGCGCTCGCTCCGGCGGAGGCGGTGGCGGAGATCAGCGACGAGTCGCTGGACCTGCGCTGGTTCGCGTACGACGAGGTGGCGGGCGTGGCCGACACCTCGGTCGTCCGGCTGCTGGAGGCGACGCGGGCGCGGCTGTGAGCCTGCCGCCGGACAGGCCCTGACGGCGTCGCGTCCGGCGAAAGCCACGAGGGGCGGTCGCGCATCGATGGATGCGGGACCGCCCCTCGCCGTACCCGGCCTGTCCTACCCGGACCGTCCGGCTAGTTCCAGGCGTTGTTCTGGTTCTGCGCGTGGGCGCCCTGCTGCCCCACGCCGTACTGGGCGGCGAGGCCCTGGCCGAGCTGGGCGTTCTGCGGCGGCAGCAGCTCGCTGGGCTGGACCAGCGCGAAGCCCTGGCCGAGGAAGCTGAGCTCCCAGCCCTCGCCGGTGTTGCCGCGGCGCCGCCACACCCCGCTGGAGTGGGTCTGCGCCTGCATCTGCACGCGCAGCGAGGTGGACCAGGCGACGATCGCGTCCGCGTCGACGTTGACGTACTTGTCGGGCGTGATCTGGAGCATCAGCGGCTGGCCGGAGGTCATCAGCGCGACCTTGCCGCGGCCGCTGATGTTCAGCTGGTACTTGCCCGAGCCGGAGATTCCGTACTGGCTGTCGACCGCGATGACCTCGGTGTGCAGCGTGGAGTCGAGGGCCAGGACGTAGGCGCTGTCCACCGTCAGGCCCTCCTGGTCGACGTCCACGACGTGGACGTTCTGCGCGAGGTTGGCGAAGTAGACGGTGCCCTGGCCGGAGCAGCGCATCAGGTCGAGGCCCTCGCCGGTGCGGCTGCGGGCGCGCCGCTGGTTGCCGCTCTGGTACTCGCCGTCGAAGTCGATCAGCCCCTGGTACGCGACCATGGCGCCCTTGCGGGCGAGGACGTCGTCCTGCCCGGTCAGGGAGACCCGCAGCAGCTGCGGGTTCTGGATCACGTAGCGGTCCTGGGACTGCTGCTCGGTGTGGCTGAAAAGTGCGCTCTGCATGATCTGTCCGCTCCCCCTCAGCCCCGGGCCCGGAGCCGGTCGGTGCTGTCCTCGCTCGGCTGTACGACGACGATGCCCTGGCCGGAGAAGGCCATCTGGTAGGCCTCCCCGCTGCCCCGGCCGATCATCGACGAGGCCTTGAAGCTGCGCTTGCCCTTGACCTTGAGGTTGGGCGACCAGGCCACGAGGGCGTCCGGGTCGACGTACGTCTCGTCGTCGCCGCGGCCGCAGTCGACGACGATCGGCGTGCCGCGCGAGGTCAGGGCGACCCAGCCGGTGCCGGCCACCTGCACGTTGAACAGGCCCTGGCCGGCGAACTTGGCCATGCCCTTGACCCGCTCGACGCCCCACTGGAGGTGGGCGTCGAAGGCGAGGAGGTTGGTGCCGTTGACGGAGAGGGCGTCGTTGTTGAGGTTGATGACGACGACGTCCGCGCCGTAGTCGGCGAGGTAGAGCAGGCCGTCGCCGGTGCACTTCATCAGCGGGGCGCCCTCGCCGGTGAGCCATTGCGAGGCCATCTGGCGCACGGCGGGCGGGTTGGGCTCGTACTGCACGAACCCCTCGTACGCGACCATCGATCCGGTGCGTGCGAAGAGGTCGTGGCCGGTCTGCATGGCGACCTTGAGCATGGCGCGGCCGTGGTTCTCCATGCGCGCCGCGGCGGGGGTCGGGGCGTAGCCCGCGAGCTGCTGGTTCATTGCGTTCATGACGGGCTCCCTCAGACCTCGTAGGGCTGGACGACGATGAAGTTGCCGGGCGCGCCGCGGAACTGGAGGTTCACGGTCTCGCCGCTGTGGCCGGGGTAGGCGTTGCGCCGCAGCCGGACCTGGCTGGAGATGATCACCTGTGCGCCGGCGGACCAGGCCACGATGGCGTTGCTGTCGGCGAAGGTGGTGGGCGTGACGGGCAGCACGACCGGGACGCCGTGGGTCTTGACGATGACCGTGCCGGTGCCCTGGAACTGCATGGTGAACAGCGCGCCGCCGGGGATGCCGTGGCCCTCGATGCGCCGGACCTCGTGCTGGAGGCTCTCGTCGAAGGCGAGGACGTTCTCGGCGGAGACGCAGATGGCGTCGCCCTGGAGCTCGATGGCGTGCAGGTGCGCGCCGTTCTCGGCGAGGAAGACCTGGCCGCGGCCGGTGCAGCGCATCAGCTGCATCTCCTGGCCGGTGGCGTTGCCGACGATGCGGCCGGCGAAGCCCGCGCCCTTGTAGCTGAAGTCGACCTTGCCCTGGTAGAGGACCATGCTGCCCTGCCGGGCGAGGACGGGCTGGCCGCCCATCGACAGGTCCACGCGCATGAGCTGCTGGTTCTGCGGGGTCCAGCGGGCGCCGGTCGGCGTCTCCTTGTAGACCTGGAGGGCGGCGGTGAGCCCGGGGGCGGCGGGTGCCTGCGGGGCGAGGCCCGGGGCCGGCGGCTGGCCGCCGTACGGGGCGGCCTGCGGGGGCTGGCCGTACGGCGCGGCGTGCGGTGCCTGCGGGGCCTGGCCGTACGGCGCGGGGGCCGGCGGCTGGCCGGGCACCTGGCCGTACGAGGGCTGCGGCGGCTGCCCGTAGGGGGCCTGCGGGGCGTGCGGCGGCTGGCCGTACGGAGCCTGCGGCTGCTGTGGTGCCTGCGGCTGGGCATACGGAGCCGGGGCCGGTGGCGGCGGCGTGTGCTGCGGGGCGGGCGCGGGCGCCGGGGCGAGGGGCGCGGCCATGGTCGGCGCCGTGTGCACGGGCTGGGCCGGCTGGGCCGGCGGCGCGTACGGAGCCGGGGCCGGCGGCGTGTGGTGCTGCGGAGCGGGCGGCGCCGCGGGCGCCGGCGCCCCACCGGGCGGGGCGGCGAAGGCTGGCGGCGCGAACGACGGGGTCGCGGCCTGCGGCGGGACGGCCGGGGCGGCGGCCGGGGCCTCCTCCTCGGCGACCTCGCCTCCGAAGTTCTTCAGCAGGGCCTCCAGGCCGCCGTCGAAGCCCTGGCCGACGGCGGCGAAGCGCCAGACGTCCTTGAGGTAGAAGTCGCCGAGCATGACGGCGCGCTCGGTGGTGAACTCCGAGCCGGTGAAGGAGTAGCGGACCACCTCCTCGCCGCCCGCGACGATGCGGATGTAGCCGGGGCCGATCTGCGACATCTGCCCGGCGCCGTCGATGGTGGCGGTGAAGGACAGCTTGTGGATGTGCGCCGGGATGCGGTCCAGCGTCACCCGGAAGGATTCGCTGTCACCGGCCTGTGCGCCCAGCAGCTGGAGGGACTCCTCCGGCGACTTGGGCTGGTTGAAGAAGATGAAGTAGCGGTCGTCCGACAACCGCTCGTCGGCGTCGAGGCCGAAGCAGCTGATGTCGAAGGTCATCCCCGGGCCGGAGATCTGCACGCCGACGTACAGATCAGTACCTGCCGTGAGATCACTGATCTTGGCCTTGTGGCCGCGTTGGAATTCCCTGGCCATACGTAACGACCGTCCCCCATCCCGACGATGAATGCGTGCTCGTCAGGCTAACGGCAATCGATGACATCGAGCCAAGCCCGGTACGAACCCGGTACATGTCACGAAGGAGTCTCACTCCTCGCGCGCCGCCGGGACCTTGGGCAGCCGGTCGGCGGCGGCCACGCCCTCCAGGTAGCCGCGGGCCCGCTCGGTGCGCGGGTAGGCCTCCAGCAGCTGCCAGAACCGCGGGCCGTGGCCGGGCACCAGCAGGTGGGCCAGCTCGTGCAGCAGCACGTAGTCGACGACGTACTCCGGCATGCCCTGCAGGCGGTGGGAGAGCCGGATGCTGCCCTCGGCCGGGGTGCACGATCCCCAGCGGGTGTTCTGGTTGGTGACCCAGCGGACGGTGCGGGGGCGGGCGCGGCCGCTGAAGTACTGCTCGGACAAACGGTCGGCGCGTTCGGTGAGTTCCGTGTCGCCGAGGGTCCGCCGGCTCTCCTGCGCGGCCAGCTTGTCGAGCATGACGCCCACCCAGCGCTGCTCCTCGGCCTCGGACATCCGGGCAGGGATGAGCACGACCGTACGGTCACCCTCGCGGTAGGCGGACACGGTCCTGCGGCGGCGTGCGCTCCGGCGGACTTCGACGGCGCGGGGCGATGGTTCGGCGGACACGCCACGACGGTACCCGGTGGCCCTGACCGAAGTCCCGCCATCTCGTATCACAAATGGGCGCGGCCTGTGGACAACTTTCGAGGAGGTCGTGGAGGTGGGGGCATTCTGCTGATGCGGGTCCGCGAGGGCGGCCGGCGAGATGGCGGAGAACGGGGGACGGTCATGTATCCGAAGGTGAAGCCGGCGCTGGCGCGGGCGTGGCGGGATCTGCAGACGGTGCAGTTCGGGGTGACTCCCGCGCATGCGGTGGTGCTCGGTCCGGTGGACACGGCGACGGGGTCGCTGATCGACCGGATCGACGGGACCCGGGGGATGGAGTTGCTCCGGGCGGACGCGGTGGCGTTGGGGCTGCCGCCGGGCCAGGCGGACGAGCTGGTGCGGCGGCTGGCGGCGGCCGGGCTGATCGACGACGCGACGGCGGGCGGGGCGCGGGCCCAGGCGCTGCGCCGGCGCCCCGAGGTGCTGGAGCGGCTGGGGCCCGACCTGGGCTCGCTCTCCCTGGTGCGGCCGGCGCCCGGAGGGGACCTGCGGGGGATGGCCGCCCGCCGGGCGATACGGGTGCAGGTGCGCGGCAGCGGCCGGGTCGGCGCACAGATCGCGGCGGTGCTGGCGGGGGCGGGGGTGGGCCGGGTGGACGTGCTGGACGGGGGCCGGGTGGAGGCGGGGGACGTGGCGCCGGGCGGGCTGGGGCCGCAGAGCGTGGGCCGGTTGCGGGCGGAGGCCGCAGGGGCGGTGGTGCGGGCGGCGGCTCCGGGGCGGGCACCGCGGGCCGAGGAGGGTCCGGGGGCCGAGCCGGGGCTGTCGCTGGTGGTGGTCGCGCCGCGGGACGGGCTGGGGGCGTGGGCGCCGGACCCGGAGAGCGCTTCGGACTGGATCGAGACGGGCACCCCCCATCTGTACGCGGGCGTGCTGGAGGGGACGGGGGTGGTGGGGCCGCTGGTGCTGCCGGGTGCCACGGGGTGCGCGGGGTGCATGGAGCGGGAGCGGGTGGCGCGGGATCCGGGGTGGGCGCGGATGCTGGTGCAATGGCGGTCGGCGCACCGGCGCCGTGGGTCGCCGGCTTGCGACCTGGGGCTGGCGGCGGCGGTGGCGGGCCTGGCGGCGGCGCACGCGCTGGCGTTCCTGGACGGGGAGCTGCCCGCTTCGACGGGGGCGCGGTGGGAGGCCGCGCTGCCGGGACTGCACTGGGAGAGCGCGCTGGTGGGCGGGCACCCGGAGTGCGCGTGCGGGGCGGCGCGGGCCCAGGAGGGGGACTCCACCGCCCGGCGGGAGACGCAGGACACAATGGCCGGGTAACTGCCGCTTGCGGCGAGGCAGTCTGGGACTTGGAGGGCGCATGTCTGATCTACCCCGGAAGGCGGTCACCCGTACCGTCAAGCTGGCCGCGCTGCCGCTCGGCATCGCGGGCCGGGCCACCTGGGGACTGGGCAAGCGGATCGGGGGCAAGTCGGCGGAGATAGTGGCGCGCGAGCTGCAACAGCGCACGGCCGAGCAGTTGTTCCGCACACTCGGCGAACTCAAGGGCGGTGCCATGAAGTTCGGGCAGGCGCTGTCGGTCTTCGAGTCGGCGCTGCCGGAGGAGATCGCCGGGCCGTACCGGGCCGCGTTGACCAAGTTGCAGGAGGCGGCGCCGCCGCTGCCGGCGGCGACCGTGCACCAGGTGCTGGCGGAGCGGCTCGGCGAGGACTGGCGGGATCTGTTCGAGGAGTTCGAGGACAAGCCGGCGGCGGCCGCGTCGATCGGGCAGGTGCACCGGGCGGTGTGGCACGACGGGCGGCAGGTGGCGGTCAAGATCCAGTACCCGGGGGCCGGTGAGGCGCTGCTGTCGGACCTGAAGCAGCTGGGCCGGTTCGCGGGGCTGCTGGGGCCGCTGGTCCCGGGCATGGACATCAAGCCGCTGATCACGGAGATGCGGGACCGGGTCACGGAGGAGCTCGACTACGAACTGGAGGCGGAGGCCCAGCGGATCCACGCGGAGGAGTTCCAAGGCGATCCGGATGTGATCGTTCCGGATGTCGTGCACCAGGGGGACCAGGTGCTGGTCTCCGAGTGGCTGGAGGGCACCCCGCTGTCGGAGATCATCGCCGACGGCACCCAGGAGGAGCGGGACCGGGCGGGCCAGTTGCTGGCCCGGTTCCTCTTCTCGGGGCCCGCCCGCACCGGGCTGCTGCACGCCGATCCACATCCGGGCAACTTCCGTCTGGTGACCGGGCCGGAGGGCCACATACGGCTGGGAGTCCTGGACTTCGGCACGGTCGACCGGCTGCCCGGCGGGCTGCCGGCGCCCATCGGCCGCGCGCTGCGGATGACCCTGGAGGGCGACGCGGAGGGGGTCTACGGCCACCTGTGCGCCGAGGGCTTCGTGAAGGAGACGGTCGAGCTCGAACCGAGCGCGGTCCTGGACTACCTCGCGCCGATCATCGAACCGGCCGACGCGGAGGAGTTCACCTTCTCGCGCGGCTGGATCCGTGGTCAGGCCGCCCGGATAGCCGATCCCCGCTCCCCCGCCCACCAGCTGGGGCGCATGATCAACCTGCCGCCGTCCTACCTGCTGATCCACCGCGTGACGCTGAGCACCATCGGTGTCCTGTGTCAGCTCGGGGCAACGGTCCGGTTGCGTGAGGAACTCGAGGCCTGGCTGCCGGGGTTCCTGCCGGAGGACTGACCGGCCTCACCACCAGGAGGAGTCGAGGCGTCCTTCGATCGCGCGCAGGTTGGCCCGGGCGCAGTCGACGCAGAAGTACTGGCGGGTGCCGTTCTCGACGGAACAGGTCCAGGTGGGCGGCGGGCCCTCGGGGGAACGGGTGCCGCAGCGTGCGCAGACGACGGTCCGGGGGGCGGAGTCCGGGGGCGCGGGGCGGGGGGTCGGCTGGTCCACCTCCAGACGATATCGCCGCGGGGGGTGCGGGCCGGTGCAACGCACCGGGGGGACCGGTCTGTTCGGACCGGTCCCCCCGGGGACAGCTGGTACTCCTGGTTCAGCTGTCAGTGCATGACGGCCATGGCCAGCGCACGACGGGCGCGCAGCGAGACGCGCTCGGCTCGCCGCTGCATGCGGCGGGCGGCGACCAGGCGCGCGGCGCGGCGCCCGGCTTCGGCCTCACGCATGCGGTCGGCCATATGGGCGCGAGCCAGGGCTTCTGGAATGAGTTGCATTTCGCGGGTCCTGTTCTGACGCGAGGTGATCGCGCCGGTGGTGATGAAGTCTTCGGTGGCGGAGCCGGACGGCTGCTCGCTCATCAGTGCGGGGGTCATGAGGGCCTGCTTCAGGGGGTCGTGCGTCAGAGGGCGGTCGATGGTTCCGAATCCGGTGGCGTTCATACCGCGACCGGGTTCTTGCGCGGACGGCCACGCGGCCGCTTGCGGGCGACGACCACACCCTGGACGAAGAGCTCCCCACCCCAGACACCCCAGGGCTCACGGCGCTCCTGCGCTCCGGCGAGGCAGGCCTCGACCAGCGGGCAGGTGCGGCAGAGGGACTTGGCGTACTCGACGTCGGCCGGGGACTCCGCGAAGAAGACCTCCGGGTCGTAGGTACGGCACGGGACGGGCACGCCGAGGTTCTCGATGGCGTCGTCGAGCGCGGTGAGCGCGGTGAGCGGAGTCAAGGTGGAGTCCTCCGGGACTGCGGGCGGGGCGATCGTTCGGTTCTGCGGTACGGACGGGGCGTGCGCTTCGAGTTGCACGGTGGTTTCGTTCCTCGTCTGATTCGTTCCGGCCGGTCGGCCGGGGTGGCTGGTACCTGGTCTTGCCAGTCCCGAGGCCCCTTCGCTCCGTCGTCCCCGGTCGGGGACAAACAGAAGGGCCGCGGATCCCGGTGGGGTTCCGCGGCCCTGAAGGCGCCGGCCTGATCGTCGGATCAGGCTGGATCACTCCAGGGTTCGAGCCCGCGGAAGGCCCACATCAGGTCGTGCTGGTGCTTCGTCGTCTGCTGCGTCTTGAATCCGGCACCGGCTGCCGCGAAGCCATAGGCGTGCGCCTGGGCTTCCATTCCTGCCACCGGTGCCTGGGTCGGTCGCTCATTGCGCTCACGCACGGGCAGGGTCGCCAGGACGGCGGGGCTGTCGACGGAAATCGTGGACAGACCGGTACCCCGGAGGGAGAGCGCGGACGCGGCGAGCAGGGTGGAGCCGAGGGTGCAGGAAGCGGCGACCGAGCGATCGGTCATTTTGGTGGTGGTCATGAAGCTGGTCACTGGTCTCGCCTCCTCTCGGCGTCTCGGGGACGGGCTGGTGGGCCTGTCCCGTGTATTCGGATAAGTACAGCACGACAACAGGGCTTCAAAGAAGCCGCTGTTCTCGTGGTTAAGAACCTATGGGGATCCGCAGGGCATGCGCAAACTATTTTTCCGACGAGTTTCTACGCGTCGTCCCGCTCCTCCCCCTCGCGCTCCTGACCTGCGCAGATGGCCAGGACATCGGCCCCGTACCGCTCGAGCTTGCGGACACCCACTCCCGAGATCATCGCGAGCTCGCCGTCCCCGCCGGGCGCGGCCTCGGCGATGGCCATCAGGGTCTTGTCCGTGAAGACGCAGTACGCGGGCATCCCGAGCTCCTTCGCCTGCACGGCCCGCCACTCCCGCAGCCGCTCGTAGAGGCCCTCGTCCATGTCGGACGGGCAGTCCTCGCAGCGCATCAGTTTCAGCTCGCCCGCCTCGGTCAGCGTCTTGCCGCAGACCCGGCACAGCACCGGCCCGCGGCGCCCGCGCGTGCGCCCGGCGCGCTCGCCCGCGGCGGCGGACCGGGCGGCGGCGGGCGAGGAGCCCGGACGCAGGCCGTTCAGGAACCGGCTGGGCCGACGGGAGGCACGGCCGCCCGGAGCCCGCGAGAGGGCCCAGGAGAGGGTCAGGTGCTGCCGCGCGCGGGTGACGCCGACGTAGAGCAGCCGGCGCTCCTCCTCGACCTGGTCGTCGGTCTTGGCGTAGGTGATCGGCATCATGCCGTCGGTGAGGCCGGCCAGGAACACCGCGTCCCATTCCAGGCCCTTCGCCGCGTGCAGGGAGGCGAGAGTGACGCCCTGGACGGTGGGGGCGTGCTGCGCGGCGGCCCGCTCGTCGAGCTCGACCACGAGGTCGGCGAGGGTGGCGCGGGGGCGGCTGCGCGCGAAGTCCTCCGCGAGCCGGACGAGGGCGGCCAGCGACTCCCAGCGGTCGCGCACCGCGCCGGAGCCGGCGGGCGGCTCCGGGGTCCAGCCGTTGCCGCTGAGGACGGCGCGGACCTGGGCGGCCAGCTCGACGACGTCCTCGAGCAGCGGGTCGTTGGCTCCGGAGCGGGCGGCTCCGCGCAGGGTGAGGATGGCGCCGCGCACTTCCTGGCGCTCGAAGAACCGTTCGGCGCCGCGCAGCTGGTAGGGCACGCCGGCGTCGGCGAGGGCCTGCTCGTAGACCTCGGACTGGGCGTTGATCCGGTAGAGCACGGCGATCTCGCCGGCCGGGACGCCGGCCGCGATCAGGTCGCGGATGCGGCGGGCGACGCCCTCGGCCTCGGCGGGCTCGTCGGGGTACTCGGCGAAGACCGGGTCGGGTCCGGGCTCGCGCTGCGAGATCAGCTCCAGGCGGTGCTCGGCGGCCCGGCCGCGGGCCTGGCCGAGGAGGCCGTTGGCGAGGTGGACCACCTGCGGGGTGGAGCGGTAGTCGCGGACCAGCTTGACGATGGTGGCCTGCGGGAAGCGGGTGCGGAAGTTCAGCAGGTGGTCGGGGGTGGCGCCGGTGAAGGAGTAGATGGTCTGGCTGGCGTCGCCGACGACGCAGAGGCTGTCCCGGTCGCCGAGCCACAGGTCCAGCAGGCGCTGCTGGAGCGGGCTGACGTCCTGGTACTCGTCGACGACGAAGTGCTGGTACTGGGCGCGGATGCGGTCGGCGATGTCGTACCGGTCCTGGAGGATGCCGACGGTCAGGAGCAGCACGTCCTCGAAGTCGATCATGCCGCGGTCGCGCTTGAGCTGCTCGTACGTGCCGTAGATCTGGGCGATCTCGGCCATGTCCCGCGGGGCCTCGCGGCCGGCCTTCAGGGCGGCCGCCGGATAGTCCGCGGGGACGGTCTGGGTGACCTTGGCCCACTCGATCTCACCGGTGACGTCGCGCAGCTCGCCGCGGTCGAGGCGGATGCGGCAGCGGGCGCCGGCCTCGGCGACGAGCTGGATCTTGCGCTCGACGAGACGGGGCATCTCGCCGCCGATCGCGCGGGGCCAGAAGTACTGGAGCTGGCGGAGCGCGGCGGAGTGGAACGTGCGCGCCTGGACTCCGCCCGCGCCGAGGGTGCGCAGCCGGCCGCGCATCTCGCCGGCGGCGCGGTTGGTGAAGGTGACGGCCAGCACACTGGCGGGCATGAGCTGGCCCGAACGGACCCCGTAGGCGATGCGGTGGGTGATCGCGCGCGTCTTGCCCGTGCCGGCTCCGGCCAGCACGCACACGGGTCCGCGCAGCGTCGTCGCCACCTCGCGCTGCTCCGGGTCCAGGCCCAGGAGCACCGCGTCGGCCGAGTCTGCGACGGGCGGGAAGTCCGAGGAGTGCGTTGCTGCTGTCACCCCGCCATGCTGCCAGGTCGGGTGGGCCGGACGGGAACCTTGTCCACAGGGGGTGGCGTCTGTCATACGAATGCGCCGGGCGGGTCCGGCGGGTCGGGCGGGGAAACCGGGAGCGGGTCGGACGGGGGTGCCGGAGGCGGGTCGGGCGGGGGTGCCGGAGGCGTTCGGTGGGGGTGCGGGAATGTCCGAGCGGAGTCGTACGTTCGACCCGTAGGACGTACCACGACCCCCGACAGGAGAGCGCCCACCATGCAGGACACGGGATCCGTGACGATGTACAGCACGACCTGGTGCGGCTACTGCCGCCGGCTGAAGAGCCAGCTGGACCGGGAAGGCATCGCGTACACCGAGATCAACATCGAGCAGGACCCTGAGTCCGCGGCGTTCGTCGAGAAGGCCAACGGTGGCAACCAGACCGTTCCCACGGTCCTGATCGTGTCGCCGCAGGGCACCGAGTCGGTCATGACCAACCCCAGCCTGGCCCAGGTCCAGCAGGCCCTCACGGCCTGACGCGCCGGGTCCCGCAGGCCCCCGCCGCCCCCGCCCGCCCCCTCCGCCCATCGGGCCGAGGGGGCGGCGCCGTCCTGCGGGTCAGGACAAGGGCTTCGGGAGGGGCCGGCCGTACCAGAGCTCCACCAGCCGGGCCGCGATCGAGATGCCCGCCGGGGGCAGGACCTCGCCCGCCTCGATCGCCTCGCGCAGATCGTCGCGGGAGAACCAGCGGGCCTCCTGGATCTCCTCGCCGTCGACGGTGATCTCGGAGCTGACGGCGCGGGCGGTGAAGCCCAGCATCAGGCTGTACGGGAAGGGCCAGGGCTGGCTGGCGACGTACCCGACCTCGCCCACCCTGACGCCCGCCTCCTCCCACACCTCGCGGATCACCGACTGCTCGATCGACTCGCCCGGCTCCACGAAGCCGGCCAGCGTCGAGAAGCGGCCCTCGGGCCAGTGCACCTGGCGGCCCAGCAACGCGCGGTCCTGCTCGTCGGTGACCAGCATGATCACGGCCGGGTCGGTGCGCGGGTAGTGCTCGGCGCCGCAGCCCGGGCAGCGGCGGATGTGGCCGGCGGCCGCGACGACCGTGCGCTCGCCGCAGCGGGAACAGAAGCGGTGCATCCGCTGCCAGTTCTCCAGGGCGACCGCGTGGACCATCAGGCCCGCGTCGCGCGGGGAGAGCAGCATGCCGGCCTCGCGCAGGCCCGCCGCCCGCGCGGACTGGTCCATCCGGCCGGGCAGGGCGTCCTTCTGCAGGGCGAAGTAGCGCACGCCCTCCTCGTCCGTGCCCAGGAAGTAGCGGTGCGTCTCGGTGACCGGCGCCTCGAAGGCCGGGGTCATCACGATCTCCGTGCCCCCCTCGGGGGTGTCGTCGATCAGCACCTGACCGCCGGAGACCACGAAGACGCGCGTCGTCGGGTGGCTCCAGGCCGCCGCGAGCCACGCCTCGTCGAGGCGGTGGTGCGCGGCGCGGTCGATCCCGCTCGGCGCGGTGAGCGAAATGGGTCGTGCGGCGTGCTCGGTCGAGATGCTCACAGGTACTTCCAACTCCCCCGGGTGATGGGCGGTATGGCAGGTTCAGGCGGCGGGCGAGGGCGAGGGCGAGGAGGACGCGGCGGCGGGTGCCGAGGCCGTGTCCGCGTCCGCGTCCGGGGCAGGGGCCGGGGCCGGGGCCGTCCAGTGGGCGGCGAGGTCGTCCCACAGGTACGCGGCCGTCTCCACGCCCTTGAGCAGCAGCTCCAGCTCGACCTTCTCGTTCGGCGCGTGCCACCCGTCGGAGGGCACGGAGATGCCGAGGAAGAGCACGGGCGCGCCGAGGACGTCCTGCAGGTCGGCGGCCGGGCCGGAGCCACCCTCACGGGTGAAGCGGATCTTCTCGCCGAAGGCCCGCCCCATGGCCCGTACGACGGACTGGAGCGCCGGGTGGTCGAGCGGCGTCAGGCAGGGGCGGGTGGGGGCGCCGAAGGTGACGGAGTGCCGGATCCCGTCCGGGATCCGGTCCGCGATCCACTGCGTGACGGCCGCCTCGATCTTGTACGGGTCCTGCCCCGACACCAGCCGGAACGACAGCTTCAGCTGCGCGGACGCCGGCACGATCGTCTTGCCGCCGGGGCCCTGGTAGCCGCCGCCGATCCCGTTGACCTCGGCGGTCGGCCGGGCCCAGACCCGCTCCAGGGTGGAGTAGCCGGCCTCGCCGAGGGTGCCGTACGACTTGGCGGTGCGCAGCCACCGGGCCTCGTCGAACGGCAGCTCCGCGATGAGCTCGCGCTCGGCGTCGGTCAGCTCGGCGATGTCGTCGTAGAAGCCGGGGACGGTGACCCGCTCGTCGGCGTCGTGCAGCGCGGCGACCAGGCGGGCGGCGACGGTGGCGGGGTTGGGGACCGCACCGCCGAACGCGCCGGAGTGGATGTCCTGGTCGGGCCCGTGGAGCTCGATCTCGCAGTCGGCGACGCCGCGCATGCCGGTGCAGACGGTGGGGGTGGTCTCGTTCCACATGCCGGTGTCGGAGACGATCACGACGTCGGCGGCGAGCCGGTCGCGCTCGCGCTCGACCAGGTCGCGGAAGTGGGTGGAGCCGGACTCCTCCTCGCCCTCGATCAGCAGCGTGAGGTTGACGGCGGGGGCACTGCGGCCGGTCGCCGCCAGGTGCGCCCGGACGCCGAGGGTGTGGAAGAACACCTGGCCCTTGTCGTCGGCGGCGCCGCGCGCGTACATCCGGCCGTCGCGGACCACCGGCTCGAACGGCTCGGTGTGCCAGCCGTCGGCGCGCTCGGCGGGCTGGACGTCGTGGTGCCCGTAGACGAGGACGGTCGGGGCGTCCGGGTCGCCGCTGGGCCAGTGGGCGAAGACGGCCGGCGCGCCGGGCGTCGGCCAGACCTCGACGGTCGGGAACCCGGTGCCGCGCAGGGCGTCCGCGAGCCACTCGGCGCTGCGCCGTACGTCGTCCGCGTGCTCCGGCTGCGCCGAGACGGAGGGGATGCGCAGCCATGCGGCAAGGTCGTCGAGGAAGGCGGCGCGGTGCGTGTCGATGTACGTACGGACGGCGCTGTCCGGGGTGTCGCTCATGGCTACGAGCCTAGCTGTCCACCTGGTGGGCACGGCCCGTGTCCGTTTTGCCTTGGAGGATCGCCTCAAGGCGCCGTCGGCCGGGGAGTCTGCGCGGGCGGATCACGCGGCCGCTGCGGACGTGGAGGAAGGCGGCGGTGACGTTCTTCAGGAGCGTGCCGGTGGTCTCCGCCCAGGCCAGGCGGTAGACGGCCAGCTGGAGGGGGTCGGCCTCGGTCGTCCGGCCGGTCTTCCAGTCGACGATCTCGTAGCGGGTGGTGCCGTCGTCGTCCTCCGTGCGGTACACGGCGTCGATACGGCCCCGGATCACGCGGCCGGCGAGGGTGAGCTGGACCGGCACCTCCATGCGGTACGGGGTGCGGTCGGCGTACGGGCTGCGCTCGAAGGCCGCCTTGAGGGCGTCGAGATCATGGGCGTCGGCGACGTCCTGGTCGGAGCCGGGGAGTTCGGTGACGGGGTCGAGGACGTCGAGGAGCGGCAGGGGCAGCTCCTCGAAGCGGGACTCGACCCAGGCGTGGAACCGGGTGCCCTGGCGGGCGGCGGGCTGCGGCGGCTTGGGCATGGGGCGGGCGAGGTCGCGTACGAAGCCCTGCTCGTCGGCGGCCAGGCGCAGGAGCTGGCTGGCGGAGAGGGCGGCGGGCAGCTCGACGTCGCGCACGGCGGCGCGGGTACGCCGGAGCTCGCCCTCGAGGGCGTCGAGGTCACGGTCCCAGGAGGCGATGGTGCGGGCGTCCTCGGGGGTGAGCGCGTCGGCTCCGTGCGGGCCCTGGGGCCCCCGGGCGGCGGGGACGGCGTGCGGGACGTCGTCCCGGGACGGGGGCTGCGGTGCGGGGCCGGTGCCGGGGCCGGTGCCGTGCCGGGGCGGACCTGGGTCGGGGGTGACCGGGGGGTCTTCCCCCGCCCCGCCCCTTCCCGAAACCGGGGCTGCGCCCCGGACCCCGCGCGGCGCGGCCCCGCCGAGGGCGGACAGGACTGCGCCCTGCTCCGCGCCGGGGGCGGCCGGGGCTACGCCCCCGGCGCCGTGCGCCGCCCCACCGCCGGCCACGTGGCCGGCCCCGTCCACGCCCCGCGCGACACGCGGCACCGCGCCCTTCGACAGACCGGCGTCGGGCAACGCCCCGTCACGGGCACCCCTCGGGCCTGGGACGGCGCCGCCGTCCGACCACGGGCCCTCGCCGGGCCGGTGAGCTTCGCCGAGCCGCGGGGCGTCGTCGGGCCACGCGCCCTCGTCCGGCCAGGAGGCCCCATCGGGCCACGGGCCGCCATCGGGTCGGAGGGCTTCGCCCGTCCACGGGCCCTCGCCGGGCCGGGAGGCCTCGTCCGGCCAGGAGGCGTCGTCGGGCCCCACGGCTTCGTCCGGCCACGGGGCGTCGTCCGGCCACGGGGGGTCGTCGTACGACGGTTCGTCGCAGTGTGGGGGCCAGAGGAAGGGGTCGTCCTCGGAGGCCGCGGCAGCCGGCGCGGCCGGGGGCTCGTGGTGCTGGTCCCGGGGGGTCGACAGGTGGGATTCGACCAGGGCCGCCGCCTGGCGGCGGCGGACGAGGGAGGCCGGGTCCAGGGGGAGGGGCCAGGCGTGGTCCGGGGTGGCCTCCTGCGCCAGGGACGGGTTCTCGGCGTCCGGGTCCGGGGCGTCGGCCCACGCCTCGATCTCGCCGTGGCCGGCCACGCAGTGGTCGTACAGCGCCGTCAGGAACGCCGACGGCCCACGCGGCCGCTTCTGGGCGGGGCCCCACCAGTGCGCCGACGCCAGCAGCAGCGAGCGGGGCCGGGTGAAGGTCACGTACCCCAGGCGCAGCTCCTCCGTGGACTGGTGGTCCTTGAGCGCCGCGCGGAACGCCTTCAGCCCGGCCGAGGTCCACGGCGGATCCTCCGGCAGGGTCGCGGCGTCGCCGCGCAGGGCGTGCGGCAGCACCTTCGCGTACGAGGTCCACGCCTCGCGCGGCTGCTCGCTCGGGAAGGCGTGCCGGTACAGGCCCGGTACGGCCACCACGTCCCACTCCAGGCCCTTGGACTTGTGCGCCGTCAGCACCTTGACCGTGTTCTCACCGCCCGGCAGCGCGTTGTCCAGGCCCTTCTCGTACTGGGCCGCCGTCCGCAGGAAGCCCAGGAACGCCAGCAGCGAGGCCTCGCCGTCGAGCGAGGCGAAGCCGGCCGCGACGTCCAGGAAGTTGGACAGGGTCTCGCGGCGGCGGGCCGCCAGCGCGTGCGGGGAGGCGGACAGCTCCACGTCCAGCCCGGTGGTGGACAGCACCCGGTGCAGGACGTCCATGAGCGGGTCGGCGAGCGAGCGGCGCAGGTCGCGCAGTTCCTGGGCCAGGTACGCGAAGCGGACGCGGGCGTCCGGGGAGAAGGGCAGTCCGTCGTCGTCGTACGACGCGCCGTCGAGGAAGGTCTCCAGGGCGTCGGCCAGGGAGATGATCTCGGAGGGGTCGACGCCCTCGACCGCGGCCGCGAGCCGGTGGTCGGGATCGTCGTCCGCGCCGGGGTCGCGGGCGACCAGGAGGCGGGCGCGGCGGCCCAGCAGGGCCAGGTCGCGCGCGCCGATCCGCCAGCGCGGGCCGATGAGGAGGCGGACGAGGGAGGCGTTGGCGCCGGGGTCCTGGAGGACCTCGCAGACCGCGACGAGGTCGGCGACCTCGGGCAGGTGCAGCAGCCCGGACAGGCCGACGACCTCGACCGGCACGTCACGGGAGACGAGCGCGGCCTGGATCGCCGCGAAGTCGGTCGCCGAGCGGCACAGCACCGCGATCTCGCCGGGTTCGGTGCCCGTACGGACGAGGTGGGCGAGGGAATCGGCCAGCCAGTCGAGCTCCTGGGCGTGGGTCTCCAGCAGCGCGCAGCGCACCTGGCCGTCGTACTCGGCGCCGGGCGCGGGGCGCAGCGCCTCCACCCCCTCGTGCAGGGCGCGCAGGGGGGCCGCCAGGCCGTTGGCGAGGTCGAGCAGGCGGCCGCCGCTGCGGCGGTTCTCGCTGAGGGAGAAGCGGGTGGCGGGGCTGCCGTCGGCGTGGGCGAAGTGCTCGGGGAAGTCGTCGAGGTTGGCGACGGAGGCGCCGCGCCAGCCGTAGATCGCCTGGCAGGGGTCGCCGACGGCGGTGACGGCGTGGCCGGTGCCGGAGCCGAACAGTCCGGACAGCAGCAGCCGCTGGGCGACCGAGGTGTCCTGGTACTCGTCGAGGAGGACGACCCGGAACTCGTCGCGCAGGAGGGTGCCGACCTCGGGGCGGGTGGTGGCCAGCTCGGCGCACAGGGCGATCTGGTCGCTGAAGTCGAGCAGGTCGCGGGAGCGTTTGGCGGCGCGGTAGCGGCCGACGAGTTCGAGGAGCTCCAGGCGGCCGCGGACCGCCTCGGGGACCTTGCGCAGGTCGTCGTTGGTGAGCCGGACGCCGGCGAGGGTGTCGAGGAGGCCGGTGTCGTACGCGCGCAGCGCGGCCGGGGTGACCAGGTGCTCGGAGAGTTCGCCGTCCAGTGCGAGGAGGTCGCTGACCAGGTCGGGAAGGGACTTCGTCAGGGACGGGTACGGGCCCGGGGCCTCGCGCAGCACGCGCGCGGCGAGCTGGAAGCGGGTGGCGTCGGCGAGGAGGCGGGCGCTGGGCTCCAGGCCGATGCGCAGGCCGTGGTCCTTCAGGAGCTGGCCGGCGAAGGCGTGGTAGGTGGAGATACGGGGCTCGCCGCCGGCGTCCTCGGCGGACCCTTCGGCTGGCTGGACGGGGAAGGGGTCCGGGTCGGTGATGCCGGCGCGGGCGAGGGCGGTGCGGACGCGTTCGGCGAGCTCGCCGGCGGCCTTGTTGGTGAAGGTCAGGCCGAGGACCTGGGCGGGCTCGACCTGACCGGTGCCGACCAGCCAGACGACGCGGGCGGCCATGACCGTGGTCTTCCCGGAGCCGGCTCCGGCCACGATGACCTGCGGGGCGGGCGGTGCGGTGATGCAGGCCGTCTGCTCCGGGGTGAACGGGATGCCGAGGAGCTCCTTGAGCTGCTCGGGGTCGGTGAGGACGGGGGGACGCGCGGACACCTCAAAAGGCTAGCCGCCCACACCGACACTCCGCCCCGCCACCGGTCCGCGCAGCGGCACGGGCCGACCGGGGGGTGCCGCCGGACGGGCCCGCCAGGGCCACCGGGCCACCGGGCCACCGGGCCACCGGGCCACCGGGCCACCGGGCCACCGGGCCACCGGGCCACCGGGCCACCGGGCCACCGGGCCACCGGGGCGGCCCATACCTCGGCCGGCGGCCCCGGGCGGCGGGGGGCCGCGCCACGGGGCAACGGCGGGCGGCCCGGAGCCAGGCGGCCCCGACGGCCCCAGGGGGTCCCTGGGGCCAGGAGGCCAGGAGGCCAGCGGCCACGGGCCACGGGCCGGGTTCCCCGGGGTTCCAGGAGCCCCGAGGCCTCGGGGACCCCGGGGAGCCCCCGGGTCAGTCGATCACGTGGCGGCCTTCCGGGCGGGCGCTGCAGGCCGCGCGGAAAGTACAGCGGGAGCAGTGGTCGCCCGTCGCCGGGGTGAAGCGTTCGTCCAGGACGCGGCCGGCGGCGCCGGCGAGCAGGTCGCCGACCCAGTCGCCGTTCAGCGGCTGCTGGTGCTGGATCTTGGGGACGGTGTCACCGCCGTCCTTCTTCGCCGCGCCCTGGCGCAGCTGCACCAGTTCGGCTCCGCCCGCCTCGGGGCGGTGGCCGTCGAAGACCTCGTCGACGGCGCCCTCGCGTACGGCCAGCTGGTACACGGCCAGCTGCGGGTGCCGGGCGACCTGCTCCTTCGTCGGCGCGGCCTTGCCGGTCTTGAAGTCGACGACGTACGCACGCCCCTGCGGGTCGGCCTCGACGCGGTCCATGGAGCCACGGATGCGGATCTCGTACTCCCCCGCGCCCAGCGTGACGTCGAAGTCGTGCTCGGTGGCGACGGGCGTACGGCCGCCCCGGTCGGAGTGGTGCCAGCGCAGGAAGCGTTCGAGGGCGGCGCGGGCGTTGTCCTTCTCCTGGCGGGACTTCCAGGGCGCGTCGAAGGCGAGGGCGTCCCAGACGGAGTCGAGGCGCTCCATGAGGACGGCGAGGTCGGCCGGGGTACGGCCGGAGGCGACCTCGTCGGCGAGGACGTGGACGACGTTGCCGAAGCCCTGGGCGGCGGTGGCGGGGGTGTCGGCCTTGACCTCGCGGCCGAGGAACCACTGGAGGGAGCAGGTGTTGGCCAGCTGGTCCAGGGCGCTGCCGGAGAGGGCGACGGGCCGGTCGCGGTCGCGCAGCGGGACCCGGGAGCGGGTGGGCTCGTACAGGCCCCACCAGCGCTGCGGGTGCGCGGCCGGGACCAGCGGCCGGTCCTCGTCGTCGGTGAGCGCGGCGAGGCGGGCCAGCCGGCGGGCGGCGGCGTCGCGCAGCGCGGGCGAGGCGTCGGGGTCGACGGTGGTGGCGCGCAGTTCGGCGACGAGCGCGGGGACGGCCAGCGGGCGGCGGGGGCGGCCGGTGACGTCCTTCGGGGTGACGCCGAGCTCGGTGAGGAAGCGGGAGGGCTGGTCGCCGTCCTCGGCGGGGGCCTTGACGGCGGTGACGACGAGGCGGTCACGGGCGCGGGTGGCGGCGACGTAGAAGAGGCGGCGTTCCTCGGCGAGGAGGGCGCCGGGGGTGAGGGGCTCGGCGAGGCCGTCGCGCCCGATGCGGTCGGCCTCCAGGAGGGAGCCGCGGCGGCGCAGGTCGGGCCAGAGGCCCTCCTGTACGCCGGCCACGACGACGAACCGCCACTCCAGCCCCTTGGAACGGTGGGCCGTCATGAGGCGGACCGCGTCGGGGCGGGTGGCGCGGGTGGTGAGGGTGTCGGCGGCGATGTCCTCGGCGTCGAGCTGTTCGAGGAAGTTGAGGGCGCCGCGTCCGCCGGAACGTTCCTCGGCGCGGGCGGCGGTGTCGAAGAGGGCACAGACCGCGTCGAGGTCGCGGTCGGCGTTGCGGCCGCCCGCGCCGCCGCGGCGGGCGCTCCGCTCCAGGCGCTGCGGCCAGGGGGTGCCGTCCCAGAGGGTCCACAGGGCCTCTTCGGCGGTGCCGCCGCCCGCGAGGAGCTCGCGGGCCTTGCGCAGGAGCAGGCCGAGCCGCTGGGCGCCGCGGGCGTAGGCGGGGTCGTGGGCGACGAGGCGCTCGGGCTCGGCGAGGGCGCGGGCGAGGAGGACGTCGGAGGGGGCGGGGACGCGGACGCCCGCCGCCCGCTCCTCCTCGCGCAGGGCGCGGCCGAGGCGGCGGAGGTCGGCGGCGTCCATGCCGCCGAGGGGTGAGGCGAGCAGAACGAGCGCGTCCTCGACCCCGACCCACCCGTCCCCGGCGGCCCCGGCCTCCCCGGCGTCCGGCCCACCGTCCCGGCCCGCGGCCGGGTCGGCGTCCGGGCCGACGGCGGCTTCGCCGCCGGGCGCGACGGGCCCGGCCGGGAACTCCTGGTCCGGGCTCAACGCACCGGCGGCCGGGACATGCCCGGCGCCAGGACCGACGGGAGCGGCCAGCCCGTCCGCCCCGGTTTCCGGAGCGGGTCCCGGGACCGCGGCGGCCTCACCGGCCCCGGCGGCTCCGGTGACCGGGGCCGCGGCGGTGGTCCCCGGCCCCGAGGCCGGGCCCGGCGAGACCCCGGACGGCGTGGCCGGGGGCGGCGTGGCCGGGGCGGTGGCCGAGGCCGGGCCCGGCGGGGTCAGGCCCGGCGCGGCCAGGGACGGCGCGGCCAGGGACGGCGCAGCCGAGGACGACGCGGCCAGGGACGGCGTGGCCGGCGTCGGCGCCTTCGTCGGCCCCGGATCCGGTGCCGCCAGGGCCGCCGTTGCCGTGACGCGGAGGGCCGTGAGGAGGGGGGAGACCGCCGGTTCGTGGCGCAGGGGGATGTCCGCGCCGTCCGTTTCCACGGGGACGCCCGCCGAGACCAGGGCGCGGCGCATCGACGGGAGGGTACGGCCGCCCGCGCGGACCAGGACGGCCATGTCCTGCCACGGGACCCCGTCCTCCAGGTGGGCCCGGCGCAGGATGTCGGCGATGTTGTCCAGTTCCGTCGCCGCCGTCGGGTACGTGTACACCTCGACGGCCCCGCCCTCCCGCACCGCCGTCAGCTCCCGGTGGGCCCGCACCGCCGCCACGGGCAGCCGGGGTACCGGCATCCGCGCCGTCAGCAGCCGGGTCGCCGCCAGCAGCGCGGCGCCCGAGCGGCGCGAGACGGCCAGGGTGCGGACCTCGGCGCCGGGGAAGGCCGAGGCGAAGTCGAGGATGCCGTTCATGTCGGCGCCCCGGAACACGTAGATCGACTGGTCGGGGTCGCCGAAGGCCACCAGCGAGCCGCCGCCGCCCGTCAACGCCTGGAGCAGCCGTACCTGGGAGGCGTCCGTGTCCTGGTACTCGTCCACGAACACCACGTCGTACAAAGACGCGATCGACGGCGTCCGGTCGGCGAGCAGCACGGCGCGGTGGACGAGCTCCGCGTAGTCCAGGGTGCCCTGGAGGTCCAGGACGTCCAGGTACTCCGAGAGGAACGCGGCCGCCGCCGCCCAGTCCGGGCGCCCGGTCCGCCCGGCGAACGCGGCCAGCGCCCGCGGGCCCAGGCCCAGCTCGCGGGTACGGGCGAGCACCGCCCGTACCTCGTCGGCGAATCCGCGCGTGGTCAGCGCCGCGCGCAGGTCGTCCGGCCACGGGATGGACCTCAGCTCCCGCTGGCCCTCCAGCAGGGAGCGGACCGTGACGTCCTGCTCGGGGCCGGACAGCAGTCGCAGCGGTTCGGTGAACAGGTCCGTGTCCTGGTGGGCGCGCACCAGCCCGTAGCAGAACGAGTGGAACGTGGTGGGCTGCGGCGCCCGCGCCCCGCCCAGCCGCAGCGCCATGCGGTCGCGCAGTTCCACCGCAGCCTTGCGGCTGAAGGTGAGCACCAGCACCCGGGCGGGGTCCTGCCCCGCCGCGATCCGCGCGGCCACCGCCTCGACGAGCGTGGTGGTCTTCCCTGTGCCCGGGCCCGCCAGCACCAGCAGCGGCGCGCCCCGGTGGTCAACCACCGCGCGCTGGCTCGCGTCCAGGAGAGGGGGATCCACCCGTCCCGGCCCGCTGCGCACCAGCCGGTACGCGTCGGGGGTCCGCGTACGCCGCGCGGAGCGGTCGGAAGGAGAGGTGATCACGTGGGGTGCCGGTCCTGGTGGGTCTGCGAGTGCCGAAGAGGCAACGCTACGGCACGCGCCACGTCCCGCGCAGGTCTCGGTCCGGGGGCTCGGGCGGCCCTCCCGGCCGGCCGCACGCTGCCACCCCTACGGGTACCCCTACCGCCACCCCTGTCCCGGCCCCGATCGCGGCCGCGCGGTCCGTCGACCGCCCGCGGCGGCCGCGGATGGCCGAAGCTGTCAGGTGTGAGGCCGAGCCCCCTGCCCGTGGTTGTGTCCGCGTCCGCCGTCGCCGGGCCGGTCGTCCGCGTGCCCGTCGTCGCCGGGCCCGTCGTCGCCGTCCCAGCGCGCCCGCCGCATGTCGAGCCGCGGACCGGCGGTCGAGTCGCGCAGCGGCGTGGCCTCGGCCCGGTAGTGCTCCAGGGCGCGCCGCTCGTGGCCCGGCAGCGGTACGCCGTCCGCGCGGACGACCCGCCACCACGGGACCGGGCCGCCGTACAGGGCCATGACACGCCCGACCTGGCGCGGACCGCCCTCGCCGAGCCATTCGGCGACGTCGCCGTACGTCATCACCCGGCCGGGCGGAATCCGCTCGGCGACCTCCAGCACCCGCTCCGCGTACTCCGGCAGCTCGTCCATGCGGCCCATACTGCCCGACGTGGTCACGGCGCTCCGGACGATCACGGACGCCCGCGGCGGGGCCCTCGGCGGCGGCCGCGTGGAACGCTTGCTTCCACGGGGGCGCACACCCTGATGCCCCGCGCCCCCGTCCGTCCGTGCCACCATCTTCCGGGCGGTGACTGGTGATACGTGATCAAGAAGAGACTGCAGTGACGGCGAAGGAGCAGGGTGTGAGCCCCCCGGACGACGCGAAGAACGGCGCGACGGCCGAGGTCGGGCACACCCCCGCCATGCCCCGGGCCGGCCGGGAAACGCCCCCGCCGGGCCCAGGCCGCACCCCCGCCCGCGCCGACGCCGACGCCGAGGCCCGCCCCGCCGACGCCGCCCCCGACCCGCACGCCGCCCCCGACCCGCACGCCGCCCCCGACCCGCACGCCGCCCCCGACCCGCACGCCGCCACCGACCCGCACGGCCCCCACGGCGCCACCGACCACCTCGAGGTCGACGAGCCGCTGCTCGCCGCCCGCGTGCACCGCCCCTCCGACCTCGTCCGGCTGCTCGTCGGCATCCTCGCCATCGCCCTCGTCCTCGGCCTCGCCGCCTTCGCCCACGGCACCACCGCCGGCCTGGAGGCCGACATCAGCCAGGGCACCGACCAGGCCCCCGATCTGCTGATCAAGGTCGCCGGGCTGGTGTCGAGCATCGCGGTGCTGCTGGTGCCGGTCGCCTTCGCCATCGAACGGCTGATCAAACGCGACGGCCTGCGCATCGCCGACGGCGTCCTCGCCGCCGTCCTCGCGCACGGCGTCACCCTCGCCACCGACCTGTGGGTCTCGCGCGCCGCCCCCGGCAGCATCCAGGACGCGCTCACCCGCGCCACCGGCGCCGGCGACACGCTCACCGACCCGGTGCACGGCTACCTCGCGCCCGTCATCGCGTACATGACCGCCGTCGGGATGACCCGCCGGCCCCGCTGGCGCGTGGCGCTGTGGGTCGTGCTGCTCCTGGACGCCTTCGCGATGCTGGTCAGCGGTTACACCACACCCTTCTCGATCATCCTCACCGTGCTGATCGGCTGGAGCGTGGCGTACGGGACCCTGTACGCCGTCGGCTCCCCCAACGTCCGGCCCACCGGCCAGAACCTGCTCGCCGGTCTGCGCCGGGTCGGCTTCCAGCCGGTCAGCGCGATGCGCGCCGAGCCGGCCGAGGGGCCCGACAGCGCCGAGCAGAACGACCGGGGCCGCCGCTACCACGTCACGCTGGAGGACGGGCCGCCGCTGGACGTCACGGTCGTGGACCGCGAGCAGCAGGCGCACGGGTTCTTCTACCGGGTCTGGCGCCGGGTCACACTGCGCGGGATCACCACCCGGCGCAGTCTGCAGTCGCTGCGCCAGGCGCTGGAGCAGGAGGCGCTCCTGGCGTACGCCGCCATCGCGGCCGGGGCGAACGCGCCGAAGCTGATCGCCACCTCCGAGCTCGGCCCGGACGCCGTGATGCTCGTGTACGAGCACCTGGGCGGCCGGAGCCTGGACACGCTCACCGACGAGGAGATCACCGACGAGCTGATCCGCAACGCCTGGCAGCAGGTGCGGGCGCTGCAGTCGCGGCGCATCGCGCACCGGCGGCTCACGGGCGACGCCCTGGTGGTGGATCGTTCCGGCAATGTCACCCTCACCGACCTGCGCGGCGGTGAGATCGCGGCCGGCGACCTGGTGCTGCGGATGGACATCGCGCAGCTGCTGACCACCCTCGGCCTGCGGATCGGGGCGGAGCGCTCGGTGGCCTCGGCGGTGGAGGTGCTGGGGCCGGACGCGGTGGCGGACTGCCTGCCGCTGCTCCAGCCGATCGCGCTGAGCCGTTCGACGCGGGCGACGCTGCGCCGGCTGGCGCGCGAGCGTTCGCAGCGCGAGCGCGAGGCGGTGCTGGAGTCCTCGCGGGCGGCGAAGGCGGCGCGCGAGGCCGAACGGGAGGCGGAGTCGGCGGCGAAGAAGTCGCCGAAGTCGGTCAAGGCCGAGTCGAAGGCGGACCGCAAGGCCGAGAAGCGGGCGCTGGACGTGGCCCTGGACGAGGCCCGCGAGGAGGACCTGCTGAGCCAGATCCGCCGCCAGGTGCTGCTGATCCGGCCGCAGGCACCGGTGGAGCCGGCCCGCCTGGAGCGGATCCGGCCGCGCACGCTGGTGTCGTTCATCGCGGGCGCGTTCGCGGCGTACTTCCTGCTCTCGCAGCTCACGCACGTGGACTTCGGGCGGGTGATCGGCGAGGCGCAGTGGGCCTGGGTCGGGGCGGCGGTCGCCTTCTCGGCCCTGAGCTACTTCGCGGCCGCGATGAGCCTGCTGGGCTTCGTGCCCGAGCGGGTGCCGTTCCTGCGCACGGTCACCGCGCAGGTGGCGGGCTCCTTCGTGAAGCTGGTGGCGCCGGCGGCGGTCGGCGGTGTCGCGCTGAACACCCGCTTCCTGCAACGGGCGGGTGTCCGGCCGGGGCTGGCGGTGGCGAGCGTGGGCGCGTCGCAGCTGTTCGGGCTGGCGAGCCACATCCTGCTGCTGCTGTCGTTCGGCTACCTGACGGGGACCGAGAAGACACCGGAGATGACCCCGTCCCGTACGGTCATCGCGGGTCTGCTGACGGTGGCGGTGCTGGTGCTGGTGGTCACGGCGGTCCCCTTCCTGCGCAAGTTCGTGGCGACCCGGGTACGGGCGCTGTTCGCGGGCGTCGTGCCCCGCATGCTGGACGTGCTCCAGCGGCCGCAGAAGCTGGTCACGGGCATCGGCGGCATGCTGCTGCTGACGGGCTGCTTCGTGATGTGCCTGGACGCCTCGATCCGGGCGTTCGGCGGCGGCCAGACGCTCAGCCTGGCGAGCGTCGCGGTGGTCTTCCTCGCGGGCAACGCGCTGGGGTCGGCGGCGCCGACGCCGGGTGGTGTGGGCGCGGTGGAGACGACCCTGACGCTGGGTCTGATCGCGGCGGGCCTGGACAAGGACATCGCCATCTCGGCGGTGCTGCTGTTCCGCCTGATGACGTTCTGGCTGCCGGTCCTGCCGGGCTGGATCTCCTTCAACTACCTGACCCGCAAAGAAGCGATCTGAGGCCGTCGGAAACCGGTCCGGGCGGTCCGCGAGAACGGCCCGGCACGGCCCTGTGCGGGTCCGGGACGGCCATGCGCACCCACCCCGGTGCGGGCCCCTTCCCGACCCGCACCGGGTCGCCCGGACGGCCGTACACGCACGCCCCACACCCGCCCCGCACCTGGTCTGACCTGCGCTTTCATGCCTTCCGAAGGTAAAATGGAGGCACGGAGAAGGGGGGCCGGATGGACCGGAGCATCCGCACGATCGACGACGTACTGGCGCTGCTGGACGGCCTGTTCGCGCCGGAGGCCGACCGCTGGACGGCCGGCGGGGCGTCCTGGTGGGACGGCTTCTACGCGGACCGCACCAAGGAGGTGCCGTTCTTCGTGGCGAAGCCCGACGAGCACCTGGCCGGGTACCTCGACCAGGGCCTGGTCCCGCCGGGCGGCCGCGTCCTCGACCTCGGCTGCGGCCCGGGCCGCAACGCCCTCCACCTCGCGTCGCTGGGCTTCGAGGTCGACGCCGTCGACCTCTCCCCCACCGCCATCGCCTGGGCCGCGGAACGTGCCCGCGCGGCGGGACCGGAGATCGCGGGCCGGGTGCGGTTCCATCGCGGCGACGCCTTCGCCGCCGAGACCGCCGCCGCGCTCGCCGGCCCCTACGACCTGATCCACGACTCCGGCTGCTTCCACCATCTGCCGCCGCACCGCCGCATCAGCTACCTGGCCCTCCTCGAGCGGTCCCTCGCCCCCGGCGGCCATCTCGCGCTCAGCGCGTTCGCCGCCGGCGCCATGGGCTCGGAGCTGTCCGACGCCGACTTCTACCGGCAGGCCGGGCTGCACGGCGGCCTCGCCTACACGCCCGAGTCCCTGCGCCGGATCTTCGCCGGCCTCACCGAGGTCGAGCTGCGCCGGATGCGCGCGCAGCCTCCCCGGTCGCCCCTCTTCGGGGAGTCCTTCCTCTGGACGGCGCTCTTCCGCCGCGACCCGCGGTAGCGGCGAACGGGAAGGGTGAAAAGCGGCGAGCGGGGAGCGGAGCGGGCGGCCGGCGCCGGAGCCTCAGGGGCGGGCCGCGTCGGCGGCCCACTCCCCGATCAGCTCGCCGAGCAGGGCCGCGCAGCGGGCCTGGGCCGGGGAGATCGAGGCCGGCAGGGAGGCGTACGCGGCCATCTCGGCGCTGTGCGCCCGGCCGGTGTCCGGGTCGAAGGTGACGTCGTCGTCGAGGAAGTCGGCCTCCGGGAACCCCGCCGCCCGCTCGGCGGCCTCGCAGGACTGGATGTGCACGAAGTAGTCCCGCGCCAGCCGTTCCACCCGCGGGTCGTCCACCGCCGCGTCCGCCAGCTCCATCAGCTCGTGCTCCAGCCGCCGTTGCTGCTGACGCAGCCGCGGGTGCAGCGCCAGCACGTGATGGGTGGTCGCCTCGCGTTCGGCGATCTGCGGCCCCAGCAGGTGCTCGGTGACCAGCAGGGAGTCCAGTTCGGCCGCCTCCAGCGACCCGGCGGCCGGGCCCAGGGCGGCCAGCACCCGCTCGGACAGCAGCCCGTGCGGGCCGCCGGCCAGGCGCAGCCGGCGCAGCGCCGCCCGCCGGCCGGCGAGCTGCGCCTCCTGCTCGGCCAGCGAGGCGTCCAGCTCCGCCAGCAGTTCCTCGGGGTGCGTCCGGGCGGCGAGCGCCGAGCGGACCTCGTCCAGCGTCATCCCCAGCTCCGCCATGCGCCGTACCCACAGGATCCGCACGATGTCGTCGTAGCCGTAGCGGCGGCGGTCGTCCGGCCCCCGCTCCGGCTCCGGCAGCAGGCCGATGTCGTGGTAGTGGCGCAGCGTTCGCGGGGTGGTGCCCGTCAGCGCGGCCGCCTCGCCGATCAGCACCTGCCGTGCCGTGTCGTTCTCGCTCATGGTCACTACCAGAGCAGATGACGTCACGGGATGCGCAAGCAGGCACCGCCCACCGCCCGCCCGGCTGCCACCCGCATGGGTCACGGCGGGGGCGGAGCCACGGCCCCCGCCGCAGGATGGGGACCATGCCCCATATCGCCCTGCGAGCGACCCTCGCCACCGCTGCCGCCGCCGCGCTGCTCATGCTCGGCGGGTGCTCCGACGAACCGGAGGAGAAGGGCACGCTCGACTGGGGGAAGTGCCCGGCGCCCACCCCGATCGAGGGCGGCGGGGAGAGCCCGGGCAAGAACTGGCAGTGCGCCACCCTCCAGGTCCCCCTGGACTGGTCCAAGCCCGACGGGGAGAAGATCGACCTCGGCGTCATCCGCACCAAGGCCCGTGACCCGGAGAACCGGCTGGGGTCGCTCGTGTTCAACTTCGGCGGCCCGGGCGGCTCCGGCATCACCACGCTGCCCGGCGCGGCGAAGGAGTTCGAGGCGCTGGGCCGGCGGTACGACCTGGTGAGCTTCGACCCGCGCGGGGTGGGCCGCAGCGAGCCGGTGCGCTGCAAGACCGACCGGCAGCTGGACGCGTACTACGCCCAGGACGCCACGCCCAGCACGCCCGAGGAGGAGAAGGCCTACGTCGACGGCATCCGGCAGTACATCGAGGCCTGCGAGCGGAACTCGGGCGAGATCCTGCCGTACGTCGGCACCGAGAACGCCGCCCGCGACCTGGACGCCCTGCGCGAGGCGCTCGGCGAGCCGAAGCTGAACTACTTCGGGATCAGTTACGGCACCGAGCTGGGCGGGGTGTACGCCCACCTCTTCCCGAAGAACGTCGGCCGCGCGGTCTTCGACGCCGTCGTGGACCCGACGAAGACCTCCTGGGAGAGCGGACTGGGCCAGGCCAAGGGCTTCCAGCTGGCGCTGGACAACTTCGCCCAGGACTGCGTGGACCGCGGCGACGCCTGCCGGCTCCAGGGCAGCACCCCGGCCGAGATCGAGGAGAACATCGTCAAGCTGCAGAAGCAGCTGGCCGACCGGCCGCTGCCGGTGGGCGACCGGCAGCTCACCGAGTCCGCCGCGACCGGCGGGATCGCGCAGGCGCTGTACTCCAAGGAGCTGTGGCCGCTGCTGGAACAGGGGCTGGACGAGGCCGAGGGCGGGCAGGGCCAGCTGCTGCTCGCCCTGTACGACGCGATCAACGGGCGGGACCAGAACGGGCACTACAGCAACATCGGAGCGGCGAACACGGCGATCAACTGCGCCGACTCCAAGGACCGCTACACACTGGCGGAGACCAAGGCCAAGCTGGCCGAGTTCCGGGCGGCCTCGCCCGTCTTCGGGGACTACCTGGGCTGGGCGATGCTCGGCTGCACCGGCTGGCCGGTCGAGGGCGCCTCGGCGACTCCGGACGTGAGTGCCCCGGATTCCGCCCCGATCCTGGTCATCGGCAACACCGGTGACCCGGCGACCCCGTACGAGGGCGCCCGGAAGATGGTGGAGCGGCTCGGGCCGGGGGTGGGCGTGGAGCTGACGTACAAGGGCGAGGGGCACGGCGCGTACAACAGCGGCGACGCGTGCGTGCAGCAGGCCGTGAACGCCTATCTGCTGGAGGGCAAGGTGCCGCCCGCGAACACCGTCTGCACGGCGCCGCAGCAGTAGGCGGGCAGGAAGAGGGGACGGAGAAGGGGCCGTACCGCGTCCCGCGCGGTACGGCCCCTTGCCTCGTCGTCCCGATCCGGCCGGGTCAGTAGACCGGCTTCTCCGGCTCGATCTGGTGGACCCAGCCGATCACGCCGCCGCCGACGTGCACCGCGTCCGAGAAGCCCGCGGACTTCAGCACGGCGAGGACTTCCGCACTGCGGACACCCGTCTTGCAATGCAGGACGATCTTCTTGTCCTGCGGCAGGTCCTGGAGGGCGTTGCCCATCAGGAACTCGCCCTTGGGGATCAGCTTGGCGCCGGGGATCGAGACGATCTCGTACTCGTTGATCTCGCGGACGTCGATGATCTCGATGTTCTCGCTGTCGTCGATCCACTCCTTGAGCTGCTTGGGAGTGATCGTCGAACCGGCGGCCGCCTCCTGGGCCTCCTCGGACACGACGCCGCAGAAGGCCTCGTAGTCGATGAGCTCGGTGACGGTCGCGTTCGGACCGCAGACCGCGCAGTCGGGGTCCTTGCGGACCTTGACCTGGCGGTACTGCATCTCCAGGGCGTCGTAGATCATCAGGCGGCCGACGAGCGGCTCGCCGACGCCGGTGAGGACCTTGATCGCCTCGGTGACCTGGATGGAGCCGATGGACGCGCAGAGCACGCCCAGCACGCCGCCCTCGGCGCAGCTCGGGACCATGCCCGGCGGCGGGGGCTCCGGGTACAGGCAGCGGTAGCAGGGGCCGTGCTCGGACCAGAAGACCGAGGCCTGGCCGTCGAAGCGGTAGATCGAGCCCCACACGTACGGCTTGTTCAGCAGCACGCAGGCGTCGTTGACCAGGTAGCGCGTGGCGAAGTTGTCCGTGCCGTCGACGATCAGGTCGTACTGGCTGAAGATCTCCATCACGTTCTCGGCCTCGAGCCGCTCTTCGTGAAGGACCACGTTGACGTACGGGTTGATGCCCAGCACGCTGTCGCGCGCCGACTCGGCCTTGGAGCGGCCGATGTCCGACTGGCTGTGGATGATCTGCCGCTGCAGGTTGGACTCGTCGACCTCGTCGAACTCCACGATGCCCAGGGTGCCGACGCCGGCCGCGGCCAGGTACATGAGGGCGGGGGAGCCGAGGCCGCCCGCGCCCACGGCCAGCACCTTGGCGTTCTTCAGGCGCTTCTGGCCGTCCATCCCGACATCCGGGATGATCAGGTGGCGGGAGTACCGACGGACCTCGTCAACGGTGAGCTCAGCTGCTGGCTCGACCAGGGGTGGCAGCGACACGGGGACTCCGTAGATCGGTAAGTCTGAAAGGTTGTTCTCCCCGTAACACTGCCACGCCCTCCTTCATTCCGAGACACCCTGTCCGATACGCGAGACAATTTCGTCCCAGTACGCGGGCATGCCGGCCCACGGGTCCCCGGTGCCGTGCCGGTCGGTGAACCAGATCGTCCCGGCGCCCTGCCAGCGGGCGATGCGCAGGGCCTCGTCCAGATGGGTGCGCGGCACCCCGTGGACGAGGTGGCAGAAACGCTCCGGCGGGTACGCCGAGGTCCACTCCGCCACCTGCGACCAGCGGTAGTCGGCCCACCCGCCGGAGAAGGTGACCAGCTGGTCGGCGGCCTCGGCGTAGCCCGCGTACGGATGGGTGCCGTGGCCCAGGACCACGTGCAGCCCGTCCCCGAGCGTGCGCAGGGTCTCCACCACCCGGCGGACGGCGGCCAGTTCGGTGCGGTCGGCGGGGGCGTCGGCCAGGTAGAAGCCGCCGACCCGGTACCAGTCGACGTACCGGTGGGCGTCCGAGATCAGCTCGCCGAACGGACGGGCGCCGTCTCGCATGGCGAGATGCCCGAGCACGGTGCCGCCGGCCCCGGCGAGCCGGCCCGTGGCCTCGGTGCAGTGCGGGTCGGGCCGCCGGCCGGGGCCGTCGGCGACGTTGAGCACGGCCCAGTGCAGGGGCGTGCCCGGCCGGGTGAGTTCGGCCCATTCCACCGGGGCGACCAGCGGGTGGGCGTAGCCGGGGATGCCGAAGCCCGGGCGGCCGGACTCGGTGGCCGGCGCCAGCGCGCCCGGCGGGCTCGTCAGATGCGGCATGCCGCCTCCATCCAGATGTCCGCGAGGGATTCCTCCAGGTTGATCCGCGGCCGCCAGCCGAGCCGGTCCCGGGCGGTGCGCACATCGGCCTGCTGCCAGGCGCCGCAGCCGTCCGGGTACGGGTACGCGGCCGGCGAGGGCGGGGCCGCGAGCTGCTCGGCGGTGGCCTCGGAGCGGGGGGCTCCGATGCGGTAGCCGTGCGGCTGGCCGTGGCCCTGCGGGTGCTGTGCGGGGACGTCCAGTTCGTGCAGGGCGCCGCCGTAGCCGGCGACCCGGGCGAGGACGGCGGCCGCGTCGCGCAGCCGGACCGCGCGCCCGGTGCCGATGTTGACGACGCCCTGCGCGGCGGAGAGCGAGGCCGCGTGCACGGCCCGGGCCACGTCGCGGACGTCGACGAAGTCGCGCTGTACGCCGAGTCCGCTGAGCTTGAGCTCGCCGTCGCCGGACTGCATGGCGCGGCGCATGGCCTCGGCGAGCCGGCCGAGCGGCGATCCGGCGGGCGTGCCCGGGCCCACCGGTGAGAACACCCGCAGCACGACGGCGTCCAGCCCGGAGCCGAGCACCAGCTCGGTCGCCGCGAGCTTGCTGACGCCGTACGGTCCGCCGGGTCTGGGGACGGCGTCCTCGGCCGTGGAGGACCCGGGCTGGCTGGGCCCGTACTCGGCGGCGCAGCCGAGCTGGACCAGGCGGGCCCCGCAGCCGCTGCGGCGCAGGGACTCGCAGATGGTGGCGACGGCCACCGTGTTGTGGCGGGTCAGCTCGCGGGCGCCGCCGCGGGTGGCGCCGGCGCAGTTGATGACGACGCCGGGGTGGACGGCGTCCAGGAACCGGGTGAGGGCTCCGGGGCTGCCGGTGGCGAGGTCGAACCGGACGTCGGCGTCGTCCCCGCGGCCGAGCGCGGTGAGCTGCACGGCCGGGTCGGCGAGCAGCCGGTCGGCGACGTAGCGGCCGAGGTATCCGTTGGCTCCGATCAGCAGCACCCGCATCGCGCGGACCCCCTTGGGTTGGCTTGCCCGTTCATGTCCTGTCTCTCCTTCATGTGTGTGCGTGTGCGGATGCACGGGACAACGCGAAGACGGCGTGGACCAGGAGCCCGGCGGCGGCGAGGGCCGGAACCGCGCCCGCGGCGAGCGCGGTGAACACGGTGAGGACAGGCGCCCGCCCGGTCCCGTGCCGCAGCAGCAGCCGGGCCAGGAACAGCAGCACGGCGAGCGGCGCGGCGGCGAGCGGCGGAGCGCCGGCGAGCGCCAGCAGCGGCAGGGCGAGCGCGGCGTACGCGACGACGGCCGCGACGAGCAGGGGCCGGGCCCCGGCGGCGAAGTCCGCGAGCGCGGGGCTGCTGCCGAGCCGGCGCCGGGCGCGGGCCGCGAACCAGCCGCCGGCCAGGTGGGCCGGGGCGACCGCCAGGGCCAGCCCGACGCCGAGGGCGAGCCCGTGGCGGTGCACGGCGTACCCGGTGGCCGCGGCGGCGAGCAGCTGCACGGCGAGGGTGCGCCGCCGGGGCCGGCCGAGGCCGGCGACGACGGCGAGCACGGCCACGACGGCGGCCCACCCGGCCCCGGTCCCCAACGCCCCGGCCCCCAGCGCCCCGCCGGCCGCCCCGGGCAGGAGCGGGCGGCCGTCGGCGAGGGCGGCCGCCACGGTGGCGAGCAGGGCGACGGCGCCGGGCAGCACCGCGTACCCGACGGCGCGCAGCGCGCGCGGGGTGACCCGGCGGGCGGCGGCGTCCGCACCGCCGGCCCCCGCGGCGGACCGCGGCGGACCACCGGCCCCGTCGGCCGGGGGCACCCGGGCGTAGAGCTCCTCGGCGAGCGAGAAGACGTCCCGGTGCCGGAACCGGGCGGCGGTACGGTCGGTGATGCCGTGCGCCTCCAGCCCGGCGGCGATCTCCAGCGGATCCACGGCCCGCTCGCATAGATCCCGATGCCGGTACAGCAACGCCTTGACGGGATCCCCACCCCCGCGCCGTCGGCCGCCACCACTCCCGGGGGCCGCGCCCCCGGCAGGCGCGGGGTCCGCCGCAGGCACGCCGGTGGCGGCAGGTGTGGCGGGCGCCGCAGGCGCGACGGGCGCGGCAGTCACGGCAGACGCAGCAGTCACAGCAGACGCGGCGGCCGCCGCAGGCACGGCAAGCACGGGGAGCGGGGCAGGCGCGGGGTCCGCCGCAGGCGCGGGGGCCGCCGCAGGGGCCGTAGGGGCTGGAGTGGGGGCCGGGTTGCCCGGCGTGGCGGCGGTGGTCATACCGTCGCCTCCGGGGAGTCGGCCAGGGCCGGGCCCGCCGCGGCCGGGACGGCCGGGGGCGGTGCAGCCGCCGCTGTGGCGCCCGCGGCCGGGGCGGCCCAGGTCGCGGCGCCCGCGGCCCAGGTCGGGGCCGTCCAGTGGCCTGGGATGACCGCTTCGGGTGGGGCCGTGAAGAAGGCGCGGGACGGGGGTGGGGTGCGGTGGGCTACCAGCTGGAGGTAGATCTCGCGGAACGCGGCGATGTTCTGCTCCACCGTGAAGAGCTCCAGGGCCCGGGCGCGGGCGGCCGCGCCCAGCCGGCCGGTCCGCTCCGGGTCGCGCAGCAGGGTCAGGCAGGAGTCGGCCAGCGCCCGGGGGTTGCGCGGCGGGACCACCAGGCCGGTGCCGCCGATGACCTCGCACACCGCGCCCACGTCGGTGGACACCGTGGCCCGGCCGCACAGCATGGCCTCGACCAGGGTGATCGGGAAGCCCTCCACGACCGAGGAGAGCAGGGCGATGCGGCCGGCGCCGTACGCGTCGGCGACCGAGGGCGCCTCGGGGCCGCCGATCTCCTCGAAGGTGACCGGGCTCTCCCCCACCGTCACGGCGTTCGCGGCCTCGTCGGGGAAGAGCTGGGCCGCCAGCGAACGGCAGTCGGCGAGGTACGCGGGCGAGACGGCCGTGGCGAACAGCCGCAGCCGGGTGCCGGGCGCCGCGCGGCGGATCTCCGCGAACGCGTGCAGCAGGGCGATCAGGTCCTTCGCCGGCTCTATCCGGCCGACCCACACCAGGGTGTCCGGATCGCCCTGGTCGGCGGCCTCGCCGACGGTGGCGAATCGGTCCGCCTCCATCCCCGGGTAGACCGTCCGCAGCCGGTCCCGGGGCGCACCGCACCGCTCCTGCCAGCGCCGGGCGTGCGCGTTGCCCGGGGTCAGGGTGTCCGCGGCGGTGTACAGCTCGGTGGCCAGCCGCAGCTGGAAGGCCGCGAGCAGCGCCCGGACCGCCCGGCGCGCGTCGGGCGCCGCCAGGTAGTGCGCGCGCAGCTGGACCCCGTACTCGGTGAGCAGCAGCGGGACCCCGAAGAAGCGTTTGGCCAGCAGCCCGGGCAGGGCCACGACGCCGCCGGCCGCGGCGTGGCAGACGTCGGCGGCGCCGAGGTCGTCGTACCAGTCCAGGGACAACGGCCGCAGGGCGCGCTCCAGTTCGTCCACGAACGCCAGCAGGTCCGGGACGCCCGCCGTCTGGACGGCGGGGCTCGCGCCGGGCGCCCGGCAGGCGGACTCGACGGCCCGTACCGCCGTCTCCGAGCGCAGGGCGGCGTACAGCCCGCCCTCGTTCCGGGCGAGTTCGGCCAGCCCGTAGAGGCCGGCGGCGAAGGGGGCCCCGTCGCCCGTGCAGATGCCGGTCATCAGCTCGCCGAAGAGGGCGGCGAAGCGGCGCCGTTCGCGGCGGCCGTAGCTGCGTCCGTCGTCGGCCGGGGCCCACAGTTCGGCCGTGCGGTGGGCGCGGCCGCCGCCGGGCCGGGCGGCGCCGCCGCGCTCGCGGTGCATGGTGTAGAGGTCGAACTCGTGCTGCGGGAGCCCGCGCACGAGCCGTTCGCACCACAGCCTGGACTCACCCGTTGTGAGCAGCCCGATCCGCACGAGCGGCACCCCCGATCTCCCGTTCAGGCGGCCTCCGTCGGTCCGGTGACCCGCCGCGGGAGAACTCAAGCGGATATGCCGGTGGCGCGACGGACGGTTGTCCGTCGCGCCACCGGAAGGGGTGAAGAGTCGTAACTTTCGCCTGCGGCGGGCGTTCAGGAGCGCTAAACGGTCAGTTGTCGGGGAAGACCCAGGGGTTGGCCTTGCAGCGCACGCCGTCGATCTCGAGGGACTTGGTCTGCTGCTGCATGACGGGCGCGAGCGCGCCGGGGGTCTTGCAGTTCACGTGCCCGTGCCCGAGCCGGTGGCCCACCTCGTGGTTGATGAGCATCTGGCGGTAGGCGAACATCTGGTCCTGGCCGAACGTGGCCGAGCCCTGCGCCCAGCGGAAGGCGTTGATCATCACGCGCTCGGTGGACCCCGAGTCGCAGGAGACGTTGTCGACGGTGGTGTCCAGGTCGGACTTGGCGCACCAGATGCCCGTGGTCCCCGGGCTGGCCAGGGTGATCACGAACTTCGTCTCGCCCGAGGTCACCCGCTCGAAGGTCATCGCCCCGTCGTGGGACCAGCTCCGGGGGTCGTTGAGGGTGCGGTGGACGGCCTCCGCGAAGAGGTCCGCGTCCAGGCCGAGGCCCTGTTCGACGTCCACCCGGTAGCGGACCAGGCGGCCCTTGCCGGGCGCCTTGGCCCCGCTCCGCACGGCGTCGAAGGCGTTCGGCCCCTTGAGCCCGGCGTCGAGCGGGAACACCTCGGCCATCAGCTGCTCGTACGTCTTCGGCGCGGCCGGCTGCGGCGCGGGCGCGGCGGCCTCCGGGGTCGCGCGGTCCTCGGACCGGGAGACGGGGGTCCGCTGCGGGGCCGCCCTGCCGGCGCCGTCGTCGGCGGCGAGCGTGCCGGGCTGCCGGGTGTCGTTCTCGGCGGTCACCTGGAGGGCGACGACCACCGCGAGCGCGGTGGTGACGGCGGCCGCGGCCATGCCGGTGTAGGTACGGGCGCGGCTGCCGCGGCCGGTGGCCGGCGGCTCCTCCGCGGGCGGGCGCGGCGCGGGCACCCGGCGGTGCGAGCCGGTGGAGGTGACGGGGTCCGCGGGGGCGCCGCCGGACCCCGCCGGCTCGGTGGACACCGCGGAGTCCATGAACGCCAGGGACCGCGCGTACGGCGCGTCGCCGGCCTCCGCACGCGGCGGTACGGCCTCGCGGCGCGGGGAGGGCAGCTTGACCTGCGGGTATCCGGCCGCCGGGGTCTCGTAGGGCGGTGCGTCGTAGGGCGGGACGCCGGTGTCGAGGAGCGCGGCCTGGGCGGCGGACGGCGCGCCGGGGCCGCCGTAGGAAGGGTGGGAAGGGGAGGAAGGGGAGGAAGGGGAAGCGGGTGCGGGACCCGCCGGCCGGGAGCGCGGGACGCCGCGCCAGTCGCCGTAGACGGCCCCGGCGGCCGGGTCCGGTGCCGGGGCGGGGCGGGGTGCCGGGGCCGTGGGGCCCGTGCCCCAGGCGCCGCCGGATTCGTACATCTGCGGGTGGCCCGCGCGCGCGCCGGGGGCCGGCGGCGGGGCGTACCCCTGGTGTGTGGTGGGGGGCTCGGTCCTGCGGCGCCGGCCGCGCGGCCTGTCGGCGGCGGCCGGCTCGGCACTCGCCGGGCGGGCGGGGGCGGGGTCCTTGCGACTATGTCGTCCCACCGGTCTCAGCCTCTGCCGTCTTTGTCTCGGTCGTCAGTGTCACGGAGCAGTTCCCTGAAGGCCGCTGCCACGACCTCGGGGTACTCCATCATGGCCACGTGCCCGGCCTCCGGCAGGCACAGCAGCCGCGAACCCCGGAAGGCCGCGGCGGCCCGGTGGGCCATACGGTACGAGACCAGCTGGTCCCGGCCGCCGTAGATCAGCAGGGTGGGCGCGAGCACCCGCCCGGCCTGTCGCCACAGTCCGTGCTGGCCACCGAGGGTATAGGCGTCGACGATGCCGCGCGAGGAGCGGGTCATCGCTTCCCAGAAGTAGGGGAGCTCCAGCCGCCGTTCCATCTCCTCGACGGCGTTGCGGAAGCCCTCCGGCGTCACCCGCGAGGGGTCTCCGTAACAGAGGCCCATCACTCCCCGGGTGCGCTGTTCGGCCGTCAGGCCGCGGGTGAGGCGGGCGAAGAGCGCGGCCGCGCCGGGCACGGCGAGCAGGGCGGTCGGCACGGCCGATCTCTGGACGCGCAGCTCCGGCAGGGCGGGCGAGACGAGGGTGAGGGTGCGCACCAGGTCGGGGCGGACGGCGGCGACCCGGGTGGTGACGGCGCCGCCGAGGGAGTTGCCGAAGAGGTGGACCGGGCCGCGGCCGGCGGCGTCGAGGTGCCGGATGACGGCGCGGGCCAGACCGGTGACGGAGTAGTCGCGGTCGGCGGGCGGCGGCGAGTCGCCGAAGCCGGGCAGGTCGAGGGCCTCGCCGTCGAGGACGTCCTCGAGCTGGGCCATCAGCGTCGACCAGTTCTGCGAGGACCCGCCGAGGCCGTGCACGTACAGGGCGGGCGGCAGGTCCGTACGGGCCGGTGGGCGCGCCCGCACGCTCAGGGTCAGGCCGGGCAGCACGACGCGGCGCAGCCGCTCACCCTCGGCCACCCGGACCGCGCCCGCCGGGGAGGACGCGGTGGCGGTGGACCGGACACCCGGCAGCTCCGTCGAAGACATGCGGGCAATGTTACGAGACGATCACGCTCGCCCTCGTGTGTTCGCGGTCACAAGTCCGCATAGCGGCGGAACCCCGACTCTCCTAGGCTCATAGGTGAGCGAGGAAAAGAGGGGAGCCGCATGAGTGTCGACCCCGCGGAGCCGGACACCTTCCAGGAACAGGTCCGGAAAACGCTCGACGCGGAGGCCCCGGAGGGGGACGCGGTCGAGCAGCAGACCGAACTGAATCCGCAAGATGACGACCCGCTCACGGAACTCGAAACCGGTGAGGCGGCCGAGGGGGACGCCGCCGAGCAGGCGCGTGTGGTCCCGCAGGACGAGGACGACTACCGCTGATGCTCCGCCGGGTACCCCGGTGACCGGGCCTGACCAGCGCCGGGGGCGTCCGCAGCGCGAGAAATCTCGGCCTGGACCCCCCGGATACGGTTACCGAAAAGTACGATGGCGGGCGCGGCGCAGAGCGCACTGTGTTCAAAGAGAAAGTGGGAGGCGGCGTGACAGCCATCGAGCAGACCGAGGCGGCGCGCCCGCGGGGCACGCGACTGCCGCGCCGAGCCCGACGCAACCAGCTGCTGGGCGCCGCCCAGGAGGTGTTCGTCGCGCAGGGGTACCACGCGGCCGCGATGGACGACATCGCCGAGCGCGCGGGCGTCAGCAAGCCGGTGCTCTACCAGCACTTCCCCGGCAAGCTCGATCTCTACCTGGCCCTGCTGGACCAGCACTGCGAGAGCCTGCTGCAGGCGGTGCGCGGGGCGCTGGCCTCGACGAGCGACAACAAGCTCCGGGTCGCGGCGACCATGGACGCGTACTTCGCGTACGTGGAGGACGAGGGCGGTGCCTTCCGGCTGGTCTTCGAGTCCGACCTGACCAACGAGCCGGCCGTGCGCGAGCGGGTGGACCGTGTCTCGCTCCAGTGCGCGGAGGCGATCTGCGAGGTCATCGCCGAGGACACCGGCCTGTCCAAGGACGAGTCGATGCTGCTGGCGGTCGGCCTGGGCGGGGTCTCGCAGGTCGTGGCCCGCTACTGGCTCTCCAGCGAGAGCCCGGTGGAGCGGGACAAGGCGGTCGCGCTGCTGACGTCGCTGGCCTGGCGCGGTATCGCCGGGTTCCCGCTGCACGGGACCGACGCCCACTGAAACTGTTCGCTCGCAGCGTGTCCGGCACGGGCCGTGCCGATCCCCTCTCCGGGCTAATGTGGTCGGCGTACAGCGCGATCACCGCGCGAAACCGGACCGTCGGAGGGACATAGCCGTGGAGGTCAAGATCGGCGTGCAGCACGCACCCCGGGAGATCGTGCTGGAGAGCGGACTGAGCGCCGAGGAGCTCGAGGCCGTTGTCGCCGACGCGCTGTCCGGCAAGACGCCGCTCCTCAGCCTGACCGACGTCAAGGGCCGCAAGGTGCTGGTGCCGGCCGACCGCATCTCGTACGTGGACCTGGGCGAGCCCAGCGTGCGCAAGGTCGGGTTCGGCGCGCTCTGAGCCGGCTGGCGAGAAGCCCGTGACACGGCCCGGTGGTTGTTCCACCGGGCCGTTTCCGTTTCTTCCGCTTCGGGTAGGACGGCAGTGACCTGGATCGCCCTGATGTGTGGGAGGGACCTCATGGTGCTGCTCGAAGTGCTCGGCTCTGCTCTGCTGGGTCTCGCCCTGTCCGCGGTCGCGCTCAGAACGCTCGCCGGGCGTCTGCCGTCGACCCGGATCGTGCTGGTCAGCGGGGTGGGCGGGGCGCTGTTCGGGGCGTACCTGACGCACTTCTCGCTGGGGCCCGGGCACAACACGCTGATGGCGACCCTCGGGGGCGCGGTGTTCGTCTCGGCGGTGGTGCTGTCGCTGCTGCTGCGGCCCGCCGCCCGTTCCGGACGGTCGTCGGCGCGTACTCCGTTTTCAGTCCCGTCGTAGCGGCCGCCGGCCGCCTCGCCGCGGCCGCCCCGCCCAGCGCCTGCCCGCCGCACGCGCCCTGACGGCGCGGCACACGACGGCGCCCCTGACGGTACGGCAGACGACGGCCCCGGTGCGCGCCGCGCACCGGGGCCGTCGTGCCGGGCCCCGTGGCGGGGGCCGTACCGCTCAGGCCGCCAGGCCCAGGGCGGCCATCCGCTTGGTGTGCGCCTTGGTGATACGGGTGAACATCTCGCCCACGGCCGCGAGGTCGAAGCCGGCCGCCATCCCGTCGACGCCGCCGACCAGCATGGTGGAGAGCGCGTCGCGCTCGGCGACCACGCGCTGGGCCTGCGAGAGCGCCTCGCCCATGAGGCGGCGCGCCCACAGCGCGAGCCGGCCGCCGACGCGCGGGTCGGCCTCGATCGCGGCGCGCACCTTCTCCACGGCGAAGTTGCCGTGGCCGGTGTCGTCGAGCACGCCGAGGACCAGGGCGCGGGTGTCGGAGTCGAGGTGGGAGGCCACCTCGCGGTAGAAGTCACTCGCGATCGAGTCGCCGACGTACGCCTTGACCAGGCCCTCCAGCCAGTCCGAGGGCGCGGTCTGGCGGTGGAAGTCGTCCACGCCCTTGGCGAAGGGCTCCATGGCGACGGTCGGCTCGGCCTCGATGGCGGCCAGCCGGTCGCGCAGCCGCTCGAAGTGGTGGAACTCGGCGGAGGCCATCTTCGCCAGCTCCGCCTTGTCGGCGAGGGTGGGCGCGAGCTTCGCGTCCTCGGCGAGCCGCTCGAAGGCCGCGAGCTCCCCGTAGGCGAGCGCGCCGAGCAGGTCCACGACGGCGGCCCGGTACTGCGGGGAGGCGGAGGCCTGCACCCAGTCCTGGGCGGCGATCCCGGTGGGTTCCTCGTCGGCGGGCGATGCGTTTTCTGCGGTCGACATGCACCGCACAATAGCCCGCCGGGAGGGGGCCGGAACCACCTGGCCAGTCGGGCTGTCCAGGCCGACCCGGTGAATTCACCCGACACGCCTGCGCGATTCCGGGGTACAGTGGTAATGCGCCTGCCGAATACTCGACGGGCCATCTGAATGAGGATGCCCGGTCGGTGGCCCGATCGGCTCCAACCGACCGCCCTCCAGCGTGGTGCGCACGTCCAAGCGTGCCGCCGCCACGAGGGGCCCCCTCAGCGGCATGAGCGCGCTTGAGCGAAGGCAGTGGTCCCGCGCAGCTTCGTACGTCGTAGTACTGCAAGCCAGGCACGGTACGACCCCCCTCGCCGCCTCGCGCCGCGTCTCACAGAAGAGGCAGCACCCTGACTACGTTCCGAGACCTCGGGATCTTTCCCGAGACCGCCGAAGCCCTCGAGGCCGTCGGCATCGTGTCCCCCTTCCCCATCCAGGAGATGACCCTTCCCGTCGCCCTCTCCGGCACGGACGTCATCGGCCAGGCCAAGACCGGCACCGGCAAGACGCTGGGCTTCGGCCTCCCCCTGCTGGAGCGTGTGGTCGTCCCCGCCGACGTCGAGGCCGGCCGGGCCACGCCCGAGCAGCTGACCGACGCCCCGCAGGCCCTCGTCGTCGTCCCGACGCGCGAGCTGTGCACGCAGGTGACGAACGACCTGCTGACCGCGGGCAAGGTCCGCAACGTCCGCGTCCTCGCCATATACGGCGGCCGCGCGTACGAGCCCCAGGTCGAGGCCCTGAAGAAGGGCGTCGACGTGATCGTCGGCACCCCCGGCCGCCTGCTGGACCTGGCGGGCCAGAAGAAGCTCGACCTCTCGCACGTCAAGGCCCTGGTCCTGGACGAGGCCGACGAGATGCTCGACCTGGGCTTCCTGCCCGACGTCGAGAAGATCATCAACCTGCTTCCGGCGAAGCGCCAGACGATGCTGTTCTCGGCGACCATGCCGGGCGCCGTCATCGGCCTCGCCCGCCGCTACATGTCGCAGCCCACGCACATCCGCGCCACCGCGCCGGACGACGAGGGCGCGACGGTCGCGAACATCACGCAGCACGTGTTCCGTGCCCACTCGATGGACAAGCCGGAGATGGTCTCCCGGATCCTGCAGGCCGAGGGCCGCGGGCTGGCGATGATCTTCTGCCGTACCAAGCGCACGGCGGCCGACATCGCCGAGCAGCTGGAGCGGCGCGGCTTCGCCTCCGGCGCGGTCCACGGCGACCTGGGCCAGGGCGCGCGCGAGCAGGCTCTGCGGGCGTTCCGCAACGGCAAGGTCGACGTGCTGGTGTGCACCGACGTGGCCGCGCGCGGCATCGACGTCGAGGGCGTCACGCACGTGATCAACTACCAGTCGCCGGAGGACGAGAAGACCTTCCTGCACCGGGTGGGCCGTACCGGCCGCGCGGGCAACAAGGGCACCGCCGTCACCCTGGTCGACTGGGACGACATCCCGCGCTGGCAGCTGATCAACAAGGCGCTGGACCTGCCGTTCAACGACCCGGAGGAGACCTACTCGACCTCCCCGCACCTCTACGAGCTGCTGAACATCCCGGCGGGCACCAAGGGCATCCTGCCCCGGGCCGAGCGCACCCGCGCCGGTCTGGCGGCCGAGGAGCTGGAGGACCTGGGCGAGCCCGGCGGCCGCGGCCGCCGGTCCGCCGCGACGGCCGCGACGGCCGCCCCGGAGCGCCCCGCGCGCACCCGGACCCCGCGTCAGCGCCGCCGGACGCGCGGCGGTGCGGACCTCGCCGACGCCGGCGCGGTGACCCCGGTCGCCGAGGCGCCGGCGGCCGAGCAGGCCGGCCCGGCCGCGGAGGCCACCGAGCCCCGCAAGCCGCGCCGCCGCCGGACGCGCTCGTCGTCGTCCGCGTCGGCGGTGTCGTCGGTGTCGTCGGCGCCCGCCGCCGCGACCGCCACCGTGGTCACCCCGGTCGAGACCGCCCCCGTGGCGGAGGAGACCGCG
>NZ_JBIVFN010000023.1:84220-111175 GCF_044748145.1 Streptomyces sp. NPDC090022
GACCAAGCCCCGCCGCACCCGCACCCGCAAGGCGGCGGACGCGGCCCCGGTCGCCGAGGCCCCGGTCGAGACCGCCCCCGTGGCGGAGGAGACCGCGACCAAGCCCCGCCGCACCCGCACCCGCAAGGCGGCGGACGCGGCCCCGGTCGCCGAGGCCCCGGTCGAGACCGCCCCCGTGGCGGAGGAGACCGTCACCAAGCCCCGCCGCACCCGCACCCGCAAGGTCGCGGAGGCCGCGCCGGTCGCCGAGGCGGCCGCCGCGGAGGCGGAAGCGGCCCCGGCCGCGCCGCGCCGGCGCACCCGGACCCGCAAGGCCGCGGAGTCCCCGGAGGCCTGACAGCCCCTGAAGGGCCCGGCCCCCTCCCCACCGGAGGGCGCCGGGCCCTTCGCCGTTCCCGGGCCCGCCCCCGGGTCCGGGCCGGACGTCCGCGCAGGGCCTCGGGGCCGTGGTTCCCCGGCAGTTACGGGCCGGTAGCCTCGGGGGCATGAGCAAGCCGCCGCGACTGGATCTGCCCGCCCGCGCCCACGCCCACCGCCTCCACACGGCGCGCGGGGTCTTCGCCGTCCACGAGGCCGGCACCCCGGCCCCCGGTGCGCCGAGCGCCGGAACCGCCCTCCTCGTGCCCGGGTTCACCGGCAGCAAGGAGGACTTCGTCGGCCTCCTGGAACCCCTCGCGCAGGCCGGCTACCGCGTGGTCGCGGTCGACGGCCGCGGGCAGTACGAGAGCCCCGGCCCCCGCGACGAGGCCGCCTACACCGTCGAGGAACTGGCCCTGGACCTCCTCGCGCAGGCCTCGGCCGTCGGCGGCCGGGGCCGGGTGCACCTGGTCGGCCACTCCTTCGGCGGGCTGGTCGCGCGCGCCGCCGTACTGCGCGATCCCGCTCCCTTCGCCAGCCTCACCCTGATGAGCAGCGGCCCCGCCGCCATCGCGCCCGACCAGCAGGCCCGCACGAAACTGCTGGTGACCGCGCTGGAGGCGATGCGCGAGGACATGCCCGCCGTCTGGGCGGCCATGCGGGCCCAGGACCCCGAGGACGCGGCCGCCGACTCCCCCGAGCTCGCCGCGTTCCTGTGCGAGCGCTGGCTGGCGACCGTACCCGAACAGCTGATCGCGACCGGGCGGGTGCTGATCGCGGAGCCGGACCGGATCGAGGAGCTGAAGCGGGCCGACCTGCCAAAGATGGTGCTCTCCGGTGCCGTGGACTATGCCTGGCCGGTGCCGCTGCTGGACGATATGGCTCTGCGCCTGGGCGCGCGGCGCCAGGTGATCCCGGGCACCGCGCACTCTCCGAACGCCGAGGACCCGGTGGCGACGGCGCGGGCCCTGACGGACTTCTGGGGCGCCACCGCACAGCAGTAGTTAGCCTGTGAAAAAATTTCCTTAGCGTAGGGAATGTTTGCCCCCTACACTTCGTTGGACCCTGTGCAAGGAGAACACTGACGAAGGGAGAAGCCCGTGCGCTTCGAGATTCTGCGCCTGGACGACGTCGACGGAAACGCCGTGGACAGCACCGTCGTGGACGCGGCCTCCGTCAACCGGATCGTGCAGCAGGCCGCAGCGATCGGCCAGCGCATCCTCATCCGACCGGCCGAGTCCGCGTCCTCCTGACGCCGCACCTGCCGTACGGCATTCCCCGTACACGGCGAAGGCCCCCGCACCCAAGGACCGCGGTCCGGTGCGAGGGCCTTCGCCGTGGCGCGGTGGCTCAGGCGGCCTGGACGACCTGGAGCACGCCGTTGATGATCTGCTGCACCGCGATCGCGGAGAGCATCATGCCCGCCAGCCGCGTCACGAGGACGACGCCGCCGTCCTTGATGACCCGGATGATCACCAGCGAGTAGCGCATGGTCAGCCACAGCACCACGTGCATGGCGACGATCGCCGCCCACACCGAGACCTGGCCGGCGACGCCGTCGGCCTTCTGGACGGCGAGGATGACGGACACGATCGCGCCGGGGCCCGCCAGCAGCGGCATGCCCAGCGGGACGAGGGCGACATTGACGTCCTTGGTCTGCTTGGGCTCGTCCGTCTTGCCGGTCAGCAGGTCGAGCGCGATCAGCAGGAGCAGCAGACCACCGGCGATCATCAGCGCCGGCACGGAGACGTGCAGGTAGTCGAGGATCTGCTGGCCGCAGATGCCGAAGACGGCGATGACGCCGAAGGCGACGCACACGGCCTGCCAGGCCATCCGCCGCTGCACCTTGGCAGCGCGGCCGGAGGTCAGCGCCAGGAAGATCGGCGTGATGCCCGGGGGGTCCATAATCACAAAAAGCGTGAGAAAGAGGGATCCGAAAACGGCGAAGTCGAACACAGGGATGCCTTGCGGGAGAAGTCGTACGAAAACGGCGGCGCGCGGGCGCGCCGGAGAGAGCGTGGAAGTGCGGCGATTTTTTTCCCCCAGCTACCGCCGGGAGGTGCCCCCACCCAGCTACCGCCGGGAGGTGGCGTCCCGGCTACCGCTGGGAGGTGTCCCCCGGGCGTCGTCCGCCCGCGCCCGGCACCGGGAAGGCGCCCGTCGCGCGGCGCGTGATCTCGCCGTAGATCTCGGGGTCGGTCGTGTACTCGCCGAGGCGGCAGGTCTTGCGGCTGCCGTGGTAGTCGCTGGAACCCGTGGTGAGCAGCCCCAGCTCGGCCGCCAGGCCGCGCAGCCGGGCGCGCGTCGGGGCGTCGTGGTCCATGTGGTCGACCTCGATGCCGTCCAGGCCCGCGGCGGCCAGCTCCGCTATCGCGGACTCGGGCACGACCGCGCCGCGCTTGGCGGCGCCGGGGTGTGCGAACACGGCGACCCCGCCGGCCGCCTTGACCAGGCGGACGGCCTCGAACGGGTCCAGCTCGTGCTTCTCGGCGTACGCGCGGCCGCCGTCGGCGAGCCAGTCCGGCGTGAAGGCGTCGGACACGGACGCCACGACGCCCAGTTCGACCAGGGCGGTCGCGATGTGCGGCCGTCCGACCGAGCCGTCCCCGGCGATCCGCGCGACCTGTTCCCAGGTGACCGGGACGCCGAGGGCCTGGAGCTTGCCGATCATCGTGCGCGCCCGGGGCACCCGGTCGTCGCGGACCAGCTCGCGCTCGGCGGCCAGCTCGGGCTCGTCGGGGTCGAAGAGGTACGCCAGCATGTGCAGCCCGACCCCGTCCAGGCGGCAGGACAGCTCGGCGCCGGTGACCAGGGTGAGCCCCTCCGGCACCGCGGCCCTCGCCTCCGCGTAGCCGCCGACCGTGTCGTGGTCGGTCAGCGCGACGACGTCCAGCCCGGCGGCGGCCGCGGCCAGCATCAGCTCGGCGGGGGTGTCCGTACCGTCGGAGGCCGTGGAGTGGGCGTGCAGGTCGATGCGCACAGCTCGGCTCCAGGGGCAGGACGGACGGTGGGGGCACCTCCCGGCGATAGCTGGGGGAGGACACTCCAGGATAACCGCCCCCTGCCGGCCCGGACGCCCCGGGGCGCGGGGCCGGACGGCGGGGGGACAGCGGCCGGGCGAGGGCCGGACAACGGTGGGACGACGGCCGCGCGAGGGGCCGGACGGCGGTGGGACAGCGGCCCGGCGAGGGGTCGGACGGCGGTCAGTCGCCGCCGAGGATGCGCGGGGACAGCGCCCCGCACGGCAGGAGTTCGACCTCCGCGCCCGCGTCCCGCAGATCGGTCAGGACCAGTTCGTCGTACATCAGCAGCCCCGTCTGCTCCGGCCAGACGATGGCCCACAGCCACAGCCCGCGCGCCTCGCCCGCGAAGACGGCACGGTCCTCGGGGGTCCCGGAGACGTGCCACAGCGGGGTCGGGCGGCCGGCCGCGACGACCTTGGCGTGCGGCGGGGCGGCGACGTTCATGAAGGGGCCGGGGTCGGGTCCGTCGATGCCCGCGTACCGGGCGCCGAGCCCCACGCCGAGCTCCTCCGCGACCAGCAGCAGTTCACCGATGCCGCCGAGCGGGCCGGGGCCCGAGCAGGCCACCGCGGTCGCGCGGCCCCCGTTGCGGTCGTCCCCCGCCACCGCGACCCCCGTGAACAGCCACCCGACGGGCAGCGGCCACGGCATCCAGACGGGCACCTGCGCGCGGCGCACCACGACGGTGAGGCCCTCGACGCTGGGCGGGAGTACGGGTTGCAGGGGGTGGACGGCGCCGTGCACCGCGCACTGCCAGGAGTCGGCGAAGAGACCGGGCGCCCTGACCCGGGCACCGCACTTCGGGCAACTCGGTTCGCCCCTCATAGGAAGCCACGCTCCTCCCCGGCCGCCGCCGCGTCAAGGGACGATCACCCGTCCGGATGCGATGCGTACCCCCGGTGGCGGTTATCAGTCCAGCGCGACGGAGGTACGCCGAGGGTCTCGCAGATCGGTGCCGCGCGCGAGCCAGCGCTCCTGGAGCGCCTGTGCCCCGTGGACCCGCTTCCACGCGGCCTCGTTGGCCGTCATCGGCAGCAGCGGGAGGAACCGGACGGGGTCCATCGGCGCGTCCAGCTCCAGGTCCTCCACCAGCCCGCCCGGCTCGGCGACCAGGACGGAGCTGAACGGCGCGCCGGGCCACAGCGGTTCGCCCAGGTCCAGCGAGGCGCCCGGGGCCACGACCAGACCCTCGACCTGCGGCGACGCGGCCAGTACGGCGAGCGCCCGGAGCACCTTGTCGGTGTCGGCAAGGCCCGCCCGTACGGTCAGGACCAGCTCGGCGCGCGGTCCGCGCACCGGGTCGGCGACCACGGCGGTGGGGTCGGTCATGGGGTGGGCGGACATGCCCAGCGTGGCGTAGCGGACCAGGTCGCCCTCGACGTAGCGGAGCACTTCGATGCGGTCCGTACCGAGGAAGGTGACGGCGGCGCGGGCGTCGGGCCGGCCGAGCGCGCTCTGCAGCCGGGCCTCGACGATTGCCAGAAGATCTGCCATGCCGCGAGCATAGTTCTCATATGAAGCGGGTAAAGCCAGGGTTTTGAGCATCTGTCGGCTGATAGTGTTGACCGCTGGTCGGGGACGCGCGCAGAAGCGCTGATTCTGTGCCCCGACGACAGGACATCCCCTACGGGGGACCGGCCGGAGGAGGTGGGGCTGCGGTGGATCGAAGTCGATCGTGCAGTACCGGCTCCTCTCCCACGGGCGCCCCGCGCCCGTCTTGATCTTCTGATCGACACCCGTCCTGTCTCCTTCCGCCTGCCCGCGGTGCGTCGCGGCGGAGGACCTCCCACCCGTGCGGTCCGCAGCCGTACGAAGGAGCTGCCATGTCGATGATCCGTGACCTGCGCGCGGCCGTACGTCCCGTGCTGCGCAAGTCCACCCCCGTCCAGCCCGGCTACGACACCACCCGCGACCCCTCGGCGAGCAGCGCCGTCGTCGACTGCGCCGTCTACCGCGACGGCCGGCGCGCGCAGGGGCCCATCTGTCTGACCCCGCGGGACGCCATGCGCCGCGTCCGCGGTGAGGGCGGCTTCGCCTGGATCGGCCTGCACGAGCCGACCGAGGACGAATTCGCCGGTATCGCCGCCGAGTTCGGGCTGCACCCGCTGGCCGTGGAGGACGCGGTGCACGCGCACCAGCGGCCCAAGCTGGAGCGGTACGACGACACGCTGTTCACCGTCTTCAAGACGATCCACTACGTCGAGCACGACGAACTGACCGCGACCAGCGAGGTCGTGGAGACCGGCGAAGTGATGTGCTTCACCGGCCCGGACTTCGTCATCACCGTCCGGCACGGCGGCCAGGGCTCCCTCAAGGGGCTGCGCCACCGCCTCCAGGGCGACCCCGAACTGCTGGCCAAGGGCCCCTCGGCCGTACTGCACTCGATCGCCGACCACGTGGTGGACGGCTACATCGCGGTGGCCGCGGCCGTGCAGGACGACATCGACGAGGTGGAGAGCTCCGTCTTCGCCGTGCCCGCCAAGGGCAGTCCGCGGGGCACGGACGCGGGCCGGATCTACCAGCTCAAGCGCGAGGTACTGGAGTTCAAGCGGGCCGTCGCGCCGCTGCTGCGGCCCATGGAGCTGCTCAGCGAGCGGCCGATGCGGCTGGTGGACCCCGACATCCAGAAGTACTTCCGGGACGTGGCCGACCACCTCGCGAAGGTGCACGAGCAGGTCGTCGGCTTCGACGAACTGCTGAACTCGATCCTCCAGGCGAACCTGGCGCAGGCGACCGTCGCGCAGAACGAGGACATGCGCAAGATCACCTCGTGGGCGGCCATCATCGCCGTACCGACGATGATCTGCGGTGTGTACGGGATGAACTTCGACCACATGCCCGAGCTCAGGTGGGAGTACGGCTATCCGATGGTCCTGGCGATGATCGCCGGCGCCTGTTTCGCGATCCACCGGACCCTTCGGCGCAACGGCTGGCTGTAGCCGCCTACCCTGTCGGCTATGACTGACAGCACGCTCCAGCCGGCCCTCGTCGAGGAGGCCACCAAGAAGTCGGGCCTGATCTGGGTGCGCGGCAGTGGACCCGACCGGGCGCTGTGGCACGCCTGGGTGGACGGCGCGGCGCACGTGCTGGGCGACGGGCCCGGCGAGCAGCCGTTCCCCGGGCTCGCCGACGGCGGCACCGCCGAGGTGACGGTGCGCAGCAAGGACAAGGGCGGCCGGCTGGTGGCCTGGACGGCGAAGGTGAGCGAACTGGCCCCGCACAGCGAGGCCTGGGAGGCGGCGGCCGCCGAGCTCAAGGGCAAGCGGCTGAACGCGCCCGACTCGGAGACGATGACCGAGCGGTGGGCGCGCGAGTGCCGGCTGCTGCGCCTGGAGCCGGTCACGATCAGCACCGATCTGCCCGGCGGCTCGCTGGCCGCGGCCCCGCTGCCGTCCCCGGCGATCACCCGTCGGCCGGTCCCGGCGGCGCTGCCGAAGCTGCTGCTGAAGCGGAAGAAGGCCGCACGCGGCTGACCCCGCGCCCGGCGGTCGGCCGCCGGGGCCGGACCCCTGCCCGGCGGTCGGCCGCCCGGGGTCGGAGCCCTGCCCGGCGGTCAGCCGCCGGGGTTGGAGCCCTGCCCGGCGGTCAGCCGCCGGGGTTGGAGCCCTGCCCGGCCGTCGCCTTGCCGGTTCCCGCGGACGCCGACGGGCCCGGCTTGGCGTCCTTGCCGTCCTTGGTCGTGGGCAGCTGGCTGCCGTAGTCGACGGTCTGGTCCTGCGCCGGCGGGGCCAGGTCGAAGGGCTTGCCCCACTCCCCCAGTTCCACCCGGCCCGCGCCGCCCGCGCGCTCCATCACCAGCGGGTACGGAGTCCCCTGGAGCGCGACCGACAGCTGGCCGCCCTTGCCCTTGTCTGCGGTCACCTGGATCACCCGGGTGACACCGACCTTGGTGTACTGGCCCTTGGCCAGCTTCCCGTCCAGGCCCAGCAGCCCGTCCAGCAGCACGTCCATGTCGGTGAAGCCACGGAACTGCTTGTACGTCGGGTCGCTCTCGGGCACCTTGACGTACTTGTCGCCGAGCTTGCCGGCGGCCTCCGACTGCCCCCAGAAGGCCGCGTTGGCCTTCAGGTAGAGCTGCTCACCCACCCGCAGCAGCTGGAAGGTGTTCTCCTGCGACTTCACCTCACCGGAGCCGCCGTCCGACTTCAGCCGCATGTCGAGGGTGAAGGACTTGCCGTTGCTGACGAGGGTCCCCGACAGGTGCACCGAGTCAGCGGCGGTGGCGGCCTCCCGTGCCCTGTCCTCGATCTGGTCGGCGGACAGCTTGCCGACCCCGTTCGTGCCTTCGTCGGGGTCCGCCCCGCCGCAGCCCGTGGCGGTGACGGCCAGGCCCGCGCACAGGACGCCCAGGAAGGCGGCCCTGCGCAGCCGTGCGGCGGGAAGGTGGGCGGTCACGGGCAGGTGCCTCTCGTCGTCGGTAGGGCGCGCAGCAGGCAGCGTACCCGCCCGTAGCCCATGCCTCACCAGGGCGGTTTCCTCCGGCGGGGGTAGCCTGAGGGCGGTACGACGCCCGGCACGGCCCGCAGACGCTCAAGGAGGCGCACAGGATGGCAGCAGGCGCCCCGCGGATCTTCGTCTCGCATCTGTCGGGAGTGCCCGTGTTCGACCCGAACGGCGACCAGGTGGGCCGCGTGCGCGATCTGGTGGCCATGCTGCGCGTGGGCGGCCGCCCGCCGCGGCTGCTGGGACTGGTGGTCGAGGTGCTCAGCCGGCGCCGGATCTTCCTGCCGATGACCCGGGTGACGGGCGTGGAGTCCGGACAGGTCATCACCACCGGTGTGGTCAACATGCGGCGCTTCGAGCAGCGTCCCACCGAGCGGCTGGTCCTCGGCGAGCTGCTGGACCGCCGGGTGACCCTGGTCGCCACCGGCGAGGAGGTCACCGTCCTGGACGTGGCCATCCAGCAGCTGCCGGCCCGCCGCGACTGGGAGGTCGACCGGATCTTCGTCCGCAAGGGCAAGGGCGGCGCGCTGCGCCGCCGCGGCGAGACGCTGACCGTGGAGTGGTCGGGCGTCACCGGTTTCTCGCTGGAGGAGCACGGGCAGGGCGCCGAGAGCCTGGTCGCCACCTTCGAGCAGATGCGCCCGGCGGACCTCGCCAACGTCCTGCACCACCTGACGCCCAAGCGGCGCGCCGAGGTCGCCAACGCCCTCGACGACGACCGGCTGGCCGACGTCCTGGAGGAGCTGCCCGAGGACGACCAGATCGAGATCCTCGGCAAGCTGAAGGAGGAGCGCGCCGCCGACGTCCTGGAGGCGATGGACCCCGACGACGCGGCCGACCTGCTGTCGGAGCTGCCCGAGGACGACAAGGAGCGGCTGCTGACGCTGATGCAGCCGGAGGACGCCGCCGACGTGCGCCGCCTGCTGTCGTACGAGGAGAACACCGCCGGCGGTCTGATGACCACCGAGCCGATCGTGCTGCGCCCGGACGCCACGGTCGCGGACGCGCTGGCGCGCGTACGGCAGGCGGACCTGTCCCCGGCGCTGGCCGCCCAGGTGTACGTGTGCCGGCCGCCGGACGAGACGCCGACGGGCAAGTACCTGGGCACGGTGCACTTCCAGCGGCTGCTGCGCGACCCGCCGTTCACGCTGATCAGCTCGGTCGTGGACACGGACCTGCCGCCGCTGCGGCCGGACGCCTCGCTGCCGGACGTGACCAGCTACCTCGCCGCCTACAACATGGTGGCGGTGCCGGTCGTCGACGAGAGCGGTTCGCTGCTGGGCGCGGTGACGGTGGACGACGTACTGGACCACCTGCTGCCCGAGGACTGGCGCGAGACCGACTTCCACGCGCAGGAGGTCCCCGGTGGCCGGTGAGCGGCGGGGCGATTCGGCGCGCGAGCGCCGCCGCGAGGAGGTCCGGGTCCGGCGGGAGCTCGCGCGCGAGCACGCCCGGGAGAAGGACCGCGAGCACGGGCTGACGGGGCGCGAGGAGGAGGCCGCCGAGCGGCTGCGGTCCCGTTCCCTGTCGACCGGGTCGAGCGCGCTGACCCGCTCGCGGGTGCGGCTGGACCAGCCGCGCATGGACCGCCGGCGGCTGCTGCCCGTGTACGACCCGGAGGCCTTCGGGCGGCTGTCGGAGCGGGTGGCCCGCTTCCTCGGCACGGGCCGGTTCATCGTCTGGATGACCCTGGTCATCATCGTGTGGGTGCTGTGGAACATCTTCGCGCCCGGGCACCTGCGCTTCGACGAGTACCCGTTCATCTTCCTGACGCTGATGCTGTCGCTGCAGGCCTCCTACGCCGCCCCGCTGATCCTGCTGGCGCAGAACCGGCAGGACGACCGGGACCGGGTCAACCTGGAGCAGGACCGCAAGCAGAACGAGCGGTCGATCGCGGACACGGAATACCTGACGCGGGAGATCGCGGCGCTGCGGATGGGCCTGGGCGAGGTCGCGACGCGCGACTGGATCCGCTCGGAGTTCCAGGACCTGATCAAGGAGATGGACGAGCGGCGGCTATTCCCGGCCGAACGTGACGAAGGCGACCGCTGAGAGGCTTACCGACGGCCTGCTACCGAGCCGTACCATCGGGTACATGGCTACCGAGACACCCTCCGCCGCCGCGCCCGGGCAGGACGCGATCCTCGACGCGCTGGCGACGGTCAACGACCCCGAGATCCACCGGCCGATCACCGACCTCGGCATGGTCAAATCGGTGGAGATCGGCGACGGCGGCGCGGTGGCCGTCACGGTCTACCTCACGGTCTCGGGCTGCCCGATGCGCGAGACGATCACCAAGAACGTGACCGAGGCGGTCCTCAAGGTCGCCGGCGTCACCACGGTCGAGGTCTCGCTGGACGTCATGAGCGACGAGCAGCGCAAGGACCTGGCGGCCACCCTGCGCGGCGGCACCGCCGAGCGCGAGGTGCCCTTCGCCAAGCCCGGGTCGCTGACCCGCGTCTACGCGGTCGCGTCCGGCAAGGGCGGCGTCGGCAAGTCCTCCGTGACGGTCAACCTGGCCGCGGCGATGGCGGCGGACGGGCTGAAGGTCGGCGTCGTGGACGCGGACATCTACGGCCACAGCGTGCCGCGCATGCTGGGCGTGGACGGCAGGCCCACCCAGGTCGAGAACATGATCATGCCGCCGTCCGCGAACGGTGTGAAGGTCATCTCGATCGGCATGTTCACCCCGGGCAACGCGCCCGTCGTCTGGCGCGGCCCGATGCTGCACCGCGCGCTCCAGCAGTTCCTGGCGGACGTCTTCTGGGGCGATCTGGACGTGCTGCTGCTGGACCTCCCGCCGGGTACGGGCGACATCGCGATCTCGGTGGCGCAGCTGGTCCCGAACGCGGAGATCCTCGTCGTCACCACCCCGCAGCAGGCGGCGGCCGAGGTCGCCGAGCGGGCCGGCTCGATCGCGGTGCAGACCCACCAGAAGATCGTCGGCGTGGTCGAGAACATGTCCGGCCTGCCGTGCCCGCACTGCGACGAGATGGTCGACGTCTTCGGTACGGGCGGCGGTCAGCTGGTCGCCGACGGGCTGACCCGGACGACCGGTGCCACGGTGCCGGTGCTGGGCCAGATCCCGATCGACGTGCGGCTGCGCGAGGGCGGCGACGACGGCCGCCCGGTGGTCCTGGCCCACCCCGACTCCCCCGCGGGCGCGGCCCTGCGCACGATCGCGGGCAAGCTCGGCGGCCGCCAGCGCGGCCTGTCGGGCATGTCGCTGGGCATCACCCCGCGCAACAAGTTCTGACCCGCGGGACGACCGCGCGAAACGGGAAGGGGCGCCACCGCACGGTGGCGCCCCTTCCCGTCGTGACCCAAAGGGCCGCTACTCGTACGCCGCCAGGTCCGTGACCTGGGAGAAGGCCAGACCGTACGCGCTCATGCCGCGCCCGTACGCGCCCAGGTGCACGCCCGAGGAGGTGGAGCCGGCGAGCACCCAGCCGAACTCCGACTCGCGGTAGTGGAACGGCGTCGGCGCCCCGTCGACCGGCAGCGAGAGCGTGGACCAGTCCGCGCCGTCGAGGTCGTCGGCGAGCTCCCAGGCCGCCTCGGTCTGCTGGTCCAGCCAGTTGCTGCGCAGGCTGTGGTCCATCTGGCCCGGCCAGGTGTACGCCAGCAGCCCGGAGCCGGCCAGCCAGGCCGCGGAGGACACCGAGGTGGCCTCCAGGACGCCCGTGCCGTCACCGCTGCGGCGCAGCGGGTTGCTGGCCACGGTGACGACGACGGCGAACCGCTCGCGTTCGGCGGCGCTGGCCTCGCTGCGGACGGTCGGCTCGTCGCCGTGGCCCACCGAGCCGTGCTCGACGGTGCCGTCGGCGGCGATGCCGACCTGCATGAGCCAGCGGGGGCCCGTGAAGGCCTCGTCCAGGCCGTACCAGGGGAAGTCCGCCCGCAGGTAGCCCTCGACCGTCCGGCGGGCCGAGGGGAGCATCAGGGGCTCGGCCGCGGTCCCGGCGTGCTCCGGCGGCGCGCTCTGTTCGTGCGGGGGTACGGCGGGCGCCTCGGCGGGCTGCACCCCCACCCGGCTACTGCTCGTCGTCTCCATCCGAGCAGGATAGCCAGCGGAAGCCCGGACTCCGGGCAGGCGGCGGATCAGGTGGCGTCGGCGTCGAACCGGGCGCGCTGCTCGGTGGCGGGCGCGGCGGGCTTCTTCAGCAGGTCGGGACCGGCGCCGTGGGCGGCGGGCGCGGCATCCGCGCCGGGCGTGGCGTCCGCCTCCTTGCTGTTCACCGCGTCGGTGACGTCGTTGAGCTCCTTGCGCAGGTCGAAGCTGCTGCGGATCTCCTTGAGGTCCTCGTTCTCGGTGAGCTGCTTGCGGATGTACGTCTTCGGATTCAGGTCCTCGAATTCGAAGTCCTTGAACTCCGGTCCGAGCTCCTGGCGGATGTCCTGCTTGGCGCTGTCGGAGAACGCGCGGATCTTCCGGATGAAGCCCGTCACGTCCTGGATGACCTTGGGCAGCTTCTCCGGGCCGAAGATGAGAATGGCGAGCACCACGATGGTGACCAGCTCGAGTGCGCCTATGTCGTTGAACACCTTGCCCGCTCCTCGGCTCTCTTCCACCACGCCCCGACAACGGTACCCGCCCGCGTCCGCAGGCCAATACCTCGCACCCGGTTTCTCCAGCTCGTCATGAGCTGTTCGCCGAGCCCAGGACGAGTTCCAGCGTGTGCTCGGTGCCGTCGCGCCGGATGGTCAGGGTCAGGGAATCGCCCGGACGGTGGGCACGGATCTTGATGATGAGCTCGTCACCACTGTGGATGCGCCGGCCGTCGACCTTGGTGATCACATCGCCGTCCCGCACGCCGGCGCCGGCGGCCGGGCCGCCGGCGGTGCGGCTGCCGACCCGGGCTCCGTCGCCGGTGTAGCGCATGTCGAGGGTGACTCCGATGACGGGGTGGGTGGCCCGGCCCGTACGGATGATCTCCTCGGCGACCCGCTTGCCCTGGTTCACCGGGATGGCGAAGCCGAGACCGATGCTGCCGCCCTGGCGTTCGCTGTCGCTCTTCTCGGCGCCGCGGATGGCGCTGTTGATGCCGATGACGCGGCCCTGCGCGTCGAGCAGCGGGCCGCCGGAGTTGCCGGGGTTGATGGGGGCGTCGGTCTGGAGGGCGTCGACGTAGCTGACCTCGCTGCCGTCGCCCTTGCCGCCGCCCGCGGTGATGGGGCGCCCGGTGGCGCTGATGATGCCGGCGGTGACGGTGTTGGACAGGTCGAAGGGCGCGCCGATGGCCACGACGGGGTCGCCGACCTTGACGTCGTCGGAGTTGCCGAGCGCGAGCGGGTGCAGTCCGCGTACGCCGTCGACCTTGACGACGGCGAGGTCGTAGCCCGTGTCGCGGCCCACGACCTTGGCGGTGACGCTCTCGCCGGTGCTGAAGGTGACCGTTATCTGGCGGGCGTCGGAGACGACGTGGTTGTTGGTGAGGATGTGGCCCTGGCCGTCGAGGACGAACCCAGTCCCGGTGCCGCCCCCGGCACCGCCGCTGACGTGCAGCGTCACCACACCGGGCAGGGCGGAGGCGGCGATCCCGGCCACGCTGTCGGGCGCCCGGCCGGTGGCGCCCGGCGCCGCCTGCGGCAGCTCCAGGCGGGTGCTGCTGCGCCGCTCGGCGAGCACCCCGAGCCAGCCGCCCGTACCCCCGGCGAGCAGGGCGATGACCAGGCCCGCCACGACGGCGCCCCGGACCCCGACGACCCGCTGGGCCCGGACGGTCCCGGGATCGGTGGCGTGCAGCGCCGCCCCGCCCCAGGGGTCGTACCGCACGCCCCAGGCACCCCCGCCCCCGGGGGCCGCCTCCACGACCTGGGCCTCGACGGGCACCTCCGCCGGAGCGGGGCCCGGGGGTCCGGCCGGCGGCCTGGCCGGGTGCGCGGCGGGGTCGGCGGCCGGGGTGTCCTTCGAGGTGGCGTCCCTGGGAGCGGGGATCGGGCGCGAGGGTCGGCTCCACCACTGTGGGGCCGACCGCTCGTGCCCGGTCGGCTGGGTGTCGGACGACATCGGCGATCCCCCTGTGCTCCGTGCGCCCACGGCGCGTCAGCGGGAAATTCAACCAGGTCCCGCCCACACCGTCAGCGCGACAGCGACACCGGCCGGGTCCACGGAGGGACCGAGGACGTCGGAGCCAGCGGACCGGGCGGGGTCGCGCTCGGCGACGCCGCCGTCCCGGCCGGGACCGACCGCCGGTCGCGCACCACCGCGTCGGCCACCGACGGGACCTGACCGCCCACACCCGGCTGCGTGGCCGGGGTGACATTCGCCCCGCCCTCGCCCCGCATGTTCGGCTCGACCGCCTCCAGCGGCAGCGGGCCGCCCAGGGCCAGCGCGGCCAGCGACACCGCGCCCGCCGCGACGAACGCGAACCGCCGCCGCGGCCGCCCGACCTCGTGTATCCGGAAGCCCTGCGGCTGGTGCGGCGCGACCGCCGCCGGCGGCACCGCGTACCCGAACGTGGCGAACGGATCGCCGGAGAGAGGGGAGGACGGACCGCCGTCGCCTCCCGGCGGACCCGGCTGCCCGGGCAATCCCTGCAGGCGCGCCATCAGCCCGGCCGACGGCGCGGGCATCGCGCTCTCCACGAACAACGACTTCACCCGGCGCTGCGCGTCGGCCTCGGCCTTGCACTTGGCGCACGTCGCCAGGTGCGCCAGCACCCGCTCGCGCGCGTCATGGCTCAGCTCCCCGTCCACCAGGGCGGCGAGCCGGTCGCCCAGGTGCTGTTCAGCGGGTGACGGACTGGCTCCGCTCACTCCGTTCCGCCTCCTCCCCCGACCCCTGTGATCCCTCCGACCCCGGCCAGCGCCCGCTGTTCCGCCCGCGCCTCGGGCGACCGGTGCTTGAGCGCCTTGCGCAGGTGCGAGCGGCCGCGGTGGATACGGCTGCGCACGGTGCCCAGCTTCACCCCGAGCGTCGCGGCGATCTCCTCGTAGCTCAGTCCCTCGATGTCGCAGAGCACGACGGCGGCGCGGAACTCCGGCGCGAGCGTGTCCAGCGCCTGCTGGACGTCGGCGTCGAAGTGCGTGTCGTGCAGCACCTGCTGCGGCGACGGCTCGCGCGAGGGCAGCCGCTCGGCGGCGTCGTCCGCGAGCGCGTCGAAGCGGATCCGCTGCTTGCGGCGGACCATGTCCAGGAAGAGGTTGGTGGTGATCCGGTGCAGCCAGCCCTCGAAGGTGCCGGGGGTGTAGGTGGACAGCGACCGGAAGACGCGGACGAAGACCTCCTGGGTGAGGTCCTCGGCGTCGTGCTGGTTGCCCGTCAGGCGGTACGCGAGGCGGTAGACCCGGGCACTGTGCGTGCTGACGATCTCCTCCCACGAGGGAGGGGTCCACGCCTGGGAGCCCGCATCGGATGCAAAGGTCGCGGTGGTTGCGGTGGCGGTGGTGTGGAAGCGGTCAGCAATGTCGGTCACGGATTTCGGCTCACCCGCCGACCTGAAGAGGCGTCGGAGAACGCCTCCACGATCCACAGGCGCAGCCGCACCTCCCCTGTCGGCTCTGGTGGTGTCCAGTGGAGCCCCTACCATAGCCACCCCCTCCGTCAGCTCGAGATAAGCCTTTTTGCAGTAACTTTGCCCGCGGCCGCCGCCAGAGGTGTCGATCTACCCGACGGCGTCCCCTTCATCCCTCACAACGCCCGGTCCCATCTGCGGGTTCCCGACGTCAACGGATACAGTCACCGTTGCGCCAACTATGGGGACAGGAGAGGGTCATTACCGGCAACCGGCAGACGAGCTGGGCGTTCGCCGACGCGTTTGTCGCCGAGGACGACGCTCTGCGGTGGGCCCGCGACCGGGCGAGGGAAGCGGGCCTGCGCTCCGTCTCCCCCGGCACCGGTGCCTCGCTGCGCCTGCTGGCCGCCACCGCGGACGCCAAGGCGGTCGCCGAGATCGGCACCGGCACCGGGGTCTCCGGCATCCACCTCCTGCACGGCATGCGCCCCGACGGCGTCCTGACCACCGTGGACCCCGAGCCCGACCGGCAGGCCTTCGCCCGCCAGGCCTTCCGCGCCGCGGGCTTCGCCGGCAACCGCGCCCGCTTCATCCCCGGCCGCGCCCTGGACGTCCTGCCCCGCCTCGCGGACGGCGGGTACGACCTCGTCTTCTGCGACGGCGACCCGGCCGAGTCCCTCGACTACCTCGCTGAATCGTTGCGCCTGCTACGGCCCGGCGGCCTGGTCTGCTTCGAGGGGGTCTTCGCCGACGGCCGTACGGTCGACTCCGCGGCCCAGCCGGTGGAGGTGCTGCGCGTGCGCGAGCTGCTGCGCACCGTACGCGAGAGCCCGGCGCTCCAGAGCGCGGTGCTGCCGGTGGGCGACGGCCTGCTGTGCGCCGTACGCCGCTGAGCGACCGGCCCCGGACACACCGACACCCCGGCCGGCCCCGGACACACCGGCACCCGGACGGCCCGGACGCACCGATGCCCCGGCCGTCAGGGACGCACCGATGCCCCGGCCGTCAGGGACGGCCGGGGCATCGGCGGAAATCTTCAGCGCCGGCTTGTCAGCCGACGACCTTCTTCAGGGCGTCTCCGAGGGCGTCGGCCTCGTCCGGGGTCAGCTCTACAACGAGCCGACCGCCGCCTTCGAGCGGTACGCGCATGACGATGCCCCGCCCCTCCTTGGTCACCTCGAGCGGGCCGTCGCCCGTCCGCGGCTTCATGGCCGCCATGCTCGTTCCCCTTCCTGAAACCAGCTCATCGTCAGCCGACGGCCCCATTCAGGCGCCTAGTACCCGGCATCGAACACATTGCTTCCCAGCCATTATCCCGCATGTCAGGACCCGATGACCAACATCGCCGGAGAACGCTTGGGCAACGCGCTCGACCAAAACCACTCATTTCGGGGATCCGCCTGCGATACTTCGCCCCCGCGCCCGCCCCGCACCACGCGGATTCTTTGACGTACGTCACATCCCCGGACGCCGGTCCGGTCCGCCATGCTGGGGGCCTTACGCCCGCGACGAAGGGGGACCCCCGCCATGGCAGACAGCGTGCTCTACGACCTGACCGACGGACTCGCCACCATCACGATCAACCGTCCCGACGCGATGAACGCGATGAACACCGAGGCCAAGGTCGCCCTGCGCGACGCGGTCCGGTCCGCGGCCGCGGACCCGGCGGTACGGGCGGTCCTGCTGACCGCGGCCGGCAACCGGGCCTTCTGCGTCGGGCAGGACCTCAAGGAGCACGTCGGCAATCTGGCGGCGGACCGCGAGACCGGCTCCTCGCTGACCATGACCACGGTCTCCGAGCACTACAACCCGATCGTCCGGGCCCTGACCGAGATGCCCAAGCCCGTCGTGGCGGCCGTGAACGGCGTCGCCGCCGGCGCCGGCTTCGGGTTCGCGCTGGCCGCCGACTACCGGATCGTCGCCGAGACCGCCGCCTTCAACACGTCGTTCGCGGGGGTGGCCCTGACCGCCGACTCCGGCGTCTCGTGGACCCTGCCCCGGCTGATCGGCGCCTCCCGCGCCGGCGACCTGCTGCTCTTCCCGCGCAACATCTCCGCGCGGGAGGCGTACGACCTGGGCATCGCCAACCGCCTGGTCCCCGCGGAGGAGCTGCCCGCGGCCGCCGCGGAGCTCGCCCGCACCCTGGCCGCCGGCCCGACCGTCGCCTACGCCGCGATCAAGGCCTCCCTCGCCTACGGCGCGGACCACTCGCTCTCCGAAGCCCTGGAGAAGGAGGACGAGCTGCAGACGGTGGCCGGCGCCTCCGAGGACCACGGGATCGCGGTCGCGGCCTTCCTGGCCAAGGAGACCCCGAAGTACCTGGGCCGCTGACGGCCCGCGACCGCCCCCGCCCTGCGCCCGCTCCCGCCGCGGCCGTCGGCCGTCAGCCGTCGGCGTCGCGGCGGGCGCAGGCGGCCAGGTGGTCGTTGACCAGGCCGCACGCCTGCATCAGCGCGTAGGCGGTGGTCGGCCCGACGAAGCGGATGCCGGCCTTCTTGAGGGCCTTGGCCAGGGCCGTGGACTCCGGGGTCACGGCCGGCACCTGCCCGGTGGCCACCGGCGCCGGAGCCGGCTCGGCGGGCGCGTGCGACCAGATCAGCGCGTCCAGCTCGCCCGGCTCCCAGCCCGCCAGCACCTTGGCGTTGGCGAGGGTGGCCTCGATCTTGGCCCGGTTGCGGATGATGCCGGGGTCGGCGAGCAGCCGGGCGGCGTCCGCGGCGTCGAACTCGGCGACGGCGGCGATCTCGAAGTCCGCGAAGGCGGTACGGAAGCCCGCGCGCCGGCGCAGGATCGTCAGCCAGGACAGCCCGGACTGGAACGCCTCCAGGCACAGCCGCTCGTACAGCGCGTCGTCGCCGTGGACCGGACGGCCCCACTCGGTGTCGTGGTAGGCCACGTAGTCCTCGGTCGCCAGCGCCCACGGGCAGCGCAGCAGCCCGTCGGGCCCGGCCAGCGCCCCGCCGCTCACGGCGCGTCCTTGGTCAGGCGCGGCCCGGACGGGGCGGCGGACCCGGACGGCGCGTCCGGGCCGGCGTCCGGCCCCGCGGCGGGCCCGGCCGGCGGGGCCTGGGGGGCCTGCGGGGTAGGGGTGGCCTGGGGGGCCTGCGGGGTAGGGGTGGCCTGCGGGGCGCACGCGGCCTGCGGGGCCGGCAGGGCGGCCTCCAGCTCGGCGATCCGCTTGTCCCGCTCGGCCAGCTCCGCGCCCAGCCGCATCAGCACGTCGTCCACCTCGGCCATGCGGTAGCCGCGCGGGGCGACCGGCAGCCGCAGGGCGTCGATGTCCTCCCGTACGACGGCACGGGTCTCCGGCAGCGCGTCGGCCACCCGCTCGGGCTCCGCCTCGGGCAGCACCGCCTCGTCACCGCCCCCGATCACGGCGAGGGTCACCGCGGCGACGACCACCACCAGCGCGATCAGCAAGAACCAGAACACGATCAACTCCCCTGCGCGATGACTCCTCACCCCGATCGTGCCATGCCCTCGCGGCGGTTAAGGTCACAGGCGGAACATCGAGGAAGGAATCACGGGATGCTGCGACTGGGCAGGCGCGAGTTCGACACCCACGAGCCGGTGATCATGGCCATCGTGAACCGGACCCCGGACTCCTTCTACGACCAGGGCGCCACCTTCCGTGACGAGCCGGCCCTGGAGCGGGTCGAGCGGGCGGTCGCCGAGGGCGCCGCGATCATCGACGTCGGCGGGGTCAAGGCGGGCCCGGGCGAGCACGTGGACGCCGCCGAGGAGGCCCGCCGTACGGTCGGTTTCGTCGCCGAGGTGCGCCGCCGCCACCCGGACGTGGTGATCAGTGTCGACACCTGGCGGCACGAGGTCGGCGAGGCCGTCTGCGAAGCGGGCGCCGATCTGCTCAACGACGCGTGGGGCGGGGTCGACCCGAAGCTGGCGGAGGTCGCCGCCCGGTACGACGTGGGCCTGGTCTGCACCCACGCGGGCGGGGTCGAGCCGCGCACCCGGCCGCACCGGATCGCGTACGACGACGTGATGGCCGACATCCTGCGCGTGACCGTGGGCCTGGCGGAGCGCGCCGCCGCGCTCGGTGTGCGCCGCGACGCGATCATGATCGACCCGGGCCACGACTTCGGCAAGAACACCCGGCACTCGCTGGAGGCCACGCGCCGGCTGACGGAGATGACGGACACCGGCTGGCCGGTGCTGGTCTCCCTGTCGAACAAGGACTTCGTGGGCGAGACCCTGGACCGGCCGGTCAAGGAGCGGCTGCTGGGCACCCTGGCCACCACGGCCGTCTCGGCCTGGCTCGGCGCCCAGGTCTACCGGGTCCACGAGGTCGCGGAGACCCGGCAGGTCCTCGACATGGTCCGCTCGATCCAGGGCCACCGGCCCCCGGCGGTCGCCCGCCGGGGACTGGCGTGAGGCCGCGGCCCCTGCCCTACTTCGCCACTTCCTTGGTCACGAGCGCGATCGCCTCCTCCACGTCGTCCGTGACGTGGAAGAGCAGCAGGTCGTGCGCGGACGCCTTGCCCTGCGCGACGACCGTGTCGCGCAGCCAGTCCACCAGCCCGCTCCAGTACTCCGTGCCGTAGAGCACGATCGGGAAGCGGGTGATCTTCTGCGTCTGGACCAGGGTCAGCGCCTCGAACAGCTCGTCCAGCGTGCCCAGTCCCCCGGGCAGGACCACGAAGCCCTGGCTGTACTTCACGAACATCGTCTTGCGGACGAAGAAGTACCGGAAGTTCAGACCCAGGTCGACGTGCTGGTTCAGGCCCTGCTCGAAGGGCAGCTCGATGCCGAGGCCCACCGAGATGCCGCCCGCCTCCCGGGCGCCCTTGTTCGCGGCCTCCATCGCGCCGGGTCCGCCGCCCGTGATGACGGCGAATCCGGCGTCGACCAGCGCCTGGCCGATCCGTACGCCCGCGTCGTACTCCGGCGTGCCGGCCGGCGTACGGGCCGAGCCGAACACGCTGATCGCCGGCGGCAGCTCCGCCAGCGTGCCGAAGCCCTCGATGAACTCCGACTGGATGCGCAGCACCCGCCAGGGATCGGTGTGCACCCATTCCGACGGCCCGGCCGAGTCCAGCAGCCGCTGGTCGGTCGTGCTGCCGGCCTGGACCTGGCTCCGCCTGCGCAGTACCGGGCCGAGCTGCTGCTCCTCCGGCTTGCGCCGCGTGCCCTCCGGGTTGCCCATATCGTGCGCTCCCTTCCCTGCTGATCGTTCGGTTCAGGGTAGGCGTACGAAGGTGACGGCAAGCGGAATTCAGGAGGTCAGCCAGGCGCGGAGTCGTTCCTCGCAGTGCAGGATGGCCTTCGTCTCCACGCGTTCGTCCACCTTGTGCGCCAGCAGGGCGTCGCCCGGTCCGTAGTTGACGGCCGGGACGCCGAGCGCGCTGAAGCGGGACACGTCGGTCCAGCCGAACTTGGGCATCGCGCGGCCGCCGACCGCGCGCATGAAGGCCGCGGCGGCGGGGTGGGACAGGCCCGGAAGAGCGCCGCCGGAGTGGTCGTCGACGACGAACTCGGCCACGCCGCAGTCGGCGAAGACCTCGCGGACGTGGGCGAGGGCGTCGGCCTCGCTGCGGTCGGGGGCGTAGCGGAAGTTCACGGTCACCGTGCAGGCGTCCGGGATGACGTTGTTGGCGACGCCGCCCTCGATGCGTACGGCGTTGAGGCCCTCGTGGTACTCCAGGCCGTCGATGACCGGCTTGCGCGGCTCGTACGCGGCGAGCCGGGCGAGGATCGGGCTCGCCGCGTGGATGGCGTTGGAGCCCATCCAGCTGCGCGCGGAGTGCGCGCGCTCGCCGGCCGTCCTCAGGAGCACCCGCAGGGTGCCCTGGCAGCCGCCCTCGACCTCGGCGTTCGAGGGCTCCAGCAGCACCGCGAAGTCGCCGGTCAGCCAATCGGGGTGCGCGGCCGCGACCTTGCCGAGGCCGTTGAGGTCGGCGGCCACCTCCTCCTGGTCGTAGAAGACGAAGGTGAGGTCCCGGTTCGGCTCGGGCACGGTGGCGGCGATCCGCAGCTGCACGGCCACGCCCGACTTCATGTCGGTGGTGCCGCAGCCCCACAGCACGTCGTTCTCGTCGAGCCGCGAGGGCACGTTGTCGGCGATCGGCACGGTGTCCAGGTGCCCGGCCAGGACGACGCGTTCGCCGCGGCCGAGGGAGGTGCGGGCCACGATGTTGTTGCCGTAGCGGTCCACGGTCAGGTGCGGCAGGGCCCGCAGCGCCTGCTCGACGAGGTCGGCGAGGTGCAACTCGTCGCCGCTCACGGACGGGATGTCGACGAGCCGGGCGGTCAGCTCGGCAGCGTCCAGGGTGAGGTCCAGCTCGGAATCGGACATGCCGAGACCCTAACGCCCACTCCCTTGGCCATGGGATGACGGTCCGCCGGGTGGACGTGCCGGTTGGCTCAAGTACGGTGGGCCGCGTGTCCCAACCTGATCAGCGCAAGAACCGCCGTCGCCGCCGCCCGATCCGACTGGTGTCAGCCTTCCTGGTGCTGCTGGGCCTGGCCGGATATTTCGTGGTCCAGTACGAATCGACGGGTGGCGGCGGCCCGCACTGCACGGTCGACGCGGCGGGCACCTCGCACCGGATGAGCCTCGAGCAGGCCCAGCACGCTGCGACGATTTCGGCGGTCGGGGTCGGCAAGGGCATGTCGGACCGGGCGGTCGTGATCGCGATAGCCACGGCGATGCAGGAGTCGGACCTGCGTAATCTCGATCACGGCGACCGCGACTCCCTGGGCCTGTTCCAGCAGCGGCCCTCGATGGGCTGGGGCACTCCGGAGCAGATCATGGACCCGGTGTACTCGGCAGGGATCTTCTATGACCATTTGGCCGAAGTGCGGGGGTTCGAGCAGCTGCCGCTGACGGTGGCGGCGCAGAAGGTGCAGCGCAGCGGATACCCGGACGCGTACGCCAAGCACGAGGCCGAGGCCAGCTTGATGACCGAGGCGTTCACCGGCCGCGCCCCCGCCTCGCTGACGTGCTCCGGGCCCGCCCCGCAGCGCAAGGGCGACCCGGAGGAGGTCCGGCGGGAGCTGGTGCAGGCCTTCGGCGCGGGCGCCGCGCCCCGGATCGGCGCCCCCGGGACCGCCGGGGCCCCCGGCAGCCACGGACAGGCGGTGGGCAGCGGCGGCTCCACCGAGATATCGCTGGCGGTCAACGGGCAGAACAAGCGGCGCGGCTGGGAGCTGGCGCACTGGGCCGTGGCGCACGCGGACGAGCTGGGCATCCAGCGGGTGTCCTACGACAGCAAGGCCTGGCTGGCGGGCCTGAACCGCGGGGCGTGGGTCGACAAGAACCCCGGCAAGGGCGGCGACGACGACCCGCGCAACAGCGGTCCGGCGGACGTACGGATCTTCGTGACCCGCTGAGATCCCCCGGGGTCCCGTCGCGTTCCGGCCCGATGAAACGACGATTTGCCGATCCTTTACCCGGTTGATCCGCAACTCGGGGTGCCCCTCGGCCCGTTGTACACGGCGTACTCGACGGCAACACGCTAGGAGCACCCATGTCCCTCCCCCTGACCCGCCGGATCGCCCGTGCCGCCCTGCTGCTGGCGGCCGGAGCGGCACCCGTGGTCGGTGCGGCCGGAGCGGCGCACGCCGCCACGGGCCTCGACTCCGTGGCCCAGCCGCTGGGCGCGATCGGCGCCGCGGACACCGCCGGTCTGGACGACCCGACCGCGGCCGTCGGCACCCTGACCAAGGCCACGGACAAGCTGCCGGTCGGCACGCCGCTGTCGGGGCTGCCGGTGGAGAACCTCGTGCCGAAGGGCTGAGCAGGTCCGCGGTGACACACGCCCGAGGGCCCGGAGTACGGCGTACTCCGGGCCCTCGGGCGTCCGTATGCGGCGCAGGCGTCCCCGCCCGGCGCGGCCGACCGGTCAGCCCAGGCGCTTGACGGCCGCCTCGACGCGCTCGTCGGTCGCGGTGAACGCGACGCGCACGAAGTTCGCGCCGGCCTCGCCGTAGAAGTCGCCCGGCGCGACCAGGATGCCCAGCTGGGCGAGGTAGCCGACGGTCTCCCAGCACGGCTCGTCCCGGGTCGCCCACAGGTAGAGGCTCGCCTCGCTGTGCTCGATGCGGAAACCGTGCGCCGTCAGGGCCGTGCGCAGCGCCTCGCGGCGGGCGGCGTAGCGCGCCCGCTGCTCCTGCACGTGCGCGGCGTCGCCGAGCGCCACGGCGGCGGCGGCCTGGACGGGCGCCGGGGTCATCATGCCGCCGTGCTTGCGGATCTCCAGGAGCTCGCCGAGGACGGCGGCGTCACCGGCGATGAAGGCGGCGCGGTAGCCGGCCAGGTTGGAACGCTTGGACAGCGAGTGGACGGCCACCAGGCCCTCGTACGAGCCGCCGCAGACGTCGTCGTGCAGCACGGAGACCGGGTCGGCCTCCCAGCCCAGCTCCAGGTAGCACTCGTCGCTGAAGACGAGGATCCCGTGCTCGCGGGCCCAGGCCACGATCCGGATCAGCTCGTCCTTGGGGATGACCTTGCCGGTCGGGTTGGACGGGGAGTTGAGCCAGAGCAGCTTCAGGCCGGCCGGGTCGAGCTCGGTCGGGTCGTCGTAGACGACGGCCTGCGCGCCGCACAGGCGGGCGCCGACCTCGTACGTCGGGTACGCCAGCCGCGGGTAGGCGACCTTGTCGCCGGCGCCGAGGCCCAGCTGGGTCGGCAGCCAGGCCACGAGCTCCTTGGAACCGACGACCGGCAGCACGTTGCGGTGGCCGGCCCCGCTCGCGCCCAGCCGGTCGCGCACCCAGCCGGTGATGGCGTCGCGCAGCGCGGCCGTGCCCCACACCGTCGGGTAGCCCGGGGAGTCGGCGGCTTCGATCAGGGCCCGCTGGATGAGAGCGGGGACCGGGTCCACCGGGGTGCCCACGGACAGGTCGACGATGCCGTCCGCGTGGGCGGAGGCGGTCGCCTTGTAGGGCTCCAGCTTGTCCCAGGGGAAGGCGGGAAGACGAGCGGATACTGCTGCCACGGTGCTCTCTGCTCTCTCTAGTGGGGAACGGGCCGGGTCCCTGGATCGGGAAACGCCTCGGCCCCGTGCGGCGTGATCGCCGGACGGGACCGAGGCGCGGCTGCCGCGGGGGCTAAGACGCTCAGTGGTCTTGGTTCATGGGCGGCAGGGCGGCGATGAAGGCGTGGTCCCGCTCGATCAGGCCGAGCTTGGAGGCACCACCGGGCGAACCGAGCTCGTCGAAGAACTCGACGTTCGCCTTGTAGTAGTCCTTCCACTCCTCCGGGGTGTCGTCCTCGTAGAAGATGGCCTCGACCGGGCAGACCGGCTCACAGGCACCACAGTCGACGCACTCGTCCGGGTGGATGTACAAGGACCGCTGGCCCTCGTAGATGCAGTCGACGGGGCACTCTTCGATGCATGCCTTGTCCTTGACGTCGACACAAGGCTCCGCGATGACGTAGGTCACGCTCTCGTTCCTCCTCGGTAGGGCTTTCCATATCGCGCGGGAGCGCGGCGTCGTCGATGCCCGCACCTAGTATCTCCGTTCCCGGGCACGATCCGAACAGGAGGGGCGGACAGAGCTGTGGAAATCACCGCCGGCGCATTGATGGAGATCCGTATCACCCCTGCTGACGTGGGGAAACGAGTCTCTGTACGACGGGTGGAGGGCCCGTCGGAGGGGTCCCCTATGTTCACGGACACGGTAGGGGTTCTCACATCCTGGACCGATGGTGTGCTGGTGATCACACGAAAGAGCGGTGAGATCGTCCGTATCCCGGAATCTTCGCTGGTCGCGGGCAAGGTCGTGCCGGCCGCGCCGGCCCGGCGGCGGGGCCCGGCGGCGTCCTTCGAGGAGCTCGCGCCGGTCATGGCGCGGGCCTGGCAGCCGCTGGAGAGCGAGCGGCTGGGCGGCTGGACGCTGCGCGCGGCCGCCGGATTCACCCGGCGGGCCAATTCCGTCCTGCCGCTCGGGGATCCCGGCATACCGCTGGACGAAGCACTCGCGCGAGTGACGTCCTGGTACGCGGAACGGGGACTTCCGCCTTACGTGCAGACCGCGACCGGGGCGCTGGGCACCCAGGAGGTGCTCTGCGCGGAACTGACGGAGCGGGGCTGGGAGCGGGAGGTCTCGGCGGACGTACGGATCGCTGCGCTGGCGCCGGTCGCCGACGTGGACGCGGACGTGTCGGACGTGGTGCTGGCGCGGGAGTGCGACGAGGAGTGGCTCGGCCTGTACGGGCGCACCGGCGGCGGCGCGGCGTCGGGGACGGCGGCGCGGGTCCTGGCGGCCGGGCCGTCGGTGTGGTTCGCGTCGGTGCCGGGGCGGGCGATCGGACGGCTGGTGGTCGACGGCCGGTGGGCGGGGTTCGCGGCGGTCGAGGTGGCGCCGGAGGCCCGGCGGCAGGGGCTGGCGACCGCGGTCATGGCGGCGCTGGCGCGCAAGGCCCTGGATGAGCGGGCCTCGGCGGCGTGGCTTCAGGTGGAGGCGGACAACGCGGGGGCGCTGGCGCTGTACGACGGGCTGGGTTTCGCGGTGCACCACGCGTACCACCACTTCCGGGGGCGGGCGGCCGGATGAGTTTCCGCGAGGAGTTCGCCGAGGAGGCCCGCTCGGAACGGCCCGACCTGGCGCTGCTGTGCCTGTACCTGGCGGCCGAGGCGGATCCGGCGCTCGACCAACGGGCCGTCGACGAGGCCCAGATGGAGCTGGACCGGCTGGCGGGAGCGCTGCCGTACGGGCTGCGGGGCGCGCGGGAGTGGGCGGCGGCGGTGACGGAGCTGCTGGGCGGGCGGATGGGCTTCCACGGCACGCCGGCGGACTACGGCCGGCTGTCGTCGTCGCTGCTGCACGAGGTGCTGAGGCGGCGGCGGGGCCTGCCGATCCTGCTGTCGGTGGTGTGGCTGGAGGTGGCCCGGCGGGCCGGCGCCCCGGTGTACGGCCTGGGCCTGCCGGGCCACTTCGTGGTGGGCTTCGGGGACCCGGAGGAACGGATCACGGTGGATCCGTTCGCGGGCGGCGCGTCGCTGGGGGCGGGTCCGGCGGAACTGGCGTCGGAACCGCTGGTTCCGGCGCGGACGCGGGACATCGTGCTGCGGATCCTGAACAACATCCGCGCGTGGGCCGCGACCCGGCCGGAGCAGTCGGGGGTGGCGCTGTGGGCGCTGGACCTGGCGCTGCTGATGCCGTCGCACCCGGCGGCGCTGCGGTACGAGCGGGCGCGGCTGCTGGTGGACCGGGGGGCGTACACGGAAGGGGCGCTGGAGCTGGACGCGTACGCGGCCGTGGTCGACGCCATCGACGTGGACGCGGCGGCGGACATCCGGGCCCAGGCCCAGGCGGCCCGCGCCCTACGCAACTGACGCCGCCCGTCTCCGGCCCGGCCCCCCGCGCCTCAAACGCCGGCGAGGCTGGGCGGGGTGCCCGGCGGCGCCGGAAGGGGTGCCCGGTGGGCAGGTCTCGGGGGCTCCGCCCCCGTACCCCCGCGCCTCAAACGCCGGCGAGGCTGGCTGGGGTGCCCGGCGGCGCTGGAAGGGTGCCCAGTGGGCAGGTTTCGGGGGCTCCGCCCCCGGACCCCCGCGCCTCAAACGCCGGCGAGGCTGGCTGGGGTGCCCGGCGGGGCCGGAAGGGTGGCGCTGCGCGGCCGGGTTGCCGCGCAGCGGCAATTCCAGCCCGCGCGGCGTTTGAGCGCACGGGCGCGAAGCGCACGTACGGGGCCCGGGGCGGAGCCCCGCCCACCC
>NZ_JBIVFN010000024.1:0-108929 GCF_044748145.1 Streptomyces sp. NPDC090022
ACCTACCTCACCCAGGTCCGGCAGTACGACATCGCCTACACCGCCCTGGCAGGCGCGATCACGGATGCCCGGCGGGCCGGGGACATGCTCGCGGCAGGATCCGGCGTCGGCGGTATGTGCTGGCTGCTGGTGAGGCAGGGGCGGCTGGACGAGGCGGAGCGGATCGCCGCACAGAGCATGGACGCGGTGGAACCGAAGATCACTGGGGCCGAGCCGGACCACTACGCGGTGTGGGGCGGTCTGGCCATGGAAGCCGCCGCCGCAGCCGCCCGCAACAACCGCCCGGATGTGGCCAAGGAGTACCGGAAGGCAGCCCGGGTAGCGGCAGCCGCCGTCGGCACGTCGCACCGCAACGTCTCACGGCACTGGTCCGTCTTCGGACCGGTCACAGCGGCGATGAAAGCCCTCGAAGACTCCATGGTCGTAGGCGACGCGCGCGCCGTGGTCCGCAAGGCAGGCGAACAGGAAGAGCTGTCGCCCAAGGCGTGGAAGCGCCTGGGCAGGCCCAGTACGAACGACGGGAACCGCTTCACCCTCGACGTGGCGCGCGCCCACACGAAAACAGGCGACCTGTCGGCCGCCATGGACGAGCTGACCCGAGCCCGAGAGGCGGCCCCGGAGTGGATGCGGCACCAAAACATGGCCGCCGAGACCATGCAGGAGATCCTGGGCAAGCGCAAGCGCACCCTCACAACGGAGATGCGAGAGATGGCCGACTACCTGGGCGTCTTCGGATAGCTACCACGCAACGCGATACTTCCGGCACGCTCTGTCGACAACTGGCATGCCTCGCCGATGGAGTGACGGACAGTAGCCCCCTACGGTCGCCGTATTCCATTCGGCTACCCAGGTGGGGGTGCACCATGAGCACATCCAGGACCGACGCGGACCGCATGCGCCGCAGGGAGTTGCACGACGCAGCCGCAGGTGTGACCGGTCCCCGGTTACTGCCATGGACTACTCAGGACGGGAACCCCTGCTACCTCAGCACCGACGGCAGGGGCTACCTCTCCTCGCTCGCCGACAGCATCGAAGAAGTCCAACTCGACATGGGCGAAGAACTCCTGGAGTACGCCCGAACAGCCGTGGCCCCCGGATCCCGGGACCTGTCGGCCGTCGAGTACCGCTGGCTCGCCTGCCGGCTGACCGAAGCCCTGGCCGACGCGCTCCGGGTCGCTGAATCCCGCGGGGAGCGCATCCCGGACCCGCCTGAGACGACCGAAGGTGACTGACTCAGGGAGCGCCGGGACATGCGGGGCGGCGTACGGCTCCTGACGGCAGTAACGACGGCAACAACCACGCGCACTACGACGGACGCCAGCGAACCACCATGTCAGCCAGCACACGGGTGAGATCCAGATGAACCACGACGGTCAGTTCTACGAGACCATTTTCGGCATGCCCCTGCCTCCCTGCTTGGTCAAATCTATCCAGGAGGAGGCCTGGATGAATCTGGCTGACTCCCCCAGGATCGAGGAGGTGTTCGGTCAGGCTCCGGTGCATCCTCGCTTCTACTCGATCGCGGGGATCAGGGGGGCGACTCAGTGGTGGCGTGAAGAGCTCGACGAAGAAACCCTGGAGTGCTACTTCGGCACCTCCGCAGATCCAGCTCCCCCCGGCCACATGTCACGGACAACAACCGTGATCATCGGGGACCTTGGGCCGGATCTGCCCTTCCTTCTGGACTACCGCGGTTCTCTCGCCAATCCAAGTGTCGCCTTCCTGGGCGAAGCAAACGCCTGGCGAGAAATCTCCGGCAACGCCTGCGATCTGATTCGCTTGCTCTCCCGTCAAGGGGGCTGACGCCGGACCCTCCACCGACTCCGGTGACGGCTTCACCGTGCAGAAGGGCGTGAGAGCCGTTCGCCGGTGAGTTCGAGCAAGGAGAGCCAGAATCACAGAGGCCCGGCCTGTCATCTTGAACAGGCCGGGCGTTTGTGCTGCGTCACCGCCCCCGCATGTCCGCCACCCGCGCCCGTTCCCGGTCGCCCGGCTCCATCAGGGCCGACGCGCCGCGGAGTTGCACCGTCGGGCTGCCGCGGCGCTGGACCGGGAGGGGGGAGTCGCGGCGGGGCGGCGCGGGGGGATGCCGTCCACCGCGCCGCCCGGGACCGCCGAGCCCGCCAAGGTTATCTGGACACCCTGGTCCGCCAGGGCCTGGAGTTCGGTGGCGGCCCGGTCGTAGGGCAAGTGGCTGCGCCGGCACGGCTTCACCCCGCAGCGGCCCGCGCGTCGCTCCTACCGGCAGAAGGATGACGAGGTCGGCCGGTGGCTGCAGGAGGAGTATCCGGCGATCAGGGCCCGGGCGAACGGGGAGAGGGCCGAGCTGGTCTGGGCCGATCAGTGTGGTCTGCGCTCGGACACCGCGCCGCCGGGGCGTTCGTGGGCACCGGCCGTGCAGACCCCCCTGGTGCGCGTGAACGGACGTCGCTTCAGGGTCACCATCAAATCCACCGTCGCTTCCCGCGGCGCGCTGTGGTTCACCGTCTTCCCCGGCAAGTTCACCGCGGAGGTGTTCTGCGCGTTCCTCGACCGCCTTCCCCGCCAGGCAGGGCGTAAGGTCCACGCGATTGTCGACCGGCACCCGGTTCACCGCAGCAAGGCGGTGCGGGCCTGGCTCGCTGAGAACGCCCAGCGCGTCGAACTGCACCTGATGCCCGGCTACAGCCCCGCGCTCAACCCCGACGAGCTGCTCAACGCCGACCTTGAACACCACGTCCACGCCGCCCGCGCCGCATCAGCCGGTGATCTCACGCGCGAGACCTGGCGCTTCCTGCGACGCCGACAACGCCAACCCCGCATCGTCTGCGCGGCTACTTCGCCGCCTGCCATGTCCGCTACGTGATCCAGTAGGAAACCAATCAGTTCCGGCTCAATAACCCAGCCACGTCACATCAGGAATGTCCTCGAGCCCGGACAGGGCTCCCTGATCCGGAGCAGCGACCTCGACGTCCCAACCCGAACCGTCGTAGCAGCGGATGATCTGCGTCAGTACGTCGCCCCTCATGAAGTACCGATAGCCAGGCGCCGGCCACCTCCAGCCCTTGAACGCGATCTCCTTTGCCGATCCGAGGAGCTGCCCCATACGCTCACCCGGAACCGAGGACGCCCGCATGATGGATTCGGCCCCGAGAAGCACCTCCATCACGGTCCGCTGCACGAGGAACTCGGACATCGACTCGGGGCTCCGCTCCCAAGGTTCGTGATACTGGGCGTCAAACACGCTGCCTGGTATGGCCGGGTCAAAACTCCAGTACCAGTCCGCTCCACAATCCAACATGAAGACGGCCTTACTGTTGGCGACCTTGATCTCTTCAGGAGGAACCATTGAGGTGACGAAATTCAGGCCAACATTCCATCTCGAGACCAGCACGTTCCACTCGAGCAGCGCTTGGGGAAGCCAATCACACTGCTCCGGCAGGGGCTTCGCTTCCCCCGGGGGCCCGAACCAAGTGGTCAGAAACCGGTCCAATTCAATGCTTGCAGGAGCGATCACATGGCCATCATCCCATTGGACCGTGAGCCGGCCGGTCGGGTTGGGGGCTGCTGGCGGCAGTGTCAGCCCGGGACCCCGCCCGAGCCGGCGGCCGCGGTCTGGCCCCTTGGTCCGCCAGGGCCTGGAGCTCGGTGGCGGCCCGATCGTCGTGGTCCGGTGGCTCGTCCTTCACCAGGCGGGATCACGTCCGTCGGCGGGATGCCGGCAAAGGGGTTCCGGTAGACAGCACGTGACATGATGCGCGGATGGTTGTTGGGCCGCTGCCTGATCCGGGCACACTCGCCGACGAGGTCGACTGGTCCCGCCTGTCGCACGCCTTCGGGCCGGCCGCGCCCGAGACGCCGGCCAAGCTGGCCGGTCTCGTGTCCGGAGATGCCCGCGCGGTGACGGCCGCCCTTGGTCACCTCTGGGACGATCTGCTTCATCAAGGGTCCCTCTGCTCCGCGACACCGGCCGCCGCGCTGTGCGTGGCGGCCGTTCTCGGAGATCCTCGCGGCAGGGAGTCGTTGACCTGCTCCCATCGCAGCCGCCTGCTGGCGTGGCTGGCGGACGTGGCTTTCGTCGTCACCGTCCGATGGGAGCGCCAGCTCCAGGAATGGTCCGGCTCTTCCGCGGCGCGGGACCGGAATCCGCACGTCGGCGACATACGGGCGATGCGGCCCGCCCTCCTCCGGGGAGTGCTTCCCTGGGTTTCCGATCCCGACCCGTCCGTGACGGAGGCCGCGCTGCTCGCCGCCGTGCACCTTCTGGACGCGCCGGAGCTCATGTCCTTCCGCGACGCACTGGCCCCGCAAGTGCGGACCGTTCTGGCCGTGAGCTCCGTCCACGGCCACCGGGCGGCGGCCATTGCGGCGCTCGAGGCCTGGGGCGAGGAGGTGGGGTCGCTGAGAGGCCCGGACGCGCCGGCCGAAGACACCGACGACACCGCAGACGCGTTCTGGAGCGCCGACAGGGGTCCGCTCGACGAGCCGCCCTTCTAGGGGGCGGCGTGGCCGGGCCCGGGGGCCCGGCCTGCGGCGTCTGCCGATCGGCTACCGCCGCCGCATGTCCGCCACCCGCGCCCGTTCGCGGTCGCCCGGGTCGACCAGGGCCGACGCGCTGCGGAGTTGGGCCGTCGGGCCGCCGCGGCGCTGGACCGGGAGGGGGGAGTCGCGGCGGGGGCGGCGCGGGGGGATCCCGTCGACCGCGCCGCCCGGGACCGCCGAGCCGGCCACCGTGATCTGGACGCCCTGGTCCGCCAGGGCCTGGAGTTCGGTGGCGGCTCGGTCGTCGTGGGCCGGGGGTTCGTCCGTCACCAGGCGGGTGATCACGTCCGTGGGCACCGTCTGGAACATGGTGTCCGTCCCGAGCTTGGTGTGGTCCGCCAGGACCACCACCTCCGCCGCCGCCTGGACCAGCGCCCGGTCGACGCTCGCGCTCAGCATGTTGGACGTGGACAGGCCCCGCTCCGCCGTCAGGCCGCTGCCCGACAGGAAGGCGCGGGAGACCCGGAGCCCCTGGAGGGACTGTTCCGCGCCACTGCCGACGAGCGCGTAGTTCGAGCCGCGCAGGGTGCCGCCGGTCATGACGACCTCCACCCGGTTGGCGTGGGCGAGGGCCTGGGCGACCAGGAGGGAGTTGGTCACGACGGTCAGGCCGGGCACCCGGGCGAGCCGGCGGGCCAGCTCCTGGGTCGTGGTGCCCGCGCCGACGACGACGGCCTCGCCTTCTTCGACCAGGCCGGCCGCGACATCGGCGATGGCGGTCTTCTCCGCCGTCGCGAGGTGGGACTTTTGCGGGAAGCCGGATTCACGGGTGAACCCGCCCGGCAGTACCGCACCGCCATGCCGGCGGTCGAGGAGTCCTTCTGCCTCCAGCGCCCGCACGTCCCGCCGTACGGTCACTTCGGAGGTCTGGACGACGCGGGCGAGCTCACGGAGCGACACGGCTCCGTTGGCGCGCACCATTTCGAGAATCAACTGGCGACGTTCTGCAGCGAACACGAAACAGACGGTAACGCAAGCAGTCCATTCCTTTCAGGCCCTTGCCTCAAAAGGAAGAAGTTGGACGCACTGCATGTCTATGTGTGGTATGGGTCACGCCGCCACCGCCATCCTGCCAATAGTGCGTGACGGAACTTCAAACTCCAGTTGCCCAGGGCATCTTGGGGTAGGCGCGCACTCCGGGCGGCTGCGACGGCCGCGACGGACGGACCCGGCGTCTGCCGTCACGGGTCCGCCCGCGCCTCCCCCAACGGTCCACCCGTCGAAGCGCTGTTCGCCAGGGCCGTCCCCCGTTACGCCTCGCCCGCCGCCTTGCGGGTGTGGAGCTGGCGGGCCACCTCGGCGATCGAGCCCGACAGGGACGGGTACACCGTGAAGGCGTTGGCGATCTGCTCGACCGTCAGGTTGTTGTCGACCGCGATCGAGATCGGGTGGATCAGTTCGCTCGCGCGCGGCGAGACGACCACGCCACCGACGACGATGCCCGTGCCCGGGCGGCAGAACAGCTTCACGAAGCCGTCCCGGATGCCCTGCATCTTGGCGCGCGGGTTGCGCAGCAGCGGCAGCTTGACGACGCGGGCGTCGATCTTGCCGGCGTCGACGTCGGCCTGGGTGTAGCCGACGGTCGCGATCTCGGGGTCGGTGAAGACGTTCGAGGAGACCGTCTTGAGGTTGAGCGGAGTCACCGCGTCGCCGAGGAAGTGGTACATCGCGATCCGGCCCTGCATGGCCGCGACGGAGGCCAGCGCGAAGACGCCGGTGACGTCGCCGGCGGCGTACACGCCGGGCGCGGAGGTGCGCGAGACCTTGTCCGTCCAGATGTGGCCGGACTCCTTCAGGCGGACCCCGGACTCCTCCAGGTTCATGTTCTTGGTGTTCGGGATCGCGCCGACCGCCATCAGGCAGTGCGTGCCGGTGATGACCCGGCCGTCGGAGAGGGTGACCTCGACCCGGTCGCCGACCCGCTTGGCGGACTCGGCGCGCGAGCGGCCGATGACGTTCATGCCGCGGCGGCGGAAGACGTCCTCGAGGACGGCGGCGGCGTCCGGGTCCTCGCCGGGCAGCACGCGGTCGCGGGAGGAGACGAGGGTGACGCGCGAGCCGAGGGCCTGGTAGGCGCCGGCGAACTCGGCGCCGGTGACGCCGGAGCCCACCACGATCAGCTCCTCGGGGAGCTCGTCGAGGTCGTAGACCTGGGTCCAGTTCAGGATCCGCTCGCCGTCGGGCTGGGCGTCGGGGATCTCGCGGGGGGTGCCGCCGGTCGCGATCAGGACGGCGTCGGCGGTGAGGATCGTCTCCGTGCCGTCGGCGGCGGTGACGATCACGTCGCGGGTGCCGTCGATGCCCTGCGGGCCGCCGAGCTTGCCGCGGCCGCGCAGGACGCGGGCGCCGGCGCGGGTGACGGAGGCGGTGATGTCGTGGCTCTGGGCGAGCGCGAGCCGCTTGACACGCCGGTTGACCTTGCCGAGGTCGACGCCGACGACGCGGGCGGCCTGCTCCAGGTGCGGGGTGTCGTCGGCGACGATGATGCCGAGCTCTTCGTACGACGAATCGAAGTTCGTCATCACCTCGGCGGTCGCGATGAGGGTCTTGGACGGTACGCAGTCGGTCAGGACCGAGGCCCCGCCCAGACCGTCGCAGTCGACGACGGTCACCTCCGCGCCGAGCTGGGCCCCTACGAGCGCCGCCTCATACCCGCCGGGTCCGCCGCCGATGATCACGATCCGGGTCACGAAAACTCCGCCTCACGTCTACCCGGCCGGCTGCCGCCCCGGCCGGGGATTGCCGGGGGGTCTCCCCGGGGGATGCATTCCGTGCCCCATTGTCCCGCACGCTTCAAGGTGCTTCTCCCCCGGTCCGCCAACCGGGGCGGTGCCGGAGCGGCCCCCGGCCCGGTACGCCGTCCCGCCGGACCCGGCTCCCCGCCCGCCGTCCGGTCCGCCAACCGGGGCGGTGCCCGGCCATCGCCGGGTCCGCCGTCCCCCGCCGGGCCCGGCCCCACGACCGTCCCACGGCCGTCCCACGGCCGTCCCCCGACCGCCCCACGGCCGCCCGGCATCCGCCGTGACATCCGCCGCTACGTCGGCCCGACAGCCCTGCGACATGCGTGCGACGGCCCGTGCGGCGGCCGGGCACACCTCCACCCGTGCCCCTCCCGTACCCTCGACCTCATGTCGCTCTACGCCGCGTACGCCGGCAACCTCGACCCGCGGCTGATGACGCGCCGCGCCCCGCATTCCCCGCTGCGCGGCACGGGGTGGCTCCAGGACTGGCGGCTGACGTTCGGCGGGGAACAGATGGGCTGGGAGGGCGCGCTCGCAACGATCGTGGAAGCGCCGCGCCACCAGGTCTTCGTCGCGCTGTACGACATCGCGCCGCTGGACGAGGACTCGATGGACCGCTGGGAAGGCGTCGGGCTCGACATCTACCGCCGCATGCGGGTCCGCGTGCAGACCCTCGACGGCGAGGAGGCGGCGTGGGTGTACGTCCTGAACGGCTACGAGGGCGGCCTGCCCTCGGCCCGCTACCTGGGCGAGATCGCCGACGCGGCCGAATCGGCGGGGGCGCCGCACGACTACGTGATGGAACTGCGCAAACGACCCTGCTGACGCCCTGACCGCCCGTCTCGGAGCCTCCGGCGGCGCCTCAAACGCCGACGGGGCTGCCCGGGAGCCACTGCCCGACGGCCGGGTGCGGAACCGCACGCAGCCGACCACCGCCTGTCCGCGGAGCCTCCGGCGGCGCCTCAAACGCCGGCGGGGCTGCTCGGGAGCCGCTGCCCGACGGCCAAGAGGGGAACGGCACGCTGCCGCCCGCGCCTCCGCGGGGCCCCACCGACGCACAGCCCGCCCCCTGCGGTGACCACCCCGGCTGCAAGGCCACCGCAGCGCCCGGGCCATGGCCGTCGAGGTCCGGGGGCCAGGGGCCGTACCGGCCCCGGGGTCGAGGACCGGCCGAGGCCCGGTAGGGGGCCCGCCCAGGCCCGGTCGGATCCTGGTCGGCGCCGGCTCGACACCCGCCCGGTGCCGGGTCGAGCCCCCGCACGGGGGGCACAGAGCCCACCCGGGGCCGGGAACGCGGAGCCCGCCCAGGCCCGGGTACGAAGCTCGCCCGAGACCCGGCACGAAGCCGCGCCCGGCACCCGGCGCAGGACCTGCCCGGGACACGACACGCGTGCCCGCCCAAGCCGGGCACGAAGCCCCACCCCAAGCCCGGCACGGGGCCCGACCCCGACACAGGGCCCGCCCGAGGCCCGGCACGAAGCCGCACCCGAGACCCGACACGGAACCCACCCGGGACCCGACACGAAGCCGGACCCGAGACCCGGCACGAAACCCACCCGGGCCCCGGCATGAAGCCGCACCCGGGCTCCCGGCACGAAACCCACCCGGGACCCGGCGCGAAGCCGCACCCGGGCCCCCGGCGCGAGCCCCGCCGGGGGCCCGGCGCGAGCCCCGCCGGGGCCCGGCACAGGGGGCCCGCCCCAGGCCCGGAGCAGGGCCCGCCCAGGCCCGGAGCAGGGCCCGCCCAGGCCCGGCGCAAGGCCCGCCCCGGCCCGGCCGCAGGGGCCCGCCCCGGCCCCCGCCCCGCCGGGAGGCCGCAAATCGTCGGAAACGACAAGGCAACGATCCGAACACCGTGAGCTGTGCCATCTACGCGCGTAGGCCAGAACGAGCTACCCTCGTCCGCGTGAACGCATCTGTTACCGACCCCCACGCCGCCGCCGACGCCGCGGCCGCGCGTCTGCGTGAGCTCACCGGCGCCGAGACCCACGATGTCGCCCTCGTCATGGGCTCCGGCTGGGCGCCCGCCGCCGAGGCGCTCGGCACGCCCGAGGCCGAGTTCTCCGTCACCGAGCTGCCCGGATTCCCCCCGCCCGCCGTCGAGGGCCACGGCGGCAAGATCCGCTCGTACAAGATCGGCGACAAGCGCGCGCTGCTCTTCCTCGGCCGGACCCACTACTACGAGGGCCGCGGCGTCGCCGCCGTCGCCCACGGTGTGCGCACCGCCGTCGCCGCCGGCTGCAAGACCATCGTCCTGACCAACGGCTGCGGTGGTCTGCGCGAGGGCATGCGCCCCGGCCAGCCGGTCCTGATCAGCGACCACCTCAACCTCACCGCGGCCTCGCCGATCATCGGCGCGAACTTCGTGGACCTGACCGACCTGTACTCGCCGCGCCTGCGCGCGATGTGCAAGGAGATCGACCCCACCCTCGAAGAGGGCGTCTACGTCCAGTTCCCCGGCCCGCACTACGAGACCCCGGCCGAGATCAACATGATCCGCGTCATGGGCGCCGACCTGGTCGGCATGTCCACCGTGCTGGAGGCCATCGCCGCCCGTGAGGCCGGCGCCGAGGTGCTGGGCATCTCCCTCGTGACCAACCTGGCCGCCGGCATCTCCGGCGAGCCGCTCAACCACGAGGAAGTGCTGCAGGCCGGCCGCGACTCGGCCGCCCGCATGGGCGAGCTGCTCACCCAGGTCCTCGCCCGGATCTGAGCCGTACGGCACGAAGCCGCACGACGCGAAGCCGCGACGACGTACGAGGAAGAGGCGGAAGAAGTTGCAGGAGCAGGACGACCTGATCGGCCGGGCGCAGGCCTGGCTGGCGGAGGACCCGGACCCGGAGACGGCCGGTGAGCTGGCACGGCTCATCGAGTCGGGCGACACGGCGGAGCTCGCGGACCGGTTCTCCGGCACGCTGCAGTTCGGCACCGCCGGACTGCGCGGCGAGCTCGGCGCGGGCCCGATGCGGATGAACCGCGCCGTGGTCATCCGGGCCGCGGCGGGCCTGGCGGCCTACCTGAAGGCGCAGGGCCACGCGGGCGGGCTCGTGGTCATCGGCTACGACGCGCGCTACAAGTCGGCGGACTTCGCCCGGGACACCGCGGCCGTGATGACCGGCGCCGGCCTGCGCGCCGCCGTCCTGCCCCGACCGCTTCCGACGCCGGTCCTCGCGTACGCGATAAGGCACCTGGGTGCCGTCGCCGGCGTCGAGGTGACCGCGAGCCACAACCCGCCCCGGGACAACGGCTACAAGGTCTACCTCGGCGACGGCTCCCAGATCGTCTCCCCGGCGGACACCGAGATCGCGGCGCAGATCGCGCGGATCGGCGCGCTGGCGGAGGTGCCCCGGCCCACGGAGGGCTGGGAGGCCCTCGGTGACGAGGTCCTGGAGGCCTACCTGGCGCGTACGGACGCGGTCCTGACCCCCGGCTCCCCGCGCGGGGTGCGGACCGTCTACACGGCCATGCACGGCGTCGGCAAGGACGTCGTCCTGGCGGCCTTCGCCCGGCACGGCTTCCCGGAGCCGGTGCTCGTGGCCGAGCAGGCGGAGCCGGACCCGGCGTTCCCGACGGTGGCCTTCCCCAACCCGGAGGAGCCGGGCGCGATGGACCTGGCCTTCGCGAAGGCCGCCGAGGTGCAGCCCGACATCGTGATCGCCAACGACCCGGACGCCGACCGCTGCGCGGTGGCCGTCCCCACCGCCGACGGCTGGCGGATGCTGCGCGGCGACGAGGTCGGCGCGCTGCTCGCCGCCCACCTGGTCCGCAAGGGCGCCCGGGGCGTCTTCGCGGAGTCGATCGTCTCGTCCTCCCTGCTGGGCCGGATCGCGGAGGCGGCCGGCGTGGGCTACGAGGAGACCCTCACGGGCTTCAAGTGGATCGCCCGGGTCGAGGGCCTGCGGTACGGGTACGAGGAGGCGCTGGGCTACTGCGTCGACCCCGAGGGCGTCCGCGACAAGGACGGCGTCACGGCCGCCCTGCTGGTGGCCGAGCTGGCCTCGGAGCTGAAGGAGCAGGGCCGTACGCTGACGGACCTGCTGGACGACCTGGCGCTGGAGCACGGCCTGCACGCCACCGACCAGCTGTCGGTGCGCGTCTCGGACCTGTCGGTGATCGCCTCGGCGATGGCCGCGCTGCGCGCCGAGCCGCCGGCGTCGCTGGCCGGCCTGCGGGTGGTGTCCGCCGAGGACCTGACGCGGGGCACGGAGGCGCTCCCGCCGACGGACGGCCTGCGCTACTACCTCGACGGCGCCTACAAGGCCCGCGTGATCGTCCGCCCCTCGGGCACCGAGCCCAAGCTCAAGTGCTACCTGGAGGTCGTGGTCCCGGTCGGCGGCGCCGCCGACCTGGCCCCGGCGCGCACCCGCGGCCAGGAAGTCCTGGACGCGATCAAGAAGGACCTCGCGGCGGCCGCGGGCATCTAGCCCCTGCCACAGCCCCGCCCGACGGGCCCCGGACCTCGACGCAACGGTCCGGGGCCCGTCGCCGTCTCCGTGTCCCCCCGCCTGTGCGTCTCCCCGTCTGCGTGTCTCCCCGTCTCCGTGGCCCCGGCTACCCCACAGGGTGTACGGCCCCCACCACGCTCGTGGTAGAGCGAGTTCAACCCGTGGTGGGGCGAGCGGAGGCGGGCGCGGGGCATAGCTTTCCCCTCGACCGAACTACCTGATCAGGGGGAAAGCCATGGCTTTCGGAAAGTTGGGCAAGAAGTCGGCCGTCACGGCCGCCGTCGCGGGCGCGATGGTCCTCGCACTGCCGTCCGTCGCCCACGCCGCGTGGGAGGGCGGCTGGCACACCGGCTCGCTGCGGGACGGGTGCGGGAGCGCGACCGGCACCTACCACTGGGAGTGGATCGGCGAGGCCGATGGCAAGCCGCTGTTCAACACCCGGTGGGACATCACCCCGTACGACTCCTGCGGCAACGACGGGCGCAAGGTCGGGATCTACGCCAAGTACTGGAAGTGGGACAAGGACGACAAGCGGTGGCTCAACAAGACCCACACCTACAACGCCCAGCTGAAGAACACCGACAAGGGCTACAACGTGCGTGACGTCCAGCTCTTCGTCTGCAAGGTCGGCGACGGCAACAGCTGCGTGCCGCTGCACCGCTAGGCCGTGTGTCTTCCGGATCAGGCCGGGCCTGATCCGGAGGACACGGCCTGGGCCGTCGCCCGGAGGGCCGCGGACAGGGCGGGGACGGAGTCGGCCGAGGCGTACACCGTCCTGGCGTCCACCAGCCCTGCCGCGCCCAGGTCGAGGCGGACGGGCGGATCGAGCCGGATGACCAGGTTCAGCGAGTCGCTCACGGAGCAGGCCACCGCGTCCGGTTCCCCCGGCACGGCCCGCGGGCCCTTGCCGTCGACGGTCCGGACGACCGGAGCGACGGACCGGACCGCCGAGCGCGGCAGCTCCACGTCCCCGAGGAAGGCGGTACGCAGGACCAGCCGGTCCGCGTCCACCTCGTGGGGGTGCCGCAGCAGCGCGGCCACCAGGGCGAGCCCGCCCAGGACCAGCAGGGCCTCGAGCGCCATGTGCACCGGCCGGACGACCGGCGGCAGCATCGAGGACAGCAGGAACCCCGTCACGAGCTCCATGCCGACCAGGGGCAGCACCAGCTGCCGCAGCCCGGCCGAGTGCCGCAGCCCCGGCACCGCCGGCCGCCGCAGCACCACCGCCGCCAGCGACCGGCCCAGCACCCCCACGACGCCGGTCCTGGTCGGCTTCGCCGTCACCGTCCCCGTCACGTGTGCCACCTCGGTCACGACACCGCCCCCGTCCACAGATCCTTTGGTCAACTTCTCCCAGGATCAGACAGGTTCAAGCCGGAGCAAAGTGACAAATGTCAGCGCTCCGGCAGCGCGCCGGCGGCCAAGGCCGCGACTCCGGCCCCGGCCGGCACCCATGAACGGCCCGGGGCGTCCCCGACCCCCCGACGTCCCGGGCTTCGGCCCGCTCACCGGGCCGTCGTCGGGCCGGTCTCGTGGACCACGCGGGCCGTACACGCGGGTGCCGTCCGTACCGGCGTATCACGAATCCTCGACCTCGCTCGAGGTCAAGGGGACTTCGTACCCCCGGGGCTCGGGCTCGGGCCCGGGCCCGCACTCGTGCGACCCGTGCCCGTACTCGCGCCCGCGCTCGCGTCCGGGCGGACGATCTCGCCCAGTGTCGACGCCGACTCCGGGCGGGAGCGCACCGCGTCCGTGCACTCGAACGCCCGCGGCGGGTCCGGGTCCGGGCCGCCCAGGACCACCGGGCCCGCGCCCGCCGAGACCGCCTCGCTCTCCGCCAGCGTGCAGACGATCTGCGCCAGCGCGACCGGCGGCAGGTCCTCGGGCCGGCGGCTCAGCCGCAGGGTGCCCACCGGGTCACCGGCGCGCGGCGGGGCCACCGTCAGGGCCGGCACGCCCGTACTGAAGCCCGCGTCCCGCTCGTCGCCCGACGGCGCCTTCTCCAGGGCCTCCAGCAGCGCCTGCGCGACCAGCACCACCGGTTCCTTCGACGCCCGCTTCTCCGGTACGGGAACCACCCGGTCCACACCCACCAGCTGCGAGCCGCAGATCAGCTCCACCGTCGCCCGGAATCCCTGCACCCCGGCCGGCGACGCCTGCGCCGGGGTGTCGCAGGAGACCCGCGACGGGGCCGCGCCCACGTCCACCGGCACCGTCGTCGCCCGGATCCCGCACCCGGACAGCACCAGCATCGCCACCAGCCCCGCCGGTGCCAGGGCGCTACGCGTCCACGCCGTCACCGGCGATCACCTTCCCCACGTCCACCGGCAGCCGCAGCGTGAACAGCGCGCCGCCGCCCTCCGGACCCGGCGCGTTCTCGGCGGTGATGTCGCCGCCGTGAATGTGCGCGTTCTCCATCGCGATCGAGAGCCCCAGCCCGCTGCCGTCCGAACGCGGCCGCGAGGCGCTCGCCTTGTAGAAGCGGTCGAAGACGTGCGGCAGCACATCGGCCGGGATGCCGGGACCGTTGTCCTTGACCGCGATGACCAGCCAGTCGTCCGCCACCCGCACCGACACCCGCACCGGCGAGCCGCCGTGCTTGAGGGCGTTGCCGATGAGGTTGGCCAGGATCACGTCGAGCCGGCGCGGGTCCAGGCGCGCCACGATGCCGCGGTCCGCGTCCAGTTCCACCGCGTCCAGCCAGGCCCGCGCGTCGATGCAGGCGGTGACCTGGTCGGCCACGTCGACGTCGTCGAGGACCAGACGGGCCGTGCCCGCGTCGAAGCGGGTGACCTCCATCAGGTTCTCCACCAGGTTGTTCAGCCGCCGCGTCTCGCTGACCACCAGCTCCACCGCCGGTGCGATCATCGGATCGAGGCCGTCGACCTCCTCCTCCAGCACTTCGGTCACGGCCGTCAGGGCGGTCAGCGGCGTGCGCAGTTCGTGCGACATGTCCGCGACGAAGCGCCGGCTGGACTCCTCGCGCGCGCTCATGTCGGCGACCTTCTTCTCCAGCGCCTCCGCCGTCTTGTTGAAGGTGTGCGAGAGATCGGCCAGTTCGTCCGTACCGGAGACGTCGAGCCGGGTGTCCAGCTCGCCCTCCCCCAGCCGCCGGGCCGCGTCGCCGAGCCGCTGGATGGGCTTGAGGACCGTACGGGCGGCGGCCTGCGCGAGCAGCGCGGAGCCGAGCAGGGCCAGCAGGGTGGCGATGAACAGCGACCAGCCCAGCGCGTTGAGGTCGTCGCGCTCCTGCGCGAGCGACTTGTACATGTAGCCGGTCGGCCCGCCGCCCACGATCCGGGTCCCGCCCACCAGGTACGGGTTGCCCTTGGGCGTCGTGCGCTGCCAGTACATGTGGTACTCGGAGCTGCTGGCCGACGTCGCCTTCGGCTTGTCGTTGACCGCGTGCTGGAGCGTCCCGGGGACGTCGCCGAGCGAGAAGGTGTCGGGGCCGGCGGTCCCGAACACCTTGCGGCCGTCCTTGCGCTCGTGCACGAGCAGCACGCTGTAGCCGGGCGCGCTGCCGGCCATCAGCTCGGCGGTGCGCTGGAGTTCCTCCGGGGTCGGCTCGGCCGGCAGGGCGGCCGCACGGTTCTGCATCTCCTGGCGGAAGTCGCCGAGGGCCGCGTCCTGGGTACGGGTGAGCACGGCCTCCCGGTTGAGCCAGTACGCGATCCCGGAGGCCGATACGGCGGCCGTCAGCGCGACCAGCCCGAACACGACGATGAGCCGCAGCCGCAGGCTGGTCCAGCGCCGGCCCGCGAGCAGCGCGCGGATCACTGCGGGGAGTCCAGGCGATAGCCGACGCCGCGCACGGTCCGGATCAGGGTGGGCGAGGACGGCACGTCCTCGACCTTGGCGCGCAGCCGCTGCACGCAGGCGTCCACCAGGCGGGAGTCGCCGAGGTAGTCGTGCTCCCACACCAGCCGCAGCAGCTGCTGGCGCGAGAGTGCCTGGCCGGGCCGGCGGCTCAGTTCCAGCAGCAGCCGCAGCTCGGTCGGCGTGAGCTGGAGGTCCTCGCCGTTCTTGGTGACCGTCATGGCGGCGCGGTCGATGACCAGGGACCCGAACACGGCGGAGTCGCTGGCCTCGCGCTCGCCGCGGCGCAGCACGGCCCGGATGCGGGCGTCCAGCACCCGGCCCTGGACCGGCTTGACGACGTAGTCGTCGGCGCCGGACTCCAGGCCGACGACGACATCGATGTCGTCGTTGCGGGCGGTCAGCAGGATGATCGGCAGCTGGTCGGTGCGCCGGATCCGCCGGCACACCTCGAAACCGTCGATCCCGGGCAGCATCACGTCGAGCACGATCAGGTCCGGCCGCTGCTCGCGCAGCAGTTTCAGGCCGTCCTCGCCCGTCGCCGCGGTGGCCACACGGTGGCCCTGGCGTGACAGGGAGAGTTCGAGGGCCGTGCGGATGGCGTCGTCGTCCTCGATCAGCAACAGGAAAGGCACCCGCTCATTCTGTCCCATCGGCCGATCGGAGTTCGACCGCCGGGAGCCACCCGTTTTCCGGCCGTCCCACGGCCGCTGTGACAGGGCTGTGACAGTCGGCGGACACCCCGGTTAAGTCGGCCGGGCAGTCTTTTGAGCAACGGACCGAAGCTTCACTCCACGACGGGGGGCGCGAGATGAACACGCTGCACAGCACCACCACCAGCGCGGTTGTCACGCGGCTGCACGATGTGAACCGCCGGGCAGGTGTCCGTAACGCACCGGTCGCCCGTCCGCGGCCGGCACATGTCGTAGCCATTGACGCCAAGACGTACGAGACGGTTCCGCAGCCGCGGGACCAGAAGGCGACGTCGGTGTCGGCGTCGGAGGCGGAGTTCACGGCGTACGTGCAGGAGCGCCGCGCCGCGCTCTACGCGACCGCCTTCCACCTCACCGGTGACCGGCACGAGGCCGAGGACCTGCTGCAGAGCGCGCTGTTCTCGACGTACCGCGCCTGGGACCGGATCAGCGACAAGGCGGCCGTCGGCGGCTACCTGCGTCGCACCATGACCAACCTGCACATCAGCGCGTGGCGCCGCCGCAAGCTGAACGAGTACCCGACCGAGGAGCTGCCGGAGACGGTGGGCGACTCGGACGAGATGCGCGGCACGGAGCTGCGCGCGGTGCTGTGGCAGGCGCTGGCCCGGCTGCCCGAGCCGCAGCGCACGATGCTGGTCCTGCGCTACTACGAGGGCCGTACGGACCCGGAGATCGCCGACATCCTCGGCATCAGCGTCGGCACGGTGAAGTCGAGCATCTGGCGCTCGCTGCGCCGGCTGCGCGACGACGACGCGCTGAGCTTCGGCCGTGACGAGGCGGAGTCCTTCGAGGAGCTCGTCGCGTAGGGCCTGGAAGACCACTGGCCAGGGGGGCCGTCCTGCGGGGGTGGGGCGGCGGCCATGGGGGGAGGAAGCGGGATCGGTCGGCCGGGGGTCCGACTGGTCCCGCTTCTTCACGTCCGCCCCTGGAGCCGGGCACGCCCGGCTCCAGGGGCGTGCTGTGTTCCGGGGGCGTGCCGTGTTCCGGGGTCTGCCAGGTGGATCAGGGCTCAGGCGGCCAGCGGTGCGCGGTGCCGGCCGGCGGCAGCGGCGGCGAGGCGGCCGAGGGCTTCGTCGCGGCCGCAGGGGTGCGCGCCGAGGGCGACGTGCCGTGCGACGATGCCGCGTTCGGCGCGCATCAGGCGCCAGCCGCGGCGCAGCAGGAAGCCGACGGACTTGCGCCCCTCGCGCAGGTCCCGCGCCAGCCGGCGGCGGAAGGTGGTGGCCGGCCGGCCACGCAGGCAGATGGCGTCGGCGAGCAGGCCCAGTTCCTGGCAGCGGGCAGCGATGTCGGCGGCGAAGATGCCCTCGGCGATGAACAGCGGCGTCCGCGAGATGTCGAAGGTCTCCGCACCGGCGCGGGAGCTGGTGGCGATGTCGTACACCGGCACCTGGGTACGGCCCGAGGCGCACAGTTCGGCGACCGCCGCGACGGCGGTGTCCGCGTCCCAGGACAGCGGCGAGTCCCAGTCGATGTCCGAGCTGCCGTCGACCAGCGGGAGGGTCGGGTCGTCGCCCTCCTTGTAGAAGTCGTCGAGGCGCAGCACGGGCAGGCCCGACCGGGCGGCCAGCGAGGATTTTCCGGAGCCCGACGGACCGGTCAGCAGGACGACGCGGGTCGGCAGAGGGGAGGAACAGCTCACGGGACACCAGTGTGAACCATTCCCCCGCGCAGGGGATCCTCCTGATGGCCAGTTGGCATCGATTGGTATCAGGATCACACCCTCCACTACGCTGCGTGCGCACGCGACTACGACCTCAGGTGGATCCCATGGCACGTCACGCAGCACAGTCTCCCGAAACTTCCGCCCCGGCCGCCCCTTCCGCTCCTTCCGCCCCTTCCGCATCCGTCCTGCGCCGCGCGGCGGGCGTCGTCACCCTGACCGGAGCGGCCCTGGCCATGGCGGCCGGCGGTGCGCAGGCGGGCGAGATCTCGGTGCCGCACGCCCTGGCCGGGGTCACCGGCCCGATCGCGAACCTCCAGGTGAACCCGCTGGCCAACACCGGGGTGGACCCGCTGGACAACGGAGTGGGCACCCAGGTCGCCGACTTCCCCCGGGTCGGCACGGACATGCTCACCGGCAGCGTCACGAGCGGCTCGAAGGTGGGCGAACTGCCCGCCAACGCCGTGGGCTCGCTGCTCGCGCCGCTGAGCTCCGGGCAGTAGGCCGGAAATCGACCACGGGGGCTGCGCAGGCCACTGGACCGCGGCGGCCGCGGGTACGCGAAAGCCCCGGCAGCGCGGGGGTACCTCCCAGCGGTGGCTGGGAGATCGCTGCCGGGGCCGGTCTCGCGGGGGATCCGCTCGTACCGGGACCGCTAGTACGAGGAGCCGCCCGAGCCCAGCGAACCCGTGGGGTGCCAGACCGTCTTGGTCTCCAGGAACGCCGTCATGCGGTGCGTGCCCGGGTCGGCACTCCAGTCGTCCACAGGCTGTGGACGCAGGACGCGCTTGAGGTTGTCGGCCGCCGCGATCTCCAGCTCCTTGGCCAGGGCCACGTCGGCACCCGCCAGGTCGATCGCGTTGACGTCCTGGTGGGACGCCAGGTGCGGGCCCATCTCCGCGGCCTTGCCGGAGAGGATGTTGACCACGCCGCCGGGCAGGTCGGAGGTGGCCAGCACCTCGCCCAGGGAGAGGGCGGGGAGCGGGGACTTCTCGCTGGCGATCACCACGGCCGTGTTGCCGGTCGCGATGACCGGGGCGATCACCGAGACCAGGCCCAGGAACGAGGACTCCTGCGGGGCGACGACGGTGACGACACCGGTCGGCTCCGGGGTGGAGAGGTTGAAGAACGGGCCCGCGACCGGGTTGGCCCCGCCCACGATCTGGCCGATCTTGTCGGTCCAGCCCGCGTACCAGACCCAGCGGTCGATGGCCGCGTCCACGACCGCCGCCGCCTTCGACTTCGACAGGCCCTCGGCCTCGCCGACCTCGCGGACGAACTGCTCCCGGCGGCCCTCCAGCATCTCGGCGATGCGGTAGAGGATCTGCCCGCGGTTGTAGGCGGTCGCGCCCGACCAGCCGCCGAACGCCTTGCGCGCCGCGACGACCGCGTCACGGGCGTCCTTGCGGGAGGACAGCGGGGCGTTGGCCAGCCAGTTGCCCTTGGAGTCCGTCACTTCGTACACCCGGCCGCTCTCGGAACGCGGGAACTTCCCGCCCACGTACAGCTTGTAGGTCTTGAAGACGTTCAGACGGTCAGTGCGCTCAGACATCGAGGTAGGCCTCCAGACCGTGACGGCCGCCCTCGCGGCCGAAGCCCGACTCCTTGTAGCCGCCGAACGGCGAGGTCGGGTCGAACTTGTTGAACGTGTTGGCCCACACCACACCGGCGCGGAGCTTGTTCGCGACCGCGAGGATGCGCGAACCCTTCTCCGTCCAGATGCCGGCGGACAGGCCGTACTGGCTGTTGTTGGCCTTGGCGACGGCCTCGTCGGGCGTACGGAAGGTCAGCACCGACAGGACCGGGCCGAAGATCTCGTCGCGGGCGACGGTGTGCGCCTGGGTGACGTTCGTGAAGAGCGTCGGGGCGAACCAGTAGCCGGCCGACGGCAGCTCGCAGACCGGGGACCAGCGCTCGGCGCCCTCGGCCTCGCCGGTCTCCGCGAGGGCGGTGATCCGGGCGAGCTGCTCGGCGGAGTTGATCGCGCCGATGTCGGTGTTCTTGTCGAGCGGGTCGCCCAGGCGCAGCGTGGACAGGCGGCGCTTGAGGGAGTCCAGCAGCTCGTCCTGGATCGACTCCTGGACCAGCAGGCGCGAGCCCGCGCAGCAGACCTGGCCCTGGTTGAAGAAGATCCCGTTGACGATGCCCTCGACGGCCTGGTCGATGGGGGCGTCGTCGAAGACGATGTTGGCGCCCTTGCCGCCCAGCTCCAGGGTGAGCCTCTTGTCGGTGCCGGCGACGGTGCGGGCGATCTCCTTGCCCACGGCCGTGGAGCCGGTGAAAGCGACCTTGTTGACGTCGGGGTGGGCGACGATGGCCGCGCCGGCGTCCCCGTAACCGGGGAGGATGTTGACGACGCCCTTGGGCAGCCCTGCCTGGCGGCAGATGTCCGCGAAGAACAGGGCGGAGAGCGGGGTCGTCTCGGCGGGCTTGAGGACCACGGTGTTGCCGGTCGCCAGCGCCGGGGCGATCTTCCACGCCAGCATCAGCAGCGGGAAGTTCCACGGGATGACCTGGCCGGCCACGCCGAGGGGGCGGGGGTTCGCACCGCTCGTGCCCATTTTCGGGCTCCGCCCGAGGGCCGCGTGGTCGAGCTTGTCGGCCCAGCCCGCGTAGTAGAAGAAGTGCGCGGCGACCAGCGGGAGGTCCGCGTCGCGGGTCTCCTTGATCGGCTTGCCGTTGTCCAGGGTCTCCAGGACGGCCAGCTCGCGGCTGCGCTCCTGGATGATCCGGGCGATGCGGAAGAGGTACTTGGCGCGCTCGGAACCGGGCAGCGCGGACCACTTCTCGAAGGCCTTGCGGGCGGCCTTGACGGCACGGTCGACGTCGGCCGCGCCCGCCTGGGCGATCTCGGAGAGGACCTCCTCGGAGGACGGCGAGACGGTCTTGAAGACCTTGCCGTCGGCGGCCTCGGTGAACTCACCGTCGATGAAGAGGCCGTAGGAGGGGGCGATGTCGACGACCGAGCGGGACTCGGGAGCCGGTGCGTACTCGAAAAGGGATGCCATGGAGATCAGTCCACCGTCACGTAGTCGGGACCGGAGTAACGCCCGGTGCTCAGCTTCTGGCGCTGCATGAGCAGGTCGTTCAGCAGGCTGGAGGCGCCGAACCGGAACCACTCGTTGGTCAGCCAGTCCTCGCCCACGGTCTCGTTCACCAGGACCAGGAACTTGATCGCGTCCTTGGTCGTGCGGATGCCGCCGGCCGGCTTCACACCGATCTGGATTCCAGTCTGCGCCTTGAAGTCGCGGACGGCCTCGAGCATGAGCAGGGTGTTCGCGGGGGTGGCGTTGACCCCGACCTTGCCGGTGGAGGTCTTGATGAAGTCGGCGCCCGCGAGCATGCCGATCCAGGAGGCGCGGCGGATGTTGTCGTAGGTCGACAGCTCGCCGGTCTCGAAGATGACCTTGAGGCGGGCGGCCGTGCCGTCCTCGCGGACGCAGGCCTCCTTGATCGCCTTGATCAGCTCGTAGGTCTCCAGGTAGCGGCCCGCGAGGAAGGCGCCGCGGTCGATGACCATGTCGATCTCGTCGGCGCCCGCGGCGACGGCGTCGCGGGTGTCGGCCAGCTTGACCGGCAGGGCGGCGCGGCCCGCCGGGAAGGCGGTGGCGACGGAGGCGATCTTGACGTCGGCGCCGTTCAGGGCGGCCTTCGCGGTGGCCACCATGTCGGGGTAGACGCAGACCGCGGCGGTCATCGGGGTGGTGCGGTCGGTCGGGTCGGGATGGACGGCCTTGGCGGCGAGCGCCCGGACCTTGCCCGGGGTGTCCGCGCCTTCCAGGGTCGTCAGGTCGATCATCGAGATGGCCAGGTCGATGGCGTACGCCTTGGCCGTCGTCTTGATCGAACGGGTGCCGAGGGCGGCCGCGCGGGCCTCCAGGCCGACGGCGTCTACGCCCGGCAGCCCGTGCAGGAACCGGCGCAGCGCGCTGTCGGACGTCGTCACGTCAGCGAATGCGGTGAGGGTGGTGGGCATGGTCACCAGATGAGCATATCTACGCGCGTAGCGACCTGTCACCCCCCTCACCGGATCCCGTGCCCGCCGCGACCTTGATCCCTTGCGCGGCACGGGCTTGATCCCTTGCGCGGGGCGGGTCCGGGCGCATCCCGTCGCGACCTTGATCCCTTGCGCGGGGCGGGTCCGGGCCTGTGCGTGCGGCGGCCTTGATCACCCGGCGGCCGGGGCCCGGAAGCGGTGCCCATCGCGTCGCCGGGACGGCGTGAGGCAGAATCGGCCGCATGACGAGCCAGCCCCCGCAGCCCTCCGACGAACCGGTCTACGCCGACCGGGTCTACCGCTCCCCCATGGGCATCCTCAGCGGCGTGATGCTGCTGGCGCTCATCGCGTGGGTGTGCGGGGACGCGGTGCTCCGCGGCGACGGCAATGCGCCCTGGTACGGGGTGGCGGCGACGCTGTTCCTGGTGCCGCTGGTGGTGGCCTTCACCCTGCGGCCCGCGGTGTTCTCCAACGACCACCGGCTGCGCATCCGCAACCCCTTCCGCACCATCGAGCTGCCCTGGGGCACCGTCGACGCGGTGCGCGCCGGGTACACCTCCGAGGTCCTGGCCGGCGGCGCGAAGTACCAGATGTGGTCGATCCCGGTCAGCCTGCGCGACCGCAAGCGGGCCAACAAGAAGACGCTGCGCGAGAAGGGCGGCGCGGGCGAGGTCGTGCGCTCCGGCACCGACCAGATCGTCCACGACCTCCAGGAGCTGGCCGAGCGCAGCGCGTCGCTGCCGGCCGCGCAGGGCAGCATCGGCGTGCGCTGGTCGTACGAGATCATCGCCCCGGCCGTCGCCGGCGCGATCCTGCTCCTGGTACTCCTCGTCACACGCTGACAACAGGCGGAACCGCCGCCACCGGGCGCGGCGTCCTCGCAGGTGTGCAGCGTCATGAGGGCGGCGACCGTGCCGCCATACACCTCCGGCTCCGGCTCCTGGGCACCGTCCTGCTCCTCGCCCACCTCGCGCTCGTCGGCTGGGTGACCCTGCGGCCCCTGGACGTGCCGTGGGCGGCCGCCGCCAATCTGGTGCCGCTGGAGGGGATCAGGGCGGACCTCGCGTACGGGCCGCTGGAGGCCGCCCGGCGCATCGGCGGGTCCCTGGTGCTGCTGGCCCCGCTCGGCGTGCTGCTGCCGCTGGCGGGCGGGCGGCTCGCGCCCACGCCGCTGGCGGCCTGGGCCTCCCTGGTCCGGACGACCACGGCCGGGGCGCTGACCGCGCTCGTGATCGAGATGCTGCAGACCGCCGTGCCCGGGCAGGTCGTCGACGTGGACCACGTGCTGCTCAACACGGTCGGCGTGGCCCTGGCGCATCTGGCCGTCGTACCGGCCCTGCGGGCGCGCGTACGCCGTACCCGCGCCGAGGCCGCCGAGGCCGGCGTGCGGGAAAAGGCCGCCGCGCAGGCCCGGCGGCAGGTGTCCCGGGAAGGGACTCAGGGGCCGACCCCGAGAATTGCCAGGGTCGGACTCGGCCTGCGGACCGACGTTCTCTCCGCCATCCACCGGGAGTATTGAGGCATAGGGAAAAGACACGGCGACGCAGCGTCGCCACCTACGAAGGAGAAACCATGAGCGCCATGGTGCGCCCCCGTGACGGACGGATGATCGGCGGAGTGTGCGCCGGCCTCGCGCGGCGGTTCGGAATGACCCCGCGGATGATGCGGGCCCTATTCCTGGTGTCCTGCCTGCTGCCCGGACCGCAGTTCCTCGTCTACATAGCCCTGTGGGTGCTGCTGCCGAACGAGCGCGCCGATTTCAGCGCCAAGGCCGCCTGGTAATTCCTCCCGGTCTTCTCCACCTGGTGGTTTCTCAGCCGGTTCCGGCCGCCGCCCCGCGCACCTTCTCCAGTTGCTTGTCCGCCACCTCGTGCGGAACTTCGGCCTTCGCCGAACCGCCCGCCACGTTGAGCGCCATCAGCCGGACGACCGTGGCCCCTTGGCGTACGACGACCAGGTGGACCAGGGCCGAGACGCCCTCGGCGGAGGCGGTCGTGGTCCAGCTGACGCTCTCGTCGCCGTTCGTGGGGTAGGCGACCGCCTTGACGTCGCGGTAGGCGCCGGTGTGCTTCTCGACGGTGGCGGTGAAGCCCGCGCCGCAGGCGGCGACGGCCTGCCCCAGGCGGGAGAGCAGCCGCTTGGCGTCGGCCTCGCTGTAGGAGCTGACGGACGCGGAGACGGCGAGGCCGACCTGCTTCTGGGAGCCCACGCCCCGGTTGACGGTCTCGCGCGCGGCCGGGTCGGGCTTGTCGCCCATGGCGTCGGCCAGCGGTTGGCAGGCCTTCTTGTCGGCCTGCGGCTGACCGTTCGGTGCGCTCGGGTTCTTGCCCTGGGCGGAAATCTGGTAGCCGGGGAGATCGCCCTGTTCCAGGGCGGCCTTCTCCAGGGCGCTGCCGCTGCGGGGTGCGGCGGAGGCCGCGGGGGCACCCGGGGCCGCGACGGCGGACCCCTTGGGGTCGGGGCTCGTGGCGGGGGCCGCGCCGCCGCTCGTACCGCCCGAGCCGCAGCCGGTGGCCGCCAGCAGCAGGGCGGGCAGGAGCGCGACGGTCGACGCCCGCGTGCGGGCGGACCCTGTGCAGGCGGACCGTGTGCGGGCGGGGCGAGGTGTCGTGGCCGTGGCCAACGCGGCGCGCGTCCCCGTGCCCGGCGTGTTCTCGCGCGTTGCCGCGCGTGCCTTCATCCGCATGGCTGCGACCTCGTACCCCGTGCGTCGGCGGGCGGGTGGTGGTGTGCGTGGCGCGGCGTGCGACGCGGCGCACACCCGTTCGTCAGGGTGTGCGCCACGAGCGCGCCCGTGCGCCTGTGCTGTGGGGCGGTGGTTCAGCCACCGACCGGCAGGTTGCTGAGCGGCAGGCCGCCGAGCAGACCGGTGGCCTGGCCGACCACCTGACCCGGGTCGCTCGCCGAGGTCGAGTGCCCTTCCGCGCCGGCGGCCTGCTCCTGGCCGGTGAGCGACTTGGTGACGTCCTGCAGCGGGAGGCCCTGGGCGGCACCGGTCACGGTGCCGAGCGCCTCGGCGGGGCCGATCTCCGGGACGGCGGCCGAGGCGGTGCCGGCGGCGGCCGCAGCGAGGGCGGCACCGACGACGGCGACACCGAGGGACTTGGCAGCTGACTGCTTCATGAAGAGTCCTTGTGACGGGGAATGGAGCGGCTCCGCAAATTAGCCACTCCAAACACCGGCCCGCAAACGTCATCCGATACGAGAAAGCGCCCGGGGGGACGGATCCCCGGGCGCCTTCTTTTGTCATGCCTCGGCTCAGGCCGAGACAGATCCGCTGGTCGAAGCGGTCTGCCGGAACAGCCACTCCGACTTCAGTTCCGCGTAGCCCGGCTTGATCACATCGTTGATCATGGCGAGTCGTTCATCGAAAGGAATGAACGCGGACTTCATCGCATTGACGGTGAACCACTGCATGTCGTCGAGCGAATAGCCGAACGTGTCGACCAGGTGCTCGAACTCGCGGGTCATGCTGGTGCCGCTCATCAGCCTGTTGTCCGTGTTGACGGTGAGGCGGAAGTGCAGCTTGCGCAGCAGACCGATGGGGTGCTCGGCGTACGAGGCGGCGGCGCCCGTCTGCAGGTTGGAGGTCGGGCACATCTCCAGCGGGATGCGCTTGTCCCGCACGTAGCTCGCCAGGCGGCCCAGCGTGACGCTGCCGTCCTCGGCGACCTCGATGTCGTCGATGATCTTCACACCGTGGCCGAGCCGGTCGGCGCCGCACCACTGCAGGGCCTGCCAGATCGACGGCAGGCCGAAGGCCTCGCCCGCGTGGATGGTGAAGTGGTTGTTCTCGCGCTTGAGGTACTCGAACGCGTCGAGGTGGCGGGTGGGAGGGAACCCGGCCTCGGCGCCCGCGATGTCGAAGCCGACCACGCCGTTGTCGCGGTAGCGGTTGGCCAGCTCGGCGATCTCCAGCGCGCGGGCGGCGTGGCGCATCGCGGTCAGCAGGGCGCCGACGCGGATGCGGTGGCCGCCCGCCTTCGCGCGGCGCTCGCCCTCGCGGAAACCGTCGTTGACGGCCTCGACGACCTCTTCGAGGGTCAGGCCCGCCTCGAGGTGCTGCTCGGGGGCGTAGCGGATCTCGGCGTAGACGACACCGTCCTCGGCGAGGTCCTCGGCGCACTCGGCGGCGACCCGGAAGAGGGCCTCCTTGGTCTGCATGACGGCGCAGGTGTGCGCGAACGTCTCCAGGTAGCGCGGGAGGGAACCGGAGTCGGCGGCGTCGCGGAACCAGATGCCGAGCTTGTCGGCGTCGGTCTCGGGAAGCTTGTCGTAACCGACCGCCTCGGCCAGCTCGATGATGGTCCCGGGACGCAGTCCGCCGTCGAGGTGGTCGTGCAGCAGCACCTTCGGGGACCGGCGGATCTGATCCGGGGTGGGCAGGTTGGGGGTCTCGCTCGTCATCCGGGCACTCTACTCCTACGCGCGTAGAGCGACAGGCCGCCGACAGGGGTCGATACGTAACAGTGACCGTGCGGACGGGTGGCGTACACCTCGGCGTCTGAGACTGTTCCGCCATGGCTACGCATGCGCCGCCGGCGCGCGGGGCCCGCCTGGGGCGGGCGGCCGGCGCGAACGGCACGAGCTCGACGGTCAGTGGTGTGGTGCTCCTGCTTCCCGGAGCGTCCCGGTGGGTCTCCGGTCCGGTGCGGCCGCTGGTACGGGCGCTGGCCCGGGCCGGCGGGCCGCAGGGCCTGGTCACGCACACCGTGCGGCACGGGGAGCGGCCCCGCCAGGAGGCGGCGCGGTGGGCGGCCGACGAGGTGGTCCGCCGGTACGGGGACGTGCCGGTGTGCCTGGCCGGGTACGGGGCGGGCGGCCACGCGGCACTGACGGCGGCCGGGCACGACGCCGTCAACTCGGTGCTGGCGCTGTCCCCTTGTCTGCCGGGGACGGGAGCCGGGGTCTCGCCCGAACCGGTGAAGCAGCTCACCGGACGGCACGTGCTGATCGTGCACGGCACCAACGACGAGCGCAGCGACCCGGAGTCGTCGTACCGGCTGGCGGCGCGCGCGAAGAAGGCGAATCGTTCCACGTGCCGGTTCGAGGTGCACTCGGACGGGCACGGGCTGCGCGAGCACCAGGACGAAGTGGTGGCGCTGGCCGTCGACTTCGTGCTCGGTTCGGTGTGCTCGGGGCGCTACTCCCGCCCGGTGGCGGACGCGCTGGCGGCGCCGCCGCCGCTGGGTCTGCGGATGCCCCTGGCCTCGGGTTTCGGCCGGGCCCTGCGGGGCTGACCGGCGTACAGTGGAAGGCGGACTCGGGGCTGTTCTCGCAACCGGAGGCGGCTGCCATGGCCGGACTGGTGACCAGGAACTTCGAGGCAGCGGACGAGACCCGTCCCTTCGAGGACGGCAAGGGCCGTCTGGATCTGCTCCACACCGACGGCGGCGCGGTGGGCCGCGCGGTCTTCGAGCCCGGCTGGCGGTGGACGCAGCACGTGAAGCCGCTGGCGGGCACGGACAGCTGCCAGTCCGCGCACACGGGGTACGTGGTGAGCGGCCGGATGGCCATCGTGATGGACGACGGCGAGCAGGGCGAGGTGGGCCCGGGCGACTTCATACAGGTGACCCCGGGTCATGACGCGTGGGTCATCGGCGACGAGCCGTGCGTGGTGCTGGACTGGACGGGCTTCGGCGACTACGCGAAAGGGCAATCGGGCTGATCGCGAACTCCGCCCGACCGAGCCGGTCGGATGACAAGCTCTGAGCGAAATCCGCCCCCGCAGTCGGGGGTTTCCCACGCTCTGAGCGAACTCCATTCCGGCCGCCCTCGACGTCCACGATGATCGTGCTACGGTCCGAAGCGTGACGATCGGAAATACGTTCCGGAATGGACGGACGCCGGTCGGTAAAGGGAAGTCCGACCGTTTCGCCGTGGGAATGACCATGGGAACAACAGGGGGGTTCCATGCTTGTCCAGACCGATTATCTGATACCGGAATCAGACCTCGCGACGCCGCATATGGACCAGGCGGGCGGACCGCCCTGGGGCATGGGCGACCAGGTGTTCGGCAGCCTGCTCCAGCACCGGATCGTCTTCCTCGGCCAGCCCGTCGACGACGAGACCGCCAACCGCATCACGGCCCAACTGCTGATGCTGGCGGCACAGTCGGAGGAGGACATCTACCTCTACATCAACTCCCCCGGCGGCTCGGTGACCGCCGGCATGGCCGTGTACGACACGATGCAGCTCATCAAGAACGACGTCGTCACCATCGCCATGGGATTCTGCGCGTCCATGGGCCAGTTCCTGCTCACCGCGGGCGCTCCCGGAAAGCGTTTCGCGCTGCCGCACGCGAAGATCCTGATGCACCAGCCGTCCGCCGGTATTTCCGGCTCGGCCAGCGACATCCGCATTCATGTGCGGCACCTGGTCAAGACGAAGCGGGAAATGGCGGAACTCATCGCCCTGCATTCCGGAAACGACGTCGAGCGGATCACCCGGGATTCCGACCGCGACCATTGGTTCTCGGCCCAGGAGGCCAAGGAGTACGGCCTCATCGACGACGTGATCCGGTCCACCCCGGCCATGCCGGGCGGCGGCGGATTCGCCACGCGCTGATCCCGCGCGCCACCCCGCCCACCTTCGGATGTCCGTAGCGTACGGAGGCCCACACCCATGCCCCTGCCCACGTCCCTGCCCCCGCGCGGCTACGCGCCCCGGGCCCGCCATGTCGTGCCCCACTTCACCGAGCGCACCGCGTACGGCGTGCGGGAGTACGACCCGTACGCGAAGCTCTTCGAGGAGCGGATCGTCATCCTCGGCTCCGAGATCGACGACGTCTCGGCGAACGACGTCATGGCGCAGTTGATGTGCCTGGAGGCGGCCGACCCGGACCGCGACATCTCCCTCTACATCAACTCCCCCGGCGGATCCCTCACTTCACTGATGGCCGTCTACGACACCATGCGGTACGTCAGACCGGACATCCAGACCGTCTGCGTGGGCCAGGCCACCTCCGCCGCCTCGGTCGTCCTCGCCGCCGGGACCAGGGGCAAGCGCATCGCCCTGCCCAACTCCCGGGTCCTGATGCACCAGCCGGCCACCGGCGGCGCCCAGGGGCAGGTCTCCGACCTGGAGATCCAGGCCCGGGAGATCGAGCGGCTGCGGGACCGGGTCGAGGAGATCCTGGCCGAGCACACCGGCCGCGACCGCCGCACGATCCGCGAGGACCTGGACCGCGACAAGATCCTCACCGCCCAGGAGGCGCTGGAGTACGGGATCGTGGACCAGGTGATCGTCCCGCGCGGGAGGGCCGGCCAGGGGCCGGCCTGATCGACCGCCTCCCCCGCCGGTGGCCGCACCGGCCCCGGCGGGTCCGGCCGTACCGCCCCCTCACGGTCGGACGGCCCCCGGGGCGTCCGGCGCGTCATCGTCCACTGTGCCCGGCCGGCCGGCGCCCCGGGGGCCGGGGCGGGGGTCGTCTTGCCGCCTTGCGGGAACCCGAGGGGTTTACGAAACGGTACAGGCCGGGACCTATGAGGACATGGCGGGTGATGATCACGAGCTGAGTGCCGCCGCCCTGCGGCTGTACGCGTACGCCGCCGAGCGGCACGCGTTCGGCACGGGCGAGGCCACCGCCGTACTGGGCGCCCGGGCCGCGGCCGCGATCACCGAGCTCGCGGCCGCGCACCTGCTCCAGCGCGCCCCGGACGGTGGCGAGGACCGCTGGAGCGCGGTACCGCCCCGGGCGGCGGCCGCGCGCGCCCTGGCACCCCTGACGCTGCGGGTGCGTGAGGCCCACGACGAGATGGACCGGCTGCGCGAGCGGATGGAGGCGCTGGTCCCGGCGTACGAGGCGGGCGCGGCCCAGCGCGTGGTGAGCGGCTCGGGCCGGCTGGAGCTGGTCACCGACCTGGGCGCCGTCCGCGCGCTGATCGCGGAGCTGGCGGCCTCGTGCGAACGGGAGCTGCTCGCCTCGCAGCCCGGCGGCCGCCACCCGCAGGAGGCCCTGGAGGAGGCGATCGGCCGGGACGAGGCCCTGCTGGCCCGCGGGGTGCGGATGCGGACGATCTACCAGCACACGGCCCGCTATGCGCGCCCGACCGCCGCCTATGTCGAACGGGTGACGGCCCTGGGCGCCGAGGTGCGCACCCTCGGCGACGCCCTGATGCGCATGCTGGTCTTCGACCGGCACACCGGCCTGATGCCGGTCCCCGGGCGGCCGGGCGCGGCCCTGGTGGTGCGCGAGCCGAACGTCGTGCACTTCATGGCCGAGTCCTTCGAGCGCTCCTGGGTGAGCGCGCAGCCGTTCCCGGTGACGGTCAGCCCGGACCAGGCCCGCTCCCTGTCGGACGAACTGCGCCGCACGATCGTGCGCCTGCTGTCGGAGGGCCTGGAGGACAAGGTGATCGCCCGCCGCCTGGGCATGTCGGAACGCACCTGCCAGCGCCACATCGCGGAGACGATGCGCGCGGTGGGCGCGAAGTCCCGTTTCCAGGCGGGCTACTTGCTCGCCGCGCACGTCCAGCCGGTCACAGATCCGGGATGAGGCGGCCGCGGCGGGAGAGCAGGAAGCGTTTGAACGCGGCCACCGGCGGGGTGTCCGGGTGGCCGTCGAGCCAGGCCACACCGATCTCGCGGACCGCCCGGGGAGCCGTCACCGTCAGTTCGACCACCCCCGGGCGGGGGACCGCCGGCGGGGGCAGGAGGGCGACGCCGAAGCCGGCCGCGACCAGGCCGCGCAGGGTCTCGGCCTCCTCGCCCTCGAACGCGACGCGCGGCGTGAAGCCGGCCTCGGCGCACAGGTCGTCGGTGATACGGCGCAGCCCGTAGCCCGGCTCCAGGGTGACGAAGGTTTCCTCGGCGGCCTCGGCCAGGCGGATGCGTTTGCGGGAGGCGAGCCGGTGGTCCTCCGGGACCACCAGGCGCAGCCGCTGTTCGTCGAGGCGGCGGGCCACCAGGTCGGGGGCGTCGGGGACCGGTGAGGTCAGGCAGAGGTCGAGCTCGCCGGCGCGCAGCCGCTCGATCATCGCCTCGCCGTAGTTCTGGACCAGGGCGAAGCGCACCCGGGGGTGGTCGGCGCGGAAGGCGCGGATGAGGCCGGGGACGGTCTCGGGGCCGAGGGTGTGCAGGAAGCCGAAGGCGACCTTGCCGGTGGTGGGGTCGGCGTCGTCCTGGACGGACGTGGCCGCGCGGGCGATCTCGGCGAGCGCGCGCTCGGCGGAGGCCCGGAAGGTGTGGCCGGCCGTGGTGAGGGCGAGCGAACGGCCGCGGCGGGCGAAGAGGACCACGCCGAGGTCGGCCTCCAGGCGGGCGATGGCGCGGGAGAGCGTGGACTGCGGAATCCCCAGCTCGTGGGCGGCCCGGGTGACGTGCTCGTGGCGGGCGACCGTGACGAAGTAGGTGAGCCGCGGGGCGAGCATGGTTGTCACGCCCATGTCTTCTTCGTAACGGCTCATTGACATCCACCTCTGTGAGCTGTGCTTATGCAGGGATGGATCGATTCTCCTTCTTCTGTGCATTGGACGCATGAAAAAGAGAGGTCTAGTTTCGCCTACATGCCTCCCGTTCATACCGGGGCACCCACCACCCCGGGTGCCTCTGCCGCGCAGTCCCCGGAATCCGCCACGGACGCCGGCCGGCTCTCCCCCGGCCGCCCCGGCTACCGCCGGATGACCTTCGCCCTGTTCGCCGCCGGCCTGGCGACGTTCGCCCTCCTCTACTCCACCCAGGCGCTGCTGCCGGCCCTCTCGACGAGCTTCGGGGTGACGGCCGGTCAGGCCAGCTGGACCGTGTCCGCCGCGACCGGGGCGCTCGCCCTGTTCGTGCTGCCGCTCAGCGCGCTGTCGGAGCGGTTCGGCCGGACCCGGATGATGACGGTCTCCCTCGTCCTCGCGGTGGCGCTCGGCCTGCTGGTGCCGTTCGCGCCGAACGTGGAGTGGCTGGTGGCGCTGCGCGCCGTACAGGGCGCGGCGCTCGCCGGCGTCCCGGCGTCCGCGATGGCCTACCTGGCGGAGGAGGTCCGGCCCAAGGCGCTGGTCGCGGCGATCGGGCTGTTCGTCGCGGGCAACTCCATCGGCGGGATGAGCGGCCGTATGGTCACCGGCTGGGCGGCCGAGATGTGGGGCTGGCGGGCCGGGCTGGCCACCGTGGGCGCGCTGGCGCTGCTGTGCACCGTGGCCTTCCTGGTGCTGCTGCCGCGCGCCCGGTTCTTCACGCCGGCGAGCCTGCGGCCGCGGGCGGTGGGCCGGACCGTCGCGGGCCATCTGCGCGACCCGCTGCTGCTGCGGCTGTACGGGGTCGGGGCACTGTTCATGACGGTGTTCGGCGCGGTCTACACGGTGATCGGCTACCGGCTGGTGGACGAGTTCTCGCTGGGACAGGGCGTGATCGGGTCGGTGTTCCTGGTCTACCTGGTGGGTACGGTCTCCTCGGCCGCCGCGGGGCAGCTGGTGGCCCGTACGGGGCGGCGCGGCGCGCTGTACCTGGCGGTGGCCACCACCGCGCTGGGCCTGCTGCTCTCGCTCGGCGACGCGCTGGTGGCGATCGTGGCCGGACTGGTGCTGATCACCGCCGGGTTCTTCGCGGGGCACGCGGTGGCCTCGTCGGCGGTCAGCCGTACGGCGAAGACGGGCCGGGCGCAGGCGTCCGCGCTGTACCAGTCGGCGTACTACCTCGGCTCCAGCGCCGGCGGCACGCTGGGCGCCCTCGCCTACCACGCGGGCGGCTGGCCGGCGACGGTGGCGTTCGCGCTGGTGGCCGTCCTGGGCGTCGTCTCGATCACGCTCTGCGGCACCCGGGCCGCCCGCGCGGAGCGGGCCGCCACGGCACGCGCCCTGCTCGGCGCCCGCTGAGCGCCACGCCCGGCGCCCGCTGAGCGCCACGCCCGGCGCCCGCTGAGCGCCACGCCCGGGCGGCCTCCGGATCTCCTCCCGCGGCCCCGGCGGACTCCTCCTCCAGGCTCGTGAATGCGCACTGCGCATTCACGAGCCTTGCCGTCCCTTCTCCCGCCCCCGCCCGCCGGGCCAAGGTGCTCGTGTGAAGCGATATCCGTGAGTTACGCGGGGAGAGCGGGAGGGCAGTCATGAAAGGCACGGCGCAAGCCACCGCCGGTATTGACGAGTTGCGCGCGCGGCTGGACCGGATCGACGAGCGGCTTCTCGGGGAAGTGCGGGCACGGATCGAGATCTGTGTGGAGATCGCCCGCGTGAAGAAGGCCCAGGACATCCCGATGATGCAGCCGCACCGCATCGGGCTGGTCCAGGAGCGGGCCGCGGCGTTCGGCGCGGAGCACGGGATCGACCTCGGCTTCCTGCGCCGGCTCTACGATCTCGTGATCGAGGAGACCTGCCGGGTCGAGGACCTCGAAATGGCGGCCGCGTCATGAGGACCCTGCTGATCGACAACCACGACTCGTTCACCTACAACCTCTACCAGCTGCTCGGGGAGGTGAACGGCCGCCCTCCGGTGGTCGTCACCAACGAGACCGACTGGTCCTCGCTGGACATGGCGGACTACGACGCCGTCGTCGTCTCCCCCGGACCGGGCCGGCCCGAGCGCGAGCGGGACTTCGGCATCAGCCGCCGCGCCATCCTGGAGAGCGGCCTGCCGGTCCTCGGGGTGTGCCTGGGCCACCAGGGCATCTGCCACCTCTTCGGCGGCGAGGTCGCGCACGCGCCGCTGCCGATGCACGGCCGGATCTCCTCGATCACGCACGACGGCAGCGAACTCTTCGCCGGGATCCCCTCGCCCTACGACGTGGTGCGCTACCACTCGCTCGCCGCGATCCGGCTGCCCGAGGAGCTGGAGCCGACCGCCTGGACCGCCGACGGCGTCGTCATGGCGGTACGGCACCGCAGCCTGCCGGTGTGGGGGGTGCAGTTCCACCCCGAGTCCATCAGCAGCGAGTACGGCCGGGAGCTGCTCGCCAACTTCCGCGACCAGGCCCTCGCGTACGCCGCCACCCGGCCCGTGGCCGCGGCCACGGGTGGGCACGCCGCGGCCGGCGCCGCGCGCGCCCCGTACCGCCTGCACGTGGAGAGGCTGCCGCTGCTGCCCGACACCGAGCGCGTCTACCGGGAGCTGTTCGCGGGCAACGCGCACGGGTTCTGGCTCGACAGCAGCAGCGTGATCGACGGCCTGTCGCGGTTCTCGTTCATGGGCGACGGCACCGGCCCGCTCTCGGAGTACGTCACCTACCAGGTGCTGGAGCGCACGGTGCGCGTGCAGCGGCCCGGCGGCCGCGACGAGCTCGTGGCGCAGAGCGTGTTCACGTACCTGGAGGAGCAGGTGGAGGAGCGGGCGGTGCCCGTTCCCGAGGGGCTGCCCTTCGACTTCAACCTCGGGTACGTCGGCTACCTCGGCTACGAACTGAAGGCCGACAGCGGCGGCCAGGAGGCGCACAAGGCCGACACCCCGGACGCGGCCCTGCTGTTCGCCGACCGGATGGTGGCCTTCGACCACGCCGAGGGCGTCACGTACCTGCTCGCGCTGTCCGAGGACCGGGCGGGCGGCGACCTCGACGCCCGCGGCTGGCTGGAGCGTACGGCGGCCCGGCTGCGCGCCCTCGGCTCCGCCGCGGCCCCGCGCCCGGCGGCCGGTCCCCGGGGCCTGGCCACCACCGGGATGACCGACCCGGCGCTCGCCGGTCTGGTCCGCATGCGCCACGACCGGGCGGGCTACCTGGCCCGGATCGCCGAGATCCACCAGGAGATCCGCGACGGCGAGAGCTACGAGGTCTGCCTGACCAACCAGGTCGCCCTGAAGACCCGGATCGACCCGCTGGAGACCTTCGCCGAGCTGCGCCGGATCAGCCCCGTCCCGTACGGCGCGCTGCTGGACTTCCCCGGGGTCGCGGTCCTCAGTGCCTCCCCGGAGCGCTTCATGACGGTCGGCACCGACCGCACCGCAGAGTCCAAGCCCATCAAGGGCACCCGGCCGCGCGGCGCCACGCCGGCCGAGGACGAGGCGCTCAGGGCGGACCTGCTCGGCAACGAGAAGGACCGCGCCGAGAACCTGATGATCGTGGACCTGATCCGCAACGACCTCAACGTCGTCTCCGAGGTCGGCTCGGTGCATGTGCCGAGGCTCTTCGACGTCGAGACGTACGCGCCGGTGCACCAGCTGGTGTCCACCATCCGCGGCACCCTGCGCGAGGGCGAGTCGGCGGTCTCGGCGGTCCGGGCGGCCTTCCCCGGCGGATCGATGACGGGCGCGCCGAAGGTCCGCACCATGGAGATCATCGACCGGCTGGAGGAGGGCGCCCGCGGGGTGTACTCGGGCTCGCTGGGCTGGTTCTCGCTGGGCGGCGCGGCCGACCTGAACATCGTCATCCGCACGCTGGTCGCCACCGAGGACCGGGTCACCTTCGGAGTCGGGGGCGCGGTGATCGCGCTGTCCGACCCGGACGAGGAGTTCGAGGAGACGGTGGTCAAGTCCCGGGCCATGGTGCAGGCGGTGCTGGGCACCGCGCTCCGGCAGGGCCCGGGAGCTGCCACTGGTTCGCGGAGCGCGGCGTGAGTGGCGGCATCCGCCGGGCGGTGATCGTCGGCGGCCAGGGCGCGGTCGGCCGGCTGTTCACCGAGAAGCTCCAGGGCAGCGGCGTACAGATCTGTGTCGTGGACCCGGCCGGTGCCGGGGCCCCGGCGCCGGGCGGCGCCCGCAGCATCCACGGCGACATCACCGACCTCTCGCCGCGGCTGGAGAAGGAGCTGGGCAAGGCCGACGTCGTGGTGCTGGCGGTGCCCGAACCGGTGGCGCTGGCCGCGGTCAAGGGGGTGGCGGCCGCGCTGCGTCCGGGCGCCCTCCTGGTCGACACCCTCTCCGTCAAGCAGCGCATCGACGAGGAGTTCCGCGCGCACGTCGACGGGGACGCCGTCGAGGCGCTGGGCCTGAACCCCATGTTCGCCCCGGCCCTCGGGTTCGAGGGCCGGGTGGTGGCGGCCTCGGTGACGTACGGCGGCCCGCTCACCGCCGAGCTGCTGCGCCTGGTGGAGTCCTGGGGCGGGCGCGTGGTCCGGGTCGAGGCCGCCGAGCACGACCGGCTGACCGCGGTCTCCCAGGCGCTGACCCACGCGACCGTGCTCTCCTTCGGCCTCGCGCTGTCCCGGATGGGCACGGACGTCGAAGAGGTCGCCAAGATCGCGCCGCCCCCGCACAAGACGCTGGCCTCGCTGCTGGCCCGGGTCTCCTCCGGCACCCCGGAGGTGTACTGGGACGTGCAGGCGGCCAACCCGCAGGCGGTGAGCGCCCGTACGGCCCTGGCCGAGGCGGCCCGCCGGCTCGCCGACACCGTCAAGGACGGCACCGAGGAGGACTTCACGGCCCTGATGGCCAAGGTCCGCGGCGCGCTGGGCGCCGAGCTCGACAACTACCGCGAGCTGTGCGCGCGGATCTTCGCGAACGTCTGACGGTTCCCGCCGGACGCTCCGCCCCGCTCCGCCCCGCTCTGTCACGCACGCACGAACGCGCGCATCTCACGGCATCGCACCGTTTACGTACCGCACCCCTCATCAGAGAGGCACGACATGACCGACTCCCGCACGGGCTTCGCCGCGACCGTCCTCGACCCCGGGCAGCGCGCGGCGCTGGCCGCCGACAAGAGCGTCGGCGGCGGCAACCTGCTGCGTTCCGCGCTCGCGGCCAGCCCGAGCCCCACCACGCCCTTCGTCCACTCCACCCGGCCGATCACCGATCTGGCGGGCGCCGAGCAGCACGACTGGAGCCTGGCCGAGGTCGACGGCCTGGCCCAGGCCTGGTCGGCCTGGTACCTGGCGCAGGGCGTGCAGCCCAAGGACCGGGTCGCGGTCTGGTTCGAGGACTCCTTCGCGTACTCCGTGCACTTCTACGCCCTCGCGCAGATCGGCGCGATCGCCGTGCTCATCAACAGCAAGGCCACGGCGCCGATCGCCGAGTCGCTGATCGAGCAGACCACCCCGGTCGGCCTGTACGCCGACCGCGGCCGGCTGGCGCAGCTGCGGGCGAGCAGCGAGATCCTGGACGGGCTGGCCTGGACCCAGGAGGAGGAGAGCCTGCCGGCGCCGCCCGCGGCGGAGCTCCCGGCCGGGGCGTACTGGAACCACGTCTCCGAGGACCCGGTGGTCATCCTGCACTCCTCGGGGACGACCGGCCGCCCGAAGCCGACCATCCACACGCACGGCACGATCGTGGCCGGCCCGCAGTTCCGGCTCGTGGACTTCAAGGAGCAGCCGGGCGCGCTGATGCTGACCGCGCTGCCGCAGTCGCACCTGGGCTGCATCGCGTTCACCGTGTACGCGGTGCTGGCCGGCACCCCGCTCGTCGCGCACAGCGACCGCAGCGGCGAGGAGCTGGCGGCTACGGTGGCCGCGCACAAGCCGACGGCGGTGATGGCCTTCGCGCACTCGTACGCCGAACTGGCCGCGCTGGAGCGGACGGACGGGGCGCTGGACAGCGTCGGCTCGTGGGTGTCGATCGGCGACGCCGTGCACCAGGCGCACATCACGCGGACGCTGGAGCACCGTTCGGCGCACCTGCCGTCGGCGCAGTTCTTCGACCGGCTGGGTACGACGGAGCTGGGCTGGGGCGTCCTGCTGAAGATCCGTACGAAGGACAGCGTGCGCAACGACCGGTGCGCCGGGCAGCCGGTGGGGGTCGCGGAGGTCGCGATCCTGCGCAAGGACGGCAGCCACGCGGACGTCGGCGAGGTCGGCTTCCTGGCCGCCAAGGGGCCGGCGATCACGCCCGGCTACTGGGGCGACTCGGCGACGACGTACCGCTACAAGCTGGCCGGGTACTGGCTGCCGGGCGACATGGCGTACAAGGACGCAGGCGGCGACTTCTACCTCGTGGACCGGGCCGCGGACCAGATCCTGACGGCCGCCGGGCCGGCGTACTCGACGCTGATGGAGGAGGTGCTGCTGAACGACGTGCCCGAGTTCGACGACGTCGCGGTGATCGCCGGCGAGGAGGACGGGGCCGTGGTGCCGGTGGCGGTGGTCACCACGCCGGAGGCGGTGGCCGTGGCCGTGGACGCGGAGAAGCTGCTGCTGCGCGCGAACGAGGCGCTGGCGGCGGCCGGGCAGCCGGCGCTGCGGCTGCTGGAGGTGGCGGCCGGTGAGGCGGACTTCCCGGTGGGGGTGACGGGGAAGGTGCTGAAGCGGAAGCTGCGGGAGAAGTACGCGGATCTGGGGGCGTACCTGCGGGATGCCGGTGGCGCCGGCAAGTCGCTCGCCGTGGCGGGCTGACCTCGGGACTGCCCCGTCCCGGCCCGGCGAGGGGCGGGCCGGGACGGGGCGGCGGCGGCTGGTCGCCGGGCCGGTTTCGGGGGCTCCGCCCCCATGCCCCCGCGCCTCGAACGCCGGCGGGGCTGGGTTGGGTGCCCGGCGGCGCGGAAGCGAGCCCGGAGGGCCGGTTTCGGGGCTCCGCCCCGGACCCCGCGCCTCAATCGCCGGCGAGGCTGAATGGGGGCCCGGCGGCGCCGGAAGGCAGCCCGGCAGGCCGGGATCGGGTACCCGGCAGCGCTGGAAACGGGCCCGGAGGGCCGGTTTCGGGGCCCTGCCCCGGACCCCGCGCCTCAAACGCCGGCGGGGCTGGAATGGGGACCCCGAGGCGCCGGAAGCGGACCCGGAGGCGCAGGGTTGGGTGCCCGGCGGGGCTGAGAAGTGCCGCGCAGCGGCATGTCCAGCCCGCGCGGCGTTTGAGCGCACGGGCGCGAAGCGCACGTACGGGGGTTCGGGGGCGGAGCCCCGCCACCCAGCCCCGCCGGCGATTGAGGCGCGGGGTCCGGGGCAGGGCCCCGGCTCGGGAAGGGGCGGGGTGGGGAACGGCTCCGCGCAGCGGTTGCGGCAGCGGCTGGGGCAGCGGCTGCGTCAGGCGAAGGCGGACGCGACCGTGAGGACCGCGTCATTGGCTTCGGCGGAGCCGATCGTCACGCGGATGCCCTCGCCCGGGAAGAAGCGGACCGCTATGCCCGCCGCGGCGAAGGCCTGCGCCAGGGCGGCCGTGCGGTCGGCGTCACCGAGGTCCAGCCAGACGAAGTTCGCCTCCGTCCGCGGTACCGGCAGGCCCACGTCAGCCAGGCCCTGCGCCGTCCGGTCGCGTTCCTTGACCAGGGTCTCGACCCGGTCGAGGAGTTCCGGCTCCGCGGCCAGCGAGGCCACCGCCCCGTACTGGGCGACCGCGTTCACCCCGAACGGCACCGCCGACGCGCGGATCGCCGCCGCCACCGGCTCGTGGGCCACCGCGTAGCCGACGCGCAGGCCGGCCAGGCCGTAGGCCTTGGAGAAGGTCCGTACGACCACCAGGTCCGGCCGGTCCCGGTACAGGTCCATACCGTCCGGCGAATCCGGGTCGGTGACGAACTCCCGGTACGCCTCGTCCAGGACGACCGTCACCCCGGCCGGCACCCGGTCGAGAAAACGGTTCAGCGCGGCCCGGCCGACCACCGTGCCCGTCGGGTTGTTGGGGTTGCAGACGAAGACCACCCGCGTGCGGGTCCCGATCGCCTCCGCCATCGCCTCCAGGTCGTGCGAGGCGTCCGCCCGCAGCGGCACCCGGACGGACACCGCCCGGTTGACCTCGGTCAGGTGCGGATACGCCTCGAACGAGGGCCAGGCGTACAGCACTTCGTCCCCGTCCCGCACCAGCGCGTGCAGCAGGTGCTGGAGCACCCCGCAGGAGCCGGCGCCCAGCGCGAGGTGCGCGGCCGGGACGGCCAGGCGGGCCGCGAGGGCCGCGGTCAGGTCCGTGGAGAGGCGGTCGGGGTAGCGGTTGGCCCGGCCCGCCGCCTCCGCGAGGGCCGCGACGACCGACGGGAGGGGCGGGTAGGGGTTCTCGTTCGCGTTCAGGGTGTGCATGGGGTCCCTTTCAGTCGGTTTCGATCGGTTTCAGTCGATGGCGGGTAAGGCTTCCTCGCCTCGGCCCATCAGGTAGCCGAGCTGGAAGCGGTGCTGCGCGCCGTACTGGTCGCGCAGGCACGAGATGTGGCCCTGGACCGACCGCAGGCTGACCCCGAGCCGGCGCGCGATGGCCTTGTCGGAGCAGCCCTCGATCAGCAGCTTGCGGATGGCCCGGCGCATGTCCGGCACCACCTCGGAGGCGGCGTCGGCGGCCCGCACCGGCCGGAACGGGAAGGGCTCGGCCCGGTCCCAGGCCTTCTCGAAGACGTCGGTGAGGAAGCCGGTGACCGCGCGGTCGCGGATGACGACGGCCGATCCGCGCTCCCCGTCGGCGGGGATGAAGGACACCTCGCCGTCGATGACGATCAGCCGGTCGAAGAACTCCGGCAGGGTACGGACCTGCGCGCCGTGCTTCTGGACGGTCGCCACGTAGCGCTTGGTGGGCTCGTGGAAGCGCGAGCTGTGCTGGTAGAGCGTGCGCATGGCGACCCCCCGGGAGAGGTGGTCGCGGACCGCGGCGTACGCCTCGTCGAGGGTGGCGCCGGGGCGCGGGCCGTCGGGCTGGGCGGTGAGGATCTCCCGCCGGGCCCGGCCGAGGGCCTCGTGGATGGCGTACGTGATCCGCTCGGGGCCGTGGACGTACTCGATCCGGGCCCCGGACCCGGGCGGCGGGGCGGCCGGCTCCGGCGCCCGCGGCTGGGTCTGGGCGGCTTCGGCGGCGTACCGGGACAGGCTGTCCAGGGTGTCGGCCATCCGCCGGAGGGTGGCGGAGGCCGTCGTGGCGTCCGGGGCCGGGGCCGGGGCCTGGGTGGGGACGGGGGAAAGGGTGAGGGTGCTGTGGGTCATGGGCGGGTGCCTTTCGGGTCGGGTGGGTGGGGTGGGGCGTGCGTACGCGCGCGAGGGCCGCGGGAGTGGTCCCGCGGCCCTCGCCGGTCGGTGGGTCACTGGCCCGGGCGTCGCGGCGCCGGGGCGAGCAGGGTCTTCATGGCGCGCGCCGCCGCCCGGAGGGGCCCGCCGGCCGTGACCGGTGGGGCCGCGCCCGCTCCCGCGGCCGCCGCCGCGAGGGCGAACCCGCCGCCCAGGAGCAGGCGCGCCGGGGCCCGGGGGCCGGAGGCCGGAGCCGCCTCCGCCCCGCCGGGCCCGTGGGCGGGGTGGCCGGCCGGGGTCACCGGGCCCCCGCCGGCGCCGGGGAGGTGCGGACCGTGATGGCCGCACGGACGCGGGCCTCCAGTTCGTCGAGGGCCACCGACGACGGGGCGTCGATGAAGAAGTTCGCCACCCGGTCCTCGCTGCTGTGCAGCGGGCCGACGTAACTGCCCTTCTCCTTCTGGACGAAGACGGCCCGCAGGGTCGGCGGGTCGTCGGGGCGGCCGGCCGGGACCTGCGGCCAGAGGTCGCCCTCGCCGGCCCATTCGACGGTGACCCCCGGCCAGTCCAGCGTGACCTCCTCCAGGATCCCGGGCTCGTGCTCCACGTACACCTGGCGGGCGTGCCGGGTGGCCTTGGGGTACTCGGCGCACTCGCCCAGCGCGATGCGGATGATCTCCGGTTCGACGGGGCGGCCGGTGGCCAGGTGGTAGAGGACGGTCAGGCCGTCGCCGGGGGTGCGGGCGGCGACCTCCATCAGCTTGGGGTGGCCGGACGCGTCCAGCCGCCATTCGGAGTGGGTCATGCCGTCCTGGAAGTCCAGCAGGTGCAGCAGGCACTTGTTGGCGGCCAGCAGCGTCTTGCGGTCCAGGCCGACCGCACCGGACACGGTGTGGGAGAGCTCCACGAAGGTGTCGGCGTGGGCGTCGGTGGTCTGCTTCACCGTCACCGAGTCCCATACGATCCGGCCGTGCTGGACCAGGGCCTCGACCGAGAACTCCTGGCCCGCGACCTTCTCCTCCACCAGGAGCGTCTCGTGGTCGGGGTAGCCGGCGAGCAGCTCCGCCAGCTGCGCCGCGTCCGTCGCGGTCCGCACGCCCGAACTGGAGTGCCGGGTCGCGGGTTTGACGACCGCCGGGTACGGGACGGCCGCGAGGTCGGCGGCCGCCCGCGCGCCCGGCGGGATCACCAGCGCGTACGGGTTGAACTCGCCCAGGTGCAGCCGCTGGAGGTACTTGCTGCGGCACACCCGGCTGGCCCGCAGGCCGGGCGAGGGCAGGTTCAGGGCGTCGGCGACGAGCCCGGTGGGCTCGACGAGTGTCTCGCCGGCGGCGTACGTGCCGACGATCTCGTACGCGCCCTCCCAGCCGCGGACGGCGGCGACGACGCCCGCGTTGAAGGAGCACTCGCGGTCCACGGAGCCGTCGACGAAGGCGATGTCGGCGAGGGCGGCGGCCGGGTGGCCGGGCTCGCGCAGGGCGGCCAGGGCCTGCTCCCGCCACACGGACGGGGTGATGAGCAGGATCCTCAGGCCGCGCCGGGTCAGTTCCTCCAGGTAGCGCGGGGCCCGGCAGATCGCCAGGAAGGACCCGGTGAGGAGGAACGCGGCGGGTCTCTCGCCGTGGGTGGGCGCGGTGGCGGGCAGCGGGTCGGTGCTCATCGGTGGGGCCTCCACAGGTCCGCGGCCAGGAAGGCCATGTCGAGGGCCTGGCCGCGGTTCAGGCGCGGGTCGCAGGCGGTGGTGTAGCAGCGGTCGAGGTCGTCGAGGGTGACGGGGTCGGTGCCGCCGACGCATTCGGTGACGTGGGCGCCGGTGAGCTCCAGGTGCAGCCCGCCGGGGTGCGTGCCGAGCTCGCGGTGGATCTCCACGAACGCCGCGATCTCGGCGGTGATGTCGCCCAGGGAGCGGGTCTTGTGGCCGGTCGGGGCGACCTGGGTGTTGCCGTGCATCGGGTCGCAGACCCACAGCACGGGCGCCCCGGCGGCGGTCACCTTCTCGACCAGGCCCGGCAGGACGTCGCGGATCCGGTCGGCGCCCATGCGGGTGATGAAGGTGAGCCGGCCCGCCTCGCCCTCGGGGTCGAGGATCTCGGTGAGGGCGAGGAGTTCGTCGGCGGTCGCGGTCGGGCCGACCTTGACACCGACGGGGTTGGCGATGGAGGCGGCGAAGGCGACGTGTCCGCCGTCGAGCTGGCGGGTGCGCTCGCCGATCCACACGAAGTGCCCCGAGCCGGCCCAGCGGCGGCCGCTGACGGGGTCGGTGCGCACCAGCGGGACCTCGTAGTCCAGCAGCAGCGCCTCGTGGCTGACGTGCAGCGGGATCTCGGGCACGTCGTCACCGCCACCGTCGCCGCCGTCGCCGCCGGGCAGCAGGCGGATGCGGTCGAGGGTCTGTACGGCCGTGTCGTACGCGGTGATCATCCGCCAGGGGTCGGCGGCGCGGTCCCCGGCGGTGAAGCCGAGGCCGTTGACGGCGTCGCCGCGGTAGGCGGGCAGTTCCACGCCGTCGCGGGTCTCGGTCGGGCGGGAGCGCGGCTTGGCGTACTGCCCGGCCATCCGGCCCAGCGGGACGACGGGCACGGCGGCGCCGTACGAGACGATCTCCGCCATCTGGCGCAGGGTGGTGGCGGTGGACTCCGCCTCGCCGAGGGCGCGGGCGCCGAACTCCTCGGCGCAGTGGCCGCCCTGGAGCAGGAGTGCCTCGCCGCGGGCGGCGGCGGCCAGCCGCGCGCGCAGCGTGTCGCTCTCGGACAGCGGCGTCAGCGGGGGCAGTTCGCCGAGCCGGTCGACGACGGTGGCGAGGGTGGCGGTGTCGGGCCAGTCGGGCTGCTGTGCCGACTGGAGCGCCCCTAGTGCGGTACTGGTCATGCGTTCGCTCCTCGTTTCAGGGCCCGGTCGGTCAGCGGACCGGCCGCCCCGGTGTAGTGGGCGGGTTCCAGCAGGTCGCGCAGTTCTTCCGGGCCGAGGACGCCGTGCAGCGTGGCGTCGGCGGCGAGGACCTCCGGGAGGGGGGTGCCGGTGCGGTGGGACCGGGCCGAGGCCTCGGTGAGCAGGTCGCGGGCGGCCGCCTTGCCGAGCCGGGGGGCCAGGACGGCGGCGATCCGTTCGGTGACGAGCAGGCCGGCGGTGCGGTCCAGGTTGGCGCGCATCCGTGCCGGGTCGGCGTCGAGTCCCTCGGCGAGTTCGACGGCGGTGTGCGCGGCGCCCGCGGTCAGCCGCAGGGCTTCGCGCAGGGTGTGCCATTCGGCGTGCCAGACGCCGGCGGACCGTTCGTCCTCGCTGACCAGGGCCTGCGCGAGGGTGCCGGCCAGGGCGGGGACGACCAGGGCGGCGGACCGGATCAGGGTGGCCAGGACGGGGTTGCGTTTGTGCGGCATGGCGGAGGAGGCGCCGCGTCCGGCGGGTGCGGGTTCGGCGGCCTCGGCGGTCTCGGTACGGGCGAGCAGCAGCACGTCGACGGCGAACTTGCCGAGCGCGCCGGCCGTGTGGGCCAGGACGGCGCCCAGGTCGGCGACGGGCGTGCGCAGCGTGTGCCAGGGCAGGGCGGGCGCGCACAGCCCGGTCTCGCAGGCGTAGGCGGCGGCGAGCTGGTCGGCGTAGTCCTCGGGGACCGGCCCGTCGCCGTCGATGCGGGCGTACTCCAGGTAGCCGGCGAGGGTGCCGGCGGCGCCGCCGACGGAGACGGGCAGCCGCAGCCGGTCGATGCGCTGGACGGCGTCGAGCAGCAGGTGCCGCCAGCCGGCCGCCTTGAGGCCGAAGGTGGTGGGGACGGCGTGCAGGGCGAGGGTGCGCCCGGCCAGCACGGTGTCGCGGTGGGCGGCGGCGAGGCCGGCCAGGGCCGCGGCGGTGCGCAGCAGGTCGGCGCGCAGCAGTTTCAGGGTGCGGGTGGCGACCAGCATCATCCCGGTGTCGAGGACGTCCTGGCTGGTGGAGCCGCGGTGGACGTACTCGGCGGCGGCCGGGTCGGTGGCGGCGACGACCCGGGTGAAGGCGGCGACCAGGCCGACCACGGGGTTCGCGGTCTCGCGGGCGGCGAGCGCGAGGGCCCGTACGTCGAGCCGCCCGGCGTCGGCCGCCCCGGTGATCGCGGCGGCGGCCGCCGGGGGCAGGGTGCCGAGCCGGGCCTGGGCCCGGGCGAGCGCGGCCTCGGCGTCGAGCATGGCCTGGAGCCAGGCGGTGTCGCTGGTGGCCGCTTCGGCGGGGGTCCCGGCACGTACGGGCGAGAGGAGCCCGACGTCGATCGCGGTGGGCGCGGCCGGCATCGCAGGCGCGGCGGGCATGGCGGGCGCGGGGTCGTCGGGGACGGGCGCCTCGATCCCGGCGGGCACGCCAGGCACGGCGGGCGCGGGGGCCTCGGGCATGGCGGGCGCGGCGGGCGCCGCGGCCTCGGAGACAGGGGCCGCCGTGGGTCCGGTGGCGGCGGCGAGCAGGGCGGCCGCTGCCACGACGGTGTCCGCCGGGAGGTCGGGGGTGAGCCGGGGGACGGCGGTGAGCGGGGTCATGCCCGGACCTCGGCGCCGGGGGCGGTCAGCGGCTCGGGGACCGCGGTGAGGGCGAGGGCGGCGTGGGCGATGGCGTCGGAGTCCTCCAGCGTGACGGAGCCGACGCCGGGGCGGATGCCGGCGGCGGTGACCCAGTGGACGGACTCGGTGGGCACGCCGTAGGCGAAGCGGCGCGGGTGCGGCCGGCCGGCGGCGTCGACCAGGTGGTAGGGGCGTTCGGAGACGGCCAGCCCCCCGGTCTCGTAGTCGATGCCCGCGCTGCCGCGCACCGTGTACGGGCGGCACTGGCCGCTCTCCAGCAGCTGGAGCAGCAGCGGGTCGGTGGTGCGGCGCAGGTCGGGGTGGGGCAGCCGGGCCTCGATGAGGGCCGTGAGGCGGATGTCGGGGGCGTCGACCCCGTCGGCGGTGGCGACGAACACGGGGCCGTCGGGGCCGTCGGTCTCGGTGCGCACGCGCAGTCCGGGACCGGTGAACTCGACGATCCCGGCCGAGGCCAGGGCGATCAGTTCGTCGATGCGGGACACGGGCGGGCCGATGGAGAGGAAGGCGTTGAGCGGGGTGTACCAGCCGTCGAGGTCCTCGCGGTGGGAGCCCGCCTCCAGGCCGCCGTGGTCGACGGCGAGGCGTATCTCGTTGCGCAGGTCGCGCAGCACGTCGAGGGCGGCCTTGAGGGGACCGCTGACGTTGCCCTCGCGGGCCTCCTTGGCGTCGCGCAGCAGGTAGGCGAGCATCCAGCGGCGGAAGTCGTCGCGGCCGGTGAAGCGCAGGTCGCCGTAGGGGCGGGAGAGGCTCTGCCAGTTCCAGCGCTCCTCGCCGTCGATGCCGGCCTCGGCGAGGAGGGCGTCCTCGGCCTCGTCGTCGGCGGCCGCGAGGTAGCGGGCGGTGAAGTCCTCGATGACGTCGGGGGTGAAGTGGCCGCCGCGGGCCGTCAGCAGCCGCTCGTAGTAGACGCTCTGCACCTCCTTCTGGATCAGCGGCCAGATGTGGATGCCGAAGTCGATCCAGTCGCCGTCCTTCGCGGCGGCGCGCATGGCGGCCACCCGCTCGACGGTGAGCAGCCGGGGCGTGTGGCGGCCGTCGGGGCCCTTCTCGTTCTCGCCGCGGGCCTGGTAGGGGATGCCGCGCCGGGAGCCGGCGTACATCTTGGGCTCCAGGCCGGAGGGGCGGTAGACGAGCCGGCCGTCGGCGCGGCGCTCGAAGAAGCCGCCGCGGCCGAGGGTGAACAGGGCCATGTAGTCGAAGAAGTTCAGGCCGAGGCCGCGCAGCAGGACGGGGCGGCCGGCGCCGATCGCGCCGAGGTCGACGTCGGCGGGGTTGGAGGGGCCGGTGTAGGAGAGGCCGTGGGTGGCGGCGAACTCCGAGAGTCTGCGCTCCTCCGGGCCCAGGCGGGCCGGGAGGTGGCCCTGGGCGAGGATCACCGCGGAGAGCCCGGCCAGGCGCACGCCGTCGGCGAGGTCGAGGGTCTGCGGGCCGCCGGGGGCGGCGTCGTCGGTGAGGGCGACGGCGCGGGTGCGGTGGACGTGGATCTCGATGTGGTCGGGCGCGTTGGTGACGGCCTCCTGGAAGGCCCACTGGAGGTAGTGGCCGTAGAAGGCGCGCGTGGGGTAGGAGTCGGGGCCGAGCTCGCGGGCCTCGGCCAGCGTCTGGGCGCCGTACGCGTCCTCGTCGGCGGCGGACAGCCGGCGCGACCACTCGTAGAGGCTGGGGCCCTCCTCGATGGGGCCCTCGATGCTGACGCTGTCGTCGGTGAAGAGGGTGATCTGCGAGGAGACGGTGTTCATCAGCAGGTGGCGCGGCTGGGCGGTGCGCCAGACGGCGCCGGGGCCGGGCGAGGAGGGGTCGACGACGTGGAGGGTCAGGGCGTCGTGCGCGGGGGACTTGCGTTCCTGGGCGCATATGCGTTCCAGGACGGACAGGCCTCGGGGGCCGGCCCCGACGATGGCGATCCGGGCATGGCTGTGCTGCGGCATGTTCTCTACTCCCACCAGCGTGAAAGAGGGCCTGGGTGTGTCAGACGGCGGTGTTCCAGCCGACGTCGGTGAGTGCCGGGCGGGTGTGCACGGGCGGTCCTTTCAGTCGCGGACGACGGTCTTGCTGCGCATGAGGAACTCGGCGAGATATCCGTCGTGCGGGAGTCCGGGGCCCATCCAGTACGTGGGGTGGTCGCCGGCGTGGACATTGCCGATGGTCGGCTCGGCGATCAGGTCGTCGAGCAGGTCGTGGTCGGCGGTGAGGGCGGTGACGACGAGGCTGCCGCGCAGCGGGGCGATGCCGTCGGAGCGGTTCCAGGGGGCCACCCACACGCAGGGGAAGGGGAGTTCGACGCCGGCCTGGGGGGCGTCGGAGCGCTCCAGGCGGTGGACGGCGGGGCGCAGGGCCGCGCTCCCGTCGCCGAGGTCGGCGGCGACGCCGTCGCCGCCGAGGTGGGCGTGGCTGCCGGCGGCCTGGGCGAACAGGTGGGCCTCGACGGCCCGGGCGGCCGCGGCGGGCTGGACCGGCAGGACGGCCGCGTCGTCCTCGGGCGGCAGGGCGGGCAGGGCGGCCAGGCGCCCGGCGAGGGCGTCGGCCAGGGGGGCGGGGTCGCCCTCGACGAGGACGGCGGTGGTGTTGACGCAGCCGGTGCCGCCGTGGGCGGCGACGGAGGCGGTGATGGTGTCGAGGTGGGCGCGCCAGTCGGTGTCGGCGGTGATCAGGATCTTGGTCCGGCCGGGGCCCTGGAGCAGGATCCGCGGGTCGCCGCCGTACTTGCGTACGACGTCCTCGCCGCCGTAGACGAGCGAGCGGTCCGCGGCGCGCAGCAGGGTGTCGGCCTCGGCGTGGTCGGTGGGCAGGTAGGCGATGTGGTCGGCGCCGAACCCGGCCGCGCGCAGGGCGGCCACCAGGCGGTACGGGGTGAACGGCTCGCGCCGGGACGGGCGTACGGCGACCCGGTAGCCCAGGGCGAGGGCCTCGGGCCAGAGGCTGTGGGTGCCGGGGTGGTTGCCGGCGGCGAGCACGGCGAAGGTCTCGGCGCGCCGGACCCAGACGGCGCGGCCGGTGCGGGTGAGCGGGGAGCGCCAGTCCTCGGCGGTGCCGCCGGGGCGGGCCTGGGTCAGGCTGTCGTAGACGCGGGTGAGGCGGGCGCGGATGTTGGCGGTGGTGGCGCGGACGACGGAGAGCGGGACGCCGCCGACCCGGCTGACGGTGTGCTCGTACTCGGCGGCGCTCTGGCCGGCGAGGTCGGCGGTGGCGAACAGCTCGGCGGCGCGGGCGACGGCGGCGATCCGCTCGTCGGCGGGCAGCGGGCGGGCCCGGTGCAGCGCCTTGACGGTGCGGTCGACGAAGAGGGAGGGGACGAGGCTGAGTTCGGCGACGGGGGTGCCGGCGACGTCGGTGACGATGGTGCGGCGGCGGGCCCGGAAGGGCCCTTGCGGCCCGAGCGCGTCGAGCTGGAGCAGGGCGGGCGAGGCGGGCGAGGCGGCCGGCGCGGAGGTGGCCGCCGCGGAGGTGGGCGTCGGGGCCGGCATCAGTAGACCCCCTCGATGACGGTCTCGTTCTCGAAGGTGGCGACGGGGGCGATGTCGGCGACGGCGTCCCCGGAGCCGGTGGTGGAGGGGAGGCGGGTGGCCAGGTCCCGCTCCAGGTTGTTGGGGAGCAGGAACGATTTGCTGACGTGGCTGACGACCACCTGGCCGCGCTCGCCGTACGCCACGCTCTGGCCGCTCGCCGGGTCGACGACGGAGAAGGTGACGTACGGGCTCAGCGGGTCGAAGACGCACGGGTCCTCGTCGGCCAGGCCGGCGCGCTCGCCGGCGAAGCCGAGGATCATCGTGCTGCCGTAGTTCCCGCAGAAGGCGGTGCCGGGGAAGATCTCCGTCCGGTACAGGTGCCGGGAGTCCGGATCGAGCTGGGTGCCGCCCCAGCGGATCGCCTTCACCTTCTTGTTGACCAGTTCCACCAGGTCCTCGCGGCCGGCGAGCCGCTCCAGCACCGACGGGGTGATGGTGAGCACCTCGATGTCCTGGGTGGTCAGGACGAACTCGGCCTGTTCCAGCAGGTGTTCGGCGTAGGCGCCCGCGTCCGCGCCGCGGCCGGCCGCGATCAGCTTCTTCACCCAGCGCGGGTCGAGGTCAATGGTGAAACCGCGGGTTCCATGGGTGGCGGCGGAGCGGCGGAAGAACTCCCCGACGATGTGCGGGCCGGTGGGCACCAGGCCCAGCCAGTTGGCGCCGCGCGGGAAGCCGTGCGCGTCCAGGTTGGCGTTGGACCAGGCCACCATGCGGTCCAGCCAGTCGCGGGTGAGGACCACCCGCTTGGGGGCGCCGGTGGTGCCGCCGGACTCGAAGACGCCGACGACGTCGGGGCGGGGCCCGTAGCCGCGCGGGATCAGGTCCTCGGCGCGGACGTGCCGCAGCTCGCCGGTGACGTTCGGGAAGCGCCGCAGGTCGGCGTGGGTCCGGATGTCCGTACGGGGGTCGAAGTCGAGGGTCTCCGCGCGCCGCAGCCAGAACGGCGAGCCGGTCTCCGGGTGGAAGTGCCATTCCATGGCGGCCCGGAGGAACTCGTCCGGGTCGGGCTGCACCTCGTACGGAAGGTCCAGGATCGGATTGTCTGGCGAGGACACGGTGTCTCCTAGTCGAGGGTGCGCGGACGGGGCGGACGCGGGCGGAGCGGACGCGGGCGGAGCGCGGTGCGGGCGGAGCGCGGTGCGGGCGGAGCGCGGTGCGGTGCAGCGGGTACGCCGACGGGACCCGGCACGGGGGAATGGGTTCGGTCCCGTCGGCGTACGCGCTGGTCGGGGAGGCCGGTGGCGGTGGCCGCGGCCTAGATACGGATCAAGGTGGCGCACCAGCGGCCGGTGGAGATGCCGCACAGGGCGACCAGGTCGCCGGGGTTCAGCTCGCCGCGCTCGATCTGGAGGCCCAGCGAGATCAGCTGGTCGGCGCCGCCCATGTGACCGTGGTCGGGGGCGAGGGCCGCGTTGGTCCGGTCCACCGGCACGCCGAGCGGCGTGGCCACGGCGGCGATGCTGGCGGGGACGTCGTTGAGGTAGATGACGTGGTCGATGTCGCCGCGGCTCACCCCGGCGCGGCGGGCCGCGCCCTCGATGACCTCGACAAGCCGGGTGTAGCGCTCGCCGATGAACTTCCGCAGCTTGGCGGGGTCCCCGGCGAACTGCTCGCGTACCTGGTCGTACGCGGACGGGGCGTCGGCGCTGGTCCAGCCGGCCGGCGGGAGCGGGGTGAGCGCGCCGCCGAAGTCCAGGCGCAGCAGGTCGCTGTACTCGGGGTCGGTGAACTGCTCGCCGGCCAGCCAGCGGTTGGCGTCGTGGCCGCGGGTGACGACGACGGCGACGGCCGCGTCGCTGAGCACGGTGTTGATGACGTTCATCCGGTTGCGGTGGAACTCGCTGACCCGGTTGACGACCACGAACAGCGCGTGCCGGGCCTCCGGCTGCATCGCGAACGTCGAGGCCACGTAGAAGAGGCCGTTGACGCCCGAGCCGCAGCCCTCGTTGAGCAGCAGGGTCTGGGTGCGCTCGATCTTCAGCTCGCGGGCCAGTGCCGAGGCGCTGTCCCAGTAGGAGTACTCGGGCATGTCGGTGGTGGCGACCACCACCAGGTCGAGGGCGTCGGCGGTGATCCCGGCCCGGTCCAGGGCCTGTTGGGCGGCCTGGCGCGAGAGGTCGGTGGCGGTGACGTCGTCGGCGGCGCGGTGGAAGGTCCGGTAGCCCCACTTGACGACGCGCTCGGGGTCGGGCACGTAGTCGGCGGCGACGGCCGCGACGTCCTGGTCCTCGCCGAAGGCGTAGCCGAAGCCGGCGATGCCGATGTCGACGGCCGGGCTCCCGGCGGCCGGTGCGGTGGCGGCGGTGGCGGTGGTGGCGGTGTCCGTCGTCATCAGGCGGCTTCCCGGGCGGTGGACTCCGCCTCCGACAGGCGCCAGGCGAGGTCGTCCGCGGCCTCCGCCAGCGTCCGCTCGAACAGGATCATCAGGTCGTACTCGTCGCCGAAGCGCTCCCGGGCGTACTCCCCCAGCTGGAGCGCGAGCGCGGAGTGCCCGCCCAGCTCCAGGAAGGTGTCCTCCAGGGCGATCTCGGGCTCCTCCAGGAGGTCGGCCACCCACTCCAGGGTCGCCCTGCGGATCTCCTCGGCGCGCGTGGTGGTGTCGTTGCTCATCGGGTACGGCTCCTCTCCTCTTCCCAGATCCGGGCCACCTCGGCCCGGTTGACCTTGCCGTTGACGGTGCGCGGCAGGTACGGCAGCGGCAGCGCCCGGTAGCTGGAGGGGTGCATGTACGAGGGCAGCAGCTCCCGTACGTGGCCGCGCAGCGCCCGCGTGCCGGGGTCGGCGGCGCCCTCGGCGACCACGTACGCCGCGACCAGCCGCTGGTCGCCGGGCTTGAACTCGTGCACCCAGACCACCGCGTCGGCGATGTCCTGGTGGGCCTGGACCGCGACCTCGATGTCGCTGAGCTCGATGCGGTGGCCGCGCAGCTTGACCTGGAGGTCGGCGCGCCCGACGTAGCCGTAGCCGCCGTCCGCGCGCGGGGTGACCAGGTCGCCGGTGCGGTAGAAGCGGACGCCGTCGACGGTGGGGAACCGCTCGGCGGTCAGCTCGGGCCGGCCCAGGTAGCCGTCGGCGACCTGGGGGCCGCTCAGCCACAGCTCGCCCTCCTCGCCGGTGGCGGCGTCGCGGCCGTCGACGGTGACCACGCGGGCGCCGCCGGAGAGCAGCGCGCCGATCGAGAGGGTGTCGGTGTCGAGGTCCTCCTCGGTCACCGCGTGGTAGGTGCTGAGCACGGCGGCCTCGGTGACCCCGTACATGTTGACCAGCACGGTGCTGGAGAGCCCGAACTGCTTGGCCCAGGGGCGGACGGTCTCCGGGGTGAGCTTCTCGCCGCCGAAGATCACGTAGCGCAGGGCGGGCAGGGCCTTCTGGTCGCGGAGCATGATGCCGGTCATCGCGCTGAAGGCGGTCGGGGTCTGGCTCAGGACGGTGATCGCCTCGTCGGCGATGAAGTGCATGCACGCCTCGGGCGAGCGCGAGGTGCCCGGCGGCAGCACCACCAGGCGGGCGCCGGTGGCCAGCGGGCCCCAGATCTCCCACACCGAGAAGTCGAAGGCGATGGAGTGGAACAGCAGCCAGCTGTCGTGCTCGTCGAAGGCGAACGGCCCCTCGGTGCTCGCCAGCAGGACCGCCGCGGCACCGTGCGGGACGAGGACGCCCTTGGGGCGGCCGGTGGTGCCGGAGGTGTAGATGATGTACGCGGTGTCGGCGGGGTCGGGTGCGGGCCGGTCCTGCCGGACCGGCCGGGGAGCGGCCGGGGCGTTCAGCAGGCCGGTGATCCGCTCCTCGGAGACCACCGGGACCGCGCCGGTCTCGCAGGTGTCGGGGTCGCCCAGGAAGGCGGTGACCTGGCTGTCGGAGACGATGAACTGGTTGCGCGAGGGCGGGTTGCGCACCTCCAGCGGCACGTACGCGGCGCCCGCCTTCATGATGCCGATCATCGAGGCGATGGCGGCGGCGCCCGGCGGCATCCGCAGCGCCACCCGGTCGCCCCGGCCGACGCCGAGGTCCGCCAGCAGCGCCGCGACGGCGTCGGTCCAGGTGTCCAGGCGGCGGTAGGAGTACGAGGCTCCGTCCGCCGACAGCGCGGTGCGGTCCGGGAACCGCTCGGCCGAGTCGGCGAAGACCTCGGTCAGCGCGCGGTAGTCGGTGGCGCGCTCGGCGCGCGGCGGACCGATGGTGGGCAGGGTCATGGCTCCCCCTTGCGGGCGTACGGGTGGCGTACGGATGGGACGTGCGGTGGCCGGCCGGGGTGCTACCAGTCGGCGATGTGGGACGCGCGGATGTCCTGTTCGGCCCGGTCCGGGTTGGGGGCGGGCCGGGCGAAGGAGCGGTTGTAGTAGACGAGCGGGGTGCGGTCGCTCGTATGGGCCTCCTCGACGCAGCCGATCAGGATGCTGTGGTCGCCGGCGTCGACGATGGAGTGCAGGGAGCAGGCGACGCGTACGGAGGTGTGGTGCAGTCCGGGCAGGCCCAGCTCGCACACCTCCATGTCGCCCGCGGCGAACCGGTCGATACCGGAGGTCGCGAACCGGCGGGCCACCGTGTGCTGTTCCTCGGCCAGCACGTTGATCAGGAAGTGCCGGGCGGTGGTGAACGCGGCGTGGGTGCTGGCGCCCTTGTCCAGGCAGACCGAGACCAGCGGCGGGTCGAGGGAGACCGAGCTGAACGAACTGGCGGTGAACCCCCAGGGCTTGCCGTCCGCGTCGAGGGTGGTGACCACCGTCACCGGGCCGGGGACCAGCGCCATCGTGCGGGTGAGCAGGGAGCGCTCCATGATGGGACGTCACTCTCCGATCAGGGCTGGAGGCGGGCGGTGCGCCAGCGGGCGCCGTGCCGCGTGTAGCGGAGCCGGCGGTGCAGCCGGTCGGAGGCGGCGGACCAGAACTCGATCTCGTCGGGCCGCAGCAGGTAGCCGGTGAACCGCTCGGGGCGCGGCAGCGCCCGGCCGGTGTCCAGCAGCCGGTACGCCTCGGTGCGCAGGCCCTCCAGTTCCGCGGGCCCGTCGGCGCCGTCGAGGGGTTCGCTCTGCCGGGAGACGGTGGTCATGGAGTGCAGGGGCACCGGGCGGGCCGCCCACAGGGCGTCGCTCTCGGCGGGCGAGAGCGCGGTGACCGGGCCGTTCAGGGCGATCTGCTGGCCGAGCTCGCGCCAGTACAGCAGGGCCGACGCCCAGCCGGTCTCGGCCAGTTCGCGGCCCTTGCGGCTGGTGGAGTGGGTGGTGAAGACCAGGCCCTGGTCGCTCTCGCGGGTGAGGGTGACGATCCGGCTGGAGGCGCGGCCGTCGGCGCCGGCGGTGGCCAGGGCCACCGAGCGGGGCTCGCGCACCCCGCGCCGTACGGCCTCGGCCAGCCACTCACGGACCAGGGGCATCGGTTCGGCGGGCGGGCTGTCGTACGCGGGGAAGTCGAGGTCCGCGTCCCCCGAGAGGGACTCGAACCGGCTGGTGTCGATCCGGGTGCTCATGAGCGGCTGCACTCCTAGACGTAGATGGTTCCGCGGGCGACGACGGTCCCGTAGCCACCGACCCGCACGCCGTCGACGCGGTCCGCGGTGCCGTGGGCGGTGGCGCACATGTGCGAGGGCCGGCCCATCTCCACCCCTTGCGTGATCTTGATGCGCTGTCCGTACGGCGCCAGGCCGTGCCGGGCCAGGTGGATGGCCAGGGGGCCGGCGGCCGAGCCGGTCGCCGCGTCCTCCACCACCCCGTAGGCCGGGGAGAACATCCGGGTGCGCCATTCCTCGCCCTTTCCGGCGAAGCAGTTGGCCGCCATGTCGGGGAACCTCGACAGCGCCCGGTGGTCGGGCTCCAGGGCGGAGAGCGCCTCGACGCTCTCCAGCCCGACGAAGACGTGCCGGGGGCCGTTGCGGTAGATCTCCACCGGGGCGGTGGACTCCGTCAGGCCCAGGGCCTCCAGGAGGGCGTCGGCGTGCTCGTAGGGCTCCCAGGTGGGATGCGGCTGGCGCATCTGCACGATCACCGCGCCGTCGGCGTTGTCCATGCCGACGTCGAAGGGGATCACGCCCATCCCGGTCTCCAGCCGCAGCCGTTCCTCCTTGCGGGCCACTCCCAGCGCCTTGCGGCTCAGGCCCAGGGCCACGGCGGTGCCCAGCAGCGGGTGCCCGGCGAAGGGCAGCTCGTTGACCGGGGTGAAGATCCGGATCCGGGCGTCGGCCGCGTCCGCCTCGGCGGGCAGCACGAAGGTGACCTCGGAGAGGTTCATCTCCCGTGCGATGGCCTGCATCCGGTCGGAGGTCAGGTCCTCGCTGCCGAAGAAGACGGCCACGGGGTTGCCTTCGAGCGCCTTGCGCGCGAAGGCGTCCACGACCATGTAGTCATGCATTGGAGGGAACTCCCTGGCTGAGTGCGAAGGCTGGGCCGAGGCCGCCGAGGGTGGTGAGCGGGTGCTCGCCCTCCACCGCGGCCTCGACGTCGAATCTGCAGCGGTGCGCCGGCGGGGTGCCGATCAGCTCCGCGGCCCGGTTGGGCGGCAGGACGCCGTCGGCCGGGCGCTCGCTCCACAGCATCACCGCGCCCCACCGGTTGGCCGTCTCGTCGGCCAGCCACAGCTTCAGCACCAGCCCCGGTACCCCGGTCCAGGCGCCGATGCCCTCCTCGTGCAGGTGGGCGCGCATCGAGGCGATGCTCTGCCCGGTGCCCTCCAGGTCCCACCAGGCGACGTCGACCCTCATCCGACCCGCACCCCCAGCACGCCCAGCAGCGTCTCGCCGAGGATCCGCGGGCCGTCGACGGTGAGCACCGACTCGGCGTGGAACTGCATCGACGCGAAGTGCGGGCCGCGCAGCGCGTGCACCTCGCAGGTCCTCGGGTCCCGGCTGACCTCGATCATCCCGAGCTCGCCGCCGTCGACCTTGTCGTCCAGGCTCTGGGCGGCGTACGTGTTGTAGAAGCCGACCCGCTCGTAGCTGCCGAAGAAGTCGATCTCGCGCTGCACGCCCTGGTTGGGCACCGGCCGGCGCACCAGGTCCAGGCCGAGCCGGGTGCTGAGGACCTGGTGGCTCAGGCACACGGCCACGAACGGCCGCCGCTCGGCCAGCAGCCGGGCGGCCGCCCGGTGCAGGTGGACGATCCGCGGGTCGCCCGCGTCGCGCGGGTCGCCGGGGCCGGGGCCGAGCACCACCACGTCGTACGCGTCGAGGGCGTACGGCTCGTCGAAGCGGCGTACGGTCACCTCCAGCCCGAGCGCGGCCAGTTGCTGGCCGATCATCGCGGTGAAGGTGTCCTCGGCGTCGACGACCAGGGCGCTCAGCCCGGTCAGACCCGGCACCCGGGCGTCGGGGCGGGCCCCGTCCCCGCTCAGCCAGAACGAGGCGATGCCCGTGTTGCGGGAGGCGAGCGCCGCGCGGACCGCGGGGTGCTGGGCGAAGCGCACGGGCGCGGCCGGCTCCAGCACGCCGAGCAGTCCGGCGGCCTTGGCGCGGGTCTCGGCGACCTCGGAGGCCGGGTCGGAGTGGCGCACCAGGGTGGCGCCGACGCCGATCCGCATGTCCCCGGCCGCGTCGATGTCGGCGGTGCGGATGAGGATGGCGGAGTCGAGGGAGCGGCTGCCGTCGGGCTCGCGGCCGATGAGGGCGGCGACACCGCCGTAGTAGCCGCGGCCGCCGGGCTCGTGGCGGGCGATGACGCGGGCGGCGCTCTCCAGGGGGCTGCCGGTGACGGTCGGCGCGAACATCGTCTCGTACAGGATCTCGCGTACGTCGCGGCGCGTGGTGCCCTCGATGAAGTACTCGGTGTGGGCGAGGCGGGCCATCTCCTTGAGGTAGGGGCCGGTGACCCGGCCGCCCGACTCGCAGATGCGGGCCATCATCTTCAGTTCCTCGTCGACGACCATGTACAGCTCGTCGGCCTCCTTGCGGTCGGCGAGGAAGCGGGTGACCCCGTCGAGGGTGGGGCCCTGCGCGGGGTAGCGGTAGGTGCCGCTGATGGGGTTCATCACCGCGGTGCCGCCGTGCAGCGAGACGTGCCGCTCGGGGGTGGCGCCGACGAACGTACGGCCGCCGGTGTGGATGACGAAGGTCCAGTACGCGCCCTGCTCGCGCTCCAGCAGCCGCCGGAACAGCGCCAGCGCGGTGCGCGGGCCGTAGTAGTCGATGCGGGCCAGGTAGGAGCGCTTGATGACGAAGTTGGAGCCGGCGCCGGAGCCGATCTCGTCGCGGACGATCCGGCGGACGGTGTCGGCGTACTCCTCGTCGCCGACGTCGAAGCGCCCGCCGGTCAGGGTCACGGGGACGTCGGCGATCCGGCCCGGCAGGTCGGCGAGCGCGAGGTCGTCCTGCGCGTCGACGGCGAGCGCCAGCAGCGGCGCCCCGTCGTCGGGTGCGTGGAAGCCGCGCTCGGAGAGCTGCCGGTAGGGGACGACGACCAGCACCTGCTCGGTGTCCAGCGGTACGGCGGCCAGCGAGGCGGGGCTGGTCACGCCGCCGGTGAGGACGGTGACGGTGCCCGGGTCCCGCTCGGGCCGGTGCAGCAGGGCGAAGGAGTCCAGCTCCCCGGCCTGGATCCGGTCGAGGAGGTCTCTGTGCCGGGTCATGCGAAGACCTCCTGGGCGGTGACGACGCTGCCGCAGCGCTGGGCGGCGTACGTGAGCGCGAGCGTGTGGTGGACCTCGGAGAAGTCGCCGACGGCGTCGGCCACGAGGAAGGGCTGGATGTCGTGGCTGTAGGCGTCCATGGCGGTGGCCAGCACCCCGACGTGGGCGTACACCCCGCACAGGACGAGCTGGTCGCGGCCGGCGGCGCGCAGGAACTCCAGCAGGTCGGTGCGGAAGAAGGCGCTGTAGCGCCACTTGGTCAGGACCAGGTCACCGGGCTCGGGCGCGAGCTCGGGCACCACCTCGCGGTCCTCGGGGGCGGTGCGCATGCCCGGCCCCCAGAAATCCTTGAGCAGCCCGCGGTCGGCCTCGGACATCCGGCCGGGCTGCGCCGTGTAGGCGACGGGCACGCCGAGGGCGGCGGCCCGCTTGCGCAGCTGGGCGGCGTTGTGGACCAGGTCGGAGCGGAGCGGGTCGGGCAGGGCGGCCAGGAAGTAGCGCTGCATGTCGTGGACGAGCAGCACCGCGCGGTCCGGGTCCGCCGTCCAGTCGGCGACGTTCTCCGGCAGGGTCCGCCGGGTCGGCAGGGGGTAGGACTCCACGGTCGGCAGGCCGGCCATCGGGCATCTCCTTAGGTGGGGATTCCTTCGCGCCGGACCTGGGGGACCTCGATCCCGAGGGCGCGGAACTGGTTCGTGGGGTTCATGAACTCGCGCTGCTGCTTGATCCGCCCGCCTTCGAACAGGAACGAGTGGATGAAGTGGTTGCGGTAGTGGCCCACCGGATAGCCCGGGTAGACGATCTTTCCTTCGCCGCGGCACTCCACCCAGAAGCGGTCGGGGTCCTGGGTGTCGTAGATCTCGATGTCGGTCCAGGTCCAGTCGGGGAAGCAGCGCAGGGACCACACCGCGTGCTCGCCGAGGCGGTCGCGGCCGGTGATGGTGATGGGCTCGCCGGTCTCGGTGGTCCACAGACCGCCGACCCCGTCCTCGGTGAAGAGCAGGTGCCGCTTCAGGCGGTCCTCGCCCCGGGTGTTCATGTACTGCTCCACGATGGCGCGGTTGGCCTCGCGCACCTTCTGCTCGTCGCTCATGTCCAGCTCCTGTGCTCGGGTCGGGTCGGCTTCTCTGCGTTCGGCGGGCGGGCTCAGACCAGCAGGCTGACCTCGCGCGGGTCCTTGCCGACCAGCGCGCGGCCGTAGAGCTGGGCCGGGATGCCCATGCCGAAGCCGGCGTGCCGGCTGCCGACGTTGACGTCGCGCCAGATCCGCTGGAGGGGGCTCGCCTCGCTGAAGGCGGAGGAGCCGTACGCGGTCATCAGCAGGTCCACGGCCTCCCGGCACAACTGGGCGACCTGGGTGGAGTTCTGCCGGGCCGCGGCGCGCGTGAGGACGTCGGGGAACTCGCCCGCGTAGGCGTACCGGTCGGCGGTGTCGGCGATCCGCGCGGCCAGCAGCTTCGCCGTCTCGATCTTGGTGGCGGCCTCGGCGAGGTCGAGCTGGAGGGTCGGGGACTCGGCCTGGTTGGGGAACTTCGATCCGGCGGCGGGCCGGTTCGGCGCCGCCTCGCGGACCAGGTCGAAGGCGGCGGTGGCGCCGCCGATCAGCGAGCCCAGCAGACCGATGGAGAACAGCCCCACCAGGCTGTTGCGGTAGCGGTTGCCCGCGTCGACGAGGCCGTCGGTCCGCCCGGCCAGCAGCGGCGCGTACGGCAGCAGCCGCCGCTTCGGCACGAACACCCCGGTGGCGACGACCGTGTTGCTGCCGGTCCCGCGCATCCCGGCGAAGTGCCAGGTGTCCTTGACCTCGACCTCGTCGGCCCGCATCAGCGCGAAGTGGACGACCGGCTCGCCGCCCTCGGTGGGGACGGCGATCAGCACCCCCACCCAGTCGGCGTGCAGGGATCCGGATACGTAGCCCCACTCGCCGGTGACGAGCACCCCGTCCTCGGCGTGCTCGACGCCGCGCGCCGGCATGCCGAGCACCAGGGCGGTGCGGGCGTCGGCGTTCAGGCTCCACACCTCGTCCTGGACCTCGCGGGGGAAGAGGGAGGCCACGAAGTTGCCGGCGTTGAGCACCCCGGTGATCCAGGCGGCGGAGGAACAGCCGCGGCCCACCTCGCTGGCGACCTCCAGCAGGGTGCGGATGTCGGCCTCGTGGCCGCCCAGCCGCTTCGGCGTCATCAGCCGGAACAGGCCCGCCTCGGTGAGCGCGGCCACGCCGCGGGCGGTCAGCCGGCGCTCGCGGTCGGTCTCGGACGCGTCCTCCCACAGGGCCGGGCGCAGTCCGGCGGCACGGTCCACGAGCTCGGCGGTCAGCCCGGTCAGCTCAGTCTGCACGGTCGTGATCCCTTCAAGAAAGCGGGTGGTGGGGAGGTCAGTTGCCCTGGGCGGCGCGGGCGAGGGTGTCCCACTGCTTCCAGCCGGCCAGCCGCTCCTCGTAGGAGGCGGTGATGGTGTCCAGGACGGTGGCGCCGAGCAGCAGGCGCAGCGGCGGGTTCGGGGAGTCGACGAGCTCCAGCACGGGCCCGGCGGTGGCGGCCGGGTCGCCGGGGGCGGAGCCGGCCGACGGGGCCTCGGCGACGTCCGCGTAGGCCTCGCCCGGCTCGGCCCAGACGGCGGAGGCGCCGCGCCAGTCGGTCTTGTACGGCCCCGGCTCGACGAGGGTGACGTGGATGCCGAACCGGCCGACCTCCTGGGCGAGGGCGTCGGTCAGGCCCTCGATGGCCCACTTGGAGGCGTGGTAGAGGCCGAGCATCGGCCAGGAGGCCAGGCCCGCGATGGACGACATCTGCAGGATGTGACCGGCGCCCTGGGCGCGCAGCAGGGGCAGCGCGGCCTGGGTGACCCACAGGGTGCCGAAGAGGTTGGTGTCGATCTGGTCCCGGGCCTGGGCCTCGGTGATGTCCTCGACGGCGCCGAAGAGGCCGTACCCGGCGTTGTTGACGACCACGTCGAGCCGGCCGAAGTGGGCGTGGGCGGCGGCGACGGCGGCGAAGGCCGCCTCGCGGTCGCGGACGTCGAGCCGGAGCGGCAGCACCGCGTCGCCGTACGCCTCGACGAGGCCGTCGAGGCTGTCGAGCGAACGGGCGGTGGCGGCGACCCGGTCGCCGCGCCGCAGGGCGGCCTCGGCCCAGACCCTGCCGAAGCCCCGGGACGTGCCGGTGATGAACCAGACCTTGCCAGCCACAGTCGAACTCCTTCTGCCCGGTGTCCCGTTGGGTTTCTGGCCCCTTATTCATCCCGATGAATGCCGGGGTGTCCACGTGCCTGAATTCGGACACCTGTCGGGCATCCGCGGGGCAGCCGGTGTCCGACTGCGGAATTTCCGCACCCGGACACGGCGGCCATTCCTGGACGGGTGGGCGGCGGGCAATACTGCGGCCGATACGCACTCCATCCACCGCCACCGCCACCGCAAGGAGATTCGCGTGAGCGACTCGGACAAGCCCTTCGACTACGCCGCGGCCGACTTCAACTCCGTCTACACGGGCGGGGAGCTGCTGGAGGGCGCGGCCATCAAGGTCGTGCCGTGGGACATCGGCGAGGCCCAGCCGGACGTGGTCGAGCTGGAGCAGAAGGGGCGGTTCTCCGGCGCCGTCCTCGACATCGGCTGCGGCCCGGGCGACAACGCCGTCTTCCTGGCCGGCCGCGGCCACCGGGTGACCGCGATCGACGCGGCCTCGGCCGCCGTCGACCAGGCCCGGGAGCGGGCCGCCGCGGCCGGGCTGGAGATCGAGTTCGCGGTCGCCGACGCCACCGACCTGGCCGGCTACGAGGGCCGCTTCGACTCGGTCCTGGACAGCGCCCTCTTCCACACCCTGCCCGGGCCCGCCCGCCCGCTGTACGCGGCCGCCCTGCACCGGGTCACCCGGCCCGGCGCGCAGCTGAGCGTGCTGTGCTTCGCCGACGTACCCGGCGGGATGCCGGCGCCGCTGTCGGTGCCGGGCGAGGAACTGCGGGCCACGCTGACGGAGGCGGGCTGGGAGATCACGCTGATGGAGCTGTCGGAGTACGCCGGTGTCGCCGTCGGCATGGAGAAGTTCTTCGAGCGGACGGGCCAGCGGCCCCGCCTCGACGACAAGGGCCGCACCCGGCTCCCGGTGTGGAAGGTCTTCGCCGAGCGGGTCTCCGGGTGACCGGGACCTCCCCGGGCCCCGCCGCCGCCTTCCACCCGGCGCGGCGCGCGTTCCCCGTGCTGCGCGCCCGCCGGGTGGGGGCCACGGCCGCCTTCTACGAGCGGCTCGGCTTCGCGGCCGGGCACCGGCACCCGGCCAAGGGCGAGCCGGACTTCGTCACGCTGCGCCGGCACGACACGGAGCTCGCGGTGAGCCGGGACGACCGGGCGGTGGCCTCGGCGGCCGGCGGGATCGACCTGTTCGTGTTCGTGGAGGCCGTGGACGCGACGGTGGAGTCCCTCCGGCTCGCCGGAACGCCGGTGGTCCAGGAACCGGAGGACACCCCGTGGGGCGAACGCGTGGCCTACGTCCAGGACCCGGCGGGCAACCGCGTGGGCCTGGGCCAACCGGTCCCCTAGCGGGGGGCCGGACTGTATCGCCGGTGCGGACCGTGCGTGGCTGGTCGCGCAGTTCCCCGCGCCCCTGACCTCGGTGTCCTGCACGGCAGGTGCCCCGGAGCCGATGGCTCCGGGGCACCTCTACGACCGGGCCCCGTAGGGGCGCGGGGAACTGCGCGAACGACCCACGACGGGCCGCACCCGACGACCTGCCCCGGCCCCCGCCAGGGGCGCGGGGAACTGCGCGATCAGCCACGTGCGGCCCGCACCCGACGACCCGGCCCAGGCTCCCCAGGGGCGCCGCCGTTACGGCGAGACGGTCAGCCCCGGGCGGAACACGTTCCCCGGGTCGTACACACCCCGCAGCTTCGCCAGCCGCCCCCGCGTCCCCGCGTCGAACAGCTCCTCCGCATACGCGTCGGCCGCCCGCTCGCCGTAGACGAAGTTCAGCGAGCGGCCCAGCGTCCAGGGGGCCACCGCCTCGTCCAGCGCCGCGTGCGCCGCCCGGATCGCGTCCGCCGGCGCGTCGTCCGAGCCCGACAGCACCCGCAGGATGTACGCCGCCTCCCGCCAGGGCACCGCGTTCGCCACCTCCGGCTCCCGCGCCAGCGCCCCGCCCAGGTGCCGCAGGTCCACGATGCACGGGACGGCCGCACCGGGCCCCGCCAGGGTGCGTACGGCGTCCAGCACCTCCGGCGGCAGCCCGCTCAGCAGCACCGCGTTGCCGTCGTACGCGTGCGCGAACGTCGGCTCGGCGTAGATGGAGCCGACCTCGGGGTAGGCCAGTTCGCCCAGGTGCTCGTGGATGATCTCGGCGCCGAACTCCCGCCAGGGCCGCACCAGCCCGGGGCCGGCCGCCAGATCCGTGGTGGCGAAGCGCACGTGCACGACGTGGCGGCCGCGCAGCGGCTCCGGGAAGACCGGGATGGGCGGGTACTCGATCATGCCGACGGAGGCGGTGACCGACTCGGGGGCGGTTGCCGTCCAGGCCGCGAAGTGGGCCAGGACCCGCTCGGCCTGGCCGGCGTCGAAGTACATGCCGCCGCCGTAGACGGTGGCGACCGGCAGCAGGGAGATCTCCAGCGCGGTGACGACGCCGAAGTGGTCGCGCCCGCCGCGCAGCGCCCAGAACAGGTCGGGGTCGCTGTCGGCGGTGACGTGCCGCAGCCGGCCGTCCGCGGTCACCACGTCGACGGCCCGCACCAGGTCGGCGGCGTAGCCGAACTCGCGGGCCAGCAGGCCGAGTCCGCCGGCCAGGGTGTAGCCGACGACGCCGACGTGCCCGGCGGAGCCGGACAGCGGGGCCAGCCCGTGCGGGGCGGTCCGCTCGACGACCTGCTCCCAGCGCACGCCCGCCTCGATGCGGGCGGTACGGGCCTCGGCGTCGACGGTGATGGCGTCCAGCCGCCGGGTGCTGACGACCAGGCCGCCCCGGTCGAGGACGGTGACGCCGTGCCCGGTGGACTGCGCGGTGACGGCCAGCCCCCGTTCGGCGGCCCAGGCCACCGCGCGGCGGACGTCCTCGGCGGTGGCGGCGCCGACGACGACGGCCGGCCGGTGGTGGTATCCGGTCTGGAATCCGGTGAGTTCCTCCTCGTACCCTTCCTCGCCGGGGGTGCGGACGATACCGGTCACCGTATTCCGGAGGGTCGTGACATCAAAGGGTGTGCTGTCGCCAGACATCAGCGGTATTTCCTTTCGGGGTTATGTCAACGTGCTTCAGCCGACCTTTTCCAGATCGGGATCCGGGGAATCCTGGGGAGTCGTCGCCGCATTCCCGGCGTTGCCCGGCCGCCGTGCCGCGGACGGCATGAGAAGGCAGGCGGCCGCGCCGACGAGAAGGACGGCGACGGGCAGCAGCAGGGTCGTGCCGGCGGCCCGCCCGAGGTCGTCGGGGGACGCCGCGAGCCGCGCCTGCATCAGGACGCCGACGGCGGCCGCGCCGATGACGCAGCCGACCTGGCGGATGGAGTTGTACATGCCCGCGCCGGCCCCGATGACCTCGACGGGCAGCGAGCCGGTGGCGACGTTGGCCATGGGCGCGAAGGCCGAGCCGGTGCCGATGCCGGCCACGAAGAGGGCGCCCGCGGTGAACCACACGCCCGCGTCCGCGTACATGGCGAGGACGAGCAGGCCGAGGCCGGCCGCGAAGACCAGGAAGCCGCCGAGGACCACCCACTTGCCGGGCACCCGGTCGGAGAGGCTGCCGGCGAGCGGCCCGGCGAGGCCGCTGGAGACGGCGATGGGCACCATCAGCAGGCCCGCCTGCTGCGGGGAGAGGTCCATGACGTCCTGCATGAACAGGGTCAGCGGCAGGTAGAGGCCGGTGACGGCGAAGCCGATCGCGGCGGCGGCGAACGAGGCGGTGCTGAAGTGGCGGCGCCCGAAGAGGGACAGCGGCATCAGCGGCTCGCGCGGGTTGATCCGCTGCCACAGCACGAACGCGATCAGGAGCAGGACGCCGAGGAGGATGACGGTGGTGACGTCCAGCGGGCCGACGACGGTGCCCCAGTCGTAGTGCTGGCCGTTCTGCAGGCCGAAGACCAGGGCGAACAGCCCGAGTCCGGACAGTACGGTGCCCACCACGTCGAAGCGGCGCGGGGCGCTCGGTGCGCCGCCGGGCAGCAGCCGGGCGGCCATGGCCAGGCCCAGCAGGCCGATGGGCACGTTGATCAGGAAGATCCACTCCCAGCCGGCGGAACCGGTCAGGAAGCCGCCGAGCAGCGGCCCGGCGGTGGTGGCCAGGCCTGCGACGGCGCCCCACACGCCGAGGGCGGCGCCGCGGCGCTGCGGCGGGAAGAGGACGGTGACGAAGGCCATGGTCTGCGGGGCCATCAGGGCCGCGCCGATGCCCTGGACCGCGCGGGCGGCCATCAGCATGCCGGCGCTGCCGGAGAGCCCGCACCACAGGGAGGCGGCGGTGAAGACCGCCATGCCGGTGAGGAAGACGGGCTTGCGGCCGAAGCGGTCACCGAGCCGCCCGGCGAGCAGCAGGGGGACGGCGTAGGTGAGCAGGTAGACGCTGTGCACCCAGGTGATCTGGTTGAGGTCGGCGTTCAGGCCGGTGATCATGCCGGGGATCGCGACGGTCACGATGGTGGTGTCCATCATGATCAGGAAGAACCCGACGCAGAGGGCGGACAGTGCGGCCCAGGGGTTGACCGGCGGGGTCCCGGGCGGGACGGACCCGGCGGGGGCGGGCGGGACGGACTGCGAGGCGATGTCGGTCATCTCATCAACTCTTCGGGAGGGGTGCGGTGGTACCGGGACTGGCGGTGATGGGGCCTGCCGGTCACGGCGTCTGCCGGTGACGAGGCAGGCCGGTGACGGGTCTGCCGGTCACGGTTCTGCCGGTGACGGGTCTGCCGGTCACGGTTCTGCCGGTGACGGGTCTGCCGGTCACGGGGTCTGCCGGTCGCGGGTCCGCTGGTGACGCGGTCTGCCGGGTCACGAGGTCTCCTGCCGGCCGCGCTGCTCCAGCTCGGCGGCGATCTCGTCCCAGTGGGCGGCGCAGGCGCGGGCCATCGCGGCGATCTTGGGGGCCTGGTGGGCGGGGGCGCGCAGCAGCAGCCCGCTCTCGCCCTCGCGTACGATCCGGGCCTCCAGCCAGCGGATCAGCGCGCGGCCCTCGTCGCTGTACTTGAGCGTGGGGTCGCGCTTGAGGGAGTCCAGGACGGTCGGCAGGTCCACGGGGGCGGGGCACTCCCGCGCCCGGGACTCCCGTACGCCGCGAACGGCGCCGGTGGCGGCCGCTGAACCGCCCGCCGCGCCGCCCGTACCGGAGCCCGTACCCGTGCCCGGGCCCCCGCCCGGCAGCGGGCCCTCGCCGCGGCCGAGGCGGTCGCGGACGTCCCGGGCGGTCTCGACCGATATCCCGGCGGACCGGGCGATCTCGCGCAGCGAGGCGTCGGGGCGGACGGCGAGGTAGTCCACGGCACGCAGCCGCCCCTCGGTGGCGCTCAGGGGGCGGGCCCGGCCGTCGCAGCCGACCCGGACGGCGGCCGGCGCGCCCGCCTCCTGGGCGCCGCGGCGCAGGACGCCGACCGTCTTGCCCGACAGCCCGACCTTGGCGGCGACCGCCCGGTCCGACCACTCGGGCCAGGCGCGCAGGATGCGGCGGGCGCACTCGCGGCGGTCGGCGAGGGTCAGGGGCAGCCCGTGACCGTTGTTGGCCTCGACGGCGAGCAGGAACGCCTCGGCCTCCGTGCCGTCGAACCAGCGGACGGGGATGGTGTCGCGCCCGCCCAGCCGGGCGGCGTGCAGCCGGTGCATGCCGTCGATCACGCGCATCGTGGAGCGGTGCACGACGATCGGCGGCAGGGCCGTCTCCAGGCCCGCCAGCAGCAGGACGTGGTCGTGGTCGACGCCGGCCAGGCGCGGGGACTCGGCGTCCAGCAGCAGGTCCACCGGCACGTGGGCGGTGGCGGGAGCCGCCGCCGTCAGGACAGACATCACAACTCCTCGTACGTCAGCCGCTGAGGGCCGGGTGGTGGGCGGGCCGGGCGGCGCCCGGGCCGAGCAGCCGGTGGGCGGCCGCGGCCGCCACGAACGTCATGTGGCGGTGCCAGCCGGGGAAGGAGCGGCCCTCGAAGTCCCGTAGTCCGCAGTCCTCCAGGACGTCCATGGGCAGTTCGGCGGCGCCCATGCGGGCGAGCGCGGCGGAGGCCCCGTCGGTGCCGGCGAGCCAGTACCGGGTGGGGTGGGCCGCGTCCGGGCCGCACTGGGTGAGCAGCGCGAGGGGGCGGGCGACGCCGGGGATCCGCACGACGGCGGGCGCACGGCGCGGCAGCAGGCCGGGGTACGGGGGGCCGACCCGGGCCGGCGGCCGGGCGGGGCGGGCCGGGTGGGCGGGATGGGCCGGGTGGGCCGGGTGGGCGGCGTACGCCGGGTGGGCGGCGGCCGGGCCCAGAGCCTGGACCAGGTGCGCGACGGGCGTCGTACGGACCGTACGGTCGCCGGGCGGCCCGCACAGCACGGGCAGCGTGGCGGGCACCGACACGGCGAACCCGAGGCCGCGTTCGGCGAGGCCCGCGATGAGCCGGGCCGTCTCCTGCGGGGCGTCGAGCCGGCCGTCGGCGACCACCGGGACCCCGGCGGTGGCGGGGTGGGCGGCCGCCGCGTCGACCAGGTCGAGGCCGAGCCGGCTGGGTAACCCGGTGCGGGCGCCGGCCGGTATCCGGGCGCGCCGACGCAGGCCGGCGTCCTCGCTCCAGCGGCCGGGCAGCGACAGCCGCCAGTCGACGGGCACGCAGCCGCGGTCGGTGACGAGGAACATCCCGAGCGCCAGCTGGCAGCTGAGCGTGCGGCCGCCGGCCGGGTCGAAGCGGCGGTGCACCCCGGCGGAGCACTCCCCGCGCTTGGGGATGACCACCGGCACCATGCGCAGGGCGTGCACCCGGGCGCGTTCGCCGCACCAGGCGGCGAGTTCACGGCGGACCGGATCCCACTGCCAGGTACTGGAGTTGACGATCTGGTGCAGCGACTGCGAGGCGGTCTCGAAGGTCCCGGCGGACCGGGCCATGTTGCGGACGGACTTCTTGCCCGGGGTGGTCACCAGTCCGTCCAGGTACGCGCGGGCCCAGCGGCGCTGATCGGTCCGCGGCAGGCAGCGGAACAGGCGCCGCGCCAGTACGTCGGCGGTCGGCACGGTCTCCGGCACAAGCATGGCGCTCCCTCCGGCGAGCGGTGGTGGTCCCTGAAAAGGAGAATAGCGAGTGTTCTCTTTGTTTTGCGAGCCCGCGTCCCCGCGGTGCCCGACTTTGTCATGTCCGGCCCCTCCCCCACACCAGGACGCACCGGGTCGGGACGGGGTCGGGCCACGAGGCCGATGGCACGGCCCAGGGCCCCGGCCGGGGCGGGTGCGCTCCGGCCGGGGCCCTGGTGGAAGGGCGCCGGGATCCTTACGCCGCGAGTTCCGCCAGGATGGCGTCGTCCCGCGTCAGGTCCGGCCTGCTGCCGCTGTAGAGGCTCTCCATCGGCAGCCACCGCAGGGTGACCGGGGCCGGCTCACCCGCCGCGGCCCGCGCCGCCGTCGCCCCCTCGCCGTACCCGATCGCCGCCGCGGCGGTGTGCCGGGGACCCGCGGGGACGTCCACGACCGACCACCCGGCCGGATGCCGGGCGGACTCCCACCCCAGGTAGTCCAGCGACAGGTCCCGTCCGAGACCCGTCCCCAGCCCCTTGAGGTACGCCTCCTTGCGCGTCCACAGCCGCCCGAACGCCGCCGTGCCGGCGCACTCCGGCACCTCCGCGAGCTCGGCCCGCTCGTCCGCGTGCAGCGCGGCCGTGCACACCCGTGCCGTCTCGGCGCTCGGCACCTTCTCGACGTCCACGCCGATCGGCACCTGGGCCACCCCGATCAGCACCATCCCGCTGCTGTGCGACAGCGAGAAGTGCAGATCGGACTCGGGCTCGCGCAGGACCGGCCGGCCGTGCTGCTGGTCGCAGCACGGACAGGGCCCTCTCCCGAACACCAGCGAGCCGGCCGGCCGCCCCACGTACGTGGCCAGCACCCGCCGCAGGGCGATGTGCGCGGCCGCGTACAGGTAGCCGCCCGCCTGCCGCCGGCACTGGCGGGCGCGCTGGAGCTCCTTCTCGTCCAGCTCCGCCATGTCCAGGACGCCGGTGATGTCGTCCGGCTTGGGCTGCCGCAGCAGCCACACGTCCGCGCCGGCCGGCGGCGCCAGCTTCGCGGTCATCCGCCATACCCGAGAAGTTCCGCCAGCATGGCGGCCAGTGCGGGGGTGTCCTGCGCCATCAGGATCTCCTTCAGTTCCGGCGCGACGCCCAGCGCGTCCCGGAGCCGGTACTGGAGCTCGCACCCGAGCATCGAGCCCACCCCGACGCTCACGAGCGTCCGCGTGGTGTCGAGCGCGTCCGGGCCGACGCCCACGGAACGGGCGACCTCCTGGCGCACGTAGTCCAGGAGCAGCTCCATCCGCTCCGCCGGACCCGCGGCCGCGAGCGCGGCCGCCGAGGGGGCGGTCACGTCCACGGCGCGCGGGCCGTCGGCGAGCTGCTGCGGTCCCGCAGGGGCGGCCTCGGCCGCGTCCCCGTCGGGATCGGCTGTCAGCCAGTCCAGCACGGCCTGATCGACGGTCATGATTCCTCCTTGGTGATGACGGTGGTGTCGGTGGTGTCGGTGGTGTCGGTGGTATCGGTGGCTTCGGTGGTGGCAGTGGTGACGGTCCCGGTGGCGTCCCGGGTGGCGAGCAGGGCCCGCACCCGGGCCGGGTGCAGGGGCAGGCCGCCGACATCGCCGGCCAGCCCCAGGGCGTCCCGGACGGCGCCGGCGAGGACGGCGCCGCTGCCCGCGGTACCGCCCTCCCCCGCGCCGCGCAGGCCGAGCGGATTGCCCGGTGCCGGCGCGTCCTCGAACAGCTCCACCCGGATCTCCGGGAGCTGGTCCGCGCGCGGCCACAGATAGTCGTCGAGCGTCAGCGACAGCGGCCGGCCGCGCTCGTCGTAGCGGAACTCCTCGGACAGCGCGCCGCCGATGCCCTGCACGGCACCGCCGGCCAACTGGCCGCGCACCGACTCCGGGTGGACCGCGCGGCCGATCTCGTACGTCACGGCGTACCGCAGCAGCGTGACGGCGCCCGTGTCCGGGTCGACCTCGACCTGCGCGAAGTGGGCGCCGTACGGGTAGGTCATCCCGTTCGCGGCGTACGTCGACCGGCCGGTCAGGCCCGGCTCCGCGCCGCCGGGGACCCAGCGCGGCGCGTAGGAGGCGGCGGCGATCCGCCCCCAGTCCACCCGCCGCTCCGGCGCGCCCGCGACGGCCAGCCCGCCGTCCTCGGCGACCAGCGTGTCCGGCGCGGCGCCCAGCAGTTCGCCGGCCACGGGCCGCGCCCTGTCCAGGACGGCGCGGGCGGCCTCGCGTACGGCCGTACCGCCGACGACGGTGGAGCGGCTGCCGAACGTGCCCCCGCCGTCGGGCAGCAGGTCGGTGTCGGAGAGCACCACGTGCACCCCGGCCACGGGGACGGCGAGTTCGTCGGCGGCGATCTGCGCCATGACCGTCTGGATGCCCTGGCCGGCACTGGCGCCGCCCATGACGACCCGGACCGCGCCGGTCACGCCGATGTCGACGACGGCGCTGTCGTAGCCCAGGCCGGCCTTCTCCAGGATGACGGCGCAGCCCGTGCCGACCAGCCTCCCCTCGGCGCGGGCGGCGGCCGCCTCGGCCCGCCACCGCCCGTACCCGACGGCGGCGAGCCCCTTGTCGAAGTGCTCCAGGTGGTCCTTGCCGTCCAGCACCATGGGCGCGCCGAAGACGTGCAGGGGCCGGGTGTGCGGGAGTTCGGCCGCCGTCAGCAGGTTGATCCGGCGCAGCTCGACCGGGTCGACGCCGAGCCGGGTGGCGGCCAGGTCCAGGGCGTGCTCGCGCACGAAGGTGTGCTGGAAGCGGCCCGGGGCCCGGTAGGTGCCGATCGGCGTCTTGTTGGTGGTGACGATGTGCACGCGCGAGCGGCAGGCGGGCAGCCGGTACGGGCCGGAGATCATCGAGGCGGTCAGCGCGGCGACGACCGCGCCGTGGGTGCGGATGTAGCCGCCGTTGTCCAGCCAGGCCTCGTCGCGCAGGCCCAGCAGCCGGCCGTCGGCGTCCAGGGCCAGCTCGATGCGGTGCTCCTGCTCGCGGGCGTGGTTGGCGGCCGTCATGTGCTCGGCGCGGTCCTCGCTCCACTTGACGGGGCGGCCGGTGCGCAGGGCGAGGAAGGGGACCAGGAAGTCCTCGGGGTAGAACTCGCCGCGGATGCCGAAGCTGCCGCCCGCGTCCGTCTCGCGCAGGTGGATGCGGTGTTCGGGCAGCGCCAGCAGGGAGGCGAGCACCCGGCGGTTGATGTGCGGGATCTTGGCCGCGCCCCAGATCGTCAGCCGCCCGGTGTCGGGGTCGGGTTCGGCGACCAGGCCGCGCGGCTCCAGCGGGGTGCCGCTGTGCCGGCCGGTGCGCAGGGTGGCGCCGACGACGTGGGCCGCCGCGGCGAAGGCGGCGTCCACGTCGCCGTACCCGTAGTCGACGACGCCCACCTCGCGGTCGGCGGGGGCGGTGCGCGCGTCGAGGACGGGCTCCAGCTCGGCGAGGTCCGCCCGGACGAGCTCGGCGGCGTCCTCGGCGGCGTACGGGTCCTCGGCGACGACGGCCGCCAACGGCTCGCCTGCGTACCGGACGTGGCCGGCGGCCAGCGGCGGCTGGAGGTACGGGGTGAAGTCCAGCCCGGGGTGCGGCTGGCGCACCGGGATCAGGACACCGGGGGGCAGGTCGGCGGCGGTGACGACGGCGACGACACCGGGCAGGGCGGCGGCGCGCGCGGTGTCGACGCCGAGGAGCCGGGCGTGCGCGAGGGACGACCGCACGACCCGCATCCACAACTGCCCGGGCCGCACGACGCCATCGTGAAACCGCCCCCGCCCCCGCAACAGCCGATCGTCCTCGAGCCGCCCCACGGACCGCCCGACGACGGGCCCGCGACGACGGCCACCGTGGGCGGGGGCGCCGCCGGGGGCCGGGTCTGGGGGGGTGCCGGGGGCGGGGGTCATCGGGGGGCTCCGTCCGGGGGCGTGGTCGCGTGCGGCAGTTGGTGGGCCGCCGTCAAGATCGCCTCGACGATGGGCTGGTAGCCCGTGCACCGGCACAGGTTGGCGGCGACGCACGCCCGGATCCGGGACCGGTCGGGAGCCGGCTCGCGGCGCAGCAGAGCGGTGGCGAGCATCAGGAAACCGGGGGTGCAGAAGCCGCACTGGAGCGCGAAGTGGTCGCCGAACGCCCGCTGCAACGGCCCGAGTCGGCCGTCCGGCTCCGTGAGCGACTCCACCGTCTGCACGTGCTGCCCGTCGGCCTGCACGGCCAGCACCACGCACGCCCGCACGGGCTCGTCGTCCAGCAGCACGGTGCACGAGCCGCACGCCCCGGTCTCGCAGCCGACCTGCGTCCCGGTCAGCCGCACCTCGCGCCGCACGACGTCGGCCAGACTGCGGCGCGCCTCGACGTCGAGGGCGTACGGCACCCCGTTGACGGTGAGCTTCACCGGCACGGTGGCCGGGCCGGCGTACTCGGCGCCGCTCATGCCGCCACCGCCTCGGCGGCCCGGCGGCGGACGGGGGCGAGGACCCGGGCCCGTTCGGCGGAGCGGGCCAGCGCCCGCCGGACGAGCGCACCCGCCAGGGCGGCGAGGTCCGCGGCGGCGGACGGGTCGGGGGCGGCGGACGGGTCGGGGGCGGCGAGGTCCGCGGCGTGGGCGGCCGGGCGCCGGGCGTCGGCCGGCGCCCCCGCCGCCGGGGACCCGGCGGGCGCGCCGCACACGGCGGCCGCTCGGGCCCGGCCGAGCCGCTCGCCCATGCCGTACCGCAGGGCGGCGGGGGCACAGTCGGCGCGCGGGGGGCGGGTGGCGGCCTCCTCGACCGCGAGTGCGGCCGCCGCCGCGAAGGCGTCCGGGGCCGGGCGGGCGCCCAGGAGCAGGGCCTCGGCGTGCGGCGCCCGCGCCGGGACCTCGCCCGGTCCGGCCACCGCCAGCCGCACCGCGGCGACGCGGCCGTCGGCGCCGAGGGTCAGCGCGGCCGCCGCCGCGGCCTCGGGCAGCCGGCCGGGCTGGACGCCGTACTCCACCAGCGCGGCGGCCGGTTCGGCGTACGGGAGGCGGACGGCGGTGAGGATCTCCCCCGGCCGCAGCGCGGTACGGTGCCGGCCGCACAGGAACGCCGCCGCCGGCACCACCCGGGTGCCGGCCGGCCCCAGCACGGTCAGTTCGGCGTCCAGCAGCACGGCCAGCAGGCACCACTCGGCGCACGGGTCGGCGTGCGCGAGGCTGCCGCCGAACGTCCCCCGGACCCGGACCGGCAACTGCCCGATCAGGCCGGCGGCCTCCGGCAGCACCGGCAGGTCGCGGTGGAGCACCGGGTCGGTGCTGCGCTCCAGGGCGGCGTGCGGGGTCAGCGCCCCGATCCGGACCCCGCGCGCGTCGGCCCGTACGCCCCGCAGGCCCGCCGCCCGGCCCAGGTCCACCAGCAGGTCGGGCCGGACCAGCCGGCGGTTCAGCAGCGGGATCAGGGACTGCCCGCCCGCCAGCACCCGGGCCTCGCGGCCGGCCGCGGCGGCCCCGGCGAGGGCGGCCACCGCCTCCTCGGGGGTACGCGGGCGGACGTAGCCGAACGGCGCGGGCTTCACGGCCGGTCCACCGGGGGGACCCGGAGCTCGGTGTGGCCGTACTTGCGCATCACGTCGGCGAGGTCGAAGTGCGCGGAGCGCTCGATGACCTTCTCCCCGCGGAACCGGTCGATGCCCAGGGCCCCGAAGGTGGCCTTGCGGTGGCTGGGCGGCAGGCCCCGGAACGGGCCGGACTGGGTGGCGGTGCACAGCACGCGGGAGATGACGGTGTCACCCTCGGCCCACTGCTCCACGACGGTGTCGACCATGTCGGGGAACGCGGTCCGGAAGGCGCGCACCCAGGTGCGTACGCCCTCGGGACCGCGCAGGCCGAACTGCGGCCAGGTGAAGTCCTCGTGGAAGACCTCGTCGGCGAGGCCGAGCTCGCCGTGGGTGATGATCCGCTCGAAGAGCAGGGCGATCTTCTTCTTCCGCACGTCGGCGAGTTCGCACCACGCCGCGTGGTCGGCTGCCGTGGTGTCGGCGGTCGGCATGTCAGGCCTTTCCGGAGGGGTGGGAGGAGGCGAGCGGACGCCCGGGGGCGGGGGCGGGGGCGGGTCCGGGGGACGGCACAGCCGGCGGGGCGACCGGCGGCGCGGGCCGGGGCAGGGAGCGGGCGGCCCCGGCGGCCACCAGCACCAGGACCAGCCCGATGCCGGCGACCCAGCGCAGGGCCTCCGCGTGGGCGGCGGTCCCGCTCCGCCCGCCGAGGACCGCGAAGAAGACGGCGCCCAGCAGGGCCACGCCGACGGCGCTGGCGAACTGCTGCGCGGTGGTGAGGATCCCGGCGGCGGAGCCGGCCTGCCCCGGGCGTACGCCGGACAGGACGGCGCCGGTCAGGGCGGGGACGGCGATCCCGTTGCCGAGCCCGATCAGCACCATCGGCGGCAGCAGCCACCCCACGCTCAGCCCGTCCGGCGCCCACAGCAGTCCGAGGCCGAGGACGGCCAGTCCGGCGGCCGCGACGAGGACGCCCGCCAGGACGGTCCGCGCGGCACGGGCGGGCGGGGTCCGGCGCGCGGCCATGGAGGCGGCGGCGAAGGCGAGCCCGAGCGGGGCGAAGGCGAACCCGGCGCCCAGCGGGGACAGCCCGAGCCCGGACTGCAGGACGAGGGTGAGGGCGAACAGGAAGCTGAAGAACGCGCCGAACACGGCGCCGCTGACGAGGAGTCCGCGGTGGAAGGCCGGGACGGCGAAGAGCGACAGGTCCAGCAGCGGGTTTCCGCCCCGCCGCGCGAGCCGCCGCTCCCACGCCAGCGTGGCGCCCAGTACGGGCACGGCGGCGGCCAGGCACAGCCAGGCCCACACCGGCCGGGTGCCGGACCCGCCGGGCCCGGGCAGCAGGGGTACGAGCGCCAGCGCCAGCCCGGCCGGGATCCCGATCGCGCCGAGCGGATCGAGGCCGGCGCCGCCCACCCGCACCCTGGGCGGCCCGGGGACCACGGCGCGGGCGAGCGCGAAGGTCAGCAGCCCGGCGGGGACGTTCACCAGGAAGACCGCCCGCCAGCCCAGACCCGAGGGGCCGGCCTGGAGCAGCAGCCCGCCGAGCACCTGCCCGGCCACGGCGCCGACCCCGACGGTGAACCCGAACCAGGCGAGCGCGCGGGGCCGTTCGGCCGGGCCGAAGACCCCGGTGATCAGGGCCAGGACCTGCGGCACCATGGCGGCGCCGGTGACCCCGTGCAGGAGGCGGGCGGCGACCAGCTGGCCGGGGCTCTGGGCGAGCCCGCACAGCAGGGAGGCGACGGTGAAGGCGAGCGTCCCGCCGAGGAACACCGCGCGGTGGCCGAAGAGGTCGCCCAGCCGGCCGCCGGTGATCAGACCGCCGGCGTAGGTGAAGGCGTACCCGGCGACGATCAGTTCGAGGGCGAGGGGCCCGGCGCCGAGGTCGCGCTGGAGCGTGGGCGCGGCGACGTTGACGACGTACAGGTCGAACTGGGCCATGAACAGCGCGGCCAGCACCACGGGCAGCATGAGCCAGCGGCGGGCGTGACCGGTCGTGGCGGTCACCGTGCCTCCCCCCGGGCGGCGACGGAGGCGGCGACGGAGGCGGCGCTGGGGGTGCGCGCGCCCTCCAGCCGCCAGTCGATCCCGGCGTACTCGCGGGCGGCGAGCTCCAGGGCCTCGTCGACGGACCGGACGGTGGGCAGCGCGAACAGCCCGGCGATGGTGCGCAGCCGCTCCGCGCGGTCGCCGCTGCCGACGACGTGGTACGTCACGCCGAGGTCCTCGAGGGCCCGGAGCAGCATGTCGTCGCAGAACCGGCGGAAGTCGGGGTGCATCCGCCGGTGCCGGCCGTTGCTGCCGCCGTCTGCGCTCCCCGCCCCGGCGATGAGGTGCACGAACCCGTCGTAGGTCTCCTTCACGTGCTGCCGGAAGGCGTGCCCGAGCTGGTCGACGGCCTCGGCGAAGAAGCCCATGGCGGCCGAGCGCGGGGGCGTCGGGGCGGGCGCGGCGGGATCCATCCCGAACCGGACGCGCGCGGCGGCGTAGATCCACTCCTGGAGGGAGGACCCGTCCGAGATCAGCCGCGCGCCGAGCCGCGCCTCGTTCCCCACCCGGCCGGCGTGCCGCCGCACGGCGAGCTGGAGGTACTCGGCGGGCGAGACCTCGGCGAGCGCCTTGCCGGGCACGGCGTCGGGCAGGATCTCCCGGATGGACCGGGCGGGGGCGAACGGGATACCGGTGTAGTGGGAGAGGGCGGTGGCCGTGGAGGTCTTCCCCGCCGCGTAGGTCCCGGACACGGACAGCCGCATACGTACTCCTCGTGTAATCGTTCCACTGATCCAGGGGCTCCGCCCCCGTGCCCCCGCGCCTCAATCGCCGGCGGGGCTGGGTGGCTGCGCCTCAAACGCCGGCGGGGCTGGGAGGGTCCGCCTCAAACGCCGGCGAGGCTGGGAGGCGGGGGCTCCGCCCCCACCCCCCTACGGGCGCTCCGCGCCCGTGCGCTCAATCGCCGCGCGGGCTGGATTGCCGCTGCGCGGCAACCAGCCGCCGCGCGGCGGCACCCTCCAGCGCCGCCGGGCACCAACTCAGCCCCGCCGGCGTTTGAGGCGCGGGGGTGCGGGGGCGGAGCCCCCGAAAGCCGGCCCACCGGGCAGCTTCCAGCGCCGCCGCGCACCATCCCAGCCCCGCCGGCGATTGAGGCGCAGGGGCACGGGGGCGGAGCCCCCGATCTCCGAGCCCCGCCGGCGATCGAGGCGCGGGGCCTGGGCCCGGGGGTCCCGGGCCCAGGGGTCAGGTGGCCGCAGAGGCGGCCTCCGGCGGGAGTTCGTGTGCGAACGAGCACCGCAACCCCACGCCCCCCAACCCGGCCTCGATCTCCACGCTGCGCCACACCCCGCCCCGCAGCGGCAGCAACCGCTTGGCGAGCAGCCTCGCCCGCGCCCGCGCCGCCCCCGCGGGAACCGTCGGCAGCGGCAGCGCCGTATCCGCCGCCGTCAGCACGGTCTGCATCATCCACAGGGTGTTGCTGTTCGCCCGGTTCACCTGGTCCAGCTCGTACATCAGCACCTGGACCAGCTGCAGGTTCACCACGAACGCGTCCACCATCGAGACGGCAGGCCCGACCGCCGCGTCCACGCCCCGCGCGCCCGGACCGTCGGGACCGTCGGGCCCGACGGGCACGTCCGTCGGCCCCGGGTGGAAGTGCACGTCGGCCTCCGCCGACAGCGACTCCATGTCCACGGCCACGTCACGGATGACGTGCCGCCGCTTCTTGAAGCCCTCGCCGTAGAACCGCAGGCGCCCGTCGCCGAGCCCCTCGTCGAGGCCGGCGAACAGCCCCTCGGTGTCCGCCCGGACGCCCTCGTCGTGCTCGATCTCGCACCGCACGCGCAGCGCGCCCACCGAGCCGTCGTGGACGGACAGGACCCGGCCGGGCGCGCCCGGTACCTCCTCCGTGCGCACCAGGCGCGACGCGGCCGGGATCCGCAGCAGGTCCTCCTGCGGCGCACCGCCCGCCCGCAGCACGATCTTGCGCAGCCGCATGGTGGAGTGGGCGTCGCCGGTCAGTCCGTACGCGTGCACCAGGTGCAGTTCGGCGAGCTGCACCCCCAGCACGAGCGCGTCCACCGTGCTCAGGTGCGGACGCAGGTCGGTGCCGTCCTTCTTGCGCGACCAGTCCGCCGGGTAGCTGACGTCCACGGTCGCGTGGATGCCGGGGCGTTCGGCCGCGACGGGCGTGGCGACGATGTCGCGGACCAGGTAGCCGGCCCGCTGGTAGCCGCGGGAGAAGAAGCGGCCCTCCCCCGGGCCCAGGTAGTCGTCGATCGAGCTGAGGCTCAGGGTCGGGTTCGAGACGTTCGAGACGTTCGAGACGTTCGAGATGGTGACGGACACCGCTCACGCACCCGCCGTCGCACCCGACGCCGCGCGCTCCAGCGCGGCCTCGTACGCGCCCACCAGCTCGCGCAGCGTACGGATCTCCGTGATCGACAGCTGCTCGCCGAACGGGTCGACGCCCAGCTCGGTCTCCAGCTGGATGAGCAGCTGGGCGAGCATCAGGGAGTTGACCCCGGACTTGAGCAGCTCGTCGTCCAGCGACAGCTCCTCCTCGTCCGAGCTCAGCACCACGGCCTGGATCTCGCGCTCGATGATCTCCTGGACGCTCTGGTCGTTCAGCATGTGATTCCTCCGTCGATGACCAATGACTGACCGGTGATGAAACGTGCCTGCGAGGAGGCCAGGAAGAGGACCGCGTCCGCGATCTCCTCCGCCGTGCCGAGCCGCCCCAGTGGTGTGCGGTGCTGGATCTTCTCCCGGTTGCGTTCGGTGACGTCCGAGGTCAGCTCGCTGTCGAAGAACCCGGGGGTGAGGGTGTTGACGCGGATGCCCACGGGTCCCAGCTCCCGGGCGAGGGCCCGGCCGAACCCTTCGAGGCCCGCCTTGGCCGCGGCGTAGACCGCGACCCCGCGGTAGCCGCGGATGGCGTTGATGGACGAGATGTGCACGATCGATCCGCCGTCGCGCATCATCAGCCGCGCGCACGCCTGGGTCAGGTGGACCGGGGCGGCGAGGTTGGCGACGAGCAGGTCGTCGATACGGTTCGGGGCGATCGTCAGGAACAGCTCCTGGTGGAGCAGGCCGGCGTTGTTGACGAGCAGGTCGACCGTGCCGAAGCGTTCCTTCACGGCCTTGACGAACTGCCGGACCGCGCCGGGGTCGTGCAGGTCGACCGACTCCCACAGGAAGTCCTCGGGGTACGCGGCGGCCAGCCCCTCGGTGAACTCGTTCGGCTTGCGGCTGAAGGTGGCGACCCGCCGGCCCTCGGCCAGCAGCCGTTCCACCAGCACCCGCCCCAGTCCCCGGCTGCCGCCGGAGACCACGGCGACGGGCCCGCGCTCGCTCAAGCGCTCGCTCACGCCCGCGCTCACGCCGCGCTCCGGATCTTCTTGAACCGGTCGGAGTGCGTGTCGGCCTCCGTCACCTCCACCACCACCGGCACCTTGAACGCCTCCAGCCGCTGCGCGCAGTGCTCGCGCACCCGGCGGGCGGTGACCCGCGGGTCGGTGCACGGTTCGGTGAGCTTGACGACGGCCTTGACGACCTGTCCGGTGACGTGGCTGGGGCGGCCGGAGACCACGGCGTCGGCCACGTAGTCCAGCTCCAGCAGGACGTTCTCGACCTCGCTGGGGTAGACCTTCTCGCCCGCCACGTTGATGAGTTCGGACCTGCGGCCCAGGATCCGTACGTAGTCGCCGTCCGTCTCCACCGCGTCCTGGGTGTTGAAGAAACCCTGCTCGTCGAAGGGCGCCGGCGCGTTGAGGTAGCCGAGCATCGCCATGTCGGAGCGGATCCACAGGATCCCGTCGTCGATGCGGTAGGAGAAGCCCTCGCCGCCCAGCTTGACCCACAGGCTGCCGTCGTCACGGGACTTGGTCGGCATGATGCCGAGCTCGGACAGCCCGTACGTCTGCTTCAGGCGGACCCCGGGCAGGGCGCGGGCGAGCCGCTGGAGGGTGCCCTCGGGCATGGGCTCGGTGCCGTACGTCACCAGTTGCAGCGAGCTGAGGTCGTGCCGCTCGTACGCCCGCGAGATGAGCAGCATGTTCAGGAAGGTCGGCGTGGTCGGCAGGATCTGGATGTCCTGCTCGGCGATGGTCGCGCACACCCTGTCGGGCGTGCGCTCGTCGATGGTGACCAGGGCGCCGCCCTGGCTGAGGGTGTGCAGCAGGGTGTTGATGCCGCCGATGTGGTCCAGGTTGAGGAAGCCGAGGGTGCGGCGCGGCCGGGTCGGCGGGCCGTACTTGGCGAGGACCTTGGAGAAGTCCAGCACGCTGGCCTTGCTGCGCCCGGTGGTGCCGGAGCTGAAGAGCACCAGGCCGGGCACGCCGTCGGCGCGCAGCCGCCCGTACAGGTCGTGGTCGGCCTCGCGGCCGGTGATCTCCACGCTGCGCCGCCAGTGCGCGGAGTCGATGGTGATGACCGTCTCCACCTCGGCGACCTCGTGGAACTCGGCGCGCTTGGCGGCCGGCAGCGGGGTCATCGGGACGACGACCGCGCCGCGCTCGATCAGGGCGAGCAGACCGGCGCAGGCCTCGACGCTGCTGACGCCCTCGAGGGCGACGACCTGCCCGGCGTGTATGCCGTTGCGGTCGAGGAATCTCTCCCACTCCTCGGTCAGGCGGGCGAGTTCGGCGTAGCTGTGGGACACGCCGTCGAAGACGATGGCGTCGGCCTCGCCGAAGCTCCGCATCCGGTCGAAGAACCAGGACGTCATACGCTTTCCACCTCTTTCACCTCGTTCGATACGGCCGCCAGGGAGCCGGTCCGGCCGGGGGCCCGCCACAGCGGCAGGCCGAGCGCCGGCGGGACCGGCGCGGCGGGCAGCAGGGACCACCCGTGGATACGTGCGTGGGTGCGCAGGACCTTGTCGCCGCCGACGACCACGGCGGCGCCGGCCGCCCGCAGCATCGGCAGGTCGGAGATGTGGTCCCCGTAGGCGATGCAGTGCGCGGGGTCGGTGCCGTGCGCGGCGGCGACGGCCCGCAGGGTCTCGGCCTTGGCGGCGGAGAGCATCGGGGGCCGGTGCAGGCCGCCGGTGTAGCGGCCCCAGGCGATCTCGGGCTCGGTGCACCAGACCTCGTCGGCGCCGAGGTGCTCGGCGATGGGGTCGAGGACGGCGGGGAAGGATCCGGAGACGAGGACGATACGGGTGCCCTCGCGCCGGTGGCGGTGCAGGGCCGCGACGCCGTGCTCGTGGAAGAAGCCGCCGGCCCGGAGCTCCTCGCGGAACCAGTCCTCGGCGAGGGCGGACACCTCGGTGGCGTACGCGCCCTCCAGGCCGGCGAAGTAGGCGCGGTTGGTGGCCTCGCGGGGGCAGCCGACCTCGTTCATCGCCTTGAGCGCGCGGCGCCGGGTGACGTACTCGGCGGGCGGGTTGCCGGTCGCGGAGAGGTAGTGGCGCAGGAAGCGGAACATGCTCGGGGCGGTCGTGAGGGTGCCGTCCACATCGAAGAATGCGGTGCGGTAGCCGTTCACTGCGGTCTCAACCTTTCCGGGAGTGGGCTGGCTGGTCTGGCTGTGCTGGCCGTACGGGGTGGTGCGGGCGCCGCGTCCGGTCGCGGCGGCGGACCGGGTGGGCGGACCGGGTGGTGCCTGCGCACAGCCCCTTCCCCCGCGGGGGATTCGGAGGAAGGGGCCGTGCACGGGGCGTCCGGCGCGCGGAGGTGCCGCGTCAGACGCGCTCGGTGACCGGAGCCGGCCGGGTGGCCGGGGCCCCGTCGGCCGGGGCCGTCACCGCGTTCGTGGTGCCCGGGTCGGCGGCGACCGCCTGCGCGACGGGCTTCTTGAGCCCGAGCGTCGCCAGGAAGGTCAGCGCGATGCCCGCGGCGGTGGCCCAGGTGGCGACGAGGATGCCGTCGGTGAGCTGGGCCGGGTCGGTGGTCTCGCCGCCCGCGGCGGAGGCCGCGACGGCGATCAGGACGGCGAGGCCGACGGCGCCGCCGATCTGCTGGCCGGTCTGGGCGATGCCGGAGCCGATGCCCTGCTCCTCGTCGGCCACACCGGTGGTGGCGGCCGCGAACATCGCCGTGAAGATGACGCCCTGACCGAGCGAGAGGACGATCAGCGGGAGGGCGATGACCAGGTACGAGGCGTCCTGCGAGAGGGTCAGCGCGAGGGCGGCGGTGCCCACGAGGCCGACCGCGAGGGCGATCAGCAGGGTCTTGCGGGCGCCGTAGGCGTTCATCAGCTTCCCGGCGGCGACGGTTCCGATCAGGACGCAGCCGGAGGGGAGCAGGAAGGCGAAGCCGGTGGCCCAGGCGCTGTAGCCCTGGACGACCTGCCAGTACTGGGTGAGGAAGTAGGCGTAGGCGCCGAACGTCGCCATGAAGAGGAACGTGATCGTGGTGCCGACGGTGACGTTGCGGTTGCCGAACAGGCGCAGCGGCATCATCGGGGCGCGGGTCCGCGACTCGATGCCGATGAAGAGGGCGAACAGGGCCACGGAGCCGATCAGGCTGCCGATGGTGGTACCCGAGGTCCAGCCCACCTCGGGGCCGTTGACCAGGGTGAACACCAGCAGCGTGGAGGCGACGGTACCGATGACGGCACCGGGAAGGTCGAAGCCCCTGGTGCTGACCTTGGCGGTCTTCGGCAGGAGGCCGATGCCGTAGACCATGGCCGCGCCGGCGGCGATGACGTTGACCCACATGACCGCCTGCCAGCCGAACCAGTCGGTGAGCAGGCCGCCGAGGATGGCGCCGAGGACCATGCCGAAGCCGCCGGCACCGCCCCAGACGGACAGGGCGCGGTTGCGCTCCTTGCCCTCGGCGAAGAGGGTCACCACCAGCGACAGGGTGGCCGGCGCGAGGAAGGCGCCGCCCAGGCCCTGGACCACGCGGGCCGCGACCAGCAGCCAGGACTCGGTGGCCAGGCCGCCCGCCACCGAGGAGGCGGCGTAGAGGAAGAGGCCGAAGAGGAACATGTTCTTCCGGCCGAAGAGGTCCGTGGCGCGGCCGCCCAGCAGCAGGAAGCCGCCGAAGGCGACGGAGTAGGCCGAGATCACCCACTGCAGGTTCTGCGCGGAGAAGCCGAGGTCGCTGCCGATGTCCGGCAGGGCCACGAACATGATGTTGTAGTCGATCGCGATGATCATCTGGGCGAAGGCCAGGAGGCCGAGGATCGCTCCCAGACGACGCGGCTTGGCCTGCACGCTCGTGGGCACGCCAGTTCCTTCCGGTCGGGGACGGTCGGGGGTGGGTTCAGTAGCGGAAGGCGTACGCGAGCCGGCGCGCGAAGGACTTCTGGCGCTGGGACTCCATGTACGCGAGGTTGGACTGGAGGTCCTCGATGTCGGCGGCGACGCGTCGCTCGGCCTCCTCGATGGCCTCCTTGATCGGTACGACCACCGGCAGCCCGAAGATGTCGACGATCTTCTCGATGCGCTCGGGGATCGGGCCGCCGACGACCCGGTACGGGATCTTGATCTCGTCGAGGGCCTCGACGAGCAGGTCGTCGGAGAGCCGGCGGAACGGCTCGGACACCGGGCGGTGGCCGTCGGCGTCCATGTCGAACTCGACCGGCAGGTGCACGTAGGCGTCGTAGGACCGCTTGGCGCGGTCCTTCTGTATCTCGCCGAGGGTGTCGGTGTACTTCTGGTAGAAGCGCTTGGAGGTGACGCCCATGGCCTTCTTCACGCCCTGGAACCACCACGGCATACCGGGGTTGATGCCGACCCGCATGCGGGCCTCGAAGTACACCCACTCGTGGAAGACGCCGCCGTCGGAGATGAAGGCCCCGGTGCCGGACTCGTTGACCAGGCGCTCCTCGTAGCGGCGCAGGCCCAGCTTGACGAGCTCCATCGCGTTGAGCTCCATCACCGTCTTGCCGGGGACGAGGTCGACGAGCAGCTCACGGGAGGTCTTGGCGTGCGTGCGCGGGATGCCCGTCGCGATCGAGAGGGCTTCCGTGGTGGTCGACTTTCCGGACGAGTAGGTGCCGGATATCGCCAGTTTGAGATCGGGCTTGTCGCTCCACTGGGGAACCTCGAGCTGCATTGTCTGTGGCCTTTCTCGTCGGGACGGGGCGGGTTCGGAGATGTGCGGGGTTACTTTCCCTGGACGGCGGCGAGGGCCTTGTCGATGTCCACGACGGCGGGAAGTCCGGTGATGTCCAGGATCTGCTGGACGCGGTCGGCCGGGCTGCCGGCGACGGTGTGGACGGGAACTCCGGTGTCCGCGAGGGCGGGCAGCAGCACCTGGTCCGACAGGACCCGGAAGGTTTCGTTGATCGGCCGGTTGTCCTCGTCGAGCGGGAATTCGATCGGCAGGTGGAAGAAGGCGTCGTACGCCGTCTTGGCGTGCCGCACGGCGAGCCTGCCGATGTGGTCGGCGACGTCCTCGTACGCGGCGGTCACCTCGTCGCGGTAGCGGCTGTCCACGGTGGCCTCGGTGCCCGGGTTGGGGCCGGTGACCAGGCGAAGCTTGGCGAACACCCACTCGTGGACGATCGATCCGTCGCTGATGAAGCCGGCCGGGTGGGCGGCCTCGTTCAGCGTGCGTTCGGCGTACCGCTTGACGGTGAGCTGGAGCAGCTCGCCGGAGGTCCAGTTCCAGATGTGCTTGCCCTCGCCGCCGATGGGCTCGCGCATGGCGGTGCCCTGCGTGTAGGGCAGACCGGTTGCCTCGGAAAGGACCTGGGAGAGCAGGGTCTTTCCAGATCCGTAGGCGCCGACAATGGCGATTCTCTGGGTCATGCCGAAATCATTTCAGCAGACCGGGAGGGGGCCCAGCCCCTCTTGATGGTGTTATTGCAGCACCTGTTGCCGCCGCCAACAGGTGCGGAATTCTGCATGCGAAATCCCGGCCCCATGATTTTTGGGGCCGGGCCGGAAGAATTACAAGGAGCGGCGCAATTACTGGTAATTTTCTTCCCACGGCTGCCATACGGGCGTACCGGATTCCGCCGCGATCCGCCCGAAGACCACGTCCGAGAAGTGGTTGGCGAACGCCAGGGTGCGCGGGCGGACCAGCTCGGCGAGCAGGGCGCGGCGGGTGGCGACCCCGTGGTTGGGCAGGGCGTCCATGGCCACCCGCCAGTCGGGTCGGGCGAGTTGGGCGGGGGTGTGGAAGACGTCGCCGAAGGCGATGAGCCGGTGCCCGCCGGCGTTCAGGACGTAGGCGGTGTGGCCGGCGGTGTGGCCGGGGGTCGCCCAGGCGGTCACGCCGGGGAAGATCTCCTCGCCGTCGGCGATCCCCCGGATCCGCGGGGAACCGGTGCGCGGCGGCGGCCAGTTCGCCCATTCGTCGGCGGAGGCGGCGAACACGGCGGAGGAGAACGGCGAGTCGGCGCCCGCCCCGGGGCGGAAGGCCCAGCCGAAGTGGTCGTCGTGCAGGTGGCTGAAGGCGATCAGTTCGATGTCGGCGGCCTTCACCCCGGCGCTCTCCAGCGCCGTCGGCAGCCTGCCGCCGACCAGGACGCCGAGGGTGGGGTGGGTGTGCTCGGCGGGGATGTCGTGGGGGCCGAAGCCGGCGTCGACGAGCATCGCGCGGCCGCGGTACTCGATCAGCAGGGCGCCGATGGACGCGGTGAGGTAGCCCTCGGGGTCCAGCAGGGCCGCGTTCTCGCCCTCCCAGTCCGCCGCCGTGGTCTCCGGCAGCCAGCGCCGCGGGTCCAGTTGCACGTGGCCGTCGGGCAGCCAGGTGACGGTGTGCTCGCCCAAGGTCAGCGAACGCGGCGCGGTGGCTGGGGTGTTCCACGGGGTGGCAGTGGCCATGGTGGTCGGTTCCTCGTCTCGGCGCCCGGCGGGGGCGCGTTCAGACAGCGGCGCCGCGCGCTGCGGCCCACTGCTCCGTCAATTCGGCGGTGCCGTACTGCGGGCTGAGCAGGATCACCTGCACCCCGGGCCGGCCGGTGACGCACAGCGAGACCCGGGTGAACTCCAGCTCCCCGAGCTCGGGATGGCGTACGAGCTGGGACCGGCCGCCGCTGTCGGCGACCCGGTGGCGGGCCCACAGCGCGGCGAACACGGGGCTGCGCCCGGTGAGTTCGCTGACCAGCGCGGCCAGGCGGGTGTCGGCGAGCAGGTCGCCGCTCTGCACCCGGAACGCGGCGACCGCGGCGGCCGCCTCCTGCTCCCAGCGCGGCAGCCGCTCGTGGGCGGCCGGGTCCAGGAAGAGCGTCCGCAGGTAGTTGGGGCGTTCCCCCGACAGTCCCAGCAGCCGGGTGGCGGTGGCGTTGGCGGCGCTGACGTCCCAGTAGTGGTCCAGGACGTAGGCGGGGCTGGGGAGGAAGCCGTCGACGATCCGTAACAGCAGCGGCAGGTCGTCGTCGGCGCATCCGCGCGGGCGGCCGGCGGTGGCGTACCCGGCGAGCCGCATGGCGTAGAGCCGCTGCGCCTCGTCCAGGCGCAGGACCTGGGCGATGCTGGCGAGGATCTCCGGGGAGACGTTCTTGGCGCGGCCCTGCTCGATCCAGGCGTACCAGGAGGCCCCGATGCCGGCGAGCATCGCGACCTCCTCACGGCGCAGTCCGGGGACCCGGCGGGCGGCGCCGCCGGGCAGTCCGACCTGCTGAGGGGTGACCTCGGCGCGCCGCTCTGCGAGGAAGTTGCCCAGTTCGGCGAGCTTGGGGTCCACGCGTCGCTGGGGCCGCACCGCGGCGGAGGGCGCTGTTCCGTTACGAGTCATGGTGCATCTCCTCCTCACTCCACAGGAAGCGTAGAGAACGCTCGCTCTTTTTTCTACACCATAGAGAGTACTCGCTTTGTTTTTCTGGGACACTACAACGAGTAGCGCAACGGCCGGGGGGCCGGAACGACACCGACCACCGCGAAGGGCCACACATGGCGAACCACGAACGAGCAGGGGTCAAGCAGGAGCGTGCGGGCCGCACCCGCGCCCTCCTCGTCCAGGCCGCGGGCGAGGAGTTCGCCGAACGCGGCTACGCGGGCACCTCCCTGACCCGGATCAGCCGGGCGGCGATGGCCACCATCGGCGCCCTGACGTTCCACTTCCCCGCGAAGAACGAGCTGGCGGAGGCGGTCTGCGAGCGCGGCTGCGCGCTGACGCGCGAGGCGGTCGGCCGGGCGGCCGGCGCCGCCCGCTCCCCCGCCGAGGCCGTCACGGAGATCACCGGCACCCTGGCGGCCCTGCTGGAGGAGCAGCCGGTCGTCCGCGCGGCGGCCCGGCTCTCGCGCGAACTGCGGATGCGGCACGACTGGCGCGAGGCCTGGATCCCGGCCGTGCGCACCGCGCTGACGGAGGCCCAGCGCACCGGTCAGCTGCGCGCGCAGGAGCCGGAGCTCGTCGGTGTGCTGGTGGCGTGCGTCGTCGCCGATCTGGAGGTCACCGCCCAGCGGGCGTACGCATCCCCGTCCTGCGGTGCCTGGAGCGTGCGCGGACGGCTGGCCGAAGTATGGGAGGTGCTGTGGTCGGGGATCGCCGGCCGCCGCGGCCCGCACCCGGCCGGACCTCCCCCGCCCGCGTCCGCCCCCGTGCCCGGCAGGGCCCCCGGGACCCCCGTGCGGCCCGGTGACGGGCCTCCGATGGCTTGAAATCACCCCCTGCCGCACCCATCGAAATCACTGATGTTTCGTCATTTCCATGATCAAGGCAGGGAGTTGTACGACGGTACGGCCGTCCCGCGCGCCCGCCCGGCAGGGTGCGCCGGGCCGGGGAGGTACGGTCAGGAGCCCAGCGACGCACCCTTGCGGGCGGAGTCGGCGACCCCCAGGTCGAGGCCCGCGATGACCTCCGGCGCGGCGACCGCGGGCAGCATGTAGCGCCACAGGGTGGCGACGCGCTCGTAGACGTCCGCATGGCCCGTGGCGATGCTCGACAGCAACTGGGTGCCGGTGTAGGCGCCGACCACGATCTCGGCGAACTCCTCGATGTCCACGCCCGGCAGCAGCTCCCCGCGGCGCTCGGCGGCCACCAGCTGGGTCCGCAGCATCTCGGACCACAACTGGTACGGCGCGGCGTCGCTCATCCCGAAGCTGCCCTGCTCGACGGCGAGCCGGACACCGGCCCTCAGCAGCACGTTGGTGCGCAGCTGGCGGGCCACCTCCAGGGTGATGTCGAGCATCCGCTGGAGCCCGTCCTCCCCCGCGGGGAAGGCCATGTCGGAGGCCTGCTCCGCCATCACGGTCTGGGCGACCTCCTCCTTGGAGGCGAAGTGGAAGTACATCGCACCCATGGTGGTCTCGGCCCTGCGCACGATCTTGTTCATGCTCGCGCCGGCGAACCCGGACTCGTCGAACACCTCGGCGGCCGCCCGGATGATCTTCTCTCGGGTCCGGATGGCACGGGCTTGCCTTGGCTGCGACACGATCACTCCAACTGCACCGGGGACGGCTTCCTGGACGGTCCCCCCACCGTAAAAAAAGCGAACATCCTCTATGTTATGCGATCTGTTCGCTCGCATGCGATCGGCTCGCTCGGGACCCTCACGACGATCAACGCATCCTCTGGCGGCCAGATCAAGCCACTCTCGGGTTTCGATCGTCCCCTACTCGACAAACAAAACGAGCACTCTCTACGTTAATGCGGGACGGGGGTCACACGGCAGCTCCGGTTCCGTACTCCGCGTCCCGCCCAGCGCCACATTTGTGCCCGTTTGGTCATCATTTCAGGGGGATCACATGGAGTTCTCATACGCTCAGCACGAGACCAGCACCACCCCTAGCACCCCCTTCGGCCCCGCCGACCCGCCCGCCACCGTGACCACCACCGTTCCCCGCGAATACGTGCACAAGGCCGCGCTCGCCGAGGTCCTCCTCACCGGCTGGCACCGCACCGGCGACGACGCCTTCACCGCGGCCGCGCAGTGGCCCCGGTCCCACAGCTTCTACCGCTCGCGCCACGGTGTCCACGACCCGATGCTGTTCACGGAAACGGTTCGTCAGGTCTCCTCGCTCCTCTCCCACGCCGCGTACACCGTCCCCTTCGGGCACCACTTCATCTGGGAGCGCTTCAGCTACACCACCGCACCGGGCGCCGAGGCGCTGGAGGCGGGGCCCCGCCCCGCCGAGATCGCCCTCGACATCGACTGCCGCGACGTGGTCCACCGCCGGGGCCGGCTCTCCGCCCTCACCCCCCGGTTCACGGCCCGCCGCGACGGGGTGCACCTGGGCACCGCCGAGATCCGCTTCACCAGCCACGCCCCGGCCGTCTACCGGCGGCTGCGCGGCGGCTACGCCGACGTGGCCGCCGCCCAGGCCGCCGCCGTCCCGGTCCCGCTGCCCGTACCGGCCCACCGCGTGGGCCACAAGCTGCGCGAGAACGTCGTCCTGGCCGCCACCCGCGCCCCCCGCCGCTGGCAGCTGCGCGTCGACACCACCCACCCGGTGCTCTTCGACCACCCCGTGGACCACGTCCCCGGCGCGCTCCTCCTGGAGGCCGCCCGGCAGGCCGCCCACATCGTCGCCGGCCCGCTGCCGACCATGGCCACCTCCATGGACGCCCGCTTCACGCGCTTCGCCGAACTCGACGCCCCCTGCTGGATCGACGCCGAGCGCGAACCCGGAACCGACCGGGTCCGCACGGTCATCCACCAGAACGGCCAGGAACTGTTCACCGCGACCGTCGGCACGGCTCCGCTCGCCGCCCTGTCCCGCCTCTCCGGGGCGCAGGACCGGGCGCAGCCGGTCTACGCCTTCTCCTGAGGCCCGCAGGCCTGCACGTACAACAACCGTACGAACAGAAATACGCACCCCGAAACGGAACCGCACCGGGGCTGCCGCACGTCCACCCGCGCGACGGAGTTGTTCAGCACCACCCGAGTCGGGAGGCCGGCTTGAAGCACATACGAACGATCGGCAGACGCCGCGCGACGGCGGTCGTCGCAGGGGCGGTGATGCTGGCCGCGCCCCTGGTCCTGGCCGGCGGCACCACCGCCTCGGCCGCGGCCTGCAACATGACCACCGGGCCGCACCAGCGGCAGGTCGAGCAGTTCCTCGGCCGCCCGGTCGACGGCCGCCAGTCGGCCGCCGACTGCCAGGCCATCCGGGCCTTCCAGGCCCAGCACGGCATCACCCCCACCGCCGGGTACGCGGGGCCCCTCACCTGGCAGACGATGAACACGATGCTGGCGCAGCGGGCCGCCGGCAAGAACCCCAACCGCGACGGCCGTTGCCCCACCAACGTGGGCCGGGTCGCCTGCGTGGACCTGACCCGCCAGCTCAGCTGGATCCAGGACGGCGCCACCCTGGCGTACGGCCCGGTGCCCGTGCGCACCGGCAAGGCCGGCACGGAGACCCGCACCGGCCACCGGAAGATCTACTACCGCAGCATCAACCACTGGTCGACCATCTACGACGTCGCGATGCCCTACTCCCAGTTCTTCGACGGGGGCATCGCCTTCCACTCCACCACCAAGAGCATGTGGAACCCGCCCGGCTCCGGCGGCTGCGTGAACATGACCAGCACCGACGCCAAGGCGTACTGGAACCTGCTCAAGAACGGCGACGACGTCTTCGTCTACGGCCGCAAGCCCGGGACGTAGGCGGGCCGGCGGGGCTTTCGGGCTGCCGTTGTCAGTGGCCTCCGGTAGGTTCCGAAGGACAGGGATCTACCAGGGGGCGACAGCACATGGATGACCTCGCGACCGCACCGGACCTGGACGCGGCGATGGACCGGTACCGGGTCGAGCTCACCGGTTACTGCTACCGGATGCTCGGTTCGTCCTTCGACGCGGAGGACGCCGTCCAGGACACCTTCATCCGCGCCTGGCGGAGCTACGAGAAGTTCGAGGGCCGCTCCTCGCTGCGCTCGTGGCTCTACCGGATCGCCACCAACGTCTGCCTGGACCTGCTGACCGCGGGCAACAAGCGGGCCCGGCCGATGGATCTGACGGCCCCCCAGCACCAGGCGTCGGCCGTGCTCAACGAGCGCCCGGAGGTCACCTGGCTGGAGCCGGTCCCGGACGGCCGGGTGCTGCCGCAGCACGCCGACCCGGCGGAGCTGGCGCTGGCCAAGGACTCCGTCCGGCTGGCCTTCGTGGCGGCCCTCCAGCACCTGCCGGCCAAGCAGCGCGCGGTGCTGATCCTGCGCGAGGTCCTGGCCTGGAAGGCGGACGAGGTCGCGCAGCTGCTGGACACCACGGTGGCATCGGTGAACAGCGCCCTGCAGCGGGCGCGGGCCACGCTGGCGGCGCGCCCGCCGCGCGAGAGCAGCCCGGCCGACCCGCTGGACGCGGACCAGAAGGACCTGCTGGGGCGCTATGTGGCGGCGTTCGAGGCGTACGACATCAACGCGCTGGCCTCGCTCCTGCACGAGGACGCGGTGCTGTCGATGCCGCCGTTCGACCTGTGGCTCCAGGGCCCGGCGGACATCGCGGCCTGGCACCTGAACCAGGGCATCGGCTGCAAGGGCTCGCGCCTGGTGGCGACCACGGCGAACGGCCTGCCGGCCTTCGGCCAGTACCGCCCGGACCCCTCCGGCCCGGGCCACACCCCGTGGGCCCTCCAGGTCCTGGAGATCTCAGACGGCCGCATCACCGGCCTCAACGCCTTCCTGGACACCGCCCGCTGGTTCCCCCTGTTCGGGCTCCCCGAGCGCCTCCCCTAACCCCACGAGGTCCAGCAGGCCGCGCAACGGGGGCGCGGCCCGCACCCGGACCAGGGCGCCCGCGTAGCGGGCGGTGAGGGCGGCACGGCCGAGAGCGTTCACGGCGCCGAGCGTGGGCGCCAGCCCCGTCGCGTCGAGCACCAGCCGACGGGGCCCGTCCCGGCACAGCGCACGCACGCACGCACACCACCGGACGGCATCGGGCTCGGGTCCTTCCAGGACCAGGGTTCGGGTCTCCACGAGGGGTAGACCCGGGGCCCCGCCGGAACTCATCGGCGGGGCCGGAGGCTGCCTATGGCCGGGGGAAGCCGAACGTCTCGATCGTCAGATCGAACGGCTTCGGCAGGTGGACGGCCTCGCCGAACGCTCCCGCCCACAGAATGCGGTACTTGCCGTCCTCGGGCTCACCGAAGAGATGAATCGTGGGCCCTTCGGTCGCATGAGGGTCGATGAGGAGGTAGAGCGGAACGCCTGCCGCGGCATAGCCGTTGAGCTTGGAGACGCGGTCATGGACGGCGTTCGACCTGGACGTGACCTCTACGGCGAGTTCGGCGGTGGCAGCGGGTACGAAGTTGCCTCCGTCCAGAACCACATCGTCGGGCACCACCACCAGGTCGGGGATGTACAGCCCGCTCCGGCTCGGGACGGCCACATTGAGGGTTTGGTAGATCTGCCAATCATCCGGGATCGCCGTGTAGAGGCGACGTTGCACCGCGGCAGCGATGTAGTTGTGGTGGTTGACGGGCGGTGGTGACACGGTGACGATCCCCTCGATGATCTCCACCTTGCAGCCCTCCGGCGCGTCCGTCTCCTCCCAGAGGCGGACCGCCAGATCCCAGTCGTCGCCGCCCGTGGGCTGAGGCTCGACTGCGAGTGCGCTCATGGTGTGCTCCTCATTCGGTTCGTCACCGATCCCAGCATGCCGAACGGGACCGGCGCAGGTCCACCGGTCCCGTTCACCCGAACATGAGTATTCAGATCACGAGGTCACGCGATGCGGTCCAGCACGATCGGCGTGGCCGTGAAGGAGGTCCCCGCCGGGGCGATGTCGTACGTGCCCTCCAGGGAGGCCAGCGCGTACGCGAACTTCTCCGGGGTGTCCGTGTGCAGCGTCATCAGCGGCTGGCCGGCGGTGACCGTGTCACCCGGCTTGGCGTGCAGCTCGACGCCCGCGCCCGCCTGCACCGGGTCCTCCTTGCGCGCGCGGCCGGCGCCCAGGCGCCAGGCGGCCACACCCACGCCGTACGCGTCCAGGCGGGTGAGGACGCCCGAGGAGGGGGCGGTCACGACGTGCTGCTCGCGCGCCACCGGAAGGGCCGCGTCCGGGTCGCCGCCCTGCGCCGCGATCATCCGGCGCCACACGTCCATCGCGGAGCCGTCGGCCAGGGCCTTCGCCGGGTCGGCGTCCTTGACGCCCGCCGCCTCCAGCATCTCGCGGGCCAGCGCGATGGTCAGGTCGACCACGTCCGCCGGGCCGCCGCCCGCCAGCACCTCGACCGACTCGCGGACCTCCAGCGCGTTGCCCGCCGTCAGGCCCAGCGGGGTCGACATGTCGGTCAGCAGCGCCACCGTCTTCACACCCGAGTCCGTGCCCAGGCCCACCATCGTCGAGGCCAGCTCGCGCGCGTCCTCGATGTTCTTCATGAAGGCGCCGGAGCCGACCTTCACGTCCAGCACCAGCGAACCGGTGCCCTCGGCGATCTTCTTCGACATGATCGAGGAGGCGATCAGCGGGATGGCCTCGACGGTGCCGGTCACGTCGCGCAGCGCGTAGAGCTTCTTGTCGGCGGGCGCGAGGCCGTCACCGGCCGCGCAGATGACCGCGCCGGTGGTGTCCAGGACGTGCAGCATCTCCTCGTTGGAGAGCAGCGCGCGCCAGCCGGGGATGGACTCCAGCTTGTCCAGGGTGCCGCCAGTGTGGCCCAGGCCCCGGCCCGACAGCTGCGGTACGGCCGCGCCGCACGCGGCGACCAGCGGGGCGAGCGGCAGGGTGATCTTGTCGCCCACGCCGCCGGTGGAGTGCTTGTCGGCGGTGGGGCGGGACAGGGACGAGAAGTCCATCCGCTCGCCGGAGGCGATCATCGCGGCGGTCCAGCGGGCGATCTCGGTGCGGTTCATCCCGTTCAGCAGGATGGCCATGGCCAGCGCTGACATCTGCTCGTCGGCCACGACACCGCGGGTGTACGCGTCGATGACCCAGTCGATCTGCTCGGGGCTCAGTTCACCGCGGTCACGCTTGGTGCGGATGACGGAAATGACGTCCATGGCAGTTCCTTCCGTACACGTTCGGTACGTGCGCGACTCTACGCGCGTTGAGAGGGGAAACGGGGGCGGCCCCCGCACGGGGGTGCGGGGGCCGCGGGGGAAGCACTAGCGGAGGTGGTCCGGGCCGAAGGCCTGCGGCAGCATCGCGGCGAGCGGCAGGACGCCCTCCGGGGTGTCGACCAGCAGCTCGGGGCCGCCGAACTCGAAGAGCAGCTGGCGGCAGCGCCCGCACGGCACGAGCAGCCCGCCCTTGCCGTCCACGCACGTGAAGTGCGTCAGCCGGCCGCCGCCGGTCGCCTGGAGGTGCGAGACCAGCCCGCACTCGGCGCACAGGCCCAGGCCGTAGCTCGCGTTCTCGACGTTGCAGCCGATGACCACCCGGCCGTCGTCCACGCGGGCGGCGACCCCGACCGGGAAGCCGGAGTAGGGGGCGTACGCCCGGGACATGGCGTCCCGGGCGGCCTCCCGCAGGGCCTCCCAGTCGAAGTCGGTCGCCAGGGTCATTTTCCTTGGCCCTTGCGGTACGGCATGCCGTCGGCCTTGGGCATCCGTAGCCGTTGTGCGGACAGGGCGAGGACGAGCAGCGTGGTGACGTACGGCGCGGCCTCGACGAACTGGCTGGGCACCGAGTCGGTCAGGGCGTACCAGACGAACATCGCCACGGCGAAGAACGCGGCGACGGCCGCCTGCACGTACTTCTTCTTGTACAGCTGCCAGGCGAGGGCCAGCACCAGCAGGATCGCGATGAGCAGCAGCATGGCGTGCACGTTCTCGGCGCCGCCGCGCAGCTTCAGGCTGTACGTGAAGCCGAACAGGCCGGCACCCAGCGCCATGCCGCCCGGCATCCAGTTACCGAAGATCATCGCGGCGAGACCGATGTAGCCGCGGCCGCCGGTCTGGCCCTCCTGGTAGATGCCGGTGGAGACGATCGCGAGGAACGCACCGCCCAGACCCGCCATCGCACCGGAGACCACCACGGCGATGTACTTGTACTTGTAGACGTTGACGCCCAGCGACTCCGCGGCGATCGGGTTCTCGCCGCAGGAGCGCAGCCGCAGGCCGAAGGCCGTGCGCCACAGCACCCACCAGGTGGCGGGGATCAGCAGGATCGCGACGACGGTCAGCAGCGACAGGTCCGTGACCAGACCGCCGAGCACGCCGGCGACGTCGGAGACCAGGAACCAGTGCTTGCCCTGGAGTGTGGCCAGCCAGTCCGACAACCCCGGGATCGTGATCTCGGTGATCGGCTCGATGCGCGGGGACTGCTTGGAGGAGCCGCCCTCGGCCTTGTCGAAGGTGAAGTTCGACAGGTACTGCGTGAAGCCGATGGCCAGGATGTTGACCGCCACACCGGAGACGATGTGGTTGACGTTGAACGTCACGGTGATGATCGCGTGCAGCAGACCGCCGAGGGCGCCGCCGACCAGGCCCATGAGGACACCGGTCCACGGACCCCACTGGTAGCCCGCCCAGGCACCGAACCAGGTGCCCAGGATCATCATGCCTTCGAGACCGATGTTGACCACACCGGCCCGCTCGGCCCACAGGCCGCCCAGACCCGCCATGGCGATCGGGACGGCGAGCTGGAGCGCTCCGGAGACCTGGCCGACCGAGGTCAGGTCCTCGGCGCCGGAGATGACCCGGACCAGCGAGATCAGGGCGAGGCCGCCCGCGATGATCAGCAGGATCCAGGGCAGGGTGAGCTTGCGGCGGCCGCCGCCCTTGGGCGCGGCGCTCGTCGCGGAAACGGTGCTGGTGCTCACGCCGCGACCTCCTTGTCGGTCTTGATGGCGTGGCCGGCGGCCAGCTCCTCGCCGACCTTCTGCTGCTGGCGGCGGATGCCGTAGCGGCGGACGAGCTCGTAGCTGACGACGACCGCGATCACGATCAGGCCCTGCATGATCGTGCCGATTTCCTTCTCGTAACCGGCCGAGTCGAGACCGGCGGACGCCTTGTCGATGAAGGCGATCAGCAGCGCGGCGAAGAAGATGCCGACGGGGCTGTTGCGGCCCAGCAGCGCGACGGTGATGCCGGTGAAGCCGATGCCGAGCGGGAACGACAGGTTGTACGTGTGGGACTCGCCCAGCAGCAGCGGCATACCGGCCAGACCGGCGACCGCGCCCGAGATGAGCATCGACGTCATGATCATCTTCTTGGCGTCCACACCGGAGGCCTGCGCGGCGGACTCGCTGGCGCCGGTGGCGCGCAGGTCGAAGCCGAAGCGGGTGCGGTTGAGGACGAACCAGTAGACGATGCCGAGCGCGAAGGCGACGAAGGTGAAGCCGTAGATCTCGAAGCCGCCGGCGGTGGTGAGCGCCGGGAACCAGCCGGACTCGGGGATCTCACCGGTGGTCACGTCGTTCGAGCCGGGCAGCTGCACGCCGAGGTTCTTCGGCAGGATCAGCCAGGCGATCAGCGAGGTCGCGATGGCGTTGAGCATGATCGTGGAGACGACCTCGCTCACCCCGCGCCGGGCCTTGAGCAGGCCCGCGATACCGGCCCAGAAGGCACCGGCCAGCATGGCCACGATCACGATCAGCAGGATGTGCAGCGGACCCGGCAGCTCGACCGAGGCGCCGACCACGGCGGAGACCATCGCCGCGAGGCGGTACTGGCCGTCCACACCGATGTTGAAGAGGTTCATCCGGAAGCCGATGGCGACGGCCAGGGCTGCCAGGTAGTAGATGCCGGCCTGGTTGAGGATCAGGACCTGTACGTCCTCGTAACCGCCCTGCTCCACGAGGATGCGCAGCGGCTCGACCGGGTTCACACCCGAGACGGCCAGCACGATCATCGTCAGCAGGAACGCGCTGACCAGCGCGAGCGCGGGACCGGCGAAGCCCAGGAGCAGCCGGTCCTTGTCGAATTTCTTCATCGGGCCTCGTCCTCCGTCGTGTCACCGTCGGCAGCGACAGAGCCTTCAGGGTGGTCGTTCGTGGCTTCCAGGTGCCCGCGCGCGGCGCCCGTCATGGCGGTGCCGAGCTCCTCGGGCGTGATGGTCGCGGGGTCGGCGTCGGCGACCAGGCGGCCGCGGTAGATGACCCGCAGGGTGTCGGACAGGCCGATGAGCTCGTCCAGGTCGGCGGAGATCAGCAGCACGGCCAGGCCCTCGCGGCGGGCCTCGCGGATCGCGTCCCAGATCTGCGCCTGCGCGCCGACGTCCACACCGCGGGTGGGGTGCGCCGCGATCAGGAACTTCGGGTTGTGGCTCATCTCGCGGCCGACGATCAGCTTCTGCTGGTTGCCGCCGGAGAGCGAGGCCGCGGTGACGTCGATCCCGGGCGTGCGCACGTCGTACTCGCGCACGATCCGCTCGGTGTCCTTGCGGACGGCCTTCGGGTCGAGGATGCCTCGCTTGGAGTTGGGCGCCTCGGTGACGTGACCGAGGATCCGGTTCTCCCAGAGCGGGGACTCCAGCAGCAGGCCGTGGCGGTGACGGTCCTCGGGGATGTACCCGATGCCGCCCTCGCGGCGCCCCCGCACCGTGGTCTTCGTGATGTCGGTGCCGTCCAGGCTGATGACACCCGCGTCGGGGCTGATCATGCCCATCAGGGCCTCGATCAGCTCCGTCTGGCCGTTGCCCTCGACACCCGCGATCCCGAGGATCTCGCCCTTGTGGATCGTGAGGCTGATGTCGTCGAGCAGAAGGCGGCCCACCGGGACGGCCGACTCGTGGACGTAGGTGTCGCTGTCCGGCAGCGGGCTCGGGGTGGACACCTCGGGCGCGGTGATCGTGCCGGACTCGGCCACGGTCAGGCCCTGGACCTGGAGCATCGGGACGTCCGTCACGGTGGACTCGCGGGTCTCCGGCGACGGCAGCTCGGCGCCGACCATCAGCTCGGCGAGCTGCTTCGTGGTGGCCGTCTTCGGGTCGGCGGTGCCGACCGTGGTGCCGCGGCGGATGACGGTGATGTCGTCCGCGACCTTCAGCACCTCGCCCAGCTTGTGCGAGATGAAGATGACGGTGAGGCCCTCGGCCTTGAGCTCGCGCAGGTTGCCGAAGAGCGCGTCGACCTCCTGCGGCACGAGCACGGCGGTCGGCTCGTCGAGGATGAGGGTCTTCGCGCCGCGGTAGAGGACCTTGAGGATCTCCACGCGCTGCCGGTCGGCGACACCGAGGTCCTCGACCAGGACGTCCGGGCGCACGCCGAGGCCGTACGCGTCCGAGATCTCCTTGATCTTCTTACGGGCCTTGGCACCGATGCCGTACAGCTTCTCGCCGCCGAGAACGACGTTCTCCAGGACGGTGAGGTTGTCGGCGAGCATGAAGTGCTGGTGCACCATGCCGATGCCGCGGGCGATGGCGTCGCCCGGGTTGTTGAAGGAGACCTGCTCCCCGTCGATGGTGATCGTGCCCTCGTCCGGCTTCTGCATGCCGTAGAGGATCTTCATCAGGGTCGACTTGCCGGCACCGTTCTCACCGATCAGGGCGTGGACCGTGCCCTTGCGAACGGTGATGTCGATGTCCTTGTTGGCGACGACGCCGGGGAAACGCTTGGTGATGCCGTGCAGTTCGACGGCGGGGGGGCTGGACGCGGTGATGACGCACTCTCCTTGGCGCGAAGGAGCGGGAAGGCGGGGGACAGGGCGGGGAGAGAAGGTATCGCGTCCACGATGCCTCTACGCGCGTAGCACTGTCGAAAGTGAAAACTTGTGGCCAAGTGGCCACCCAACACAACGCGGTGCGGGGCCCGGGAGCGGCAGAGCCGCTTCCCGGACCCCCGAGACCGTTCGAGCCGGTCGGGCCGTCCCTTACGGGGCGGTCTTGACGACGATCTTCTTGGCGATGATGTCGGCCTTGGCCTTCTCCACCGCGGCGGTGAGGTCGGTCATCTTCATGTACTCGGGGTTGGACGTGGCCAGGCCGACGCCCTCCTTGTCCAGGCCGTAGCGGATCTCACCGGTCTGCGGCTTGCCGTCCTCGACCGACTTGATCAGGTTGTAGACCGCGTCCTCGACGTCCTTGGTGACGGAGGTGAGGATCTTCTCCTTGTACTTGGAGAGACCGGCCTGGTTGTACTGGTCGGAGTCGACGCCGATGGCCCACTTGCCCTCGGTGGCGGCGGCCTCGATCGCGCCGGAGCCGGCGAGACCGGCGGCGGCGTAGATCACGTCGGCGCCGTTGGACAGCTGGCCCTTGGCGGCGGCCTTGCCGAGGTCGGGCTTGGCGAAGCCACCGAAGTCCGGCGGCTGCGACAGGTAGGCCGACAGCACCTTGGCGTTGGGGTTGGTGTCCTTGACGCCCTGGGTGAAGCCCGCCTCGAACTTCTTGATCAGCGGAACCTCGACACCGCCGATGAAGCCGACCGTGCCGGTCTTGGACGCCTTGGCGGCGGCGACGCCGGCCAGGTAGGAGCCCTGCTCCTCGTTGAACACCATGTTGGCGACGTTCTTGCCGGTCACGGAGGTGTCGTCGATGATGCCGAACGTGGTGTTCGGGAACTTCTCGGCGACCTTCTTGATGGCCGGGGCGTACGCGAAACCAACACCGATGACCGGGTTGTTGCCCTTGCGCGCGAGCTCGGTGAGGCGCTGGACCTTGTCGGCCTCGCTCTCGCCCTCGGTGGGCTCGGCCTCGGCGCCCTTGATCTTCAGGTCCTTCTCGGCCTTGGCCAGACCCGCGTACGCGGCGTCGTTGAAGGACTGGTCGCCACGGCCGCCGATGTCGTAGGCGATGGCGGCGGACTTCGCCTTCGAGTCGGGGGACCCGGACTCGGAGGAGGAGGTCGACGACTTTCCGCCACACGCGGTGGCGGACAGGGCGAGGGCCGCGGACGCGAGGCCCACGGTGGTGATCCTGGTGATCCGGCGCAAGGGGGGCTCCTTCAAAACCGACCGAAGCGCCACTGACCGGCGCTGGTTTCGCGGCGATCGTAACGCGCGTAGATGTCAGTTAAAGGGCCGTTCATGAGTCGTTATCGGATCGTCGCGAACCGGACAGTGACCGGTTGGTGACAGCTCTCCTCTCCAGCCCTTGTGTACCAAGGGCTGGACAGGTAGGACGGCGGACCCGCCGATGGTGTACGGAATATTTACCGGACCGGCCTCGCACGGCGTCCGTCGAGCAGGGCGGCGGCCGTGAAGAACTCCACGCCGACGGCGATCGCGGCCTCGTCGACGTCGAAGTCGCCGCGGTGCAGGTCCCGCTTCGCGGTGTCCCCGGGCGTACGGACGCCGAGGCGGGCCATCGCCCCCGGCACGTGCTCCAGGTACCAGGAGAAGTCCTCGCCGCCCAGGCTCTGCTCGGTGTCCTCGACCGACTCCGGCCCGCGCCGGGCCGTCATGGCCTCCCGCAGCAGCTCGGTGACGACCGGGTCGTTGACCACCGGCGGCACCCCGCGGACGTGGTTGATCTCGAACTTGGCCCCGTGCATCGTGGCGACCTCGTCGATCGCCGCCAGGATCAGGTCGGGGGCCTCGTGCCAGGCGTTCAGGTCCAGGCAGCGCACGGTCCCCGACAGCTCGGCGTGCATCGGGATCACGTTGCAGGCGTGCCCGGCCTCGATCCGGCCCCAGGTGACCGACATCCCCGAGCGGGCGTCCATCCGGCGGCTCAGCAGGGCCGGCACGTCCAGGGCCACCCGGGCGGCCGCGGTGACCAGGTCGGTGGTCAGGTGCGGGCGGGCGGTGTGGCCTCCGGCGCCGGCCAGGGTGACCTCCAGCCGGTCGCAGGCCGAGGTGATGGGCCCCGGCCGCAGCCCGATCCTGCCCGCGTCCACGCGCGGGTCGCAGTGCACCGCGATGATCTGCCCGACCCCGTCCAGGACCCCCGAGTCGATGGCCTCGGTGGCACCCCCGGGGAGCACCTCCTCCGCGGGCTGGAAGAGCAGCCGTACGGGCCGGGGCAGCAGGCCCTGGCGGTCCAGCTGGGCCAGCACCAGGCCGGCGCCCAGCACGGCGGTGGTGTGCACGTCGTGGCCGCAGGCGTGGGCGCGGTCGGGCACGGTGGAGCGGTAGGGCACGTGGGTCTTGGCGTCGGGGATGGGCAGGGCGTCGATGTCCGCGCGCAGGGCCAGCATGGGGCGCAGGGCGGCCGCCCGCGGCGCGCCGGTGCCCTCGTAGCCGCCCCGCGCGCCGGGTTCCTCCCAGGTGCCCACGTCACAGATCAGTCCCGTGCCGGACTTCAGCACCCGTGGTCGCAGGCCGGCTTTCTCGAGCCGGGCCTTGATCGCGGCCGTGGTGCGGAACTCCTGGTGTCCGAGCTCGGGATGCATGTGCAAGTCCCGGCGGAACGCGATCAGTTCGGCACGCAGGTTCTCCGGGAGCTTGCCGGGCAGCTCGGGCTGGGCGGGCTTTCCGGGCAGGGCGGTCTGGGACTCGCGGGACATCAACTGGTTCACCTGTTGAAGAGTAGGCGCACCTATGGGCCAACTGCCGGGTGATCACAAAAACTTCAACCCGTTCGGGGCGAAAAAACCGTCCTGCTGGCGCATGCCTGCGGTCGGCCGGGGGTAAACTCCGCCGCTCACCCGGCCGCGGGGGCCGCCGTCGCGGGAAGTCTGCGCACATCACGGGCGGTGTCGGTGACGCCGGCGAGGAACGTGCGCGCCCGGGGAGAGGCGTTCCCGGTGAGCCAGGCCGGGTCGACGTCGCAGACCGCCACCGTCACACCGGTGCCGGAGAGCGCGTACGGCAGAGTGTGGACCACCGTGGACGGAAAGCTGACGATCGTACGGCCCACCGGGCCGCGCCGGGCGATCAGCTCCAGCGGCAGGTCCGGCCGGACGATCTCCAGTCCGGTGGCCTCACTGAGCGCGCGCAGCTTCTCGGTGGACTCGCGGCGGTGCGCGAAGTAGCGGGTCGCGCCGTGCGCCTCGGTGAGGGCCCGGACGGCCGCCAGGTAGCGGTCGGGGTCGACCACACCGGTCTCCACCAGCGAGGTCCCCACCAGGTCGGTGCCCTTGGTCAGGCGCGGCGGGCCGAACCGGGAGCGGGTCCAGCCGAAGTCGTTGACCCGCAGCCGCATGCCGTCGAGCGGGGTGACCGGCATCGAGGTGAACAGCTCCACCCCGCGCAGCCGGCGCCGCGCGGTGGCGGAGACCGGCGCGTACGCCAGCTCGCGCGCCCGGCCCAGCGCGCCGCCGCCGGTGCGGTGCCAGCGGCGCAGCCGCTCGCCGCGGCCGAGCTGGGCGACGAACTCCATGGTGGCCGTGCCGTCGTCGACGACGACCAGTTCCTTGGCGCGGGCCGGGACGAGCAGCAGCTGCACGAACCGGGAGAACGGGTCCCCGACCACGATCCGCCCCGCCCGCCGTACGTCGCCCGCGAGGGCGCCGAGCGCCTTGAAGGGCGCGAGGGCGCCGCCGCGGGCCTCCTGCCACTGCACGCGGTGCCCCTCGTCCCGGGCCAGCCCCGCCACCCGCCGCAGCTGCCCGCGCGACATGGGGTCGGTGGGGGGCAGTACGACGATCCGCAGGTCGTCGGCGGGCACGGGGGCGCCGGAGGCACCCTTGGCGGGCTGGCCGGGCACCCCGGGGAGCAGCGGTCCGCGCGGGGCGCGGGCGTGGGCCCATTCCAGCACGTTCAGCAGCTGCACCGGGCTCTCGACGAAGGCCAAGGTGGTGGCAGGGTTCACCGCGTACTCCTCGTGGTCGGGACGGGCGGGGCCGGCCGCGGGTCAGACGGTGGTGAGCGCGGCCTCGGCCTGCTCGGCCTCGGCGACCTCGCCCACGACCCGGCGGAGCTTCTTCATGGGGCCGAGCTCGGACTCGTAGACCTTCTTGACGCCGTCGCCGAGGGCGGTCTCGATGGTGCGGATGTCGCGCACCAGGCGGGCCAGGCCGCCGGGCTCGACGGAGGCGGCCTGGTCGGAGCCCCACATCGCGCGGTCGAGGGTGATGTGGCGCTCGACGAAGGTGGCGCCGAGCGCGACGGCGGCCAGCGTGGTCTGCAGGCCGGTCTCGTGGCCGCTGTAGCCGATCGGGACGTTGGGGTACTCGTCCATGAGGGTGTTGATGACCCGCAGGTTGAGCTCCTCGGCCTTGGCCGGGTAGGTGGACGTGGCGTGGCAGAGCAGGATGTTCTCGCTGCCGAGCACCTCCACCGCGTGCCGGATCTGCTTCGGCGTGGACATGCCGGTGGAGAGGATCACGGTCCGGCCGGTGGCGCGCAGGGCGCGCAGCAGCTCGTCGTCGGTGAGGGAGGCGGAGGCCACCTTGTGGGCGGGGACGTCGAACTTCTCCAGGAAGGCGACGGCCTCGGTGTCCCACGGGGAGGCGAACCAGTCGATGCCCCGCTCGCGGCAGTGCGCGTCGATGGCGCGGTACTCGTCCTCGCCGAACTCGACCTTGTGGCGGTAGTCGATGTACGTCATGCGGCCCCAGGGGGTGTCGCGCTCGATGTCCCACTGGTCGCGCGGGGTGCAGATCTCGGGGGTGCGCTTCTGGAACTTCACGGCGTCGCAGCCGGCGTCGGCGGCGGCGTCGACGAGGGCGATCGCGTTGGCCAGGTCGCCGTTGTGGTTGATGCCGATCTCGCCGACGACGTAGACGGGCCGGCCGGGGCCGGCGGTACGCGGTCCGAGGGTCCGGAGGCGAGCGTTCATGACAGGTGTCCTTCGGTTTGGTACGGGGGTGTGAGCTGCGGGTCCTACGGGGGTTCTGCGGGGGTTCTGCGGGGTCCCGCCCGGGTCGTGCCGAGGGGCGGCGGGGTCCCGCCGGGTCTTACCGAGGGGCGGCGAGGGGTTCGAGCGGGGGGTCGAGCGGGGGTTCCGGCAGGGGGTCCAGCAGGGGTGCCAGCGCGCGGGCGCGCGCCAGGTCGTGCGGGTCGTCGATCTCCAGCACGCGGGCGGGATCGGTGGGTACGGGCAGGGTCCGGCCGAAGAAGCGGTGCCGGGCCCGGCGGAAGCCGGCGGCGTCCATGGCGTACGCGGCGCCGGTCTCCAGCAGGTCCTGGGGACGGTCCTGGCGCCGCGGCCGGGTGGCCTTGTCGTGGTTGACGCCCACGCCGCCGTCCTCGTCGGGAAGGCGCCACAGGAAGCCGTGGAAGGGGGCCACGGTCAGGGCCGAGTCGGCCGCGCCGGTGGCGACGGCGGCGGCGACCGACTCGACGTCGGCGGAGGTCAGGAAGGGACTGGTGCACTGCACGAGGAGGACGACGGCCACCTCGGTGTTGTGCAGCTCCTCGTAGGCGTCCAGCGCGTGCAGCAGGGCCGATTCGCTGGTGGCCGTGTCCCCGGAGATGGCGGACGGGCGGCGCACCACGTCGGCGCCGGCCGCGCGGGCGGCGGCGGCGATGGCCTCGGAGTCGGTGGAGACGACCACGTCGGTGACGGTGGGCGCGGCCAGGCAGGCCCGGACGGCCCGGGTGACCAGGGGGACCCCGCCGACCTCGGCGAGGTTCTTGCCGGGGACGCCCTTGGAGCCGCCGCGGGCCGGGATCACGGCGAGGACGCGCGGCGCGCGGCCGGCGCTCACAGCTCGCCCATCCGCCGGATCAGCGGGGCCACGCGCTGCACGCCGTGCCGGTAGGCGCCGCGCGCCGCGTTCCGCAGCCGCCCGCGCAGGTAGGCGCGCAGCCGGGACTCCCCGGCGGCCGGGCGGACCGCGCCGGGCAGCGGGACGCCGTCGGGCCCGAGGTGGTGCCGGGCCAGGATCCCGGGCAGGTACCCGGGTGCGGTCGTCAGCGTGTAGTACGGGGCGAGCGGCGGCAGCTGCTCCCGCGCGCACAGTTCGGCGACGCGGTCGCGGGCGGCGGTGAAGGCCTCCGGTCCGGCGCCGACGCCCTGCTCGGCCAGCCAGTCGGGGTCGCCCTTGGGCAGCAGGCCCGCGTCGAGCTCGTCCCAGGAGGCCAGGCAGCCGGACCCGAGGAAGTGGTGGTTGCCGAGGGCCTCGCGGATGCCGAGGTCGGTGAGCACGGCGGTCGGGATGGACCGGTGCATCGATTCCAGGGCGGCGGTGGAGGAGACGGTCACCAGCAGGTCGGTGCGGTCCAGGACCTCGCCCATGTTCCCGTACACCAGGCGGCAGTTGGCCGGCAGCCCGTCGGGCAGCTTCTCGGCGAGCCGCTGGTAGGGCAGCTCCTCCAGGTGCGTGGTGTGCTCGCCGGGCCGGCTGCGCAGCTTGACCAGGACCTCGCGGTCGGGGTGCCGGCGGGCGTGTTCGGCGGCCCGGCGCAGCAGGTAGGTGCGGTCGGCGCGGTTCTCGGGCACGGAGGGCTGGGCGGCGAAGACCACGGTGTGGGCGCGGCTGCCGGCGCTCTCGTAGGGCGCGCCGTCGAGGAAGGGCAGCGCGGTCTCGGTGACCGCGCCGGCGTCGGCGCCCACGCCCTCGTAGACGGCGCGGAAGCGCTCCGCGTCGTGCCGGGAGTTGGCGAGGACGAGGTCGGCGCCGTGCCGCAGCAGCAGCCCGTCGGCGAGCTTCTCGTATACGACGCCCACGTATCCGGTGACGATGACGGGCCGCGCGGCGTCGTCGGGCCACAGCGCGCGGGCACCGTGCAGGACGGCCTGGACGGCGCCGCCGACCAGCGCGAGGACGACCACGTCGTACGCCTCGCGCTGGATCTCCGCGAGGAACTCGGCGCAGGTCACCTCGGTCAGCCGGTCTGCCTCCACCCCCACTTCACCGAGTTGGCGCGCGGTGGGCGTGGCACGGCCCCGCAACAGGAATCCGGTGAGGTGTGGTTCGGGCGCGAGGCGACGGGCGGTGAGTGCGCCCCATTTCCATCGCGTATCGGAATCGGCGAGTACGGCGACCCGCTTCGGTACTGGCACGGGCCAGAAACTATGCCGGAATTCCGGTGATCGTCCCAACGATCCATCAACAGCGGGTGAACAACCCGTCGACGAATTGCGAATGCGGACTGGTTAACGGACCCGCCGCCCGCCGTTCACCCGGAATCCTCATTCGGTCCATGATGAATGCTGCGGGGCGTCCTATTCTCTCGCGGGTGCTCAAGCTCTCTGTTGTCGTGCCGTTCTACAACGTGCAGACATACGCACCGGATGCCCTGAAAAGCCTCGAACTCAACGCCCGGGACGACTTCGAGTTCCTGCTCGTCGACGACTGCTCGACGGACGGGACGCCCGAGCTGCTGGAGCACGCCGCGCGCCGGCTGCCCGGCGCGGTGCACCTCAGACGGGAGACCAACGGGGGCCTGGCCACCGCCCGCAACACCGGCCTGGACGCGGCCCGCGGCACGTACGTGACCTTCCTGGACGGCGACGACTGGCTGGCCCCGGGCCACCTGGCCCGGGTGCTGGCCGCCATCGAGGAGCTCGGCTGCGACTTCGTGCGCACCGACCACGTCCAGGTCACCGGCCGCACGCGGACCGTGCAGCGCATTCCGTACGGCCCCCAGGGAGTCGTCGCCGCGCCGCGCACCGCGATCCTGCCGGCCGACCGGTCGTCCTCGGTGGACTATCCGTATGCCTGGGCCGGGATGTACCACCGGCGGTTGCTGGACGCGGGAATACTGCACTTCACGGACGGTTTGCGGACGGCCGAGGACCGGCCGTGGATCTGGCGGCTGCACCGGGAGGCGGCGTCGTTCGCGGCCGTCGGAATGCCCGGAATCTTCTACCGTCGGGGAGTTTCCACCTCCCTGACACAGATCGGCGACGAGCGGCAGCTCGATTTCATCCGCGCATTTGATCAGGTCCTGTCCGAAACGGCCGCGGACCGTGAAGCCGATCTTCTTCTTCCGAAAGCCGTCCGAACATATTGTGCGATTATTTCGCACCACATCGGCTCCCAGGAAAGGTACGAACCGGCCGTGGCCAAAAAACTGCGAGCGCTGTGCGCGGACGCCCTCGGCCGGATGCCGCAGGACGTACTGGCCGAGGCCCTGGACGGGATGGACGCCGAACGCTCCGGGCGCCTGCGCCGGCTGCGCCGCCGCGCCTCGGCGGGGGCGGCCCTCTGATGCCCACGCGCACCACCCAGATCTTCCTGGCGTCCACCCTCTACGGCACGGCCACCCTCGCCGCCGGCATCGACGCCGGCAGCTTCCCCGCCGCGGACCGCCGGATCCTGCTCACCAGCAACAACGCGCTCGTTCCCGAGGTCACCCCGGGCATCGAGGACATGCCGGGCTTCGCGGCCCTGCGCACGCGCTTCGACGAGGTCCTGGACTGGAACCACGTCATCGAGCCCTTCCACCCCAGTTCCTGGGCCCCGCGCGGCGAGGACGTCCCGCTGTGGGAGCGGCAGCTGCGCGCCCTGTGGGGGCTGGGCGAGGACCGTATCGAGCTGATCGTCGAGTCGATCCAGGTCTCCCCCGCGCAGGCCCTGTGCCAGCTCTTCCCCGGCGCCGCCGTCGACGTCTACGCCGACGGCCTGATGAGCTACGGGCCCACCCGCTTCAAGATCGACCCCCAGATCGGCGTCCGGGTCCGGCGCGTCCTGCACCTGGACCTCGTACCCGGCCTGGAGCCGCTGCTGCTGACCGAGTTCGGCGTACCGGCCGAGCTGGTGCCCGGCGAGCTGTTCCTGAAGGTGCTCACGGAGCTGTCCGCCGACGCCCCCGACATCACCGCCGACGCCCCGGCGCTGCTGCTCGGCCAGTACCTCTCCGCCCTCGACCTGCTGCCCGCGCGGGAGGAGGAGGAACTGCACGTGGCGATGGTCCGCGGCGCCCACGCCCTCGGCCACCGCGAGATCGTCTTCAAGCCGCACCCCTCCGCCCCGGCGTGCTACAGCGACCGGGCCGCCGCGGAGGCGGAGCGGCTCGGCATCCCCTTCACCGTCGTCACCGAGCCCGTCCTCGCCGAGGTGCTCTACCAGCGGCTGCGCCCGGCGCTGGTGGTCGGCTGCTTCTCCACCGGCCTGCTCACGGCGGCCACCCTGTACGGGCTCCCGGTCGCGCACACCGGTACCGACGTCATACTGGCCCGGCTCGCCCCGTACCAGAACAGCAACCGGGTCCCGCTGACCGTCGTCGACGCCCTGCTGCCCGCGCTGGCCGACCACGACGCCGTACGCGGCTGGCGGGCCCCCGGCCCGGAGCGGGTCCGCGAGGAACTCGCCGGGCTGGTGACCGCCGTCGGGTTCACCATGCAGCCGCAGGTGCTGGCCGCCCGCCGGCCCGAGGCCGAGCGCTACCTCGCCTCCCGGCTGGACGCGCGCACCTGGCGGTACTTCAAGCGCAAGCGGCTGACCACCCTGGCCCTGCCCGGCGGCATCCCGTCCCAGCTGTCCTTCCTGCGCGGCAGCCCGGTGCTGCGCCGGGCCGTGCGCCAGGCCAAGCGGCTGCGCCGGGCGGCCTCGGGACGAGGGCGGTGACCTCGCTCGACGCGAGCGCCGCGGCGCGCGACGAGGCACGGTCCCCCGCGGGGGAACGGCCCGGCCAGGACCCAGCCGGCGGTGCGGGCGGGCGCGCGGGCGGCCCGCCGCGGCTGGCCGCCCTCGACGGGCTGCGGCTGCTCGCCGCGCTGATGGTCGCCGGCTACCACTACGGCGGGCGCGACGGCGAGGTGGCCAGGGCCTGGGGCGCCTCGCCCCGGGAGCTGTTCCCGACGGCGTCGGGCTGGTTCGCGTACGGCTGTCTCGGCGTCCAGATCTTCTTCGTGATCAGTGGCTTCGTGATCTGCATGAGCGCCCGGGGCCGCCGTACGCGCGCCTTCGCCGCCTCGCGCGCGGCCCGTCTCTACCCCGCGTACTGGGTGGCGATCGGCCTGGTGACGCTGGTGGCGTACCCGACGGTGTCCGCCTCGGACCTCCTGGTGAACCTGACCATGCTCCAGCAGCCGCTGGGCGCGGACCGGGTGCTCGGGGTGTGCTGGACGCTCTGGGCCGAGCTGCGGTTCTACGTGCTGTTCGCGCTGTGCGTGGTGCTGCCGGGCGGCGGCCGGCGCCGGACCCTGCTGTTCTGCGGGGGCTGGCTGTTCGCCGCCGCGCTCGCCGACGCCTCCGACCACGCGCTGCTGACGGAGGCGCTGATGCCGCAGTACGCGCCCTTCTTCGTCGGCGGCATCGGCCTCTACCTCCTGCACCGCGACCGCCGCGACGCGCTCGCCTGGTGCGTGACCGGGGCGGGCTGGCTGCTCGGGCAGCACTACGCGGTGGCGGGGCTGTGGCACGCGCCGGACCCGCGGTTCTTCTCGTACCGCAGCGCGCTGGTGATCGTGGCCGTGGTGACGGCGGGGTTCCTCGCGGTCGCGCTGGTCGCGCTGGGACCGCTCGGCCGGTTCGGCCGGTTCGGCCCGGCCGGCGGCCGGTGGCTGATGGCGGCGGGGGCGCTGACGTACCCGTTCTACCTGGTGCACGAGCACCTGGGCTGGACGGTGATCTCCGCCCTGGGGCCGGCGCTGCCGCCGGCCGTCGTCCTCGTGGTCACGGTGGCGCTGATGCTGGGGCTGGCCTGGGCGGTCCACCGCCTGGTGGAACGCCCGCTGACACCGGTGCTGCGGCGGGCGCTCAGCTGACGGCGAGTTTGGCCGCGAAGCCGAGGAAGAGCACCCCGGCGGCCGAGGTCGCACCGGCCGAGAGCCGCCGGCGGCTGCGGAAGGCCGCGGACAGCCGGGTCCCGCCGAAGATCAGCAGCGTCAGGTAGAGGAAGCTGCCGACCTGGAGCAGGGTGCCCAGGACCAGGAAGGACAGCGCCGGGTAGGCGTAGGCGGGGTCGACGAACTGCACGAAGAAGGACACCAGGAAGAGGATGGCCTTCGGGTTGAACAGGCTGATCAGCAGCGCCCGCCGGTACGGCCGCTCCGCCTCCCCCGCGTCACCGGCGACGCCGTCCCCGGCCCCGGCCGGCTCCCCGTCCCGCTCACCGCGCGAGCGCCACAGCGCCCAGGCGCCGCGCAGCATGGCGACGGCCAGCCAGGTCAGGTACCCGGCGCCGAGCAGCTTGACGATCCCGAACACCACGGGGCTGGTCTGCAGCAGCGAGGCCGCCCCGGCCGCGGCCAGCACCATCAGCACGGTGTCGCCGGTCCAGACGCCGGCGGCGGCCCGGTACCCGGTGCGCACACCGCGCCGGGCGGCGACGGAGAGCACGTACAGCGAGTTCGGCCCCGGCAGCAGAATGATCAGCACCAGGCCCGCGAGGTAGGTCGGAAGATCGGTCACACCCAGCATGTCCAGGAGTGTGGCACAAGGTCACTCCTGTCAACACCCCGGTTTCACCGGAGTTCTTCCAGGAGGCTCCGCCCTTGAGGGCGGGGAGGAATGGATCCCTGGCGCGGAGCCGCGAAGCGGCGGAGTTCTCTGCACATCTGCCCTGACCTGCACTCTCTTCCGTTGTCAGTGGGGTCGCATACGTTGATCGTCATGACGGCATCAGCGGTGGGCGACGAGGTGGCCGGGCACGCCCGGTACACCTACCGGCTGCGCATGTCGTCCACCGCGCTCAGCCGGCTCGAGG
>NZ_JBIVFN010000025.1:0-102107 GCF_044748145.1 Streptomyces sp. NPDC090022
GGACAGATGTGCAGAGAACTCCGCCGCTTCGCGGCTCCGCGCCAGGGATCCATTCCTCCCCGCCCTCAAGGGCGGAGCCTCCTGGAAGAAATCCGTTGATCTCCCTCTCCGCGATCGTCCTGCTCCTCGTCCTCGCGTGGATCTTCGTGCGCAACGGCGGTCTGAAGTTCTCCCACGCGCTCGTGTGCGTCCTGCTCGGCTTCTACCTCGCGAGCAGCAGCATGGCCGCGACCATCCACGACGGCCTGACCGCCACGGCCGCCGTGGTCGGCAGCCTCAACCCCTGAGCCTTCCCTCGTCTCCTCCCTCCCCTCTGTTGCGCGTTCATGAATCATGGGACGCCGCCATGGACTCCTCCGGCACGGCGATCTAGCGTCGGGCGGCGGCGCGACTGTCATACGCAGTGTCAACAGAAGAGTTGGAACGGAGGACGTCCGGATGTTCCGAAGAACGCTGAACTGCGCCGTGGTCCCGGCCCTCGTCGCCCTCATGGTGCTGACCGGGAGCTCCCCGGCGCAGGCCGAGGAGATACCCAAGGCGCCCGGCCACCGCCTGGTCGGCCACTACGACGGCAGTCCGGCGGCGGCCGCCCCGCTGCCCGGACAGGGGCCGCCGCAGCACCCCTTCCTCGCGCCCAACGGCCGCAGCGGTATGCACGCCGACGCGGCGGGCAGTGCCACCACCCCCTGGTCCGGGCCGCTCGGCCGCAACCCGCAGGTCACCAGCCAGAAGATCGCCGCGCTCGGCGGCGAGTGCGCCACCGCCACCTTTGACGCGGGCGGCCGCCTGGTCACCGTCTGCGGCACCTTCTCCGGCTTCAAGGTCAAACTGCTCGACCCGCGCACCCTCGACACGCTCGCGGAACACCAGCTCCCGCAGCGCTCCTCGACCGTCGAGGCGATCACCTCGCTCGACTTCTCGAAGATCTTCAAGGACACCTCGGGCGGCGCCTACTTCTACCTGGACCACCAGGACCGGGCCGTCCTCGCCGACTCCCGCCAGCACATCCTGCGCCTGGCCCACAGCCAGAATGCCGACGGCAGCTGGAAGTTCACCGTCGAGAACGACTGGGACCTGACCGGGCAGGTCCCGCACGACTGCGTCAGCTGGACCAACCTCCGGCCCAGCGGCACCTGCGACCCCGTCACCTCCGTCATGCCCGACTGGGACGGCCGGATCTGGTGGGTCACCCGGCGGGGCCGGGTGGGCACCGTCGACCCGGCCACGGGTGCGATCCGCTCCGTCCAGCTGCGGGGCGAGGAGATCCAGAACTCCTTCTCCGTCGCCCAGGACGGGGTCTCGATCGTCTCCGACCACGCCCTCTACAGCTTCCGCGCCACCGCCGACGGCACGCCCGAGGTGCAGTGGCGCCAGCCGTACGACCGGGGCACCGGCACCAAACCCGGCTCCGTGAACCAGGGTTCGGGCACCACCCCCGACCTCTTCGGCGACGGCTACGTGGCGATCACCGACAACGCCGACGACCGGATGAACGTCCTGGTCTTCCGCCGCGGCGCCGGCATCCCGGACGACCGGCGGCTGGTGTGCAGGGTGCCGGTGTTCCGACCCGGCGCCTCGACCACCGACAACTCCCTGATCAGCTGGGGCAACAGCCTCGTGGTCGAGAACAACTACGGGTACGAGAACCCCACCACCCTGCTGCTGGGCAAGAGCGTCGTCGGCGGTGCCACCCGCATCGACGTCCGCCCGGACGGCAGCGGCTGCGACACGGTCTGGGAGAGCGCCGTCCGCTCCCCGTCGACCGTGCCCAAACTCTCCACCGGCAACGGGCTGCTCTACTTCTACGAGAAGGAGCCCCACGCCCTCGGTATCGACGCCTGGTACCTCACCGCCGTCGACTTCCGCACCGGCGAGCGCCGCTGGCGCCGGCTGACCGGCACCGGCCCGCTGTACGACAACAACTGGGCCCCCATCACCCTCGGCCCGGACGGCACCGCGTACGTCGGCGTCTTCAACGGCATCGTCGCCGTCCGCGACGGGGACTGACGGACGCCGGTCCCGGTGCCGGGCTCGGGCCCGGTTCCGGTTCCGGTTCCGGGGCGATGGGTCACGGGCCGGTGTGGACCAGCGCCGCCCACCGCAGCGGCTCGCCGGGATGCTCGGCCCGCGCCCGCACCGACGCCCGGTGCACGGCACGGGCCACCCGGTGCGGATCGGCGCGCAGCTCGGCGTAGACCGACGCCGCGGCGCACGGGGCGGCGCACGCGGCGGCCTGGTCACCGGCCGGCCACAGGGTGCCGACGACGTGCCGGAAGCCCGCCAGCTGGAACGCCGCGCAGAGGGAGACCCCCTCGTCGGCCGGCCGCGTGCCGCCGGACGCGGTGGCGGCGGCCGACAGGTACGCCAGGTGGGCCCCGCGCAGTCGCATCGAGGCGATCTCCCCGACCGGGAGATCGCCCTCCAGGAGCCGCAGCCGGCCCGCCGCCGGATCGGCCAGCCGCCCCTCGGCGGGACAGGCGAAGTGCGCGAGCGTGGTGCCCGGCAGCTCGGCGCGGACCCGCTCGGCGGTCGCCGCCGGTCCGTACACGGGACCGCACAGCGTCCGTACGCCGCCCCCGAGCCCGTCGCGGACCAGCTCGATCTCCCGCGCGACGTGCGCCAGTTCCTCCTCGGGAACGGGCACCCCCACGGCCAGGGCCCGCCCGGACACCGGCCCGCCCGCCTCCCGGCCCCGCAGCAGCGCGCGGACGGTCGCCGTGTACGAGGACACCACCCGGTCCAGGGCGCACGCGTGGAACGGCAGCAGCGCGGCCGGCCCGCCCGGCACCCACCACACCCGCGGCAGTTCCCCGTCCCCCGGCACTTCCCGGCCCTCCGGCGGTTCCCCGTTCCCCGGCAGTTCCCCGTCCCCCGGTAGCTCCCCGCCCCCCGGCAGTTCCCCGTCCCGCGCCCGCTCGGGGGCCAGCCGGGCCAGGACCCGCTCCACCACGGCCTCCCGGAGGAACGCGAGCGCGGCCCCGATCCGCTCGCCGCGCACCGCGGCGGACGCCTCCCCGGTCAGCGCCGCCACGTGGTGCTCCACCCCGGCGGCGAGGGAGTCGGGCAGCGGCACCACCTCGATGTCCGTGCCCGGCCGCCGCACGAGCAGCGCGTCGCTGCGCAGCGGGCTCACGTTGAGCAGGACGAGGGGCCCGTCGACGGCGGCGGCCTGGAGCTCCGGCACGCTCAGCGGCCGCAGGAACGACGCCAGTCCGGGCAGGCCCCGGATCGAGGTCAGCAGTTCCTCCCACTCCGCCGACCGGTGGCGGCCCTCGTCGACGGCCTGCGGGCCCGGATCGCCGGCCGGTGGCCGCGGCCCCGGGTCCAGCGCCCGGCACAGCCGCTCGAACCGCGCGGCCAGCTCCTCGTCCCGCTCACGGAGCTCGGCGACGTCACCGCACGCGTCCAGGCCGTGCTGCTGGAACAGGACCGCGCGGCCCTGCTCCAGCAGCACGGCCGCCGTGCCCGGCTGCCCGGCGTGCAGCGCCACCGCGGCGGCGGTGGCCGCGAGCCCGGACTGGGCCGCCAGCTGCGCCCGCTGGTCCGGGCGCGGGAGGGCGATCCCCGCGAGCCGCGGGAGGAGCTCGACGGCGGTGCTGAACGCCCGCAGCGCCTCCGGCCAGTCCCGCTGCCGCACCGCGCTCTCGCCCCACGCCCGGGCGGCGCGCAGCCGTACGCAGGTTGCGGCGTCGGCGAGGCGCGCGGCCTCCCGGTAGACGGCGGTCGCGGGCGTGCCGCCGCGTTCCAGGGCCGCCCCGAGGTCCAGCAGGATCACGGCCCGGGCCGGGTGGCGCGGGCCGATGAGCCGCCGCGCCTCCTCGTAGCGGGCGACGGCCTCGCGCAGCAGGTGGGGCTCGGCCCGGTCGGCGCGGCGGGCCAGCAGGGTCCCGGCGGCCGCGGCCAGCATCGCCGCCCGGACGTCGGTGTCGTCGCCCGCCGCGTCCACGGCACGGTCCGCCAGCCGCTGGGCCTCGGCGAGGTCGCGCGCGTCCTGGCCGTGCGCGGCCCGTAGCCGCAGGCAGCCGCTGAGGTGGTGCAGCAGGGACACCCGGGCCGGGCCGCGCAGCCGCAGGGCCAGCCCGCGCCGGGCGACCGCGATCGCGCGGTCCAGGTCCTCGGGGTCGCCGCCGAGGTCGTACCGGGTGCGCAGTGCCAGCCCCAGGCCGTACAGGTACCGCGCGTGCCACGGGTTGTCGGCCCGGACGGCGGCGACCGCCTCGGCCGCCCGCTCGACCGCCTCGTCGAGGTCCCGCGGGTCCAGCGTGCGTTCGTAGCGGGCCTCGAGGGCCAGCGACAGCCGCGCCAGCGTCTCGCCGCGGTCCGGGTGGGCGGGGGAGGAGACGTCCAGTGCCCGCCGGGACCAGGTGACGGCGCGGGCCAGGTCCCGCTCGTCGCCGGTGCGCCGGTAGCGGGCGAGGTGGGCGACGGAGCGCCCCGACAGCGGCCGCGGATCGGCCTGATCGGCCGGGTCACCGGGCCCCTTGAGCTCCCGCAGCGCCGCCTCGATGTCGCGGGGCGCGCCGGTCCGTTCGTACCGCAGCCGCAGGCACTCGGCCAGCAGGTGGCGCAGGGCCCCGGAGCGTTCGACCGAACGGCACAGCACGACGGCCTCGTCCAGCGCCCCGAGGTCACCGAACACCTCGTAGCACTGCTGGAGGGCCCCGGCCAGGCCCAGGACCAGCTCCGCCCGGCGCGGATCGCCGTGGCCGGCGACCCGCAGCGCGTCGCGCGCCGACCGTACGGCGTCGTGCAGGTCGGCCTCGCCGCCGCCGGACCGGAAGACCAGCAGGTACGCCGCCGAACGCCGGACCAGCACGTCCACGACCGCCGGATCACCGGGGGCGAGTCGCTCCAGCACGTGCGTGGCCCGCTTGACCACCCGCTGCGCTGCGGCCCGGCCGTCCCGCCGGGCGGCCTCCACCAGCAGGTGCCCCAGGACCCGCAGCTCGGCCGCGACCTCCGCGTCCTCCCGCCGGCTCACAGCGCGCCGCCGAGGCCGCCGACCACCACGACCCGCGACACCCCGCGCACCCGATCGACCCGGTCCACCGGCCCCACCTCCGACACCAGAACAGCAGACGGCACGGTGCCCGTCACGCCCCGCAGGGGGCGCTCGGTCGCACACCCCGGGCACACACCCGGCGCCGTACGCCGTGCGCGAGCCGCGCGCGGACGAGGGAGGAAGCACGGAAGGGGGGTGGGGCCCGTACGGACCCCACCCCCTCTCAGTGTTGGGCTCACGTCAGAAGATGACGTCGTAGCCGTTCATGCCGATGCCGATTAGGTTGCGGCCGGGGGTGAAGTGGTAGAGGTCCCCGGTGCGGGTGATGCCGGCTTGTTCCGGCGTGCCGTCGTTGTTCATGTCCGTGGCGAGGAAGTTCCACTCGCCGGGCCACCAGCCCTCGCCGAAGACGCTGGGGGCGCCGAACGTCATCGAACCGCCGCTGCTCGTGTTCGGGTAGAGGAGGAGCTTGCCGTTGGCGTTGTGGCCCACGATGTCGGTCTTGCCGTCGTTGCCGAAGTCGGCCAGCCGGAACGCGGGCCAGTCGGCCGGCCACCAGCCGGTGCCCAAGAGGACGCGGCCGCCCAGGGCCTGCGTGCCCGTGCCTCCGCTGTGGGGGTAGGCCCACATGTTGCCGCCGCCGTCACGGCCGACGACGTCGGTACGGCCGTCGCCGTCGACGTCGGCGAAGCCGAGGTCGACGAAGGAGTTCCAGCCCGTACCGATCAGAACGCGGTTGCCGGTGGTCTCGGTTCCGGTCCGGCCGGTGCCCGGGTACACGTACAGGTCGCCTTCACGGGTGCGGCCGACGATGTCGGTGTACCCGTCGTTGGTGAAGTCGGTGCTGTAGAGGTTCGTCCAGGAATCGCGTCACCAGCCGCTGCCGGCGAAGTACCGGCTGCCGAAGGTGCTGGTGCCGCTGCCGCCGGTGCCGGGATAGACCCACAGGTCGCCGCTGGAGTCGCGCAGTGTCATGTCGGTGTAGCCGTCGCCGTTGAAGTCCGGCCGGTTCTGGGTGCCGCTGGTCCACAGGCTCTGCCCGGAGGGCGTGTAGAGGACGAGCACGCCGCGGGGCTGGAGCACAGCGTGGGAACCAGGGACGCCGTTCCTGCTGCTCCACAGCACGGTCTGTGCGTCGGCGGCGAGGACGGTGAAGTTGCCATCGTTCTGCATGCGGGCCGTGGCTCCGGGATTCCCGGCGGTTCGGGTGGCCCAGAGCTGCTTGCCGTCCTTGCTGAGCAGCACGAGGTTGCCGTCGGACTTCATCAGCAGCTTGGAGCTGCCGCTGGAGAGTTCCTGCCCGGAGGCCAGGGTGGTACCGGCGGTGATGCGGGCGCCGGGGACTCCGTCGATCTCGAAGCGCGGGGCGAAGGAGCCGACGGTGGAGCCGTCGGCGGTGGCCCTGCCCGGCCAGCCGACCATGGTGTTGTCGGCCTGACGGGCCCACAGGTCGGTGATGTTGTCGCCGTTGAGGTCGCCGGACGAGCCGATCTGCGGGTAAGCGGCCTGGGTGAGGCCGGTACCGATCTTGGTGCGGTTCAGGGTGCCCCAGGTACCCAGGTCGACCGCCTGGCCCTCGTCCCGGCTCTTCTGCCCGTGGGTGCTCAGGACGTCGCCGGTGGCGTTGTCCCGCAGCCACAGGTCGGGGACCTGGTCGCCGTTGAGGTCGCCGGGAGCGATGACGGTGTACTTGTCCCAGTCGGTGCCGCCGACGAGTACGGGTGGGGCGTCGTCGAGGTTGCCGTACACGGTGTTGTAGTACGCCCAGAGCTTGTCGCCATGCTTGACGAGAAGGTCCGGGACCTGGTCGCCATTGAGATCGCCGGGGGTGATGATCTGCTCCGCGTTGGACCAGTGGTTCTCCGCGGGCTGCGAGACCGTCTTCTCGACGGGGTTGGTGACGGCCCCGCGGCCGTTGTTCTCCCAGACCCGTAGCGTCTTCTCCGGCTCGCCGGGCTGCCGCTGCAGGGAGACCATGTCGTTGTATCCGTCGTCGTTCCAGTCACCGAGGTCGGCGACCTGGGAGCCGGCGAAGGACTCGGGGGAGGCGACCATGGCGGAGAGTCTGCCGTTGCCCTGGCCCGCGTAGGTCAGGAGGCTGCCGAAGAGGTCGTTGCTCCAGATGTCGCGGTGGCCGTCCCCGTTGAGGTCGTGGGGAACGTCCTTCGCCGCAGCGCGGGCCGCGTAGAAGCGGTACACGCCGATGTCGGACCGGTTGCCGGCGGCGTCCTGGGTGAAGGCGTAGACGAAGTGCGGGCCGGCGCCGGGCGGGGTGATCTTCGCGGTGAACGGAGCCCCCGGGGCGACCGAGGTGCTCTTCACCTCCGGGTCCCAGTCGGTGTAGTAGCCGTACCAGACGACGCCGTTGTCACCGCCCGCGGAGAGGGTGAAGTCGCCTTCCTGGCGGGCTTTGCCGGTCACCTGCGGCCAGCCGTTCGTGCCGTCGGGGAAGACGGTCGAGGCGATCTTCGGCGGGTTCGCCGGCCGCGCCCGGTCCACGGTGAACGTGCACGTCGGGGACCAGCCCGACTGGGCGCCGTCCTGGTCGGTCGTCCGTGCCCGCCAGGTGTAGCTCCCGTCGGGGAGGGATGCGTTCGGGACGCTCCACGTGGCGATCGTGCCGTTGGTGGCAGGGACGGTCTGGCTCACGGAGGGCGTGCTCTGGCCGGACGTGAAGATCTGGAACTCGGTGTTCAGGTTCCCCGCGTCACGGTCGGAGATCCTGGCGTAGAGGCCGACGTTGGTGTTGCCGATCGAGCCGCCCTGCTTGCAGGGGACCCAGGGCGAGGTACCCGGGTCGGCCGGGGTGTTGGGCGGGTTGTTGTACTCGATCTCCAGTGTGACGGTCTTGGGGTCGAAGCGCTTCCAGTGGTACTTGTCGCTCTCGTTGGACGCGTACAGCCCCATGGTCACGTTGGACCGGCCGTTGGAGGCCGCTTCCCGGACGGCGGCGGTGGCGTTGAACTCCAGGTTTCCGGCTTCACAGCCGGGCCGCCCCTTGGCGGCGGTGACGGTGTCGAGCCACGTGCGCCGGTTGGGCTGCTGGTTCCAGGTGGTCTGCGGGGAGATGGGGTTGGTGGTCCACAGCTCCACGGGCTTGGGCTCGCAGGACCAGGACCAGGTCTCCTTCAGGCGGAACGTCGCCTTCGAGATCTGGGCGCCCCTGACGGCGGAGGTGTCGAGCTGGAAGAAGGTGCGGGAGAGTCCGTTCGTGTCGTCCTCGTAGCCGACCCGCACGTCCTCCTTGGTGTTCCAGTAGGAGTTGTTCGGCCACGTGCGGTACGCCCACGCCCAGTTCTGCCGCTCGCCCCACGCCACCGACGGGTCGATGTAGACGGGGTACGTCGTGGTGGGCCTGGTCAGGAGCGCCTGGTCGGGCTTGATCTCCAGGGTGCCGCCCGTGAGGGTGGTCGGCATCTGCGCGTTCTGGGCCCCGGCCGGCGGCACGAAGACTTCGGCGGGGGTGGTCTTCGTCCCCGAGCCCGAGGAGGCCACAGCCGAACGGGCGAGGGTCCGGGTCGCTGCCCCGGTGGTGGTGGAGTCCCACATCACGGGGTTCGGGGAGGTGAAGACCACCTCACCGGCCGGGTTGACCGCGCTCAACAGCCCCGTCGTCGCGTCCTTGGTGACGTCCAGGCCCATGGTGTCGAGTTTGAACTTAAGCGTCGTGAGGTCGGGATGCTTGGCAGCGGCAGCGGTCTTGACCACCAGCAGCTGGGAGAACCCCTCGACCTCGGCCTTCAGTTGCAGGTCGACGTCCGGCAGCACATTGGCGTAGGTCGCCACGTTCGCGGCGAGTGTCGGCTTCGGCAGTGCCTTCGGCCAGGTCAGCGACAGGGTCCGGCCGTTCTTCACCCCGGTCAGCAGCGGACCGGTGCCCCCGCCCGAGAAAGTGATCGCGACGGCCGACGCCTTCGGCCTCACCTTCCCGTCCGCCGCGAACTGCAGCGACGGGTCGGTGGCCACCCAGCCGCCGGCGCGCCGGACGCGCACGGTCGTCCCGTGCCGCTTGACCGACCACTTGCCGGTCGGCAGCGCCCAGGTGTCCGAGGCCTCGGTCCGCGCGGAGGTCAGCTCGTAGGGCTGGCCGGTTTCTTTCGCCTTGGCGAGCGCGAAGTCCTCCGCACTCATAGAACCGTCGGCGACGGGATCGGTGGCGGCGGCGGCCGCGGCCGCAGGCGGATGAATTACAGCCAATCCGGTAGCAGCTATTCCGCTTGCCACGGCCAGCGCGACTATTCGTGAAATCCCCCGCCCGCCCGGCGCACCGGGCAGGGCCTCTCTTCTTCTCACGCACACTCCATCTGTCCGATAGTCGGCGCGACTCTACCTGGAACCTGCACTCCATATGTAGCTCTCACCTGCGAATCTGAGCCGATCCTCTCGGCTTGTCCGATTGATTCAGATGGATCTACTTTGCGGTAACAAGAGGTGTCGGATGGTGAATTGGAGCCATTTGATGAGGATCGAATAGCGGGAATCTGTGCTGTTAGCCTGCGCCGGTAAATCTTTCTAGAAGCATGGGGTGGGGTGTGAGAACATTTCGCACGAGAGGGCTTTCTGTGGCATTGGCCGCCGCAGTCCTCTCAGGTATGCTCCCGAGCGCGATTGCCGTAGCAGACAGCAAATCCAAGCCGTCGCTACCGCAGCTCAAGCAGCCCAGGGCGGTTCCGGTCCAGCCGGTCCGTACGGGCGGAGCGCCGAAGAGCGACGACGCGAGTGCGACCGCGTGGAAGGCGCCGAGCGTGGCCTGGCCGACGGCCGGATCGGCGGATGTGGACCTGAGGGGGGCCTCCGGGCCGGTCTCCAAGTCCTTCCTGTCGGGGCCTGCGCAGGGGCCCGTCGTCGGCCCGCGCGCGCAGCAGGCCGGCAAGCTCCCGGTTGCGGTCTACGCCGCCCCGGGCAAGGCGGCCGAAGCACCGTCAAAGGTCAAGGTCTCCGTCGTCGGCAAGGACGCGGCGCGCAAGGCCGGCGTTGACGGTGTGGTGCTCTCGGTGGGCCGCTCGGACGGCAGCGCGCAGTCCGCATCGGCGAAGGTCGAGGTGGACTACAACTCCTTCCGGGGCGCCTACGGCGGTGACTACGCCTCCCGGCTGCGCCTGGTGGAGCTTCCGGCGTGCGCGCTCACGACGCCCGATCGCGCGGAGTGCCGTACGCAGAAGCCTCTGCAGACGCACAACGACACGCGTACGGGCAAGCTGTCGACCCAGGTGACGACACCGGGTACGACATCCGTGCCTGCGGCCAAGTCCGCAGGCGCACCGGTGGCGAAGGCGGCTCCCGCGGCGGCGGTCGGCGCGACCGTCCTGGCGGCGACGGCCGGCGACGCGGGTCCCACGGGTGACTACAAGGCGACCTCGCTGCAGTCCTCGGGTGCGTGGAGCGCGGGCGGTTCGACCGGGGGCTTCTCCTGGTCATACCCGGTCTCGGCGCCGTCGGTGCCCGGTGGGCTCGCACCGCAGATTTCCCTCGGCTACAGCTCCCAGTCGGTCGACGGCCGCACGGGCCAGTCCAACAGCCAGGGTTCGTGGATCGGTGACGGCTGGTCCTGGGAGCCCGGCTTCATCGAGCGCCGGTACAAGCCGTGCAACGACGACAAGAGCGGTGGCACCAACACCACCAAGGTCGGCGACCAGTGCTGGTTCAACGACAACGCCACGCTGTCGCTGGGCGGCAAGTCCACCGAGCTCGTCTACGAGCAGGGCAAGGGCTGGCACCCGGCCTCGGACTCGGGCGAGAAGGTCGAGAAGCTCACCGGCGCCGTCAACGGCGACAACGACGGCGAGCACTGGAAGATCACGACGACCGACGGTACGCAGTACTTCTTCGGTCTGAACCGCCTGCCGGGCTGGAAGGACGCGTCCACGCCGACGACGAACTCGGCCTGGACCGCGCCCGTCTTCGGCAACCAGGCGGGCGAGCCCTGCTACAACGCCTCCTTCGCGAGCGCCTGGTGCCAGCAGGTCTGGCGCTGGCAGCTCGACTACGTCGTCACCCCGGGCGGCGACGCGATGGCGTACTACTGGAAGACCGAGACCAACAACTACGGCCGCAACGTCTCGGAGACCACCGGCAAGGCCACGGTCACCCAGTACATCCGCGGCGGCTGGCTCGACCGCATCGACTACGGCCTGCGCTCCGACGCCGTCTACACCGGCCAGGCCATGGCCCAGGTGAAGTTCGACGTCGGCGAGCGCTGCCTGGCCAACTGCGGCACCTTCGACGAGGCCAACGCCAAGAACTGGCCGGACTCCCCGTACGACCTGTTCTGCAAGGACGGCTCCACGGAGTGCAAGGGGCAGTACTCGCCGACGTTCTGGTCGCGGATGCGCCTGACGGCGATCCACACCAAGCTCCTCACCGGCGGCGCCTACCAGGATGTCGACTCGTGGACCCTGGACCAGAACTTCCCGCCTTCGGGCGACGGCATCTCCACCCCGATGTGGCTGAAGTCCATCACCCGCACCGCCAAGGCGGGCCCGGCGGCGGACGTCACCCTCGATCCCGTCACCTTCACCGGTGAGCAGAAGCCCAACCGGGTGGACAAGACCGGCGACGGCCTGGCCCCCTACGTCCGGCTGCGGATGTCCAAGGTCACCACCGAGACCGGTGGCACGATCGGAGTCACCTACTCCCCGCAGGACTGCACCCCCACCGCCCTCCCGGCCGCGGACGCGACGAACACCACCCGCTGCTACCCGGTCAAGTGGGCGTGGGAGGGCGAGACCGCCAAGCTCGACTGGTTCAACACGTACGTCGTCACGCAGATCCTCGAGGGCGACAACCTCGCCTCGACCCCCGACGAGGTGACCTCGTACACCTACCTCGGCGGAGCAGCCTGGGACAAGGACACCAGCGAGTTCACCAAGGCCGAGGACCGCGTCCACTCCGTCTCCCGCGGATACGGACTCGTCCAGACCCGCACCGGCGACACAGGCGACCCCCGCACGCTGTCCGAGACCCGCTACTTCCGGGGCCTCGACGGCAAGGAGGTCAAGGACGGCACGGGAGCCGCGGTCACCGACCGGCCCGAGTTCGCCGGCATGGTCCGCGAGAAGGCCACCTACGACGGCGACGACACCAGCAAGCTCGTGAGCGCGACGTCCAGCACCCCGTGGCGTTCGGGTCTGGTGGCCAAGCGGGTACGTCCCGGCCTGCCCGACCTCGTCTCCTACAAGACGAACGTCGAGAAGGAGTCGACCCGTACCACTGTCACCGGTGGCACCCGCACGACCGAGGCCAGCCGTCACTTCGACGACTACGGCATGGTCGACTGGCAGTCGACCACCGGCGACACCGCGAAGACCGGCGACGAGTCCTGCACCAGGACCACCTACGCGCGCAACACCGCCACGTGGATCCTGAACCGGACCAGCCGCGTCGAGACCCTTGCCCTGCCGTGCGACACTCCCGGCACCGGTCCGGCCGACATCATCGACGACACCCGGACCTACTACGACAACGGCACGCTCGGCACCGTCCCCGGCACCGGTCTGGTGACGAAGACCGAGAAGATCAACGGCAGGGGCGACGGCTACGACACCACCAACAGCATCCCGTCCACCTGCGGCGCGGCGGGCAACCAACTCTGCTACGACATGTACGGCCGGGCCCTGGCGGCCGCCGACGCCTACGGCAAGGTGACCACCACCGCGTACACGCCGGCCACCGGCGAAGCCGCGACGGCGATGACGGCGAAGAACCCGATGGGCCACACCGTCGCCAGCCAGATCGACCCGCTGCGCGGCCAGGCCACCAAGGTCACCGACCCCAACGGCAAGGTCACCACCACGGCGTACGACGCACTGGGCCGGACCACGAAGGTCTGGGTCCCGAACTGGGCGGCCGAGACCTACCCCGAGCTCCCCAGCCGCGCCTTCGAGTACACCGTCCGCAACAGCGGCCCCAACGTCGTCACGTCCAAGACGCTGACCCACGACCGCAAGTACGCGGTCGTCCACTCCATCCAGGACGGACTGCTGCGCCAGCGCCAGACGCAGACCCAGTCGCCCGATTTGGCAGGCCGTCTGATCACGGAGACGTTCTACGACACCCGTGGCCTGGCCTGGCGCTCCTCCGGCACCTACTACGCCGACGGCGCGCCCTCGCCCGAGCTGGTCACGGGGCAGGAACTCAACTACCCGGCCTCCACCGACACCCTCTTCGACGGCGCGGGCCGCCCCACCGCGGTGATCGCCAAGAACAAGGGCGTCGAGACCAAGCGCACCACGACCAGCTACACGGGTGACACCACCACGGTCGTCCCGCCTCCGGGCGGCACCGTGACGACCACGGTCGTCGACGCCCTCGGGCGCACGGTCGAGGCCAGGCAGTACACCGACCCGGCCCGCACCGCCTCACAGTCGACCTTCTACACCTACGACAGGCTCGGCCGACTGTCCCAGGTCACCGACCCGGTCAACGCCAAGTGGACGTACACCTACGACGTCCGCGGCCGCAAGACCGAGGTCAACGACCCGGACAAGGGCCTGCTCAAGACCACTTACGACGCGGGCGACCGCGTCACGGACGTCACCGACGCCCGAGGCATCACCCTGCACACGGACTACGACGACCTCGGTCGTCCTGTAGCCGCCAAGCAGGGGGCCACGACCCTGACCGCGACCGTCTACGACACCGTGGCCAAGGGCCAGCCGGCCAAGTCGACGCGCTACGTCGACGGCGCGGCGTACACCACGGAGGTCCTTGCCTACAACGACCTCTACCAGCCGCTCGACACCCAGGTCACCATCCCGTCCACCCCGGACACCGGCGCCCTGGCCGGCACCTACAAGTGGACGAACACCTACAACATCGCCGGCCAGCCCCTGACGACCAAGCAGCCGGCCATGGGCGGCCTCCCCGCCGAAACGGTCGGCAGCACCTACAAGCAGGTTTCCGGTCTGCTCAACAGCATGGGCGCCGGCAACAGCCGCCTCGTCTCGGCGATGGCCTACGACCACTACGGCCGTACCGTCCGTCAGGAACTCGGCGCGTCCGGCCAGCGCCTGTACCGGACGATGGAGTACGACGAGCACACCGGTACCCTCACGCGTGCCGTCACTGACCGCGATGTCGCGCCGCAGCGGCTCGAGGACACCAAGTACACCAACGACCCGGTCGGCAACCTGACCGCGATCGCCACGGCGTACGGCCAGGACGCGGCCCGCACGACCGACATCCAGTGCGTCAACCTCGACGCCCTGCGCCGGATCACGGAGGCCTGGACCAACAAGGGCGAGACCTGCGCCGCCACCCCCTCCGCATCCGTCATCGGCGGCGAGGACCCGTACTGGACCACGTACACCTACGACGCCATCGGGAACCGCAAGACCGAAACCAAGCACCAGACCGCCTCGGGCCCGACCGCGGACACCGTCCGCACCTACGCGCCCCCGACCCCGGGCAAGCACGACCTGCCCAAGGTCACCCAGACGGGCACCGACCCGCACGAGGAAACGTTCACCTACGACGCGGCGGGCAACACCAAGACCCGCAAGAGCGGCACCGGCGAAACCCAGTACCTCGACTGGGACCCCGAAGGCCGCCTGAAGTCCCTGATCCAGGGCACCACGACGAACACGTTCGTCTACGACACCACCGGTAGCCGCCTCCTGCGCAAGGAGAAGGACAGCACCACGCTCTACCTGCCGGCGGGCAACGAACTCAAGCTCGACAAGTCGGGCACGGTCACAGGCACCCGCTACTACGGCGACGTCGCGGTCCGCACGGCCGGCAAGCTCACCTTCACCCTCGCCGACCACCACAACACCGGCACCACCCAGGTCACCGCGGACACCACCCAGACGGTGACCCGCCGCAAGACGGGCCTGTTCGGAGACGCCCGCGGCACCCAGCCGACGACGTGGACCGGCGAGAAGACCTTCGTCGGAGGCACCAAGGACAACGACAGCGGCCTGACCCACATCGGAGCCCGCGAATACGACCCCCTGATCGGCCGATTCATATCCGTCGACCCGATCATGGACCTCACCGACTCGCAGCAACTCCACGGCTACACCTACTCCGCCAACAACCCCTTCACCTACTCCGACCCGGACGGGCTCAGGTATTTCGAAGGCGGTAACGACGATCCCGGCTTCGAATCCGCCCCCGAAAAGGTCGTAGAAACCGCAACGCGGTACAGCGCCAAGCGAGGCACGCTCACCAGAGGCTGCCGACTTTTCTGCCACAGCGAAGGCGCCAACGGCGGCGGCGTCAAATACCCGGCCAAGCCGACACCGAAGCCGAAGCCGAAGCCAAAGCCGGACACAAGCAACTCCACATGGGTCGCAGAAGCGTTCTACGGCGCGATAAGCAGCGGCGTCCACACCGCGTCACTCTTCGGGTGGGTGTTCGGTGACGACGACTGCTGGAACGGTGGCGCTGGAACGCCGGGATGTGACTACGGCGGCGATTTCGACAACTGGCTGCTGGAACACGGCATCAACACCGAGAGTGCCGCTTTCCAAATCCCCGGCCTCGCGGCTGAACTCTGGGGCCACGGAAGGAGCAATGGCCCGACAGGGACAGGCAGGGGTACGGCGGGCAACTGCTTCCTAGCCGGAACCTTGGTCGTAATGGGTGATGGCTCGACGAAGAAGATCGAAGACATCGTTGAGGGTGACGAAGTCAAATCCACGGACCCGGTCTCCGGAGAATCTAAGGCGAAAGTCGTAACTCAGCTGATTCGAACGGAAGGTGAAAGGGAGCTCAACGCCCTTTCGGTCGAAGGCGCTGAGGGGCAAGGTCGGATCGTCGCCACCCGCGAGCACCCATTCTGGTCTCCCCTGGAACAGAGGTGGATTGATGCTGGAGACTTGACTGCGGGGGCGAAGCTCCTCACGGACGATGGCGACCTAGTTCAGGTTACTGGGAACCATCCCTACGCGGAGCGTGTTGTAACGTACAACTTCACCGTAGCTGACTTCCACACGTACTATGTGCTGGCGGGCGAGACTCCAGTCCTCGTTCACAACAGCAACTGTGATCCTCGCTTCTCGGTCGACTCCAAGGGGAACGCCACCGATCTCACCAATCCGGGCGGCAGGGTCGGCGTTCCGAAACTTGAAGGTGGCACCCTGCAAGAAGTGGGCGGGCGCGTCTGGGGTTCTGGAGATCCCTCTCACCTCATAGGAACACGCTCCCCGGCTGAATTGAGAGGGTTGGCGAGCAGGGGTGACGCGGAGAAATTGCAGGACTTCTACCAGAGCGCAGCGCTTGCAGGGAAGGGTGGAAAGACTGCACCGGCGCGCGTGGTGCTGACTCAGGAGATCATCGATGCTTGGAGATAGTCGGGTGAGCAAGAACGAGCAGGTCGTAGACCTGAAATTTGCGGCGGCGCAAGGGGAAAGCGTCGAGGTGTGCTTCGAGCCGGTAGGAACCACCTTCTCCCTGAGCGACGGTGAGGCGGTCTTTCTCCGGACCGCAATCTCAAACGTGGCCTCGCTTGAAATTGTCTCGTGGCCTAATGGGATTGGGGTTTGGGTCCCCTATCCCGGCGACTACGCGATCATTGACTCGAAGGGGAACGAAATCGATACACTCTGATCCTCTCCCGTAAGAGAGGGAGCCGCTCCGGATTCGTTGCGACGCCCCGGTGATGGTGCCCAATCAGCGGCACCGGGAGTGAATCCACGGGTGCAAATCTGAAGCCCCGCCAGGTAACACCTGGCGGGGCTTCAGCGTGGTCTGACGCTGAGGTTGAAAGGGCAGGGTGACGGGGCTACGGGGGCTCCAGCGCGAGCCCGGTCTCGGCTATGAAGCCCTTGATTGAGACAGCAATCGGCCTCGCTGGGCGCGTGACCCTCGAGGTCGTTGTTACCAGAGCAGGCGCACGGTGCAGGAGGTGCAACCCGCCCGCCTGGAGTCGTGCCGCACAGCCAGACCCGGAAGCCGCGATGGGCAGCGGCGCCCGATCGGCATCTGGTCATGGTCCGGCTTGTCGTGCCCGGCTCGTTGGAGGGGTGTGAGGACTGCATGCGGCCGGGAGGGGCCTGGGTGCATCTGCGGCTGTGCCTGACCTGTGGGCACGTCGGGCGTTGTGACTCCTCGCCGGTGCGGCACGCCCGGGAGCATGCCGCCGCCGAGGGGGATCCCATCGTCCGGTCCTTCGAGCGCGGGGAGGACTGGCTGTGTGACGGGGCTATGGGGCGTCCAGGACCTGGGCCATGCCCTTCGCCACGCACTCGACGCGGTCCGTCGGGAGGCCCGCGATGTTGATGCGGCCGGCCGTGGTGCCGTAGATGGCGCACTCGGCGCGCAGGCGGAGCATCTGTTCCGGGGTCAGGGGGAGCATCGAGAACATGCCCTTCTGGCGGGCGAGGGTCCGCGCCTGGGCCTCGTGGCCCAGCGCGGTCAGGTGCGTGGCCAGGGTGATGCGGTTGGCTTCGATGCGGGCCCGCATCGTGTCCAGTTCCGTCTGCCACAGGGTGCGGAGGGTCTCGTCCTCCAGGATGGTGGTGACGACCGCCGCGCCGTGTTCCGGGGGCATCGAGTAGAGGGTGCGGGCGGCGTTCTGGAGGGCCGTCTCGGCGTGCCGGAGGGCCTGGCGCGAGGTGCCGACCACGATCGCGCAGCCCGTGCGGTCGCTGTAGAGGCCGAAGTTCTTCGAGCAGCTGATCGCGATCAGCATCTCGGGTACGCGCTCCGCGAGCATCCGGGTGGGCGCCAGGTCCGCCGCCAGGCCGTCGCCGAGGCCGTGGTACGCGAGGTCCACGAAGGGCACCCAGCCGGTCCGGGCGGCGAGGTCGGCCATGGCTTCCCAGTCCTCGGCGGAGGGGTCCACGCCGGTGGGGTTGTGGCAGCAGCCTTGCAGGAGGACGACGTCGTCGCGGCCGGCCCGGGTCAGGTCGCGGAGCATGGCCGGGCCGTCGGTACAGGCGTACGTCCGCACGGTCAGGCCCGCGGCCTCCAGGATCGGCCGGTGGTTGACGTACGCCGGATCGCTGATCCACACGGTGGTGCCCGGGCGGGTCCGGCAGATCAGGTCGGCCAGCAGGCGCAGGGCTCCGCTGCCCGCGACCGTCTGGACCGCCACCGCCCGGTCGGCGGAGGGGCCACTGCCGAGGATCAGCGACAGCATCGCGCGGTTGAACGCGGCGTTCCCGGACAGTCCGCGGTACTCCTTCGAGGCGGAACGTTCCGCCAGGCGTATCTCGGCCTCACGTACGGCCGCCATCACCGGGGTGCCGCCCCGGTCGTCGCGGTACACGCCGAGGACCAGGTTCAGCCGCTCGGGGCGGGCGTCGGCGCCGTACGCCTCGGCCAGGTCCCACAGCGGGTCGACGGGCGGCGGGAGGAGGAGCTCAAGCATCTGCGGGGACCTCAGGTCGGGTTCGGGCGCGGGAGAGGGTGCGGTGCGGGCGCGGGCTCAGGTGCGGGGGCGGCGGTTGGCCAGCACCACGCCCGCGGTGATCAGGGGGACGCCGACGAGTACGGCGAGGGTCGGCGACTCGTCCAGCAGCGGGACGGCGAGGACGACGACCAGGACGGGGCTGAGGCTGCCGACGGCGGAGCTGCGCTCCGCGCCCAGCCTGCGGATGGCGTACGCGTACAGCAGGCCCGCGCACAGGCCCACGCCGAGGCCCTGCACCACCAGGAACAGGACGATGTCGGTGGGGGCGGCGGAGGCCAGGCCCGTGGGGAGGACTCCCGTGAGGACCAGGAGGGCGATGGCCGCGAACGAGGGCAGGCACAGCAGGCCGATCGACCCGACGGGATCGAGGTCCACCTCCTTGAGGCCCACCGTGTACAGGGCCCAGAGCCCGCTGGCGAGGAGCAGCAGCCCCGCGCCGGCCAGGACGTCCGTGTCCACGGGGACGACGTAGCGCCAGACCAGGGCGGCCACGCCGGCCGTGATCAGCGCCAGGCCCGCCGCCTGCGTACCCCGGGGCAGGCCGCGGCCGGCGGCCACCATCAGCGCGGAGACGAACAGCGGCACCATCCCGGGGACGATCGAGCCGACGAACGCCGCCGAGGTCAGGGAGCCGCCGTACATCGCGGCCAGGAAGAACGGCACCCCCGCACCGCAAGCGATCTTGAGTGCGGCGGCCGGGCGGACCGCGGCGATCCGCCGCCGGCGCCGCCACAGCGCCGGCGCCAGGACCAGGAGCGGGACGCCGAAGCGCAGCAGGGCCGCGTCGGCGGGCAGGAGGGAGGAGGCGCTCAGGGCGCGGGCGCTGAGTGCGAAGGCGGCCCAGATCGTGACGGTGACGAGGAGGGCCGCCATGCCCCGGGCCTGGGGGGAGGGGCCGGAGCGGGGCGCGGCCGGGGCGCGGGTGGGCGCCGGTATGGGCGCGGGCGTGGTCGCCGAGCGGGGCAAGGTGGCTCCTCCAGCCTCAGGGGCCGGATCCGGCCAGAAGGCAACCGTAGGGCTTTTGCCGGGGCAGGCGATTGCCAGTTCTGCCTCTCAGGCATAGCTTGGGGGCAGAATCTGCCAAGGAGAGCCAGTGGACGCAGTCGATCTGCAGATCGTCCGGGAATTGCAGGCCGACGGACGGCTGTCCAACCAGGACCTCGCCGACCGGGTCCGGCTGTCGCCGTCGCCCTGTCTGCGCCGGGTCCGGCGGCTGGAGGAGTCCGGTCTGATCCGCGGCTACACGGCCACGGTCGACCAGGTGGCCTTCGGGCTGCCGATCACCGTCTTCGTCCGGATACGGCTGGAACGCCACACCGCGGAGGCGGTCCGCGTCTTCGAGGAGCAGGTCCAGGTCATCGAGCACATCCAGGACTGCTACCTGATGGCCGGCAGCAGCGATTACCTGCTGCGCGTCGTCATCGAGAGCCTGGAGGCTTACGAGGCCCTGGTGCGCCACCGGATCCACGCCATCCCCGGTATCGCCTCGATCGAGTCGAGCTTCGCCTTCGGCAGCGTCAAGCAGTCCCGCGTCTACCCGCGGCCCGCCACCGGCTGACGCGCCGGTACGCCGAGGCGCGCGGCGGCCGGGTGGCGGGTAGCCGACCGTCCTTCGGGTGACCTCGCAGCCTGTCTCCCGGCCCGCGGGTCCGGCGCCCCCGACGATCGGCAACGGCCGGAGCGTCCGGCCCGCGGCGCCCGTCGGCGCCCCGTGTCGCCCGCCCGGAGGCCGCCGTGCACATCCTGCTCGTGGCCGGTGCGTTCAACAGCCTCACCCAGCGCGTCCACGCCGAACTGCGCGACCGAGGCCACACCGTGGCCGTGGAACTCGCGCTGCCGGGCGGGTCCCTGCCCGAGGCCGTGGACCGGCACGCCCCGCAGCTGATCGTGGCGCCGATGCTGAAGACGGCGATCCCCCGCGAGGTGTGGTCGGCGCACACCTGCCTCATCGTCCACCCCGGCCCCGTCGGCGACCGCGGCCCCTCCTCGCTCGACTGGGCGATCCACGAGGGCGCCGACCGGTGGGGCGTGACCGTCCTGCAGGCCGACGAGGAGATGGACGCCGGCGACGTGTGGGCGACCGTCCCGTGCCCCCTGCCGCCCGTCTCCAAGAGCGACCTCTACCGCAACGAGATCGCCGACGCCGCCCTCGCCGCCGTCCTGCTCGCCGTGGAGCGCTTCGCCACGGGCACCTACCGGCCGCGCCCCCAGGACGGCCGGGCCGCCGCACCCGTCGGCGGGGTGCTGCCCCGCACCCGCCCCTACCTCGACCAGAGCGTCCGGCGGATCGACTGGACCGCCGACCCCACCGACGCGGTGGTACGGGCGCTGCGCGCCGCCGACTCGCAGCCCGGAGTGCTGGACGTCCTGCTCGGTGGTGAGTACTACCTGCACGGCGGGCACCCCGAACACACCCTGCGCGGGCGCCCGGGGGAACTGCTGGCCACCCGCGCCGGAGCGGTGTGCCGGGCCACGGCGGACGGCGCCGTCTGGATCCCCGAGCTGCGCCCCCGGCGCCTGCCCGGGCAGCCGCGCACCTTCAAACTGCCCGCCGTCCAGGCCCTCGGCGACCGGCTCCCGCCCCTTCCGGAGGTCCCGGCGCCGCTGTTCCCGGACGAGCCGGAGCACCCGTACCACCCGTACCACCCCGGCCGGCCGGACGCCGCTTGGTCCGACATCCGCTACCGGGAGGAGGCGAGCTGCGGCTTCCTCACCTTCTCCTTCCCCGGCGGCGCGATGAGCACCACGCAGTGCCGGCGCCTGCTGGACGCCTACCGCTACGCCTGCACCCGCCCCACCTCGGTGCTGGTGCTGGGCGGGCAGCGGGACTTCTTCTCCAACGGCATCCACCTGGGCGTCATCGAGGCCGCCGCCGACCCCGCCGCCGAGTCCTGGGCCAACATCGAGGCCATCGACGACCTGGTCGGGGCGGTCCTGGAGACCACCGACCGGCTGGTGGTCGCCGCCGTCGGGGGCAACGCGGCGGCCGGTGGCGTCATGCTCGCGCTGGCCGCCGACGAGGTGTGGTGCCGCGCGGGCACCGTACTGAACCCGCACTACCGGCTGATGGGCCTGTACGGGTCGGAGTACTGGACGTACTCCCTGCCGCGCCGGGTGGGCGCCGTCGTCGCGGACCGGCTCATGGCCGAGGCCCTGCCGGTGAGCGCCGCGAGCGCCCGCGGGCTCGGCCTGGCCGACCGGGTGATCGAGTGCGGCCCGGGCGACTTCGCCGCCCGCACCGCCCGCCTCGCGGCCCACCTGGCCGGCCTGCCCGGCACGCCGTCGCGGATCGCCGCGAAGAAGGCCGAACGGGACCAGCGGGAGAGCCTCACCCCGCTGGCCGCCTTCCGGGAACGGGAGCTGGCCCGGATGCACCGCACCTTCCACGACCCGGACGCCCCGTACCACGCGCTGCGGCGCGCGTTCGTCCGCAAGGAGCGGCCGGAGCGCACCCCGGCGCACCTCGGCTCCGGCACGGCCGCGCGGCCGGGCTTCACCGGACCGGCGAAGACCGACGTCACCGGACCGGCGAGCACCGACGTCACCGGACCTGCGCGGCCCGGCGTCACCGGAACGGTCCTGGATGACGTCCCACTCCGGCCGGAGGGCTGGTAGCAAGGACTCTGGTGGTCCGAAATGCAGGGCTTCATCCACAAACCTCCCGAGGAGGCGGTCCCATGACTGCAGCCACGCCGCACGCGGCAACCGCTGCGGACGCCGACGGCAAGCCCGCCGACGAATCGCCCACGATCCACATTCTCTGGATCAACGCGGGGCTGAGCTGCGACGGCGACTCCGTGGCGCTCACCGCCGCGATGCAGCCGAGCATCGAGGAGATCGTGCTCGGAGTCCTGCCGGGTCTGCCGAAGGTCGCCGTGCACTGGCCGCTCATCGACTTCGAGTGCGGTCCGGTCGGCGGCGCCGACACGTTCATCGAGTGGTTCTTCAAGGGCGAGCGGGGCGAGATCGACCCGTTCGTGCTGGTCGTCGAGGGGTCCATCCCCAACGAGGCGATCAAGCCCGAGGGCTACTGGTGCGGATTCGGCGACGACCCCGAGACCGGCCAGCCGATCACGACCAGCGAGTGGATCGACCGGCTCGCGCCCAAGGCGCTGGCGGTGGTCGCCATCGGCACCTGCGCGACGTACGGCGGCATCCACGCCATGGCCGGCAACCCGACCGGGGCCATGGGCGTGCCCGACTACCTCGGCTGGGACTGGACGTCGAAGGCCGGCATCCCCCTCGTGTGCGTGCCCGGCTGCCCGATCCAGCCCGACAACTTCGCCGAGACGCTCACCTACCTGCTCCACCAGGCCGCCGGCGCCGCCCCGATGATCCCCCTGGACGACAAGCTGCGGCCGACCTGGCTGTTCGGCGCGACCGTGCACGAGGGCTGCGACCGCGCCGGCTACTACGAGCAGGGCGAGTTCGCGAAGACGTACGACTCCCCGAAGTGCCTGGTCCGGCTCGGCTGCTGGGGCCCGGTCGTCAAGTGCAACGTGCCCAAGCGCGGCTGGATCAACGGCGTCGGCGGCTGCCCCAACGTCGGCGGCATCTGCATCGCGTGCACCATGCCCGGCTTCCCCGACAAGTTCATGCCCTTCATGGACGAGCCGCCCGGGGCGAAGGTCTCCAGGACCGCCAGCGGCGCGTACGGCGCGGTGATCCGGCGGCTGCGGTCCTTCACCACCCGGACCGTGGACCAGGAGCCGGCGTGGCGCCACACGGGCCGTGAGATCACCACCGGCTTCCGGCCGCCCTGGCGGTAGCGGGAGCCGCCCGTACCCGCCCCCGTACCCGACCCCCCGCTCCTGACCCCCGCTCCTGACCCCCGTTCCTCATCCCCGCACCTGACCCCCGCACGACGAAGGGCACGGCAGACACGATGGCACCGACGAAGAAGGCGGCCGGCGACGGCAGCGGCCTGGTGGAGATGGCCTGGGACCCGATCACCCGGATCGTGGGCAGCCTGGGCATCCACACCAAGATCGACTTCAAGCAGAAGCGGGTCGCCGAGTGCTACAGCACCTCGTCCGTCTTCCGCGGCTACAGCGTCTTCATGCGCGGCAAGGACCCGCGTGACGCGCACTTCATCACCAGCCGCATCTGCGGGATCTGCGGGGACAACCACGCCACCTGCTCCGTCTACGCCCAGAACATGGCGTACGGGGTGAAGCCCCCGCACCTCGGCGAGTGGATCATCAACCTCGGCGAGGCCGCGGAGTACATGTTCGACCACAACATCTTCCAGGAGAACCTGGTCGGGGTCGACTACTGCGAGAAGATGGTCCGCGAGACCAACCCCGGCGTCCTGGAACTGGCCGAGCGCACCGAGGCCCCGCACGCCGCGGAGCACGGCTACCGCACGATCGCCGACATCATGCGCTCGCTCAACCCCCTCGAGGGCGAGTTCTACCGCGAGGCCCTCCAGGTCAGCCGCTACACGCGGGAGATGTTCTGCCTCATGGAGGGGCGCCACGTGCACCCCTCCACGCTCTACCCCGGCGGCGTCGGCACCATCGCCTCCGTCCAGCTCTTCACGGACTACCTCAGCCGGCTGATGCGGTACGTGGAGTTCATGAAGCGCGTCGTCCCGCTCCACGACGACCTCTTCGACTTCTTCTACGAGGCCCTGCCCGGCTACGAGGAGGTCGGCCGGCGGCGCGTGCTGCTCGGCTGCTGGGGCGCGCTCAACGACCCGGCCCACTGCGACTTCACCTACGCCAACATGACCGACTGGGGACGGAAGATGTTCGTCACCCCCGGTGTGATCGTGGACGGCAAGCTGGTCACCAACGACCTCACCGAGATCAACCTGGGCATCCGCATCCTGCTCGGCAGCTCGTACTACGACGACTGGCAGGGGCAGGAGCTGTTCGTCACCCACGACCCGCTCGGCAACCCGGTGGACCCGCGCCACCCCTGGAACCAGCACACCATCCCCGCCCCGCAGAAGCGGAACTTCGACGACAAGTACAGCTGGGTCATGTCGCCCCGCTGGTTCGACGGCAAGGACCACCTCGCCCTCGACACCGGCGGCGGCCCCATCGCCCGGCTGTGGTCCACCGCCCTGTCCGGGCTCGTCGACATCGGCTACGTCAAGGCCACCGGCAGCAGCGTCGTCATCAACCTGCCGCGCACCATGACCAAGCCCGAGACCACCTTCGAGTGGAAGATCCCGCGCTGGAGCAACGCGCTGGAACGCAACCGCGCGCGCACCTACTTCCAGGCCTACGCCGCCGCCGTCGCGCTGCACTGCGCGGAGCAGGGGCTGGCCGAGGTGCGGGCCGGACGCACCCAGACCTGGGAGAAGTTCGAGGTGCCGGACGAGAGTATCGGCGTCGGCTTCACCGAGGCGGTGCGCGGCGTCCTCTCCCACCACATGGTGATCCGCGACGGCAAGATCGCCAACTACCACCCGTACCCGCCCACCCCGTGGAACGCCAGCGTCCGCGACTCCTACGGCACGCCGGGCCCGTACGAGGACGCCGTGCAGAACACGCCGATCTTCGAGGAGAACTCCCCGGAGAACTTCAAGGGCATCGACATCATGCGCGCCGTCCGCAGCTTCGACCCCTGCCTGCCCTGCGGCGTCCACATGTACGTCGGCGGCGGCAAGACGGTGCAGAAGATGCACGTGCCCACCGGCCTGAGCGGACTGGGCGGATGAGCGCGCCGACGACGGGGCACCGCCCCGTGGACGCCGAGCAGACCGGGCGCCGCGTCGAGGACGTGCTCGACCGGCTGGCCGCCACGGGTGACCCGGCGGCCGGCAGCGCGGCCGAGGAACTCGTGCGGTCCCTCATGGACTTCTACGGTTCCGGCCTGGCCCGCATCCTGGAGCTGCTGTCCGCCCCCGGCGGGCGGCGGCCCGCGGACGGGCCGCTGGCGGCGCTCCTCGGGGACGAACTCGTCGCGAGCCTGCTCGTGCTGCACGACCTCCACCCCGAGGACCGGGACACCCGGGTCGCCCGTGCGCTGGCCGCCGTACGCGGCCACACGCTGGAGGCCGTGGCCTTCGACGAGGCGAGCGGCACCCTGCGGCTGCGGGCGGCGGCGGGCACGGGCGGCGGGGCGGGCACGGGCTGCGGCTGCGCGAGCACCGCCGACTCCGCCCGGCAGGCCGCGCAGGACGCGCTGGGCTGCTTCGCGCCGGAGGTCCTGGCCGTCGAGGTCGAACAGGCCCCCAAGGAGCCGCCGCTGCTCCACATCGGCCCGGCGCCGCGTACGGCGGCGGGCGCGCGGGCGACCGCGGCGGAGCGCTCATGAACCCGACCCGTACGGAAGGCCCCCGGGCCGGGACGCCCGGGGCCGCGGTCTCCCGGGCCGCCCGGACCGTGGTGGCCGATGCCCCCGGGGCTGCCGATGCGCTCGGGGCTGCTGGTGCCCGTAGGGCTGGCGGTGCCCTCGGGGTTGGCGGTGCCCTCGGGGCCGCCGGTGTCCCCGGGGCTGCCCGTGGGCGGGGGCTGCGCAGGTTCCTGGCGGAGCGGCCGGCGCCGGTGGAGCGGTGCGAGCTGTGTGCGGCGGCGGTGGCTGAACAGGACCACCGCCACCTGGTGGACACCGACCGGCGGGCCCTGCTCTGCGCCTGCGCCTCCTGCGCCCTGCTCATGGAGCAGCCGGGCGCGGCCGCCGCGGGCCGCTTCCGCGCGGTGCCCGACCGCTACCTCACCGATCCGGAGCACCGCCTCGGCGACGGTGCCTGGGAAGCCCTCCAGATCCCCGTCGGCGTCGCGTTCTTCTTCCGCAACGCCGCCCTCGACCGGCTCGTCGCCCTCTACCCGAGCCCCGCCGGCGCCACCGAGAGCGAACTCGAACCGGCCGCCTGGGACGCGGTCCTCGGCGGCAGCCGCCTGGCGGGCCTGCTCGAACCCGACGTCGAGGCGCTCCTGCTGCGCCGTGTCGACGGCCGCTGCGACTGCTACCTCGTCCCCATCGACACCGCGTACGAACTCGTCGGCCGGATGCGACTGCTGTGGCAGGGCTTCGACGGCGGGGCCGAGGCCCGTGCCGCCCTGGACGCCTTCTTCGCCCACGTGGCCGGCCGCGCCCGCACCGTGGACGGGAAGGGCCGGCCGTGACCGAGTTCTCCTTCAGCTGCACCGGCGTCCGCGCCGACCGGTACGCCGCCGGGCCGACCCTCGTCTTCCGGCTGCGCGTGACGGCGTCCGGCGGGACCCGGGTGCACGCCCTGGCCCTGCGCTGCCAGATCCGTATCGAACCCGCCCGGCGCGGCTACGGAGCCGCCGAGGCCGAGGGCCTGACCGACCTGTTCGGGGAGCGCTCGCGCTGGGGCGAGACGCTCAAGCCGGTGCAGTTCGCACAGATCCCCCTGATGGTCCCGGCCTTCACCGGCGAGACCGAGACCGACCTCGTGGTGCCCTGCACCTACGACATGGACATCGCCGCGACCCGCTACCTCGACGCGCTCACCGACGGCGAGGTCCCGCTGCTGATGCTCTTCTCCGGCACGGCCTTCACCGGGCCGGGCGGCTTCCACGTCGAGCCGGTCCCCTGGGACCGCGAGGCGACGTACCGCATGCCGGTCGCCGTATGGCGGGAGATGATCGAGCAGCACTTCCCCGGGTGCGGCTGGATCAGGCTGCCCGGCGAGACCATGGCGGCCCTGCTCGCCTACCGCTCGCGGCGCGCCCTGCCGTCCTGGGAGGCGACGGTACGCGCGCTGCTCGACGCGGCGGACGAGGCGGACGGGACAGGTGGCGCAGGCGGGGCGGGCGGGGCGGGCCCGGCCCGCCGGGACCCCTACCAGGCGCTGACCGCCGCCGCGGGAAGGACGGCGCCGTGACCGCGACGACAGGGACCGGGACCGCGACCGGGACCGTGACAGCTGCCGGGACCGGGACCGTGACAGCTGCCGGGACCGGGACCGTGACAGCTGCCGGGACCGGGACCGTGACAGCTGCCGGGACCGGGACCGCTACGGCACCCGGGACCCCGGCGGCGCCGGCCGTCTTCCCGCCGCCGACCGAGGCGCGGTTCGCGCTCGCCCGGCAGGTGGCCGACGCGGTCCTCTTCGAGGGCTACGTGCTCTACCCCTACCGGGCCTCGGCGGCGAAGAACCGGCTGCGCTGGCAGTTCGGCGTCCTGGTGCCGCCCGCCTGGGGCGCCGTCGCCGCCGAGCACCACTTCCAGCGGACCGAGTGCCTGATGGAACCCCGGGCCGGCGCCGCCCTCGCCGTCGAGGTGCGCTTCCTGCACCCCCGGCGGCGCACCGTCCAGCAGGCCCGCCCCGACGGCGGGTTCGAGACGGTGCCCGAACTCCGGCTGCCCGACCGGGTCCTGGTCCCCTGGGACGAGGGCACCGAGGAGCGCGTCGAGGTGGTCGTACCGGTCGCCGGCCTGCTGGCCGACGACGGCGTCACGGTCGCCTTCGACCGCCCCGCCGGCGAGGACACCGAACCGGTCCACGACGCGGCCGGCCGGCCCGTCGGCCGGCTGGTCCGCCGCCGCGCGGCGATCAGCGGCGCCGTACGGCTGTCCGCCCGCGAACTGGAGGGCCCCTACCGGACCCTGCGGCTGACCGCCGTCGTGGAGAACACCAGCACCTGGACGCCCCCCGACGGACGGGACCCCGACCGCGAGGCGGCGCTGCCCCGTTCGCTGGTCGGCGCGCACCTGCTGATGGGCCTGACCTCCGGCTCGTTCCTGTCGATGACCGATCCCCCCGAGTGGGCCAGGGACGCGGTCGCCGCCTGCCGCAACCAGCACACCTGGCCCGTCCTCGCCGGCGAACCCGGCAGCGCCGATCTGGTGCTGTCCTCGCCGATCATCCTGGAGGACCACCCGGCCATCGCCCCCGAGAGCCCGGGCGCGCTCTACGACTCCACCGAGATCGACGAGATCCTCGCCCTGCGGACGGCCGCCCTCACCGACGAGGAGAAGCGCGAGGCCCGCGGCACCGACGACCGGGCCGCCGCCGTGATCGACCTGGCGGACTCGCTCCCCGCCGACGTGCTCGAACGGCTCCACGGGGCGGTACGCAGCCTGCGCGAGGTGACCGGACCGGGCACGGCCACCCCGGGGAGCGGGGACGGCTTTCCCGACGAGTACGGCGTGCCGCGCCCGGACACCCCCTGGTGGGACCCTGCGAGCGACGCGGGCTTCGACCCGGCCACGGACACCGTCGTCGTGGCCGGCCGGGCGCTCGGCGCGGGCAGCCGCGTCGTACTGCGGCCGGGCCTGCGCCGCACCGACGCGCAGGACCTCTTCCTGCGCGGCCGCACCGCGCGGGTCGAGGCCGTCCTGCACGACGTGGACGGCACGGTCCACCTGGCCGTCACGGTCGAGGGGGACCCGGGCGCCGACATCCGCCGGGAGCAGGGACGGTTCCTGTACTTCCAGCCCGACGAGGTCACGCCGCTGGAGGGCGACGCATGAACCTTCCCGACCCGCCCGACACCCCCGGCGCCTCCGATGCCCCCCGGATCCTGGTCGCCGGCATCGGCAACATCTTCCTCGGGGACGACGGCTTCGGCGTCGAGGTCGTCCGCGCGCTCGGCGGCCGCCGCCTTCCCGCCCACGTCGAGGTCGTGGACATCGGCGTACGCGGGGTGCACCTGGCGTACCAGCTCCTCGACGGCTACGACACCCTGGTCCTGGTCGACGCCACCGCGCGCGGCGGCGAGCCCGGCACCCTGTACCTGATCGAGCACACCGACTCCGGCGACCACGGCGCGGCCGCACCGCCGGGCGTCGCGCTCGACGGCCACCGGATGACCCCGGACACCGTGCTGGCGCTGCTCGGCACCCTGTGCGCGGGCACCGGCGGGCAGCCCCCGCGGCGCACGCTGGTGGTGGGGTGCGAGCCCGAGTCGGTGGAAGAAGGCATCGGCCTCAGCGCGCCGGTGGCGGCCGCCGTGCCGGAAGCCGTACGGATGGTCGAAGAGCTGGTGCCGACCGGCCGCCCCGGGGAGCACGCGCCGCGGGCCACGGCCGCCGGAGCCGCCCAATGAGCTGCGAAGTGAGGAGACACGGGATGAAGAAGGCCCTCGTCGGCGGAGCGGTGGCGGGCGCCGTGGCCGCCGTCGTGCTGCACGTGCTGCCGGACCTCAGGCGCTATCTGCGCCTGCGCAGGATGTGACGGGTCACCCCGTCCCGTACGCCGCCCGGCCGGCCCGGCGCACCCCCGGTGCGCCGGGCCGCTGCGTCGAACGGCGTACGCCGCCCGCGCCCACCGGCGTGCCGGAACCGCCCGTGCCGGCAGCTCGCCTCTAATGGGGGGCCGGCGGGCGGACGGAGACCGATGCACGAGATGTCCATCGCACTGGCGGTGATCGGCCAGGTGGAAGCGGCTGCGGAGCGGGCCGGCGACGTCACGGCGGTGCACTCGGTACGGCTCCAGGTGGGCGAACTGGCCGGTGTCGTCCCCGACTCGCTCTCCTTCTGCTTCGAACTGGCCTGCGCCGGCACCGTACTGGAGGGCGCCGCCCTCGTCACCGACCTCGTGCCCGGACGGGCCCGCTGCGGCTCCTGCGGTCACGCGTGGGCCGTCGGCATGCCGCCCCGGCTGAGCTGCCCGGAGTGCGGCGGGTCGAGCACCGAGCTGCTCGCGGGCCGTGAACTGCAGATCGCCGGCGTGCAGTGGGAGGACGGCCGGCCGCACGCCACCACCGCCACCGCGAACCCATCCGACGAGGAGCGCTGAACCATGTGCCGTGAGGTCGTCGACCTGCAACAGGCCGTCCTGGCCAAGAACGACGCGACCGCCGGTGCGCTGCGGGCCGGACTGGCCGCCCGCGGCACCGCGGTGGTGAACCTGCTCTCCAGCCCGGGCAGCGGCAAGACCGCCCTGCTGGAACACGAACTCCTGCTGGCACGGCAGCGGTCGGTGCCCGTCGCGGCGCTGACCGCCGACCTCGCCACCGAGAACGACGCGGTCCGGCTCGCGCGCTCCGGCGTCCCGGTCAAGCAGGTGCTCACCGACGGGCTGTGCCACCTGGAGGCCGGGATGCTCGGCGCCCACCTCCAGGGCTGGCTGCCCGACGACACGCGGCTGCTGTTCGTGGAGAACGTCGGCAACCTGGTCTGCCCGGCCTCCTACGACCTCGGGGAATCGCTGCGCGTCGTCCTCGCGTCCGTGACGGAGGGCGAGGACAAGCCGCTGAAGTACCCGACGGCGTTCGGGCTCGCCCACCTGGTGGTGGTGACCAAGACCGACATCGCCGGCGCCGTGGGCTTCGACGAGGCGGCCTTCCGGGCCCATGTGGAGCAGGTCAATCCGGGTGTGGAGGTGCTCCTGACGTCCGCGCGCCAGGGGCGGGGGATCGGGGGCGTGCTGGACCGGGCGCTGGCGGTGGCCGGCGGCGGGCCCCGCCACATCCCGGTCATGGCCCGCGGGCCGGAGGCGGCGGTACACCAGCACGGCCACGATCACGGCCACGGCCACGATCACGGCCACCACGATCACGGCCACGGCCACCACGATCACGGCCACCACGATCACGGTCACGACGGTCCCGGGCACGCCGCGTCCGCCTCCCGCCCGCATCCCCACCCGCACGCCCGGGTGGACGCGGCCGGCGCCCCGGCCCGCTCGTGAGCGGTCCGTCGAGCCCGGCAGCGGCCCGGGAAGCGGCTCCGGCAGCGGCACCGGCAGGGCCCGCGGCACCGGCTCCCGCCGGGGACGGGCCGCTGCGGCGCCGGGTCACCGTCCGGGGCGTCGTCCAGGGCGTCGGCTTCCGGCCGTACCTCTACACCCTCGCCACCTCCCTGGAGCTGTCCGGGCACGTGACCAACACGCCCGAGGGCGTGGTCGCGGAAGTCCAGGGCGCGGCCCCGGCCGTCGCCCGGTTCTGCGACCGGATCGCCGCCGAGGCGCCGCCGCTGGCCCGCGTGGACTCGGTCGACCACCACGAACTGCCCGCCACGGGCGACGGCCGCGCCTTCACGATCCTCGCCTCCCGCACCGGCGGACCCGCCCGCACCCTGGTCTCCCCGGACACCGCCACCTGCGCCGCCTGCCTCGGCGAACTGGCCGACCCCGCCGACCGGCGGCACCGCCATCCCTTCATCAACTGCACGCACTGCGGCCCGCGCTTCACGATCGTCACCGGGCTGCCGTACGACCGGGCCCACACCACCATGGCCCCCTATCCGATGTGCGCGGACTGCGCCCGTGAGTACGCCGACCCGGCCGACCGGCGCTTCCACGCCCAGCCGGTGGCCTGCCCGGCCTGCGGACCCCGGCTGAGCCTGCTCCTCGTCCCGCGCCCCGGCGGCGGGCCGCCTGGGCCCGTGGCCGGGGCCGATCCGGTGGCCCGGGCCCGCGCGCTGCTCGCCGACGGCGCGATCCTGGCCGTGAAGGGGCTCGGCGGCTACCACCTCGCCTGTGACGCCTCCGATGCCGCCGCCGTCGCCCGGCTGCGCCGCCGCAAGGCCCGCGGGGACAAGCCGTTCGCGGTCATGGCCGCCGACGCCGACGCCGTCGCGCACCTGGTGCGGATGGGCCCCGAGGAGCGGAGTCTGCTCGAAGGCGCCACCCGGCCCATCGTCCTGCTGCGCCGCCGTCCCGACGAGGACGACGCGGGACCGCCACCGGCCGGGGCGGCCCCGCGTCCGGCCGAGTGCGTCGCGCCCGGCAGCGCGGACCTCGGCGTCCTGCTCCCGTACACCCCCCTGCACCATCTGCTGCTCGGTCTGCCCGGCGACGCCCCCGGGCCCCGGCTGCTCGTCATGACCAGCGGCAACGTGGCCGGTGAGCCGATCGTCACCGACGACGCCGAGGCACTGGAGCGCCTCGCGCACCTGGCCGACGGCTGGCTCACCCACGACCGGCCGATCCACGTGCCGTGCGACGACTCGGTGGTGCGGGTCTGCGACGGGCGGCCGCTGATCGTCCGCCGCGCCCGCGGGTACGCGCCGCTGCCCGTCCCCCTGCCGGCGGCCGTAGGACCTGCGCTCGCCGTCGGAGGCGACCTCAAGAACGCGTTCTGTCTCGCCGAGGGCCGGCAGGCCTGGCTGTCCGCGCACATCGGCGACATGGACGACCTCGCCACCCAGGAGGCCTTCGAACGCGCCGAAGCGCAACTGGAGTCGATCACCGGGGTGCGGCCGGGCCTGCTGGCCACCGACCGGCACCCCGGCTACCGCTCCGCCCAGTGGGCCGCCCGGAACGCGGCCGGCCGCCCCGTCGTACGGGTCCAGCACCACCACGCCCACGTTGCGGCGGCGATGGCCGAGCACGGTCTGGACGGCACCCGCCCGGTGATCGGCGTGGCCTTCGACGGCACCGGCCACGGTGACGACGGCGCGGTGTGGGGCGGCGAGTTCCTGCTCGCCGACTACGACGGCTTCACCCGCTTCGCGCACCTCGCGTACGTCCCGCTGCCCGGTGGCGACGCCGCGGTGCGCCGCCCGTACCGGATGGCGCTGGCGCACCTGCGCGCGGCCGGCCTCGGCGCGGCGCCGGACCTGGCGTGCACGGCCGCCTGCCCACCCGAGGAACTGAAGGTGCTGGAACGGCAGTTGGAGCGCGATCTGAACTGCCTGCCCACCTCCAGCATGGGCCGTCTCTTCGACGCCGTGTCCTCGCTGGCGGGCATCTGCCACCGGGCCGGGTACGAGGCCCAGGCGGCCGTCGAGCTGGAGGCCGCCGCCGTGGGCGCGCCCGACGACGACACCACCGGCTACGCGTTCGCCCTCTGCCCGCCGGACCCGGCCGCCGGCGGGCGCGGCAGGCGCGACGGGTGCGGCGGGGCGGACGGCGGGGGCCCGCTGCGGGCCGACGCGGCGCCCGTCCTCGCGGCGATCGTCGCCGACCTGCGGGCCGGCGCCGGCGCGGCCGTGGTCGCCGCCCGCTTCCACCGGGCCGTCGCCTCCCTCGTACACGACGTGTGCGTCCTGGCCCGCGAGCGGCACGCCACGGACACCGTCGCCCTGACCGGCGGGGTGTTCGCCAACACCCTGCTCTCCTCGGCCTGCGCCGCGGCCCTGCACGCGGACGGCTTCACCGTCCTGCGCCACCACCTCGTGCCGCCGGGCGACGGCGGGCTGGCCCTCGGCCAGTTGATGGTGGCCGCCCGCGCAGCACCGGCCGGGACCGGAGCCGCGGCCACCGACAGATAACCGCCCCGGCAGCGGGCGGCGCACCACCCACAGCGAGGAGAAGGCCCATGTGCCTGGCGGTACCCGGCAGAGTGCTGGACATCGAGGAACGCGACGGCACCAGGATGGCCACCGTCGATTTCGGCGGCGTGGTCAAGGAGGTGTGCCTGGAGTACCTGCCCGACCTCGAGGTCGGCGAGTACGCCATCGTGCACGTCGGCTTCGCCCTCCAGCGCCTGGACGAGGAGTCGGCGCGGCACACGCTCGACCTGTTCGCCCAGCTCGGCATGCTCCAGGAGGAGTTCGGCGACCCCTGGGAACTGGCCGCCGCCGAGGCGGGCGCCGCCGTCCCGCCCGCGTACGCCGCGGACGCCGCCGTGGACCCGGCCGGGGAGGCGCAGCGGTGAAGTACATCGACGAGTTCCAGGACCCGGAGCTGGCGCGCCGCCTGCTCGACGACATCCACGCCACCGTCACCCGGCCGTGGGCGCTGATGGAGGTGTGCGGCGGGCAGACCCACACCATCATCCGGCACGGCATCGACCAGCTCCTGCCGGACGAGGTCGAGCTCATCCACGGCCCGGGCTGCCCGGTCTGCGTCACCCCCCTCGAAGTCATCGACAAGGCCCTGGAGATCGCCTCCCGGCCCGAGGTGATCTTCTGCTCCTTCGGCGACATGCTCCGCGTACCGGGCACCGGACGGGACCTGTTCCAGGTGCGGAGCGAGGGCGGCGACGTACGGGTGGTCTACTCGCCGCTCGACGCGCTGCGGATCGCGCAGGCCAACCCCGGCCGCGAGGTGGTGTTCTTCGGCATCGGCTTCGAGACGACCGCGCCCCCCAACGCCATGACGGTGTACCAGGCCCGCCGGCTGGGGATCCCGAACTTCAGCCTGCTCGTGTCCCACGTACGCGTGCCCCCCGCCATCGAGGCGATCATGAACTCCCCGAGCTGCCGCGTCCAGGGCTTCCTGGCGGCGGGTCACGTGTGCAGTGTGATGGGGGTGGGCGAGTACCCGGAGCTGGCCGAACGGTTCCGCGTCCCGATCGTCGTGACCGGGTTCGAGCCGCTGGACATCCTCGAAGGGGTCCGGCGCACCGTACGGCATCTGGAACGCGGTGAGCACACCGTCGACAACGCCTACGCCCGCGCCGTACGCCCGGAGGGGAACCCGGCCGCCCGCGCCATGCTCGAGGACGTCTTCGAGGTCGTCGACCGGGCCTGGCGCGGCATCGGCGTGATCCCCGGGAGCGGCTGGCGGCTGGCCCCGAAGTACCGGGACCACGACGCCGAGCACCGCTTCTCGGTCACCGGCATCCAGACCCGCGAACCGGCCGCGTGCCGCAGCGGCGAGGTCCTCCAGGGCCTGCTCAAGCCGCACGAGTGCGAGGCCTTCGGCACGCTGTGCACCCCGCGTACGCCGCTGGGGGCCACGATGGTCTCCAGCGAGGGCGCCTGCGCCGCGTACTACCTCTACCGGCGCCTGGAGCTGACGCCCGCGACCGCCGGTGCGTCCACCGCCACCGCCACCGCCACCGCCACCGCCACCACCGCCGCACCCACCGCCACCACCGTCGCCGCCCGGGAGGCGAGCCCCGTTGTCTGAGACCACGACCCTGGGCCCCGGCCCGCGCGCGACCGAACCGGACCCGCTGGCCTGGACCTGCCCGGCCCCGCTGCGCGACCGGCCCCGCATCGTCATGGGCCACGGCGGGGGCGGGGCCCTGTCCGCCGAGCTCGTCCAGCACGTCTTCGCGCCCGCGTACGGGGGCGAGGCGCTCGCGCGGCTCGGCGACGCCGCGGCCCTCACCCTGGGCGGCGTGCGGCTCGCCTTCTCCACCGACTCGTACGTCGTGCGGCCGCTGTTCTTCCCCGGCGGGAGCATCGGCGACCTCGCCGTGAACGGCACCGTCAACGACCTGGCCATGAGCGGCGCCCGCGCCGCCTACCTCTCCTGCGGGTTCATCCTGGAGGAAGGCGTCGAGATGGAGGTGGTCGACCGGGTGGCGCGGGCCCTGGGCGCGGCCGCCCGGGCCGCGGGCGTCGAGGTGGTGACCGGTGACACCAAGGTGGTGGAGGCCGGTCACGGCGACGGGATCTACGTCAACACGGCCGGCATCGGCCTGGTCCCGGAGGGCGTCGATCTGCGCCCGCAGCGGGTCGTACCCGGGGACGTCGTGATCGTCAGCGGAGCGATCGGACTCCACGGAGTGGCGATCATGAGCGTGCGCGAGGGCCTGGAGTTCGGCGTCGAGATCGAGAGCGACTGCGCGCCGCTCGGCTCGCTGGTCGAGGCCATGCTCGCCGTCACCCCCGACCTGCACGTGCTGCGCGACCCCACCCGGGGCGGCCTGGCGGCGGCGCTGAACGAGATCGCCGCGGCCTCCGGCGCCGGCGTGGTCATCCGCGAGCGCGAGGTCCCCGTCCCGCCGGCGGTGGCGAACGCCTGCGCCGTCCTGGGCCTGGACCCCCTGTACGTCGCGAACGAGGGCAAACTGGTCGCCTTCGTACCGCGCGAGCACGCCGACGCGGTCCTGGAGGCGATGCGCGCCCATCCGCTGGGCCGCGAGTCGCGCATCATCGGCGAGGCCGTGGAGAGCCACCCGGGGATGCTGGTGGCCCGCACCGGTCTGGGCGGTACCCGCGTCGTGGACCTGCCGATCGGCGAACAGCTCCCGCGGATCTGCTGACCGCCGTCCCGCCGGCCGATCCGCCGATCCCCGGTCGGCCGGCCGAAAGGCGCCCGACCTGGGCCGATACCGGGCCGGGCGCCGCCGGGGGCGGCATTGCGCCGGTCAGGGACCCCCCACCCTTGAGCAACGAATGAGCCGGGGGGTTAGCATGTGAGCGCCGCCTAGCTCGAAAGATACGCCTGTGACTGTCAATGACGACTCGTTCACCAACTGGAAGAACCGCGAGGAGATCGCGGAGTCGATGATCCCGATCATCGGGAAGCTGCACCGCGAGCGGGACGTCACGGTCCTCCTCCACAGCCGCTCCTTGGTCAACAAGTCGGTGGTCAGCATCCTCAAGACCCACCGGTTCGCCCGCCAGATAGCCGGCGAGGAGCTCTCGGTCACCGAGACCCTCCCGTTCCTGCAGGCACTGACGACGCTCGATCTCGGCCCGTCCCAGATCGACATCGGCATGCTCGCCGCGACGTACAAGAGCGACGACCGCGGCCTGTCGGTGGCGGAGTTCACCGCCGCCGCCGTCGCCGGTGCCACCGGCGCCAACAAGATCGAGCGCGCCGCCGGCCGCGACGTCGTCCTCTACGGCTTCGGCCGCATCGGCCGTCTCGTCGCCCGCCTGCTCATCGAGAAGGCCGGTTCGGGCAACGGTCTGCGCCTGCGTGCCATCGTCGTGCGCGGCGGTGGCGAGGCCGACCTCGTCAAGCGCGCCTCGCTGCTGCGGCGCGACTCCATCCACGGCCAGTTCCAGGGCACCATCACCGTGGACGAGGCGACGAGCACGATCATCGCCAACGGCAACGCGATCAAGGTGATCTACGCCAACGACCCCTCCGAGGTCGACTACACGGCGTACGGCATCAAGGACGCCATCCTCATCGACAACACGGGCAAGTGGCGTGACCGCGAGGGCCTGTCGAAGCACCTGCGCCCCGGTATCGACAAGGTCGTCCTGACCGCCCCGGGCAAGGGCGACGTCCCGAACATCGTCCACGGTGTCAACCAGGACATGATCAAGCCGGACGAGCGCATCCTGTCCTGCGCCTCCTGCACCACCAACGCGATCGTCCCGCCGCTGAAGGCCATGGACGACGAGTACGGCGTGCTGCGCGGCCACGTGGAGACCGTCCACTCGTTCACCAACGACCAGAACCTGCTGGACAACTACCACAAGGCCGACCGCCGCGGCCGGTCCGCGCCCCTGAACATGGTCATCACCGAGACCGGTGCCGCCTCCGCCGTCGCCAAGGCGCTGCCGGAGCTGAAGGCGCCGATCACCGGCAGCTCGATCCGCGTCCCCGTCCCGGACGTCTCGATCGCCATCCTCAGCCTGCGCCTGGGCCGCGAGACCACCCGCGAGGAGGTCCTCGACTACCTCCGTGACGTCTCGCTGCATTCGCCGCTGAAGCGCCAGATCGACTTCACCACCGCCCCCGACGCCGTCTCCATGGACTTCGTCGGCTCGCGCCACGCGTCGATCGTCGACGCCGGCGCGACCAAGGTCGACGGCGACAACGCGATCCTCTACCTCTGGTACGACAACGAGTTCGGCTACTCGTGCCAGGTCATCCGGGTCGTGCAGCACGTCTCCGGCGTGGAGTACCCGACCTTCCCGGCCCCGGCGGCCTGATCCCGCCGCAGCGCCGCAGCGCCGCAGCGCCGCAGCGCCGCAGCGCAGCACCGCAGTACCGCAGTACGCGCCGGAGGCCGTACCGGATCCGTCCGGTACGGCCTCCGGCCGTCGCGGGCCCGCTCAGCCGCCCGCGGGCCGTGCCATGGCGGTGATCTCCAGCCCCGCCAGCGCCGTGCGGCGCACGACCTCGAACCCGAAGCGCCGGTAGAGCGTCACGTTCGCGGGATCGGCGGTCGTCAGGAAGAAGCCCGCCGGGGCCGGCGTGGCGTCGAGCAGGTGGTCCAGCAGGACTCGTCCGGCGCCCCGGCCCGTCAGCTCCGGGAGCACGCCGACGAACTCCAGCGTCCAGGCGCCGTCCGGAACCCCGGTCTCGGCCGCGTGCAGGTAGCGCAGCGTGCGCCCCAGCGCGCGCGGGCCGCAGCGTACGGCGGTCCGGGCGGCCCAGAGGGCCCGGGCGCCGGCCCCGGGCACCGCCCCGGGAGGCGTCAGGACGGCAGCCGCCACCATCCGCCCGGACGGATCCGTGAGGGTGTGCCGACGGGCCCCGGCGAGGGTGGCGTGGGTGCGCAGGGTGGTCTCGAACCAGCGCGTCCGGGCCGCCGCCGAGCCGCCGCAGATCCAGGTGACGGCCGGTTCGCGGGTGAAGGCGGCGGCCAGCGTACGGGCGCAGGCGGCCGGATCGGGGGCCGGGTCCGTGCCGGGCCGCCACGGCCCGGCGGTCTCAGCCATCCCGCCTCCGCTCCAGGGGCGCCTCCGGGACGAGGTGGCAGACCAGCAGCTTCAGGAAGAACAGCGGAGCGAACCAGCCGAGCACGGCGGGCACCGTCAGCCAGAACAGGTTCACCAGGACGGCGGCCATCAGCACGGCCATCGCCACCGGCCGCCTGAGGTGCAGCGGCGCGAACTCCACCGCGACCGCCCCGCCGAGCAGCAGCGCGGCATTGCCCAGGGTCCAGCCCCAGTCGCCCGAGAGCACGATCAGCCCCATGGCCGCCAGGTGCGCCAGATGGGCGCCGACGAACAGCAGCCGGGCCCGCCTGACCCCGGGACCGGCCCGGTGGTACCAGCGCTTCGCGGCGTTGGTGGCGTTGGTGAGCACGCCGCCGATGAGGTCCAGCCCCGCCAGCGCCACGACGACGAGCTGGACGGCCGACCACTCGCGCGTGGCTCCCGAGCCCCACACCCCGGCGGCGAGCAGCAGCGCGCAGCCGGCCAGGCCGACGCTCTCCACGGCGGACTCGGCCCGGGACTTGCCGGGCCCCATGAACCGCTCCAGCCGCCCGGCGAGCCCGGCCGGGGTGGCGGGCACCTCCCAGACAATCTCCAGATCACCGCGCATCCACGACACCCCCCTCCGTGCTGCCGCCGCCGGCCCAGAGCCCGCGCAGCAGGGTCCACAGCTGGGCCCCGGCCTCGCGCTCGGCGGCCTCGCGCTCGGCGGGCCCGTCGGCGGCCTCGCGCTCGGCGGCCCCGTGCCGCACGGCCTCGCCGCCGGGCTCGCGCATCCGGGCGAGCGCCCATGCGTCGGCGGCCCGTACCACCGCGGCGGTCACCGCCACCAGCAGCCCGCGATCGACATCGGTACGGATGACCCCCAGCCGCTGCCCGTCCGCCACCAGGGCGTCGAACCAGCCGGTCCACGGCCCGCCGTGGGTGCGCCCGATGGCGGCGTCGGCGAGTGCCAGATCGTCCGGGTGCTCCCGCAGGTGCGCGGCGAGGGCCCCGCCGCCCGCGTCGAGACGGCCCCAGAACTCCGCCTCGTCGGCGGCCGGCACCCAGGGCCCGAGGGCCGCGAGCAACCGCTCGAGGACCTCGTCGAGCACGACCGCCAGCAGATCCTCGCGGCCGTCGAAGTAGTGGTAGGCCGCGGTCTTCGAGAATCCCGCGGCCTCAATGATCTTGTTGTAGGAGGCACCCTCGGTGCCGTACTCGGCGAAGTGCCGCCGCGCCACGCCGAGGATGAGCTCCTGGCGTTCGCGGGGCAGCCGTTCGAATCGGGGCAGTGGCATGAACCGATAGTACGCACTGATGGGGTGTACCGCTAGTACACCCCCTCGTACGCCTTGCCGTCTCCGGTGCGGGAACGGGATGTCGGGCGGTGCGCCGCTACGATCGACACAGAGATTTCTCGACAAGTCCGCCAGGGGGCGTGTGACGAACCGAGCGCCCGGTGTGCCCCGGGTCCTGCGCACGATGAACGACCGGGCGGCGCTGGAGGTCCGGACCCGACGTGACGCCCGGCCTGATCCGGGCGGCGGTGGCGGACATCACCGGGCGCACGACCGGTACGTACGAGCTCACGGCCCCCGAGGTGCTCGGCGACGAGGTCGACCAGGTGATCGCCGTCGACGGCGCCGCGCGGGCGGCCGGCATCACGGTCGCCGACCTCCACCGGGTCGTCGTGGGCGCCCCGTTGGCCTTCGACCGCCGCGAGGGCCGGCTCCGCTACCCCAGCCACCTGCCGGGCCGGCAGTCGCCGACGCTGCTGCGGGACCTGGCGGCGGGACTGCCGATGCCCGTCGACTGCGAGAACGACGTCAACCTCGTCGCCCTCGCCGAGGGGCGCGCCGGAGCGGCCCGCGGGTACGAGGACTTCTTCCTGCTGTGGAACGAGCAGGGCATCGGCGCCGCCATGATGTTCGGCGGGCGCCTGCACCGCGGGCGCACGGGCGGGGCCGGGGAGGTGGGCTTCATGCCCGTGCCGGGGACGCCGGTGGTGCGCCGGCCGGAGGTGGCCGAGACCGGCGGGTACCAGGACCTGGCGGGCTGCCAGGCCGTCCCCGAGATGGCCCGCAGGCTGGGGATCGACTGGTCCGCCGACGGCCTCGGCGAGGCCGCGTCCGGCGGTGTGGTGGATCCGGTGCTGGCGGCGGCCACGGTCATCCTGCGGCGGGCCTCCGCCGAGGCCGAGGGGCCCTACCGCAAGCTGCTGGAGGAGTTCGCGACCGGCGTCGCCACCGGTCTGTCGTCGATCGCGGGGGTGCTCGACCCCGAACTCGTGGTCCTCTCGGGCGGCTTGTTCCTCGCGGGCGGCGAGCCGCTGCGCGCCCTGATCGAGGCCGAGCTGGCCGAACTGTCCGCCTGCCAGCCGCCGCTCGTGCTCGGCTCCCTCCGCGAACACCCCGTCCTGCGCGGGGCGCTGGAGTGCGCGCCGGCCGCGACCCGCGACGAGGTCTTCGACACCTCACGCCAGCTGTGCTGTCCCGCGACGCGGCGGGGGCGGTGCGCAGGCTGTTTCCGGCCGCCCCGGGCGGGGTCCACGCGGGGCCTCTGGGTGCCGTGGCCGGCCACGGTCCCCTAAGCCGCCGTCCGCCGGGCGTGGGCGGTGACGCCGGCGGCGGCCGCGGCGGTGCCGGCCGGCCGGTCATCCGGCCCTCCCGAATTCCCTAGGGGGACCAGGGCGTCGATGTGATCAAGGGGTGTGGGGCGCCCCCGCCGCGCGTTCACACGTTCTCCGTTTCTCCTTCACCGATCCGTGTGCTCTTCGGCCCTCCTCCCCGTGGATTGTCATGCCCGCGGTCATGGGTGGGTGGCCGATTTCCAGCCATGCACCGTGGTGCGGGGAAAGGGGGGGCGGATCGGTGTCTCAACCACGTTTTCTGTTCGTGTCGTGGGTCGATGTCGCACGACGCCAGGCGCCCGGGGGCGCACCGGATGCCGGGGGCGCGAGCGACGCCGCCGAGGCCGTGACGTGGCGCCTGGTCGGTGCCAACAATCATGAGCTCGGCCGCAGTCCGCGCGTCCACGACAGCCTCACGGCCTGCTGCGCCGCCGTCCAGGAACTGCGCGCGCAGGCCGACCGGGTGACCTCCCTCGTGGTGATGTCCCCGTCGGCCGGCGCCGGCACCGGTGCCTGGACCTGGCAGCTCACCCTCGACGAGCACCGCGTCGCGGAGGCGGTCCGCACCTTCCGCCGCCAGCGCGAGTGCCGCCACAGCCTCCAGCTCTTCCTCGCCGCCACCGCCGAGGCCCAGGTCGCCTCCGGGGTCACCCACACCCGCCGGCTGCGCGGCCTGCGCCTGCCGGGCGCCGGTGACGCGCCCGGCGTGGCCGTCCGCGGCGGAGGCCTGCTGTGACCGCCGCGACCACGACCACCCCCCTCGACGACGCACCCGCCGGGAAGGAGGACGCGCCGCGGGCCCTGGCCAAGGGCGGCGCCCCGGCCGACCGGATCTTCCGCGGCTCCGCCCGCGGTTCCGGCGCCGTCGTCCTCCTGATCATGACCCTGGTCGGGGTCTTCCTCGGCGCCCGCGCCCTGGAGGCCCTGCGCGACGCCGGCCCGGTGGACTTCCTGACCACCACCGCCTGGGAGCCCGATTCCCACCGCTTCGGCATCGCGGCCGCCCTCACCGGAACCGTCTTCATCGGCCTCGTCGCGATCCTGTTCGCGGTACCGCTCGCCGCGGGCACCGCGCTCTACATCACCGAGTACGCCCCGCGCCGCCTCAAGCGGACCCTGATCAGCCTGGTCGACCTGATGGCCGCGGTGCCCAGCGTGGTCTACGGCCTGTGGGGGCTGTTCCTCTTCCAGCCCCACGTCGTGGGCCTGTCCCGCTGGCTCACCACCTACTTCGGCTGGTTCCCGCTGTTCTCCGTCGAGGGGGACGACCCGAGCGATCCGCTCAGCGCCAACACCTCCTACACCTCCTCCGGCTTCATCGCCGGCATGGTCGTCGCGCTGATGGTCACGCCGATCGCCTGCTCGGTGATGCGCGAGGCCTTCGCCCAGGCCCCGCCCGGCGAACGCGAGGGCGCCTTCGCGCTCGGCGCCACCCAGTGGGGTGTCATCCGCTCCGTCGTCCTGCCCTTCGGCAAGGGCGGCATGATCGGCGGCACCATGCTCGGGCTCGGCCGCGCGCTGGGGGAGACCATCGCCATCTACCTGATCATCTCTCCCGTCTTCGAGGTGCCGTGGCGCCTCCTCCAGAACGGCGCCAACTCCGTGTCCGCCCTCATCGCCCTGCGCTACGGATCCGCCAGCGGATTCGGGATGTCGGCCCTCATGGCCGCCGGCCTCGCCCTCTTCCTCATGACCCTCGTCGTCAACTTCATCGCCTCCTCGATGGTGGCCCGCAGCCGCTCCGGAGCGGGGGCCGAGGCATGACCGTCCTCGCACACCCGGCCGACCCCACCGACCCCGCCCGCCCCGCCGGAGCGGCAGCGCCCCGTACCGTCTGCCCCGAGGTGGTCCCCGACGGCGGCGGCGCACCCGCCGAGGTCCGCCGGGGCACCTCCGGCGTGCACGTCCGCGACGTACTCGCCCTCCTGGGGGCCGCGGCCGCCGCGCTGGGCCTGACCGCGCTGCTCTTCGACAGGGTGCTGCCCTTCGACGGGCCGCTCGGCTTCACCGTCGTCCTCTACCTCGCCTTCATGTCGCTGTACGCGGTCCTGGTCTCCCTCGACGAGAACGGCGCCGCCGTCCGCGCCCGCCTCGCCCAGGTCCTCGTGCACAGCATCGCCGTCCTGCTGCTGACGGCCCTGCTCCTCGTCGTCGGCTACGCCTTCGTACGCGGCTGGGAGGCGCTCGCCCATCTCAACTTCTTCACCGAGGACATGGCGGCCAGCGGCCCGCTCGACCCGCTCACCCAGGGCGGGGCGCTGCACGCCATCGTCGGCACCCTCGAGCAGATCGGCATCGCCCTGGTCATCACGGTGCCGCTGGGACTGGCGTGCGCGGTGTTCCTCAACGAGGTCCCCGGCCGCTACGCCCGGTTCGTGCGCACGATCGTCGAGGCGATGACCGCGCTGCCGTCGATCGTGGCCGGCCTGTTCATCTACGCCACCTGGATCCTGATCCTCGGTTACGACAAGTCCGGGTTCGCCGCCGCGCTCGCGCTGTCCGTGATGATGCTGCCGATCGTCATCCGCGCCTCCGACGTGGTGATCCGGTTGGTGCCCGGCTCGCTGAAGGAGGCCTCCTACGCCCTCGGCGCCGGGCAGTGGCGCACCGTGTGGACGGTCGTACTGCCCACCGCCCGCTCCGGGCTGACCACCGCCGTGATCCTGGGCACCGCCCGCGGCATCGGCGAGACCTCCCCGGTGCTGCTGACCTCCGGCATCGCCGCCGGATTCAACGCCAACCCCTTCGAGGGGCCGCAGATGTCGCTGCCCCTGGCCACGTTCAGCCTCGTCGGCTACCCCGACCAGACCATGATCGCCCGCGGTTTCGGCTGCGCCGCCCTGCTGATGGGGCTGGTGCTGCTGCTGTTCGTGCTCGCCCGCGTCATCGGCGGCAAGGCGCCCGGCCAGCTCAGCCGCGGCCAGCAGCACCGCCGGGTCCTCGCCTCGGCGCGCGACGCGGACCGCATGGCGGCCCGGGCCGAGGAGCGGGACCGGCCCCCGCAGCCGCCGTCCCGGTCGTAGCCCGCCCCGCGCTCCGCCCGCCCCGCCGTCGTCCCGCCACCGGCCGGCCGGCCGGTCCGCCCGCTGCCCGCCGCCCGCCGTCGCTTCGTACGCACCGTCACTGATCAGGAGAGTTCCCGATGCCCGGACGATCCCCGGCCCACCCCGGACGCGCCCCCGCGCGCGGCCCCGTCCGCGTCCTCGTCCGCCTGCTCACGCTGTTCCTGGCCGCCGTCGCCGTCGCGCTGCCGGGCGCCGTGCCCGCCGCCGCCGAGAGCTATGTGCCCGTCTCCGGCGCCGGTTCCACCTGGAGCCAGAACGCCCTCGACCAGTGGCGCGCCAACGTCAAGCAGTACGGCATGACGGTCAACTACAGCGGTACGGGCTCCTCCGACGGCCGCAACCAGTTCCGCAACGGCACCGTCGACTTCGCGGTCTCCGAGATCCCGTACGGCATCAAGGACTCCGGCGTCGTCGACCCGGCGCCCTCGCGGAAGTACAGCTACATGCCGATCGTCGCGGGCGGTACGGCCTTCATGTACAACCTGAAGATCGGCAACCGCCGGATCACCAACCTGCGCCTGTCCGGCGAGGTCGTCGCCAAGATCTTCACCGGTGTCATCACCACCTGGAGCGACCCGGCCATCAAGGCGGACAACCCCTCCCTGGCCGGCTCCCTCCCCGCACGCAAGATCGTCCCCGTGGTCCGCTCCGACGGCTCGGGCACCACCGCCCAGCTCACCAACTGGCTGGCCATGCGCCACACCGGCCTGTGGGACGCCTACTGCGCCAAGGCCGGCCGTACCACCCCCTGCGGGCAGACCTCCAACTTCCCCGTCGTCGCCGGCCGCGGCTTCGTCGGCCAGTCCGGCTCCAACGGCGTCTCCGGCTACGTGGCCCAGGACGGCAACCAGGGGACCATCACCTACGTCGAGTACTCCTACGCGGTGGCCACCACCGGCTTCCCGGTCGCCAAGATCCTCAACGGCGCGGGCTACTACACCGAGCCCACCGCCCAGAACGTGGCCGTCTCGCTGACCAAGGCCAAGATCGGCTCCGACCTCACCCAGGACCTCTCGCAGGTCTACGACGAGAGCAGCGACCGCCGCAACTACCCGCTCTCCAGCTACAGCTACATGATCATCCCGACGGCGCAGGAAGCGAACTTCAACCCGCAGAAGGGCAAGGCGCTCGGCGCCTTCGCCTACTACTTCCTCTGCGAGGGCCAGCGTTCGGTCGACCGGCTCGGCTACTCCCCGCTGCCGATCAACCTCGTCCAGGCCGGTCTCGAGCAGGTCCGCCGCATCCCCGGCGTCGTCGCCACCCACGTCGACATCAAGAACTGCAAGAACCCCACCTTCTCCTCCGACGGCACCAACACCCTCGCCAACACCGCGCCCCAGCCCTCCGAGTGCGACAAGAAGGGCGCCACCCAGTGCGAGATCGGCACCGGCGGCAACAAGGCCCCCACCCAGACGGGCAGCGCCTCCGGCGGCGGCTCCGGCACCGGCGGTAGCGCTGCCACGGGCGGCGGCACCGGCGGCGGCGCGGCGACCGGCGGCTCCGGCACGGGCGGCACCGGTGGCGGCGGCAGCGCGGCCACGGGAGGCGGCACCGCCGCGGACGGCGGCGCGACCGGCGCCGGCGACGGCGCCGCGGCCGCCGCCGACGGCGGGGAAGGGGCGATCGACCCGCAGACCGGCAAGCCGCTCGCGGCGGGCGACCTGTTCGGCATCCCCGTCACCACCTCGTCCAGGATCGGCGGGGCGCTCCAGACGACCCTGATGCTGCTCGGGGTGCTGATCCTTCTGGCCCTGACCGTGGGCCCGCCGCTGCTGACCCGGCACCTGGCCCGCCGGCGCGCCGGAGGCGGCTCGTGATGCGCCGCTCACGTCTCCCGCAGCGCGGCCGGCGCGCCCTGCGCCTGCTGCTGGGCTCGCTCTGCCTGGCCCTGCTGCCCGTGGTGGCCACCGGCGACCTCGTGCCCGGCGGCGCGCGGCCCGCGTACGCCGCCGGCGCCGAATCCCCGGCGACCGTCTCCGGAAGCGGCGAGTTCGCCGGCCTCGAGGTGACCGTCAGCCAGACCCGCAACCTCGTGAACCAGGTCGTCAAGATCTCCTGGACGGGTGGTACGCCGACCGTCTCGGAGACCGCGTACTCCGCCAACTACCTCCAGATCATGCAGTGCTGGGGCGAAGCGGCGACCGGTCCCACCACCGACCAGTGCCAGTTCGGCGGCTCCTCCGCGCTGGGCGCGGGCGCCGGCAACCAGGCCGCCGGCGCCTACACCAACAGCCGCCAGCTCAACTACGGCGACCGCCTCAAGGACGCGGAGAACCAGCCGCTGCCGCCCGCCACCCCGAGCGGGATCTCCTACGCCCCCTTCCGCACGGTCAACGACGACCCGGTCAGCCCGGGCAACTGGAACGAGTTCTTCGACGTCAACAGCACCAACGAGGTGCCCTACGCCCGCACCAACGCCCGCGGCGCCGGAGAGGTCTGGTTCGAGACCCAGACCGCCATCGAGGCGCCCGGCCTGGGCTGCGGCGCGGCCGTCAAGGACACGGCCGGCAGGGCCGCCGGCCGCGGCTGCTGGCTGGTCGTCGTCCCGCGCGGCACCACCGAGATCGACGGCAGCCCGTACACCTCCCAGTCCGGCGGGCAGCTCCAGTCCTCCCCGCTCAGCCCGGCCAACTGGAAGCACCGCCTGGTCTTCCCGCTCGGCTTCGAGCCGCTCGGCAGCTTCTGCCCGATCGGCGCCGAGGAACGCGGCACGCTGGGCAGCGAGATGGCCGCCGAGGCCGTCACCCGCTGGCAGCCCGCCCTGTGCCAGACCGGCGCCAAGGCCATCTACGGGTACGCCCAGGTCCCGGACGAGACCGCCCGCGTCAAGCTGCTCTCCGGCAGCCCCGGCCTGGTCTTCGTCGGCCGCGCGGCCGCGGCGTCCGAGACCCGCAAGCCCGTCTACGCGCCCGTCTCGCTCTCCGGCATCACCATCGGCTACTTCATCGAGAGCCAGGCCGGCTTCAGCGCCCCCGACGAGGTCAAGGCCCGCAACGGCACCCGCCTGTCCACCCTGCGCCTGACCCCGCGGCTCGTCGCGAAGCTGCTGACCGAGTCCTACCGGGACGGCAACTCGCGCTTCGCCGAGAGCACCGCGAAGAACCCCGACAACATCGGCCGCGACCCGGAGTTCCTGCGCCACAACCCCGAGTTCGCGGGCCTGGACTTCCCCGGCCGGCTCGGCGACGCCCTCGTCCCGCAGCCGCTCGCCGACACCACCCGCCAGCTGTGGGAGTGGGTGGCACGGGACCCGGCCGCCGAGGAGTTCCTGCGCGGCGTGCCCGACAACTCCGGGACGCACGGGGACCGGGCGTTCGCGGGGATGGCCGTGAACCCGCACTACAAGGACATGGCGCTGCCCATCGACAGCTTCCCCAAGAGCGACCCGTACTGCCAGCCCTTCGACGACCGGCCGTCCGCCCCGCTCTGCGTCCAGGACAAGCACCCCTACGCGAGCGACATGCACGCCGCCGCCCGCGCCGCGAGCCGCGGCGACTCCCTGGCCCGTACCTCCTGGGACGCGACCGCGACGCCCCCCGCGTACAAGAAGGACCCGCCGCAGCCGGCCGGCGCCCGCGCGGTCCTCGCCGTCACCGACACGGCCACCGCCGACCGGTACGGCCTGGTGCGCGCCGAACTCCTGAACTCCGCCGGCCGGTTCGTGGCCCCCGAGCCGGCCGCCCTGGCCGCCGCCGCGGGCGCCCGTACGCCGGGTCCGGACGGCACCAGCCTGCCCGACCCCGCGGCGAAGGACCCGGCGGCCTACCCGCTGACGGTGCTGACGTACGCCGCGACCGTGCCCGCCGACCTGACGCAGACGGAGGGCCGTGACTACGGCGCCCTGCTGACCTACGCGGCCGGTCCCGGCCAGACCTCGGGCGTGGCCGCGGGCACCCTGCCGCACGGATACGCCCCGCTGCCCGAGAGCCTGCGCGCCCAGACCCGGGAGGCCGCGCGCAAGATCGCCGCCGAGGCGGGCCGCACGCCCGCCGAGCCCGGCGGTGACGGGGGCGCCGGCTCCACCGGCGGCTCGGCTGCCGCCGCGGGTGGTACCGGAACCGGAGGGTCCGTCGGGGGCGGCACCGGGGGCGGCGCCGGAGGCAGCGGGACGGGAGGGTCCGGCGGCGGCGCCGCGGCCGCCTCGGGCGGCGCGGCCCCGGCCGTCGCCGCCCCGGCAGCGCCTGCCGCGCCCGCCGCGCAGGCCGCCGGCCCGGCACCGGCCGCCGCGCCCGCCGCCGAGGCGGTGGGCGACACCCCGCGCTGGGTGGTCGGCGCCGTCCGCTACACCCTGCTGATCTGTCTCCTCGTGGGGGCGTTCGGGGCCTTCGCCGGCCCGCTGCTGCCCCGCTACCTGCCCCGTCTGCGCGCCCGCATCGCCCAGCGCGCCGTCAGGAGGTGATACCCGGACACATCGTCTGAATTCGTCCGCGCCAACGGAACCGCACCCCACGCGTGCCGGGCACCACCCGGGGCGCAGCCTATCCGAGAGGTAAACCCGAGTGAACAAGAAGAAGATCGCCTTCGCCGCCGCCGCGGCCGCCCTGGCGCTCGGCGCCGCCGGCAGCAGCATCGCCTTCGCCGACCCGGCCGGGCAGCCGCAGTACCGCCAGCTCTCCGGCGTCGGCTCCGACACCACCCAGGACGTCATGAACGGTCTGGCCGCTGCCATCACGGTGAACGGCCAGAAGGTGCTGGGCTCCTACGACGCCACCGGCTCGGCGAACATCACCACCAAGGACCCGGCGACCAACCCGAACTGCACCATGGCCCGCCCCAACGGCAGCGGCGCCGGCCGCTCCGCGCTGCTGAACTCCCTGCAGGCGAACAACGGCTGCCTCGACTTCGCCCGCTCCTCCGCCCTGAACCTGGCGGCCGCGGCCCCCGGCCTGACCTACGTGCCCTTCGCGGTCGACGGCGTCAGCTACGCCATCACCCCCGGTTCGGCGATCCCGCGCAAGCTGTCGCTGACCGACCTGAAGGCGATCTACCACTGCGACCCGAACTACGTCGGCACCGGGCCGAACTACGACATGACGGTCTACCTGCCGCAGGCCGGCTCCGGCACCCGCAGCTTCTGGCAGTCCCAGATGGGCATCACCGAGGCCGACGTCGTCGCGGGCGTCTACCCCTGCATCAAGGACAAGAAGGCCGGCGCCCCGGTCCAGGAGCACGACGGCCGCGTCCTGGACGACTCGGCGATCGTGCCCTTCTCCATCGCCCAGTACCAGGCCCAGTCCTCCCAGACCATCGCCGACCTGCGCGGCCGCGCCCTCCTCGGCACGATCGACGGTCTCGCGCCCACCGTGCTCAACAACGGCTTCGGCGTGAAGCGCGACGTCTACAACGTCATCCCGACGAGCAAGGTCGCCACCGCGCCCTGGAGCAACGTCTTCGTCGGCGCGAACTCCGAGATCTGCAAGCAGACCTCGGTGATCAACACCTACGGCTTCGCCACGAACCCGAACTGTGGCGACACCACCAAGCAGACCCCCTGATCGCGCACCGCACGTTCCCGCACCTCCCTGATCTTCCCGCTCCTCCCAGCTCTTCCCTGATCTTCCCTGATCTTCCTGAGCTTCCGATTCTGGAGACCGTAGTGCTGAAGAACAGAGTGTCCCGCGCACTGGCGCTCGGCGTCGCCGCCGTGACCACCGCCTTCGCGGCGGGCCTGGCGGGCGCCTCCGCCGCGTACGCCGCCCCGATCGGCACCATCGACATCAACCCGGCGACCGGCGCCGACACCTCCGGCATCGCCTTCACCACCTCCGGCGCGTGCCCCGCCAACGCCACCAACGTGCTGGTGAAGGTGGAGGGTTCCGGCTTCCCGGCCGGCGGCCTGAACGTGGTCGGCAACTCCCCGATCTCCACGTACCCGACCGCCCCCAACGGCGGCATGGTCATCCCGCTGTCCTCCACCATGCGCGACTACGCCAGCCAGGCGGGCTTCACCACCCTCCAGGGCAAGTACGCGTTCACGGTGATCTGCCGGACGGCCTTCAACGGCACCAGCCTCGGCGACTTCACCGGTGCGGTCTGGTTCACCTCCAACACCACGTACCAGAACACCGACCCGGCGGTGAAGACCGACACCGCCACGTCGCTCGCGGTCACCCCGGCAGGCCCGGCCCAGGCCGGCACCCCCGTCACCCTCACCGCCACGGTCACCCCGGGCGGGGCGGGCGGCACCGTCCAGTTCAAGGACGGCAACACCAACCTCGGCACGGCCGTCACCGTCGCGAACGGCACCGCGACGCTGACCACCAGCAACCTCACCGCGGGCACGCACGACCTGACCGCGGTCTTCACGCCGGCGAGCGCCTCGTACAACGGCTCGACCTCCGCCAACGTCTCGTACGTGGTCCAGGCCGTCCCGGCGGCGCAGACCACCACCGCCCTCGCGGTCTCCCCGGCCTCCACCGCGCCGCAGTTCAGCCCGGTCACCCTGACCGGTACGGTCACGCCCGCGGGCGCGGCCGGATCGGTGAAGTTCACCGACACCGTGGGCGGCAACACCACCACCCTGGGCACCGTCCCCGTCGCGGGCGGCAGCGCCGTCCTGACCACCAGCAACCTGCCGGTGGGCGACCACTCCTTCACCGCCGTCTTCGTCCCGGCCGACTCCGGCGCCTTCACCGGTTCCGACTCGGGCGCGATCCCCTACGTGGTCGGCGCGTTCGCCGGCGTCTCCGCGTCGGAGACCATCACCACCACCGTCAACGCCGGAGCGCTGGTGATCAGCGTCGCCAACCCGCAGGTCACGCTGCCCTCGCCGGTCCTGAACGCCGACGGCGACCTGCTGACCACCGCCGGTTCCATCAACCCGGTCACCCTCACCGACACCCGTGCCGGCAACCCGGGCTGGACCGTCAGCGGCCAGGTCACCGACTTCTCCGACGGTGCCACGCACGGCATCAACGGCCAGAACCTCGGCTGGTCCCCGAAGCTCGTCGACAAGGCGCCCGCGCAGACCGTCACCCCCGGCTCCGTCGTCCCGGCGGCCCACGGCGCGGCCACCGGTGACGCCGGTACGGCGGGCCTGAAGTCCGCCCGCACCCTGGCCAACGGCACCGGCCTCGGCACCGCGCACGTCACCGCCGACCTGGCGCTGAACGTGCCGACCTCGACGGTGGCCGGCACCTACACCGCCACCCTCACCCTCACCGCCATCTGATCCAGGCGTGAGCCCCGGGGCGGAGCGGGCCCTTCCCAGCACACCGGCCCGTTCCGCCCCGCCCCTGACGCCTCGGTCCCACACCCGTACCCCGTCTTCTCGAACGCGCCGGCTCCGCCCGGCCCCGCCCCGATCGGACGCCCCGCGCATGACCTCTTCCGCCGTCGATCTCGCCGCCCGGCCCGGGCCAGGGCCCCGGACACGGACCGTCACCGCCCTCACCCGGGCGCTCGCCCCGGTCGCGGTGCTGCTCGCCGCCCTGGTGCTGCTCGCGCTGCTCCCCGCACCGGCCGCGCACGCGCAGGACGGCAAGGCCACCTTCGGTGTGCAGCCCGCCGGCCCCAAGGAACCCGACGCCCGCCCGCACTTCTCGTACGGGGTCACCGGCGGAGCCGCGACGCGCGACCAGATCGCCGTCTGGAACTACGGCGACAAGCCCCTCGACCTGGCCGTCTACGCCAGCGACGCCGTCAACACCGTGGACGGCGGCTTCGACCTGCTCCCTGGCGGCCAGGCCCCCAAGGACGCGGGCAGCTGGATCAAGCTGGAGAAGGACAAGGTCACGGTCCCGCCGAAGGGCAACGTCATCGTCCCCTTCACCCTCGCCGTCCCCCGGGACGCCACCCCCGGCGACCACACCGCCGGCATCGTCGCCACCCTCGCCGGCGACGGCGCGGACAGCCAGGGCAACAGGGTCCGCCTCGACCAGCGCGTCGGCACGCGCGTCTACCTGCGCGTCGCCGGAGAGCTGACCCCGAAGCTGGCCGTCGAGGACGTCAAGGCCTCGTACGAGGGCACCTTCAACCCCTTCGGCACCGGCTCGGCGACCGTGACGTACACCCTGCGCAACACCGGCAACGTCCGGCTCGGCGCCCGCCAGGCCGTCCGGATCAACGGGATGCTCGGCGGCTCCGCCACCGCGGGCGGCCTGAAGGACCTCGGCGACCTGCTGCCCGGCAGCTCGCTGACGATCACCGCGAAGGCGAACGGGGTGGTGCCGGGCCTGCGCGCGTCGGCCGTCGTCTCCGTCCAGGCGGTCGCCACCCGCGAAGGCGTGGACCCCAAGCTCCCGTCCGTGACCCGTTCGGTGTCGCTGTGGACGGTTCCGTGGACGCTGCTCGCCCTGGTCCTCGCGTTCGTCGCGGTCGGGGTGTGGCTGTGGCGCCGCCGGCGCCTGGCCCGGGCGGCGGCCACCGCGTCGGCCGGCCGGCGCACCACCACCGAGATCGCCCCGAAGGAGCCCATCGTGCAGTTCTCCCGTCCCACCCGGCGCGACGCGGCCGGAATCGCCGTGTTCACCGCCGCCCTCGCGGCCGTGGCCGTCACGGCCGCGGTCGCCGTGCCCGGGGCCGCCCAGGCCGCCCCGGCCGGCACGGCCGTGATCAACCCGGCCACTGGCCTGGACACCACCAGCGTCGACCTCACCACCTCGGCGGCCTGCCCGTCGCCCGCCACCAACGTCCTGGTGAAGGTCACCGGCAAGGGCTTCCCGGCCGAGGGCAAGAACGTGGTGGGCAACTCCCCGATCTCCACGTACGGGCAGGCGCCCTCGGGCGGCATCGTCATCCCGCTCACGATGACCATGCGCGACTACGCCAACGAGGCCGGCTTCACCACCCTGGAGGGCCGCTACGAGTTGAAGGTGGTGTGCCGCAAGGCGTTCGGCACCGAGACGTTCGGGGACTTCACCGGTTCGATGTGGTTCACCTCGAACACCGAGTACCGCACCACCGACCCGTCCGGCGGCGGCCAGCCGACTCCGACGCCCACCCCGACGCCCACCCCGACCCCGACGCCGACCACCACCCCGACGGCCACGGGTACGCCGTCGCCCACCCCCACCACCACCCCGGACCCCTCCGGCAGCGCCTCGCCGACGCCGACCTCCAGCGCCACGGCGACGGGCGGTTCGGGCCTCGGGCTGACCACCAACGTCACGACCGGCGGCGCGGGCACCACGGCCGGCGGCACCGGGGGCAGCGGCACGACCGGTGGCTCCGGCTCCAAGCCGGGCGGCAGCCTCGCCGACACCGGTGGCGACGCGGGCACCCTCGCCCTGATCGCCGCGGCCCTCGTCCTGATCGGCGGCTCGGCCGTCTGGTGGGCCCGCCGCCGCGGCCTGCTGACCTTCCCGCGTGCCTGACGGCACGTGACGCGACCGACCATCGGAGAACGACAGATGACCGCCACCTCCACCCCGCCGGTGGACGTGCGCCCCGACCCCGCCGGAGCCGGCCCGGCCCCGGCGGGGCGGGCGTCCGCCGGCCCCCCGGCCGGGCCGTACCCGGGCTCCCCGCCCGGGCCGTACGCCGGGCGGCCCGGGCGCGGCGCCGGGTCCACCGGGTCCGCCGGGCCGTCCGCCGGCCCCGGCCTGTGGGCGGCCGGGGCCGCCCTGGCCATCCTGGGCGCCCTCCTGCTCGGCTTCGTCGCCGAGGTCGGCCCCCTCGGCAGCCTCCGGCACGAGCGGGACCGCCGGGTGGGGTACGCCGAGCTGCGGGGCGGGCTCGCCAACGCCACCGCCCCGGTCGGCCCCACCTCGGTCGGCACGCCCGTCGCGCTGCTCACGATCCCGCAGATCGGCCTGCGGGAGGTCGTCCGCGAGGCGACCACCGCCGACGTGCTGGCCTCCGGCCCCGGACACCGGCGCGACACCGTCCTGCCCGGCCAGCCCGGTACCAGCATCCTGATGGGCCGGCAGGCCGGCTACGGCGGCCCGTTCGCCCGCATCGGCGACCTGGAGAAGGGCGAGACCTTCACGGTCACGACCGGGCAGGGCGAGCACGAGTACCGGGTGCTCGGCGTCCGGCGCGCCGGGGACCGGCAACCGGTCAAGCCCAAGGGGGACGCGGGCCTGCTGACCCTGATGACCGCCGACGGCACCCCGTACATGCCCCGGGGCGTGCTCCACGTCGACGCCGAACTGGTCACCCCCGCCCAGCAGTCCGGGGGGCGCACCCCCGGCCGGCTGGCCGCCGACGAGGCGCCGCTGGCCGGTCAGCCCTCGGCCTGGATCCCGCTGATCCTGTGGGGCCAGGCCCTGCTGGCCGGGGCGGTTGCGCTGGCCTGGGCCAGGGTCCGCTGGGGCCGGCCCCACACCTGGCTGGTGGGCTTCCCCGTGCTGGCCGCCCTCGGCCTCGCGGCGGCCGACCAGGCCGCCCTGCTCCTGCCCAACCTCCTGTGATCGAGGCCCCCATGACCACCGAGACGCTGCCCCTGCCCGCGGTCACCGCGGCGCCCTCCTCCTCCCTGGAGGCCCGTTCCCTCTCCGCCTGGTTCGGCGGCCGCAAGGTCCTGAACCGGGTGTCGCTGACCATGCCGGGCGGCCAGGTGACCGCCCTCATCGGCCCCTCGGGCTGCGGCAAGTCGACCTTCCTGCGCATCCTCAACCGCATGCACGAGCTGATCCCCGGCGCGGAGCTCGCGGGCGAGGTACTGCTGGACGGCGAGGACATCTACGCCCGCGGCCGCCGCCTGACCGACGCCCGCCGGATGATCGGCATGGTCTTCCAGAAGCCGAACCCGTTCCCGGCGATGTCGGTCTACGACAACGTCACGGCGGGCCTGAAGCTCACGGGCGTGCGGGCCTCGTCGGCGCAGAAGGACGACCTGGTGGAGGAGTGCCTGACCAAGGCGGGCCTGTGGAAGGAGGTCCGCGACCGGCTGCGCCAGCCGGGCGGCGCCCTCTCGGGCGGTCAGCAGCAGCGCCTGTGCATCGCCCGCTCCCTGGCGGTCCGGCCGCGGATCCTGCTGATGGACGAGCCGTGTTCGGCCCTGGACCCCACGTCGACGCGCCGCATCGAGGAGACCATCCGCGAGCTGGCCGACGAGGTCACCATCGTGATCGTCACCCACAACATGCAGCAGGCGGCCCGCGTCTCGGACCAGTGCGCCTTCTTCCTCGCGGAGCAGGGCACCCCGGGCCGGATCGTCGAGCACGGCCCGACCCCGGCGATGTTCTCCAGCCCGACCGACCAGCGGACGGCGGACTACGTGGAGGGGCGCTTCGGCTGAGCCGCGCCCGCCGGATCACGGGAGGGGCCCCGGGCCGCCGCGGTGACGGCGGCCCGGGGCCCCTTCCTCACGCGTCTGTCAGGAGGTCGGGAAGTTGTCGGCGGAGCGGATGCGGTCGCGGATCCAGACGCCGGCCGGCTTCAGGGACGACGTACCGGTCCAGGGGCCGCCTGCGTTGCAGGTGCCGTCCTTGAAGACGGCGCCCGAGCGCCAGTCGTCGGAGAAGTTCCAGTTGACCCAGCTGATCTTCTTCGAGGCCATCAGGTCGAGGTACTTCTGCGACATCGTGAAGTCGTTCGCGCCCTCACCGGCGTAGTCCTGGGTGCCGAACTCGGTGACGAACATGGGGATGCGCTCCGCCGCCCGGGAGAGCGTGTTCAGGTACTCCTGGCCGTGCGAGGCGGCGTAGAAGTGGAACGTGTACATGATGTTGGAGGCGTTGACCGGGTTGTTCACGACCTCGGACTCGGTGCCGTCCTCGGACATGCCGAGCGATGACCAGGCGCGGGTGCCGACCAGGACCGGGGCGTCACCGTCGATGGCCCGTATGTGCGGGATCATCGTCTCGGCGTACTTCTTGATCCGCGACCAGGAGACCCCGCTGGGCTCGTTGGCGATCTCGTAGAGGACGTTGTTCTTGCCCTTGTGGCGGCCCGCGATCTCCGAGAAGAAGGTCTTCGCGCGGGCGGTGTTGGCGTTCGGGTCGCCCGGGTCGAGCATGTGCCAGTCGACGATCACGTACATGCCGCGGGCGGTGGCCTGCTCGATGAGCGAGTGGGCCAGGGCGGTGAACCTGGCCGGGTCGGTCTCGTAGCCGCCCTCCTGGACGTACGTCGAGACGCGCAGCACGTCCGCGTTCCAGTCCTTGGCGAGGGCGTCGAGCGAGCCGTTGGTGAGGCACTGGGGGTACCACTGGGTGCCGTGCGAGCTCATGCCGCGCAGCTGGATCGGTTTGCCGTACCGGTTGCAGAGCTTGGTGCCGCAGACCGTGAGCTGTCCGTTGATGCCGACCGGCGTGGTGCCGGGCTGCGGCGGGGTGGTGCCCGCGTCCACGGACAGGTGGTCCACGTTCGGACCGCCGTTGGCGGTGGTGGCGGTGGCGCGGACGGTGTTGGCGCCCGCCCGGAGGGTGGCGTCGAGGCCCGCGGTCGTCCAGGAGGTCCAGCCGCCGGTGCCGTTGAAGGCCTTGCCGGTGGCCACGGGCGTGCCGTTGACGGTGATGGTCATGGGGCGGTTGACGGTGGTGCCGTTGGCGTAGCGGAACGTGAGCGCGGCGCTGCCGGCCTGCGCGGCGTTCACCGTCCACTCGACGTAACCGCCGCTGACGTTGTCGTAGTTGACGAAGCCGGATCCGGTGTACCCGGCGTGGTTGGACTCGACCAGTCCCTTCGAGACGCGGGCCGATTCGGCCTCGTGGACCACGGCCGCGGCGGATGCGGCGGATGCGGCGGGCGCGGCGGGCGCGGCGGCGGGGGATGCGGGGGGAGCGGCGGCGGTGGCCGTCGAGCCGCCCGCCAGTCCGGTGAGGAGAGCGCCGGACAGGATGCCGGAGCCGGCGAGGCCGATCAGGCGGAGGCGTGGGGATCTCAAGGTCTCTCCATCTGTTGACGATCGTGCGATCGTAAGGAAAGTTTCCTGACGGTAGGGACATGGATAGCGCCCCTCCGCTCCCCACCACAAGAGGTCGGCAGCCAAACCTTCTCCGCCCGGCCGGAACCGCCCCGCGGCCCCTGCGGGCCCGGACGTCCGGGGCGGGTACCGTCAGCCCGGGTACCGTCAGCCCGGGTGGGACAGGCCGGCCGAATCCAGCGCGGCGCCGACCTGGGCCGCCAGCGCGACCGCCACCAGACGGGCCGCCTCGGGCGGCAGGGGCCGGCCGGGGTACGCGTCGAGGAGGTAGCGGCCGTAGTAGTGGCCGCCGCCGATCACCCGCAGCTCGGTCTCGCCGTCCGGCCAGTCCGCGTACTCCGTGATCCGGCCCGGACGGCGCAGCCATACGCCGCCGCCGTGCTCCAGCCGGGGCAGCCGCCCCGTCAGGTGCCCGTACTCGAAACGGCAGCCGCGCAGCCCCAGCAGCTCCACGAGCTGCGTGCGCGCGTACTCGACCACCGCTTCCGGCGAGCCGCCCTCCTCCGCGAGCCGGGCGGTTCCCTCCAGGCTCGACAGCTGGGCTGCGTCCGTGACCACCACCGCCTGGAGCCGGCGGCCGCGGACCGCCAGCTGGGAGACGAGCAGGCCGACGACGAGCAGCAGGACCGCCGACTGGACCTCGTCGCTGTCGGCGATGGTGAACTGCTGGTACGGCCTGGTCAGGAAGAAGTCGTACCAGGCCGCCGCCGAGAGGGCGGACAGCGTCCCGGCCGCACGCGTGCCCAGGGCGGAGACCGCGACCACGGCGACGACCATGATCAGTGCCTCGTTCGTCGCCGAGAGGTCCGTGCGGAACGGCACGAGCGCGAGCGCGACGAGGAAGGGCACCACGAGGGCCGCGCCCAGGGCGATGCGGTCGCGGAACCGGTACCAGAACCCGGACATGTGCTGCCTCCCGCCCGGACGGGCCGTTCGTCGCGCCGGGCGCCGTCCGCAGAACGCCGCCCGGAACAAGCCTGCCCCCCGCGCGGAGCCGGAGCAGCGCGCGAGAGCCTGTCTTGACAGGCCTCTTACGCTGCCACGACCCACGCGTATAAATCGCGTGAAGAGCGGCCGATCGGGCGTATGGAAGCCGCCAAGGGTGCTGGTGATCCGCCCGTACGGCTTCGACGCTGTCCTGACTTTGTTCATTCGGAGGGACACGGCGACATGGCCACACACGTAGAGAAGCCGCTCACGACCGCTGCGGGGTCGCGTCAGGAGGAACCCCCCGATACCGGCGCGACCGGACCCGCGGACCGCCACCGGCTGACCGCGCTCCAGGGCCTCGCCGCGCTGTCGCTCGACGCCATGGCGTCCGTCGCGTACGGACCCGAGTCGATCGTGCTGGTGCTGGCGGCCGCCGGAGCCTACGGGCTGGGCTTCACCCTCCCGGTCACCCTCGCCATCGCCGCGCTCCTGGCGGTCCTCGTCGCCTCCTACCGGCAGGTCATCGCCGCCTTCCCGGACGGCGGCGGCTCCTACGCCGTGGCCAAGCGGCACCTCGGCCGGCGGACCAGTCTCGTGGCCGCCGCCTCCCTGATCCTCGACTACGTGCTGAACGTCGCCGTGTCCGTCACGGCCGGTGTCGCCGCCCTGACCTCGGCGTTCCCGTCGCTGCACGGGGAGCGCGTCTGGATCTGCCTCGGCGTCCTGGTGCTGGTCACCGCCGTGAACCTGCGCGGCGTCGTCGACTCCGCCAAGGCCTTCCTCGTCCCGACCGCGCTGTTCGTCGGATCGATCCTCGCGATGATCACGGTCGGTCTCTTCCGCGACGGCCCGGTCAGCACCGCGTCCGCCGCCGGCCACGCCTCCGCCCTCGGCGAGGGCGCCACCGCGGTCGGCGCGCTGCTCCTGCTGAAGGCCTTCGCGGCCGGCTGCTCCGCCCTGACCGGCGTCGAGGCCGTCGCCAACGCCGTACCGTCCTTCCGCGCCCCCGCCGCCCGCCGCGCCCGGCGCACCGAGGTCGCGCTCGGCGCCCTGCTCGGCGTCATGCTCATCGGCCTGTCGATCCTGATCGGCCGCTTCCACCTCCAGCCGGTCGAGGGCGTCACCGTCCTCGCCCAGCTCGCGGACGCCTCGTTCGGGCACAACCTGGCCTTCTACGTCGTCCAGTTCGCCACCATGGTGCTGCTGGCGCTGGCCGCCAACACCTCCTTCGGCGGGCTCCCGGTGCTGATGAGCCTGCTGGCCCGCGACAACCACCTGCCGCACGTCTTCGCCCTCAAGGCCGACCGCCAGGTCCACCGCCACGGTGTCGTCTGGCTGGCGCTCGTCTCCGCAGCCCTGCTCGTCCTCTCCGGCGGCGACACCAACACCCTCGTCCCGCTCTTCGCCATCGGCGTCTTCGTCGGCTTCACCATCTGCCAGGTCGGCATGGTCCGGCACTGGTACGGCGAGCGCGCCCGGGGCTGGCGGTACAAGGCGGTGCTGAACGGCTTCGGCGCGCTCCTGACCGGCGTCAGCGCGGTCGTCGTCACCGCCACCAAGTTCACCGAGGGCGCCTGGCTGATCGTCGTGACGCTGCCGCTGATCGTCCTCGCCTTCGAGAAGGTCCACCGCGCCTACGCCGACATCGGCGAACGCCTCGAACTGGGCCGCGTACCGCAGCCGCCGCACCGGGCCCATTCGCTGGTCGTGGTCCCCGTCTCCGGTCTGTCCCGGCTGACCTGCCAGGCCCTCACCGCCGCCCGCTCGCTGGGCGACGAGGTCGTCGCCGTCACCGTCACGCATCCCACGGCCGAGGACCGGCAGGCCACCGAAGCCCTGCGGCGCGACTGGGAGCTGTGGAAGCCGGGCGTCGACCTGATCGAACTCTCCTCGCAGACCCGCACGCTCGGCCGCCCGGTCTCGGCGTACGTGCGCAAGCTCGCGCAGACCCACCCGGACGCGCAGATCACCGTCCTCATCCCGGAGACCGAACCCGCACGCCTGTGGCAGCGGCTGCTGCAGAACCAGCGCGGCTCCGTCGTCGCCCACGCGGTGCGCCGCGACACCGACGCGGTCATCTGCCGCCTCCGCTTCCGTATCACGGCGGAGGACGGGGCCGGGGGTTCCTGACGCGCGGCGGCGCGGGAGGGGGCCGCGGCCGTGGGGGACCCCGCGGCCCCCGCCCCGCGGACCGCTCCGGGTGCCCCCCTACCGCCCGCCCGGTAGCGTCGGGAGGGTGTGCTCCGTTCGAGCATCCCGGAACGACCGGGAGGGCAGATGACACTCCACCGGACGCCCCGTCGCCGCACGGCACGAAGACCGCGGGCCACATCGGCCGGCCTGGTCACGGGGCTCCTCGTCACCGGCCTGCTCACCGCGCCCGCCCAGGCGCGCTCGCGCACCGACGCCACCGCCACCCCCGCCGCGCCGACCGGTACCGTCGCCCGGACGGTGGGCGACGCCCGGTTCGAACCGGGCCCCTGCCCGCGGACGCCGGAACCGGTCGAAGAGCTCACGGGCGCCCGCTGCGGAACCCTCACCGTGCCCGAGAACCGGGCCCGCCCGAACGGCCGGACGATCCGGCTCGGTGTCGCGATCGTGCCCGCCACGGCCGCCACACCGAAGGCCGACCCCATCGTGTGGCTCGCGGGCGGACCCGGGGACGACGCGGTCTTCGAGGCCAAGCTGGCGGTCGACGGCGGCCTCAACCGCGACCGTGACGTGATCCTCATGTCCCAGCGCGGTACGTACTCGGCCGAACCGGCGCTCCTGTGCCCGGGCATCGACCGGTTCGGCGGACGCGCGGTCGGCCTCGTGTACGACGCCCCGTCCACCGGGCGCCTGCACGTCCAGGCCACCCAGGCCTGCCGCGACCAGCTGGCGGGCCGCGGCGTCGACCTCGGCGCGTACAACGACATCGAGAGCGCCGCGGACTACGAGGACCTGCGCACCGCGCTCGGCATCGAGCGGTGGAACCTGTTCGGCATCTCCTACGGCACCCACCTGGCGCTGACCTCCATGCGCCTGCACCCCGAAGGGCTGCGCTCCGTCGGCATCGACGGCATCCTGCCGCCCTCCACCGCCGGGTCCGCCCAGACCTGGAGCAGCGCCCGGCAGGGCTTCGACGGCCTGTTCAAGGCCTGCGCGCAGCAGCCGGCGTGCAACGAGCGCTACCCGGACCTTCCGGCCACCTTCGAACGGCTCGTGCGCGACCTCGAGGCCGAACCGGTCACCACCACCGTCACGCTGCCGGGCCACGACGAGCCGGTGAAGGTCGTCCTGGACGGCGGAGCCCTCGTGAACTGGCTGACCACCGCCACCCACGTGGCACCCGAAGTGCCCCGCGCCCTGGACGAGCTGGCACACGGCAGGCCGCAGCGGGTCGCCCGGCAGTGGGCGGGCTGGAAACTCAACCCCAAGGGCGTGGGCGTGGTCTCGCACGGTCTCGCCTACGGAGTCTTCTGCGGCCAGTGGACACCGTACGAGAGCCCGGAAGAGGCGCTGCGCGGCGGACAGAAGGCCTTCCCGTCCTTCCCCCGCTCGGTGCAGGCCCAGGCTCCGCAACTCACCTTCCTGCGTCCGGACTGCGCGGTCTGGAACGTTCCCGCGGCGCCGCGCTCGATCCGGGACGTCACCCGCGGCGACATCCCCACCCTCGCCCTGTCGGGCGGGTTCGACTCCCAGACGGGGGCGGACAACGGGCCGTACGTCGCCCGCACGCTGAGCAGGGCCAAGGTCGTCACGGTCCCGTACGAGCCGCACGTGGTGTTCGCCAGCTCGAAGTGCGCCCAGGAGGTCACCGTCTCGTTCTTCGACAACCCGGCCTCCCCGAAGACCGCGTGCCTGAACGGGCTCAAGGCGCCCGCCTTCGAGATCGGGCCCTGAGCGGCCCCGCCGAGCCTGCCGGCGGCGCCTTGGTGCGCGGGGCCGGCCGCACCACCCGCGCTCCTGGACGGCGCGTCATCGGCGCAGGCGCAGGCGCAGGCACAGGCACAGGCACAGAAGCCGGCACATGAGCGGGCGCGGGCGCGGGGTGGAGCCGGGGGGAACTGCGCGGGGCCGACTCCGACCGGCACATCCGCCACTCGGCCGCCGAAGGGCGAGCAGCGGGGTCGGCGGCCTGGCTGCGCTCGGCCAGGCGGCCGAGCGCCGGGTCGATCGCCGCCGGCTCCCCCGGATCGCGGGCGTCCTGTTCGCCGGCGAACAGGCGGATGGCCCACAGGCCGAACTCGAAGAAGACGTCGCCCGCGGCGGTCGCGGGCGGCTCGCCCCCGGGCAGCGCCCAGCCGGGCGTGTGCACCTGCGAAAGAGCGCTCTGCCCGCGGAAGCTCACCGCATCGCAGTCCATGAAACCGTCCGTGCCCACCAGAAGGACTCCGTCCCGTGGCACCGTCACATGCACCGGCTCCAGGTCGTGGGAGGTGGAGCCCCCTGGTCGCACAGCATCCGGGCACTGGAGTCGCCCACGCGCATCCAGCGCACCGGTGGTGGATCCGGCTGGGTCTCGAGGCCCTGGCCGTGATCGCCGCGCTCGTGGGCATCGTGGTGGCGCTCGTTCGCTGACGCTTCCCGCCCCGTCCGCGCGCCCCGGCGTCCCGCGCCCTGGCCAGGGGGCGGGACGCCGGTCATTTCAGGTGAGCGAGGCCACCGCCCGGAGGGCGGGATCCGGGGCGGAGGCCGGGCGGCGGCGCCGAGGGGCGGGCCGGTCCCGGTCCGCCGTGGGACGCGCGGTGTCCGTCAGGAGTGCCATCAGCGAGGACCGGGCGCGGGCGACGCGGGAGCGCACCGTGCCGACGGGACATCCGATGGCCTCGGCCACCTCGGCGTAGGGCAGCCCCAGCAGTTGGGTGAGGATGAACGCCTCGCGGCGCTCCTCGGTGATCGTCGCCAGGAGTTCGGCGAGGGCGATGCCGTCCTCGAAGCCGGGCAGTCCCCGGGGCTGCGCCTGTTCGGCCGCGGTCTGCCAGTCGTCGCGGTCGGCCAGCCGCGGCCGGGCGGCGGAGCGGCGCAGGCTGTCCACGACGGTGCGGCGGGCGATGGACAGCAGCCAGGTCCGGGCGGAGGAGCGGCCCTCGAACCGGGCCAGCGCGGGCAGGGCGCGGACGAAGACGTCCTGGGTGAGGTCGTCGGCGGCCTGCGGGTCGGCGCTGAGGAACGCGACGTACCGCCAGACGTCGCGCTGGAGGGCACGGACGAACCGGTCGGCCTTCTCGGGGTCGCCGTCGCGTGCGGCGAGCGCCAGCCGCGTCACGGCTTCGTCGCTGCTGGGGGTGTGCCCGGCCGTCTTCGGCCCGGCGGGGTCCTGGCGGGTGCTCGGGGCAGGGGTCATCGCCACAAGGTCCTTACGCGCGTGGGGTGTCCGGCGCCGCGATCGGCGGGCCGGTGAGGTGTACGGCCTGCCGGAGGGCATGGCCGATGCCCGGGCGGCGACGGGGATCACACCCGCGCGTGCCGGGGGAGCCGGCTGTCAGACGACAGCGGTTCCCGCGGGCGGACCCCTCGAGGTGAGCACGTGGATCAGGAAGAGCTGCCGCAGCGGGCTGCCGCCGCGCTCACGGCGTACGCGCAGTGGTGGCCGGTGCGGCACGCGGGCCGGCGCGAGGAGGAGCCGCAGCGGCGTCCAGAGCCATGCCGCGACGCTGCGCAGGAGCCGGAAGGCGGCCCGTTCGCCGTAGGCGAGCCAGAGTGCGGCGATCACGGCGGCCAGCAGGTGCGCTGCCAGCATGCCGGAGGGGGACATCGCCATGTCGGCCATGGCGTGCGCGTCCGGCACCGGAACGCCCGCCACGGCCTCCGGCACGCCGTCGTACGTCGAGTGGTGGGCATGGGCGCCCGCGTCCGCCACGGCCGTCGTGCCGGGTGGTGGCCGGTGCACCTGGCCGCCGAGGCCCGCGTCGTCGACCAGGCGCGCGGCTTCGGACGGGGACAGCACCCTGTCGCCGCACGTCAGGTACTGCGCCCACTGCTGGGCGAAGGAGCCGCCCGGCGGCAGCGGCGGGACGAGGGACTGCGCGAGGGAGAAACAGGTGTGGAGCACGGCCTGGACGGCGATCGCCACCGCGGTGACGGCGAGGGGACCGCGCTCGGTGCCGGCCAGCGACCAGGCGAGGGCCGCGGTGCCGATCAGCGCGGCGGCCATGGCCCAACCGGGCACGGGCGTCCCCGACATGAGGACGTGGCCGGTGGCCGCGAGCACCACGCACAGGGCTGCGAACATCGCAGCCCGTACGGCTCGGGAACAGTGGCCTGGCGTCATGGCGGGCCTCATCCTCGCACTTCCGTCGTGACCGGTGCACAGGGGTGCGCACGATGGGAGCGGTCGGCGTCCCCCCTTTCCGCGCAGGGCGCGTCATGTGACGCAGGACACGGCGGACGGGCGGAACTGGCGGGCCCCCAGGACCGACTGACTGCGTATTCGGCAGGAGCGACCGACGTCAGAGGGAGGCGGCTGTGCCGGCGGAGAAAGTGGCGACCGCTGTGCCGGAAGGGAGGCGGCGGTGGGCGGACGGACAGCTCACCGGGCTCCTGACGGCCGCCATGGCCTTCTCGATGCTGCAGTTGTTCCTGATCGGCGCCCTCGGGCCGCGCCTGGTCGACGAGTTGCACGTGACGCCCGTCGTGCTGGGTCTGACGACGACGATCGGGTTCGGCACGGCGGCCCTGCTGTCGCCGGCGGGCGGCCGGATCGTGGACCGGGTGGGCCCGCGCCGCTCGCTGGTGGCCCTGCTCCTGGTGTCGGCCGGCGCGCTCACGCTGATCGGGGCGGCCCCGGGCGCCGGGCTGCTGCTCGGCGCGGTCGCGCTGGGCGGGGTGCCGCAGGCGCTGGCCAACCCGGCGACCAACAAGGCGATCCTGGCCGCCGTACCGCCCGCCCGCCGGGGTGCGGTCACCGGTATGAAGCAGTCCGGTGTCCAGTTGGGGGCGTTCGCGGCCGGGCTGCCGCTCGCGGCGCTCGCCGCGGGGCTGGGCTGGCGCGGCGCCGTGTGGACGGCCGCCGGGGCCGCGCTGCTGACCGGGCTGTGGGCGCTGCGCGCCCTCCCCGCCGATCCGCCCGTCACCCCGGGCGGCCCCCGCACCTCGCTCGTCCCGCGCGGGACGGTCGCCTGGCTCGCGGTGTTCTCGCTGTTCCTGGGCTGCGGCATCGCCTCCGTGAACACCTACCTCGCGCTGTTCGGCGCGCGGGAGCTGGGGCTGGGGCCGACGGCGGCCGCGGCTCTGGTCGCGGTGCTCGGCGTGACGGGCATCGTGGGCCGGGTGGGCTGGTCGAGGGCGGCGTGTCCCGGCCGGGCCGAGTGGCTGCCGGGATGGCTGGCCTGCGGGGCGCTGGGCGCGGCCCTGCTGCTCGCGGCTGCCGCGGTGGCCGTGGGTCCGCTGGTGTGGGTCGGCGCCGTGGCGGTGGGGGTGTTCGCCGTCTCCGGCAACGCCGTGACCATGGTGCTCGTGATGCAGCGGGCCGCGCCGGGGCGGGCGGGTCAGGACTCGGCGCTGGCCGCGGCCGGGTTCTTCGCCGGCTTCGCGGTGGGTCCGCCGCTGTTCGGTCTGCTGGTGTCGGGCGGCCGGTACGGGCCGGGCTGGCTGCTGGTGGCCGCGGAATTCGCGGCGGCCGCCGGGGTCGCGTTCGTCTGGGCCGTGCGGGACCGCCGCGCGAGGGCGGTGCGGTCCGCGTGACCGGGGGCGACGGTGCGGTCCGCGTGACCGGGACGGACTGGGCCGGTCCTGCTCTGGCGTCGTTGATGGAGCGCGTCGCGGTGACCGACGCGGAGGTGGGCGACCGCTTTCCCCTCTACGCCGACCCCGACGACGGCAGGTGGACCACGACCGGCCGCGGTGCATGGGCCGGCGGGTTCTGGGCCGGGCTGCTGTGGCTGCGGGCCCGGTACACCGGCGCCCCGGCCGACCGAGTGACGGCCGCGCGGTGCACGGCCCGGCTGGCGCGCTGGGTGGACGCGGACACGGCGACCCGGGGCCTGATCCTCTGGTACGGAACGGCCCTCGCGGCGGACGACGACGCGGCGGCGGCGCTCCGGCGGGCGGCCGCCGAGGCCTGCCTGTCGGCACATGACCGCACGCTGGGTCTCGTGCCCTGGGGAGCGGCCTTCGGCGGGCCCCGCCTGCTGGCCCGGGTGGACGCCGTCCCCGGGATGCTGCCGCTGCTGGCCGGGGCGGGACCCGGCGGAGCGGCGGCCGCGGCGGCCCACCTGCACCGGCACCTCGACCTCTGCCTCGGCGAGGACCTCCCGCGCGGACCGTGGCCCGCGCCCGCGTGGCAGTTCGCCGGGCAGCGCTGGCAGCCCCTGGCGGACCCGCTCCCCGGGTGGAGCCGGGGCCGTGCCTGGCTGCTGCTCGCGGTGGCCGACGCCCTGCTCGACCCTCGGCTCGCGCAGGACCGGCCCGACCGGCTCGCGCAGGACCGGCCCGACCGGCTCGCGGAGGCGGCCGAACGGCTCCTGGCCCACGGGGGGTTCCTGACCGGACCGCTGGTCCCGCCGGCCGAGGCCGAGAGGCCCGACGGCCCGCTCGACACCTCGGCCGCCGCCATCACCGCCGTGGCCCTGCTGAAGCTGGCCGAGGTCCCCGGGCCACGGGCGGAGCACTGCTCCTCCCGGGCCGTGGCGATCCTGAGCCGGCTGGCCGAGCGCCACCTGCACGCCGGGGCGGCGCCCGGGGCACCGGCGGGACGGCTGGTGGACGGCTGCTACGACGCGGGCAAGGGGCTGGCCGTACGGCACGAACTCGTCTGGGGAACCTTCTTCCTGACGCTCGCGCTCGCCGCCCTGGCCGGGGCCGTCGACATCACCGGCGTGTAGCGGCCCGGCCGACGTCTACGCACCGTGGCCGCGCAGCACGCGGCGGGCCACGGAGGTGATGTGCAGCTCGTCCGGGCCGTCGAGGATACGGGCGGCCCGGCCGCCGCGGAACAGGGCGGGCAGCGGTGTGTCCGGCCCGAGCCCGGCGGCGCCGTGGACCTGGATCGCGGAGTCCGTCACCTGCTGCAGCATCCGCGCGGCGGCGACCTTGGCGAGCCCGACCTCGACATGGGCGTCCTGCCCGGCCGCGATCAGGGCCACGGCCTCGTGGACCAGCGGCCGGGTCGTGCGCAGGGCGAGCAGGGCGTCGAAGACGTGCTGCTGGACCAGTTGGTGGCCGGCGAGCGGCCCGCGGGAACCGCTGCGGGTGGCGGCCCGCTCGCACATGAGGTCGAAGGCGCGCTGCGCCTGACCGAGCCAGCGCAGGCAGCGCAGGGTCCGCCCCAGTTGCAGCCGCTCCCCGGCGACGGCCAGCGCCCGGCCCGCCTCGCCGACCACGTGGCCGGCCGGCACCGGCACCCGGTCGAGCTCGATCTCGTACTGGCCGGCCGCTCCGAACACCGGGAGCTCACGGACGACGCGGAAGCCGGGGGACCGCGTCGGGACCAGGAGCAGCGACAGCCCCTCGCGGTCCCCGGCGGAGCCGGCGGTGCGGGCCAGCACGGTGACCAGGTCGGCGCCCGCGGCTCCCGAGGTGAACCACTTGCGGCCCGTGACCACCCAGGAGCCGTCCGCCCGGCGTTCGGCCCGGGTGGCGGTCAGGAACGGGTCGGTGCCCGGAACACCGGGCTCGGTCATCGCGTAGCAGGTGCGGATCTCGCCGGAGACCAGGCGCGTGAGGTACTCCTCGCGGATCCGGCTCCCGCCGTGGCGCGCGAGCATCGTGACGTCGAGGAGGGGAAGGGAGCCGAGCGCCGCGGGCCCGTGATCGCTGGCGCCCTCGGCCTCGGCGAGTGCGGCGTACGCCTTCAAGGCCAGCCCCCCGCCGCCCAGTTCCACCGGGAGCGGCAGCGCCCACAGTCCCTCCTGGCGGGCCCGGTCCCGCAGTTCGTCCAGGGCGGCCGCCGCCGCGGGCCCTCCCGCGTCCAGGAGCGGCTCGGACGGGATCACCTCGTCCCGGACGAACCGGGTGATCCGGTCGCGCAACTGCGCCTCGGGTGCGTCGGGTCGGGCCTGCGCGGTGGGGGTGGTGCCTGGGTCCGTCACTGCTTTCCTCCAGATTTCCGGGAACCCGTGGGAACGGTTGTCCGACTGTCTGTCCGTGGAACTGGTCGGGTGCGCAGGCTCCCGGGTTCCCGGCAATCGCCCAACGTGCCGGTGCGGCCACCGCCGCGCCAGGAGAGGAGAGGCATGGCGTCACCAGCAACCACGCAGACGGTCCGGCCGCTCGACACACTGCGCTTCGACACCTCGGGGCCGCCGCAGATCACGGGCGTCGTGACGGACCGCCTCCGGCTGCTCGGCGCGCGGGGCGGGGACGCCGGCCAGGACGGCCCGGCCACCGGGCACGTCGTGATCACCGGCGCGGAATCCGGGCCGGCCCATGCGACCACGGGCTGGGGCGGCCACGACGCGGGCCTCGTCGACGAGGCCACCGTGCAGGCCGCCACCGGCGTCATGGCCGTCCACGGCCGGCGCGACGGGAGCCCGCGCGGGCTGGCCGCCGACTACACGGCCACGGCCACCGCCGTCCTCACCGTCCAGGGGCTCCTGGCCACCCTGATCGGCTCGGCCCGGGGCGTCCGGGCGCGCGAGGTCACCACGGGCGCGGACCGGGCCGGGCTGCTGGCCGTCTCCCAGTACCTCGCCGCCGCCGGGGCCGACGAGGGCGAGGCGGCCGAACTCGCGCCCGGCGGGCCGCCCTTCACCTCCGCCGAGGGCACACTCTTCGAGCTGGAGACCCTCGACCCCGGGGCCTGGGCCGCGTTCTGGAGGGCCCTCGAGGCGCCCGCCGACGCGATGCGGGCCGGCTGGCGGCCCTTCCAGTTCCGGTACGCCACCGCCTGCGCCCCGTTCCCCCGAGCGCTGCACGAGGTCGCGCGGGCCCACTCCCTGGAACGGATCCGGCAGGCCGCGGCCCTCTCCGGCGCGGAGGTGTGCGTCCTGCGCACGCTGGCCGAGCGGGCCGCCGAGCACGACGGGGCCGCGCCCTGGTCCCTGCGGCCGCTCGGGCCGGGAGCCAGGACCGCCGCGGCGGCCGAGCCCGCCGGCCGGCCGCTCGCCGGACTCACCGTGCTGGAGGCCGGGCGCCGGATCCAGGCCCCGCTCGCCGCGCACCTGCTCGGCCTGCTCGGGGCCGAGGTGATACGGATCGAGCCACCGGGCGGGGACCCGCTGCGCGGCATGCCCCCGGCCTGCTCGGGCATCTCGGCCCGCTGGCTCGCCCTCAACCGCGGCAAGCGGGCCGTGGAGATCGACATCAAGGCGGAGGCCGACCGCCGCCGGCTGCGCGAACTGGCCGCCGAGGCCGACGTCTTCCTGCACAACTGGGCCCCGGGCAAGGCCGGCGAACTGGGCCTGGACGCCGAGGACCTCGCCGCCGTGAACCCGGGCCTGGTGTACGCGTACACCAGCGGCTGGGCCGACCGGCTGCCCGACGCCCCCATGGGCACGGACTTCATGGTCCAGGCCCGTACCGGCGTCGGCGAGGCCGTACGCCCCGAGGGCGAGGCCCCGGCGCCGTCCCTGATGACCCTGCTCGACGTCCTGGGCGGGCTGACCGGCGCCGAAGCCGTGCTCGCGGGGCTGCTGCTGCGGGAGCGCACCGGGCACGGGGTGCGCGTCGACTCCTCCCTCCTCGGCGCGGCCGACACCCTGACCGCGCCCGCCCTGCGCCGGGCGGTCAGCGGTGCGAACCCCAGGCGGCCCGCCGGGTTCCGCCGCCCGCTGCGCACGGCCGACGGCTGGGTCGCGCCCTCCGACGCGTGCGCGGCCGCGGCCGCCGCCCACGACCTGGCCGGACTCAGCACCCCGGACGCCCTGTCCCTGCTGGCCGGCCAGGGCCTGACCGCCACCGCCGTCACCACCGACCTGGCCGACCTCCACCACGACACGCGTTTCGCCGGCCCGATCAGCCGCGACGCGCACGGTGCCCCCGCCGTTCCCGACCCCTGGAGCTTCAGATGACCGTCGTCCTGCACGACCTGCTGCCTGCCGAGCTCCGCCGCTCGTGGGTGGTCGACGGGACCTGTCCCGACCTCGACCTCTACAGCCTCTTCCGGGCCCGCCAGATCGCGAACCTGCACGCGACCGCCGTCCTCGACGCCAAGGGCAAGCTCTGTTACACCGCACTGGACCGCAAGGTGCGATGTCTGGCCGCCGGTCTGCGCGGCCTCGGCATAGGCCGGGGCGACGTGGTCGGCGTACAGCTCCCCAACCACCGCAATGCCGTCATCGCCGACCTCGCCATCGCGGCCATCGGTGCGATCGCCCTGCCCTTCCCCGTCGGCCGGGGCGTTCTGGAGGCCGAGTGCCTGCTGCGCCGGGCCGAGGCCGTCGCGGTCATCGCCGCGACCGAACACCGCGGCTCCCACCACGCCGCCGACCTGCTCACCCTGGCCCCCTCGCAGCCGGCCCTGCGCCATGTGATCGCCGCCGGCCCCGGAACGGCCCCCGAAGGGGCGGTCTCCTTCGCGCAGTTGCTGCGTTCGGACGCGACGGCCTTCACCCCGGCCCGCCCCGACCCCGACAGCGCCGCCCGGATCCTGGTCTCCTCCGGCTCCGAGGCCGAGCCGAAGATGGTCGCCTACTCCCACAACGCGCTGGCCGGCGGGCGTGGCAACTTCCTCGCCTCCCTCATGCCGGACGGTACGCCCCCGCGCTGCCTGTTCCTCGTGCCGCTGGCCTCCGCCTTCGGCTCCAACGGGACCGCGGTGACGCTGGCCCGGCACGGCGGCACCCTCGTCCTGCTCGACCACTTCACCCCCGAGGCTGCCCTGGCAGCCGTACGGGAGCACGAGCCCACCCACATCCTGGGCGTGCCGACCATGATCCGCATGATGCTCGACCGGCTCGACGCCGACGGCGCTGCCGTGCCCTCCCCGACGGCCCTCGTGCTGGGCGGAGCGCCGCTCGACGAGACGACCGCCAAGGACGCGGCGCGGGCCTTCGGATGCCCCGTCGTCAACCTCTACGGATCCGCCGACGGGGTCAACTGCCATACCGGCCTGGCCCACCAGGTCCCGCCCACCGACAGCACCGGCGTGGTCGCGGGCCACCCCGACCCCCGCGTCGCGGAGATCCGTATCACCGACCCGGACACCCACGCGGCGCTGCCCGACGGCAGCATCGGGGAGATCATCTCGCGCGGCCCGATGACCCCGCTGTGCTACGTGGCCGCACCCGACCTCGACGCCCGCTACCGCACCCCCGACGGCTGGGTCCGCACCGGGGACCTCGGCTTCCTCGACGAGGAGGGCGCCCTGCACATCGTCGGCCGGCTCAAGGACATCGTGATCCGGGGCGGCGCCAACATCAGCCCCGCCGAGGTGGAGCGCGAGCTGGCCGCCCACCCGCTGGTCCGCGACGTGGTGTGCGTGGGCGTGCCCTGCCCGGTGATGGGGGAGCGGCTGGCCGCCTGCGTCGTGCCCCGCACGGCCGAGGTCCCGGAACTGGCCGCACTCGGTGCCCATCTGACCGCGCGCGGCCTGGAGCGGCGCAAGCACCCCGAGCTCCTGCTGCTGCTGGCCGAGCTCCCGCTGACTCCGGCGGGCAAGCCCGACCGGGCCGCCCTGCGCGAGCGCCTGATCGAGCGGCACGGACTGCGCGGCTCGGACCCGGCCCCGCTCACCCCGGCCTGACGCCGCGTGGGCCCGGGCAGCTCCGTGCTGCCCGGGCCCACGCGCGCGGGGCGGGGCGGGTGGCCCCGCCCCGGGGCGGAAGAGGTACGGAAAGAGGGTTACGGGGTCATGGCCTTCTTCAGCTCGGCCGCCGCGTTGCGGTAGACCGGCAGCAGGTCGAGGTCCGTACCGGGGTAGTTGACGATCTTGACCTGCTCGGCGCCGGAGTCGGGCAGGACCGTGCCGGTGGACATGTGGGCGTTGTCCAGGACGAAGGCGGGCTTCTTCGCGGAGAGTTCGGCGAGCTGGGCCGGGGTCACGGCCTCGGGCCCGTACGTGCCCACCTGGGTGGCGCCCGCGAGCTTCGCGGCCCAGGCGGTGAAGACCTGGCTGACGACGGAGGGGCTCTTGCCGCCGGGCCAGGCGCCCTGGACGTCCTTGTTCAGCTGCGCGTACTCGGTGTCGAAGCCCGTCTTCCACCGGGTGGCGGCGTCCGCCGTGCCGAAGAGCCGGCCCAGCTTGTCGACCTCGGCCTTCACCTTGTCGGGGTCGTTGTCGAGGTTGACCTCCACCAGCTTCGCCTTCGAGCCCGCGGCGTCCTTGATCTTCGCCGCGTACGGCTCGAAGGGCGCGTAGAGCACGAAGTCCGCCTTGGCCACGGCGGCGAGGTCGGAGGGCTTGGGGTCGTAGTCGGGGGCGTGGTGGACGGACTGCGGGACGATGACCTTGACGTCCTCGGCGCCGGCGGCCTTGGCGAAGGCGCCCTCCCAGGTGGTGGTGACGACCACCACGGGCTTGTCCTTCTTCGCCTCGCTCTTCGCCTCGCTCTTCGCCTCGCTCTTCGCCTCGCCGCCGCTCTTGGCCGGTGCCGGGTCGGCAGCGATGTCGCTGCCGCACGCCGTGGTCAGGAGGAGCGCCGCGCTCAGTGCGACGAGGGCAGGGATACGGACGCGGGTGCGCGCCATGGGCTGATTCTCCGTTCGGGTATGAAATGTACGGCGAGGACGACGGCCCCCGCGGTCAGGACGAGGACCGGGCCGGGTGGCCAGTCCAGCCACAGGGCCAGGAGGAACCCCGTCAGGTTGACGACGACGCCGATGCCGATGGCCCACAGCGTGATCGACCTCAAGCAGCCGCCCAGGCGGCGCGCCGCGAGCGCGGGCAGCAGGGTCAGGGCGTCGACCAGCAGCGCGCCGGTCAGTTTGATCGCCCCGGCGACCGCGATCGCCACCAGGACGAGCAGGGCGGCGGTCAGCGCCCGCACCGGCACGCCCGAGCACTGGGCGAGCTCACGGTCGTAGAGCAGCAGACCGATCTCGCGACGCCGCCACCAGAACAGGCCCGGTACGAGGACGGCGAGCACACCGAGCACGATCAGGTCCGGCGTGCCCACCGACAGGATCGACCCCCACAGCAGCGCGAACGCACCGGAGGCGTTGACCCCCGACACCGCCATGAGCAGCAGGGCCGCGGCGATCGCCAGGCTCATCAGCAGCCCCATCGCGCCGGACAGGCCGTCCGGGGTGCGGGCGAGGGGAGCCACACCCGCGCCGGCGAGGGCGCACGCGACCAGTGCGCACAGCATGGGGTCGAGCCCGGTCAGCAGGCCGACCGCGATGCCCAGCAACGCGACGTGCATCATCGCGAACCGGACCGGCATGATGTCGAGCCCGACGATGACCACCCCGATCACGGGCAGCCCGACCGCCGCGAGCAGCAGGGCGATCCCGGCCCGCTGCACGGGGACGAGCTGGAGGAGGGCGCCGAGGTCGGCGGTGGCGAGGGTCACCGCACCTCCCGCAGCCGGCCCGCCGCCATCTCCAGGACGCGGTCGCAGCGCTCGGCCAGGTTCCGGTCGTGCGTCACCACGACCAGGGTCACCGGCAGGGAGGTGAGGACGTCCGTGGCGTCCGCCTGCCCGTCGAAGTCGAGGGCGGCCGTCGGCTCGTCCGCCAGCAGCACCTGTGCCCCGGCGGCGACGCAGCCGATGGCCCGGGCCAGGTACATGCGCTGCAACTGGCCGCCCGAGAGGGTGTGCAGGGGGCGATCGGTGAACTGCGCGACACCGAGCCGGTCCGCCGCCTCGACGGCGTCCGTCGGGGCCGTGCTGCTGGCCAGCAGTTCGGATCCCAGCAGTGGGAACCGGCCCGCCGCGGGCTTCTGCGGGATCCAGGCGCACGCCCTGCGCCGCCAGGCCCACTCCGCCGGTGACCCGGTGCCCCGCCCGCCGACCGTGATCGACCCCGACACCTGCCGGTGCAGACCCAGCACGGCACGCAGGAGCGTGGTCTTGCCCGAACCGTTGGTCCCGGTCAGCGCCACGCGCTCGCCGGCCGCGATCTCCAGATCCACGTCGGCGACCGCCTCGACCCGGCCGTGCCGGCAGGCCACCTGGCGCATCCGTACGTCCAGCCCGCCCATTCCACCCACCTCGATCCTCACGTAACGGCAGGGGCGCGAGAGGAGGTCCGCCCGTCGCCCACGCGGCAGTAGTCGGACGGGGGACGTCCCGAGTTCCCGGGAGACGCAAAAATCGCTCGGGATCCCCCTGCGCCGGGCGCGGAGCGCGTCGGTGACGTCCGGTCAGCTCCCGCTGACCGGATAGGGGACGAAGGTGCTGCTGTTCTCGTCGACGGCCAGGGGCCGGCCCAGGGGCGGGACGGCGCGCTGGGGGCAGTCGAGACGCTCGCAGAGCCGGCAGCCCATGCCGATCGGGGTGTCGGCCCCGGTGTTGCCGAGGTCGAGGCCGTCGGAGTAGACGAGCCGGGAGGCGTGCCGGATCTCGCAGCCGAGGCCGATGGCGAAGGTCTTGCCGGGCTCGCCCCAGCCGCCCCGGTGCCGGGTGACGGCGCGCGCGGTCCACAGGTAGCGCTGCCCGTCGGGCATGGCGGCGACCTGGACGTGGATGCGGCCGGGGGAGGCGAAGGCCTCGTAGACGTTCCACAGCGGGCAGGTGCCGCCGGCGCGGGAGAAATGGAATCCGGTGGCGGACTGCCGCTTGGACATGTTGCCGGCCCGGTCGACGCGTACGAAGGAGAAGGGAACCCCGCGCAGCCTGGGGCGTTGCAGGGTGCTGAGGCGGTGGCAGACGGTCTCGTAGCCGAGCCCGAAGTGGTCGGTGAGCCGTTCGATGTCGTAGCGGAACTCCTCGGCGGCCGTGTGGAAGGCCCCGTACGGCAGGATCAGCGCGGCGGCGAAGTAGTTCGCGATGCCGATCCGGGCCAGGGCGTGGGCGGGGGAGTCCTGCGGGAAGTCCTCGGCGGCCAGCCGGTCCAGTTCCGCCCGGTACTCCAGCAGCGCGAGCTGGGTGGCCATCCGGAACGCCTGCTGGCCCGGCCGGAGCCGGTTCGACAGGTGCAGGACCCGGCTCGCGCCGTCGTAGTGGTGCAGCCGGTCCTCCGAGTCCGGCGCGAGCCGTACCCGGTGGCGTTCGGCGAGCCTTCGGGTGAGGGCGCGCCGCACGTCCCCCGGGCGGATCCCGATGTCGCGGGCCAGCTGCTCGGCGGCCAGATCGGTGTCGTGGAGGTAGTTCTGCCGGCGGTAGAAGAACTCGCGGATCTCCTCGTGGGGTGAGCGGGGCGCGTCCGGGGCGCCGCCGTCCCTGCCGTCGGCCGCATCGGCGAGCCGCTCGGCGAGCAGCTGGCTGCGCCGGCCGAGGTCGAGGAGGACGGCGGCGACGGCGGGCATGCGGGAGGCGAGCTCGGCGAGGTCGGCGGGGGACACCCGGGCCTCGGCGACCTCTCCGGCGAGCGCCTCGCGCAGGTCGGCGACGAGCCGGCTGGTGTCGCGCTCCGAGAAGAAGCCGGGGTCGACGCCGAAGGCCTCGGTCAGCCGGAGCAGCACCGGGACGGTGAGCGGGCGCGAGTCGTGCTCCATCTGGTTGAGGTAGCTGGGCGAGATCCCCAGGACCCGGGCCAGCTCGGCCTGGCTCATCCGCCGCTCCTCGCGCAGCCTCCGCAGCCGCGCTCCCGCGTACGTCTTGCTCACCCGGCCCCCTTCGGCCTCGCTCCGGCCGCTCCAGGGTACGCGCGATCATGCCGTCGCCAACCTTCGCAAGCTTGGCAGAACCGGGTCGGAAGATTCGCAGAAGTTGGCAGACGTCCCTCATTGATGGCACTGCGTGCCGCTGCCAGAGTCAGTCCTGCGGCTCGCCGGACCCCGGCGGTCGAGGCGGACATCCGGGCACGATTCACGCCCTGACGTCGGAGATCCCGGCAGTTCCGGCTCGACTGTCCTGCACCGTTGCCCGTTCCACCCCCAGGTGGTCCGGCAGCCGCACCCTCATAGCAAGGCACACAGTGCCAGCACCGCGTCGTGCGGAACGAGCGTGTTGGCAGAACAAGCGACTCATGGAGACGGTGACGGTCATGGCAGACACGAACACGGCGGCAGCGGCGGCGGACCTCGCCGAGCGGTGGGCGACGGACCCCCGCTGGGCCGGGATCGAGCGCACCTACGGGGCCGAGGACGTGGTCCGGCTCTCCGGCAGCATCCGCGAGGAGCACACCCTGGCCCGGCGCGGCGCCGAGCGGCTGTGGCGCCGGCTCCACGAACTCGACTACGTCCACGCGCTCGGCGCGCTGACCGGCGGCCAGGCCGTCCAGCAGGTGCGGGCCGGGCTCCAGGCGATCTACCTCTCCGGCTGGCAGGTGGCCGCCGACGCCAACCAGGCCGGCCACACCTACCCCGACCAGTCCCTGTACCCGGTCAACTCGGTCCCGCAGGTCGTGCGCCGGATCAACAACGCGCTGCTGCGCGCCGACCAGATCGCCACCGCCGAGGGCGGCCACGACACCACCGACTGGCTGGCCCCGATCGTCGCCGACGCCGAGGCCGGCTTCGGCGGTCCGCTGAACGCCTTCGAGCTGACCAAGGCGATGATCGCGGCCGGCGCGGCGGGCATCCACTACGAGGACCAGCTCGCCTCGGAGAAGAAGTGCGGCCACCTCGGCGGCAAGGTCCTCGTCCCGACCTCGCAGCACATCCGCACCCTGAACGCGGCCCGCCTCGCCGCCGACATCGCGGACACCCCGACCCTGATCATCGCCCGTACGGACGCCCTCGCCGCCAGCCTGCTCACCAGCGACGTCGACGAGCGCGACGCGCGGTTCACGACCGGCGAGCGGACCGCCGAGGGCTTCTACCGGGTGCAGAACGGCATGGCCCCCGTCATCGCCCGCGGCCTGGCGTACGCCCCGTACGCGGACCTGATCTGGGTGGAGACCGGCACCCCGGACCTGGCCCAGGCCCGCGAGTTCGCCGAGGCGATCCACGCGCAGTACCCGGACCGGATGCTCGCCTACAACTGCTCGCCCTCCTTCAACTGGAAGGCGGCCCTGGACGACGACCAGATCGCCAAGTTCCAGCGCGAACTGGGCGCCATGGGATACAAGTTCCAGTTCATCACGCTGGCCGGCTTCCACTCCCTCAACCACGGCATGTTCGACCTCGCCCGCGGCTACGCCGAGCACGGCATGACCGCGTACGTCGACCTCCAGGAGCGCGAGTTCGCCGCCCAGAAGCACGGCTTCACCGCCGTCAAGCACCAGCGCGAGGTCGGCACCGGCTACTTCGACCTGGTCTCCACCGCCGTCAACCCGGCCTCCTCCACCACCGCGCTGTCCGGCTCCACGGAGGAGGAGCAGTTCCACTGAGGCGACCCCGCCCCCTCGACCCGTCCACGGTCGAAGGCCCGTGACCAGCGGGAGCCGGACGACCGTCTCCGTCCGGCTCCCGCCCACCCCCGTCAGGAGACCGCATGTCCACCACCGCCACCACGCACCGGGTCCGGGTCCTCGCGCCGGCGGGCGACCGCCACGACGAGATCCTCACCCCCGAGGCGCTCGACTTCATCGGCCGGCTCGACGCGGCCTTCGCCGACCGCCGCGAGGACATCCTCAAGGAGCGCCGCCGCCGCCGGGACCGGCTCGTCTCGGGCTCGCCGCTGGACTTCTCCCTGGCCACGGCCGGGGTCCGGGCGGACCCGGACTGGCGCGTGGCCCCGCCCGCGCCCGGACTCACCGACCGCCGGGTGGAGATCACCGGCCCGCCGGACCGGCGTATGACCGTGAACGCGCTCAACTCGGGCGCGCAGGTGTGGATGGCGGACTTCGAGGACGCCACGGCCCCCACCTGGAACAACGTGATCGACGGCCAGGCCAACCTGCTCGACGCGTGTCATCGCCGCATCGACTTCACCACGCCCGGGGGCAAGCGGTACCGGCTCGGCGAGAACCTGGCGACCATCGTCGTCCGGCCCCGCGGCTGGCACCTGCTCGAAGAGCACCTGGAGGTCGAGGGCCGGCCGGTCCCCGCCGCCCTCGTCGACTTCGGCCTGTACTTCTTCCACTGCGCGCAGGCCCGGATCGACGCCGGGTACGGGCCGTACTTCTACCTCCCCAAGCTGGAGAACGCGGGCGAGGCCAGGCTCTGGAACGACGTCTTCGTCCTCGCCCAGGAACTCCTCGGCATTCCCCGCGGCACCGTGCGCGCCACGGTCCTCATCGAGACGATCACCGCCGCCTTCGAGATGGAGGAGATCCTCCACGCCCTGCGCGAGCACAGCGCCGGACTCAACGCCGGCCGCTGGGACTACCTCTTCAGCATCGTCAAGACCTTCGGTCACCGCACCGACTTCCAGCTCCCGGACCGCGCCCAGGTCACCATGACCGCGCCCTTCATGCGCGCCTACACCGAACTCCTGGTCCGCACCTGCCACCGGCGCGGAGCCCACGCCATCGGCGGCATGGCCGCCCAGGTGCCGGGCAAGGACCCGGAAGCCGACGCGGCCGCCTTCGCCAAGGTCCGGCTCGACAAGGAACGTGAGGCCGAGGACGGCTTCGACGGCTCCTGGGTCGCCCACCCCGGGCTCGTCCCCGTCTGCCGCGAGGTCTTCGACGGCGTCCTGGGCGACCGCCCGCACCAGCTCGACCGCACCCGCGACGACGTCGCCGTCACCGCCGCCGACCTGCTCGCCGTCCGGCGCACCAGCGCGCCACCCACACCGCACGGGGTACGGACCAACGTCGCCGTCTCGCTGCGCTACTTCGACGCCTGGCTGCGCGGCCGCGGAGCCGTGGCCCTGCACGGGCTGATGGAGGACGCGGCCACCGCGGAGATCGCCCGGACGCAGCTGTGGCAGTGGCTGCGCCACCGGACCGTCGACCGGGACGACCTGCTCGCCGTGATCGCCCAGGAGTGCGCGTCCTTCGCGGAGGAGCAGCCCGACGCGCTCGTCACGCAGGCCCGGGAGGTCCTGGAACGCGTCGCGCTGGCACGGGAGCTGCCCGCCTTCTTCACCCCCGACGCCTACACCCGCCACCTGGTCCGCAGGCAGGAGGCCCGCGCATGAACGACCGGATCCGCAGGGTCGGGATCGTCGGCGGCGGACAGATGGGCGCCGGTATCGCCGAGGTGTGCGCCCGGGCGGGAGTCGGCACCGTCGTCTGCGAGGCCGGCGCCACCGCCGCGCGGGCCGCCCGTGAACGCGTCGCCGTCTCCCTCGAACGCGCGGTCCAGCGCGGGAAGCTCGACCGGATCTCCGCCGAGGACGCCCTGGCCCGGCTGGTCTTCACCGGCGACCTGGACGACCTGGCCGACCGTCAGCTCGTCATCGAGGCCGTGACCGAGGACGCGGACGTCAAGACCGCCGCCTTCGCCGCCCTCGACAAGATCGTCGCCGACCCGGAGGCGATCCTCGCGACCAACACCTCGTCGCTGCCCGTGATGCGGCTGGGCATGGCCACCGGCCGGGCCGACCGGGTCGTCGGCCTGCACTTCTTCAATCCCGTGCCGGTCCTGCCGCTGGTGGAGGTCGTCTCCTCGCTGCACACCACCCGGCAGACCGTGGAGACGGTGGAGGCGTTCGCCCGTGACACCCTGGGCAAGACGGTGGTCAGGTCGCAGGACCGGGCGGGCTTCGTCGTCAACGCCCTCCTCGTCCCCTACCTGCTCTCGGCGATCCGCATGGCGGAGTCGGGCTTCGCCACCGCGGCCGACGTCGACGCGGCCATGGAACTCGGCTGCGCCCACCCCATGGGACCGCTGAAGCTGGCCGACCTCATCGGACTCGACACGGTCGCCGCCATCGCGCAGTCGCTCTACGACGAGTTCAAGGATCCCCACTACGCCCCGCCCCCACTGCTGTCACGGATGGTGCAGGCGGGGCGGCTGGGCCGGAAGACCGGCCGGGGATTCCACACCTACGACCGGGGCCGCTGAGGGACGCGGTGCGGGCGCCGGGCTGAGGGGCCCGGCGGTGCGTGACGGGCGGGGTGCGGCGGAGTGGTGTCCGCCGCACCCCCTCGTGGCGTCAGCCGTTGTCGGCCGCCAGTTCCGCGCGGACGGCGCGGGCGGCGGAGACGAGGTTCTCCAGGGAGGCGCGGGTCTCGGGCCAGCCGCGGGTCTTCAGGCCGCAGTCGGGGTTGACCCACAGCCGCTCGGCCGGGATGGCCTCCAGGCCCTTGCGCAGCAGCGCGGCGGCCTCGTCGGTGCTCGGGACGCGCGGCGAGTGGATGTCCCAGACGCCCGGGCCGGCCTCGCGCGGGTAGCCGTGCTCGGCCAGCTCACCGGCGACCTGCATGTGGGAGCGGGTGGCTTCCAGGCTGATGACGTCGGCGTCGAGGTCGTCGATGGCCTGGACGATGTCGCCGAACTCGGCGTAGCACATGTGGGTGTGGATCTGGGTGTCCGGCCGGACGCCGCTGGTGCTGAGCCGGAAGGACTCGGTGGCCCAGGCCAGGTAGTCGGCGTGGTCGGCGGACCGCAGCGGCAGCGTCTCGCGCAGCGCCGGCTCGTCCACCTGGATGACCGACGTCCCCGCCGCCTCCAGGTCGTTGACCTCGTCGCGGAGGGCGAGGGCCACCTGCCGGGCGGTCTCTCCGAGCGGCTGGTCGTCGCGGACGAAGGACCAGGCGAGCATGGTGACGGGGCCGGTCAGCATGCCCTTGACCGGCTTTGCGGTCTGCGCCTGCGCGTAGGTGGTCCAGCGCACGGTCATCGGCTCGGGGCGGGAGATGTCACCGGCCAGGACCGGCGGGCGCACGTACCGGGTGCCGTAGGACTGGACCCAGCCGTGCTGCGTGGCGACGTATCCGGTCAGCTGCTCGGCGAAGTACTGGACCATGTCGTTGCGTTCGGGCTCGCCGTGCACGAGGACGTCGATCCCGGTCTTCTCCTGGAAGGAGATCACCTCACGGATCTCGTTCTCGATCCGCTCCTCGTAGCCGGCGGTGTCGATCCGGCCGGCCCGCAGGTCGGCGCGGGCCACGCGCAGCTCGTCGGTCTGCGGGAACGAGCCGATCGTGGTGGTCGGCAGCACGGGCAGACCCAGATGGGCGCGCTGGGCCGCGGCGCGCTCGGCATACGGCTGGGAGCGGCGGCCGTCGGTGTCGGTGATCGCGGCGGTGCGGGCCCGGACGGCGGGGTCGTGGGTGATGGCGGAGCTCGCGCGGGACGCCAGGTCGGCGCGGTTCGCGGCGAGTTCGGCGGCGATGGTGTCGGTGCCCTGGGCGAGGCCGCGGGCGAGGGTGGCGATCTCGGTGGTCTTCTGGCGGGCGAAGGCCAGCCAGCGCCGGATCTGCGGGTCGATGTCGCGTTCGGCGGCGGCGTCCAGCGGGACGTGCAGGAGCGAGCAGGACGCGGCGACATCGACCCGGTCGGCCAGCCCGAGGAGGGTGCCGAGCGTGGTCAGGGACTTCTGGTAGTCGTTGATCCAGATGTTGCGGCCGTTGACCACGCCCGCCACCAGCCGCTTGCCCGGCAGCCCGCCGACCGCGGCGAGGGCGTCCAGGTTCGCGGCCGCGGAGTCGGTGAAGTCCAGGGCCAGACCCTCGACGGGGGCGGCCGCGAGGACCTGGAGGGCGTCGCCGAGCCGGTCGAAGTAGGAGGCGACCAGCAGCTTCGGCCGGTCGGTGGCCGCTCCCAGCTCGCGGTAGGCGCGGGCGGCGGCGTTCAGTTCGGCCGGGGTGCGGTCCTGTACCAGGGCGGGCTCGTCGATCTGCACCCACTCGGCGCCGGCGGCCCGCAGGTCGGCCAGTACCTGGGTGTAGACGGGCAGCAGCCGGTCCAGCAGGGTCAGGGGCTCGAAGTCCGCGGCCACGCCCGGGGCGGGCTTGGCCAGCAGCAGGTAGGTGACCGGGCCGACGAGGACCGGGCGGGCGGTGTGCCCGAGCGCGAGCGCTTCTTTCAGCTCGGCGACCTGCTTGGTGGAGTCGGCGGTGAAGACGGTGTCGGGGCCGAGTTCGGGGACCAGGTAGTGGTAGTTGGTGTCGAACCACTTGGTCATCTCCAGCGGCGCCACGTCCTGGGTGCCGCGGGCCATCGCGAAGTAGCCGTCCAGGGCGTCGGCCTCGACCGCCGAGCGGTGGCGGGAGGGGACGGCGCCGACCATGATGCTGGTGTCCAGGACGTGGTCGTAGTACGAGAAGTCACCGGTCGGCACCTCGTGGATGCCGGCTTCGGCCAGCTGCTGCCAGGCTGTACGGCGCAGGTCGGCGGCGGTGGTCCGGAGGGCGTCGGCGGTGACGCGGCCCTTCCAGTAGCCCTCGATGGCCTTCTTCAGTTCGCGGTTCTGCCCCTGGCGGGGGTAGCCGTACACGGTGGCTCGTGCTGCCGCGGCTGCGGGCTTCGCTGTCACGGAACTCTCCTTCGCGAGATGTGTCCAGAAACGTCCCGGCAACGGGACGCGGACGCGAAGGGAACGACAGAACGCGCGGACCCCGCCGCGGGACGAATGCCCGCACGTGCCGCTCGCTGTGTACGCCGACCCGCCCACGAGGTCACCGGGATCTCCGTAACGCGGAAACGGTTCCGCGCACGGGCAACGGGCAGGTCTTCGGACTCGCGGGCACGCCGGCCTCTGCCGAGGCAGGCACCTACTGGCCGTCGCTTCCCAGGACCGTTGTCCGGTCCCAGTGCGTATGACGGCGGTCGTTCCCGCTCACCGCTGCGGGGCAGTCCCGGATTCCCACCGGGTTCCCTCTTACGACGCATCCCGCCTGGCGGACGGGGCGAACCAGCTGCCCCGCCAGCCTAGAGGGCCGGATCGCTCAGCGGCGAGCATGTGTCCAACATCCGGACTCCGCCGAGGGCGATCTCCCCGCCGGGAGCCCGACTTCATGTGCTGGAAGGGGCTGGGGCTCCGTCGTCGCTCGTGTCACTCCGGATCGTTCCGGATGCCTTCCCCTGCGCGACGCCCCCTACGGTGTCGACGGCGCCCGCCCGACCGACCAGCAGGGAGCCGGGGAGCATGATGCCGACGACCGCCGCCACGGACCGCCCGACCGCCGCCGTCCTCGGGCGGCAGGAGCGCGAGGTGCTCGCCGCGGTCGGGTGCGGCTTGCGGGACGACGAGATCGCCGCCGCCCTCGCCGTCCCGGAGGGCGTCGTGGCCGCGGACCTCGCGCGGATCCTCGTGAAGCTCGGTCTGCGCGACCGGGCCGCCGCCATCGTGCACGCCTTCGACTGCGGCCTGATCGTTCCCGGCCGCGGCCCCCGCACCCGGCCGGCGAGCCCGGCGGCGCCGGCCGGCCCGAGGGTACGGATCTCGCTGCTCGGGCCCCTGCGGGCCTCGCGGGACGGGCGCCCCCTGGAGCTCGGGCACCTCCGGCAGCAAGCCGTGCTCGCGGCGCTGGCGTTCAGCACGGGCCGGACGCTCAGCCGGCGGGAACTCCTCGACGACGTCTGGGGGATGGAACCGCCGGTCACCAACGTGATCCCGGTCTACGTCTACCGACTGCGCAAGGCCCTCCGCCTCGGGGACGACCCGGACTCCGTCATCGAGCACGCCCGCTGTGGCTACCGGCTGGTCTCCGACGCCGTCGACGTCGACGTGGCCCACATGGAGGAACTCGTCACCGGTGTCGCGGCGGCCGAGCGCGCGGGCGAGCGGGCCGAGGCGGTCCGCCTGTGCGCCCAGGCGCTGGCGCTGTTCCGCGGCGAACCCCTGGCCGGCGTGCCCGGGCCGCTCGCCGAACTGGAGCGGCTGAGGCTGACCGAGCGCCGGATCGCCATCGCCCGGCGAAAGGCGGAGGGGCAACTGCGGCTCGGCCGGGGCGCGGACGCGATCGCCGAGCTGTTCCCGCTGACCGCGGCGCACCCCCTGGACGAGCAGCTGGCGGCGACGCTGATGCGCGCGCTGTACCTCGACGGCCGGCAGGCCGACGCCCTGACCGTCTTCGACGTCGCCCGCCGCCGCCTCGCCGACGAGCTCGGCGTACCTCCGAGCCGGCTGCTGCGCCGCACGCGGCTGACGATCCTGCGCGGCGACGACGCCCTGGGCCCGGGGCCTTCCGGCAACGCCTCGACCACGCGACGCCGTCACCCGTAGCCCGGCCGCCGCCGCTCCCCCCGCACCGCACCACTTCCCACGACAGAGAGGCACACCATGGCAGGAACAGGCTTGTCCCGCATGCTCTCCAGACTCGCCGTCATCACCGGCTTATGGGCCCTGCTCATAGGCCTGACCGCCCCGGCCGGCCTCGCCCACGCCGTGCCCGTCCCGGGACCGGGCCCGGGACGGGGACCGGGACCGGGTGACGACCGGTACGGCGTCTCCCGGTACTTCATGGGTCCGGAGGGGACGGTGAGGGGCATGGCCATCCCCACCGCCCCGTGTGATCCGGCCGGCCCGTCAGCCACCGACGCCGTCATGGCCGACCAGCTCAACCCGCAGCTGAACGCGAAGATGGCCGGCTATCTCGACGCGTACAAGATCTCCTGCGCCCGCATGGTCACGCAGGCGGTGAAGGACCGCGGGCTGAGCCCGAGGGCCGCGACGATCTCCATCGCCACGATCATCGTCGAGGCCAGCATGAACAACTACTCCGCGGCCGTCGACCACACCAGCCTCGGACTGTTCCAGCAGCAGGACTGGTGGGGCACCCGCGAGCAGCGGCTGAACCCGACCTACGCCACCAACGCCTTCCTCGACGCGATGGAGCAGCAGTTCCCCGGCGGCTCCTGGAACGACCACGAGATCGGCTACGTCGCCTGGAACGTCCAGCGGCCGCGCGAGGACCTGCGCCACCTGTACGGCATCGAAGCCGGCGACGCGGCGCTGCTGGCCAACGCGCTGTGGGCCGGGACGAGCGGCGGGCCGAAGCACCCGTACGCCTCGGGCCGGGTGGTCGCCGGACGGTCGGCGGACGGCCGCCTCGAAGCCTTCGCCGCCGGTCCCGACGGCGTGTACCACGCATGGCAGACCGCGGTGAACGGCGCCTGGTCGCCGTGGCGCTTCGCGGGGGGTCCGCGCAACGCGCAGCTGGCGGTGGCGTCCAACGCGGACGGCCGGCTGGAGCTGTTCGCGCTGTCGGACAGCACGTTCGACCACATGTGGCAGACCGGGCCCAGCGCGGGGTGGTCCGCCTGGGCGAACTTCGGCACCGGAGGGTACCGGGTGGCGGCGGGCACCAACGCCGACGGCCGTATCGAGGTGTTCGCCTCCAACGCGAGCGGTGTGTTCCACCGCTGGCAGAACGCCCCCAGCGGCGGCTGGGCCGGCTGGGAGGGCACCGGCGGCGGCCCGGCCAACGCCCGCCTCGCCATGGAGAACGCGCCGGACGGCCGGCTCGAGGTGTTCGCGCTGTCGGACGCGACGTTCGGGCACCTGTACCAGACCGGCGTCAACGGCGGCTGGTCCGCGTGGGAGGACTTCGGCGCCGGCGGAAAGGCCGTCGCCGTCAGCCACAACCAGGACGGCCGGCTCGAGGTGTTCGCGTCGAACGCCACCGGTGTGTTCCACCGCTGGCAGACCGGCCCGACCTCGTGGTCCGCGTGGACGGGCACCGACGGGATCCCCGACGCCGAGCTGACCACCGCGCGGTCGGTGGACGGCCGGGTCGAGGTGTTCGCGATCAACGCCACCACCGCGAGCCACGCCTGGCAGACCGGCCCGAACGCGGCGTACGCGCAGTGGGAGACGTTCGGTGGCGGTGGCACGACGATCGGTGCGGGCAACAACGCCGACGGCCGCATCGAGGTGTTCGGCACCAGCCACGCCGGCGTCTACCACCGGTGGCAGACCGGCTTCGCCACCTGGTCGGAATGGGGCTGGCTGAACGACTCCGGCCCCGCGATCAACTAGGCCCCGCACGGATACGGCCCGTGCCCCGGCGACGGCAGTGCGCTCGTCGCCGGGGCACGGGCCGGGCCCGTACCGCCGGGGGCGGATCCGGGTCAGGAGGCGAACGCCCGCTCCAGCCTGGGGATCAGGTCCCGCAGGGACTCCTCCCAACAGCCGCCGTTGTGGCCGCCGTTGCACTGGGTGCCCCAGCCGGCACCGTCGCCGTAGTTGACGTAGTGGTACGACATGCCCTGGGCGTCCATCGCGTTCCTGACGTGCTTGGCCGCTCCCTCGAGCCAGAATTCGATGTCGGCGGGCGAGCCGCCGCCGTTGCCGACGTACACGGAGACACCGACACCGCCGGCCTTGAGCCGGTCCATGTGCTGCGACGGGTCGACCTCGTTCCACCGCCAGTCGGCGTTGAACACCGGGTACGGCGAGCCGAACGCGGCGTCACTGTCCACGCCCGGCTTGTACGGGGAGTCCTTGGGGTCGCAGACACCGGACGCCGAGCCGCAGATGGCGCCCTGCGCGTCGATGAGCGAGGCGACGACGGCCAGCCGCAGGTCCATGGACCTGACCGACAGGTCGATGTCGCCGGACAGGGAGGCGGTCTGGCTGAACAGGTCGGGGCGGGCCTGGGCGTAGCGCAGGGCCCCGAAGCCGCCCATGGAGACGCCGGCCACGGCCCGCGCCTTCTTGGTGGCGACCGTCCGCAGGTTGGCGTCGATGAACGGGATCACCTGCTTGAGGTGGAAGTTCTCCCAGTTCTGGGCGCCTGCCGCCGTCCGCTGGTTGAGCCAGTTCGCGTACCAGCCGCGGGCACCGCCGTCCGGAATGACGGTGATCATGGAGTTCGACATGGACAGCGCCGGGTAGTTCTGCTGGACCGGGTCGTCGGGTGAGCCGTGCAGGAAGTACATCACCGGATAGCGCCTGCCCGGGTCGTCGTAGTAGCCGCTCGGCAGGATGATCTTGATGTGCTGCTCACCGGCGACCTCGGGCGTGGTCACCGTGAGGTGGAAGTTGAGGGAGTTGCCCTTCGCGGGGCCGACCTGGGTCAGCCCGAAGCCGTTCGCCATCGGCGGCGGCGCGGTGCCGCCGTCGGCGGCCCGTACCGCACCCGCAGGCGCGACCAAGGCCGCCACGGCGGCGAGCATCCAGGCCGCGCCCACGCGCCACCCTTTCATCCGTCCCCTCATCGTGTTCTCCTTCCTGATCTCTCGGGTGTTCTTTCCGTTCGCCCTGCGGAACTGTCAGTCCAGGACCTTGATCCGCAGGTGCGGTGACGCCGCGATCTGTTCCTCGGTGAATCGCTCGGTCACCCACGCGCCGGCCGAGAACAGCTTCGTCTGGTCGGCGTAGTGCGGTGAATTCGGGTCGGCCGACTGGGAGTAGGCCATGACCGACAGGGCCTGGGGCGGGCCGTCGGCGGTGAACCGGACCTGCTGGACGAAGCTCGACCCGTACACGATGTCGAACTTTCCGTCGACCTGACCCGGAGTGATCACGTTCAGCACGCCCAGCTGGCCGATCGCGCCGTGGATCGGGATCTGTTCGCCACCGCGGCTGACCTTCTGCACGTCCGACAGCCGGGCGTTCAGCGGAACGCCCGCCTTGCGCAGCGCGAGAACGGCCCGGCCGAACGCGTCCCGGACGGCCGAACTCCCGGAATCCAGCGAATTCGGCGTGTGCACCGGGTCCCTGGGGTCGAAGGGAACCCGCCACGGCAGCTTCTCGATCCCCTGACCGCCCTGCAGGAAGGACCAGTAGTGCGCGAACAGCCACGACCCCCTGCTGTCCGACGTGTAGTCGTGACTCGTCCAGGCGGCCAGGATCGGACACGCCTCGCTCACATTGACGAGATTGCCGTCCACCAGGATCAGCCCGAAGGGGACGCTCCGGCACATCGACACCGTGGCGCCCAGGGCCAGGTCGGCCGCCCTGCTGTTGTCGGCGAACAGCAACTGCCCCATGGTCTCCGGGGTGAAGCCCCTGCCCGGCAGCCCGTCGGTGCCGTTGATACGGCGCTGCGCGGTCAGGATGAGCTCCTGGGTGCGCAGGGAGCGCGGCGCCCCGCTGTCGCCCATCACCCGGGGGAAGGCCAGCGGCTGCTCGGGGTTGGCCAGCCAGGCGCTGTCGTTGGCGTTGCCCACGAAGTCGGTGCGGATCAGCCGCGGTTGCTTCTTCGGGTCGAGGAGTCCCGGCGCGACCGCGTTCGGGTCGGCGGGCCAGTCGCACGCGCTGCGCTTGCCGTCGAGGACGGAGATCGGCGGGACGGTCGGCAGCCGCAGCGTCTGGTGGAACAGCAGCTTGCCGGTCTCCGTGAGACACGACCGGGCGTGCTCGTCGGTGATGTTCGGGGTCGCCTGGATGTCCGCGTACAGGGCGTTGCCCTGGCGATCGGAGGCGACGGTGTTGAAGAAGGGCACGCCCTGCGTGCTCTCCAGCGTGTCGACGACCTCGTGGACGTCCCGGGCCTGGTCGAGGCGGAACCAGGTGTTCAACGCGCGCAGGTTGTGCATGTTCACGTCGCGCACCGCGTGCGCGCTGACCACCCAGGGCAGGGGAACGCCCTGCATGGAGGTGGTGACCGGCCCGTAGCGGGTGGACCACAAGGTCCTGGTGACCTGGGAGAGGCTGCCGTCGGCGTTGCGCACGTCGACGGTGACCGCTTGCGAGGTCATCCGCTCCCAGGCGCCGTCCACCAGGTACATGGTGGGATTCAGCGGATCCACCTGTACGTCGAAGAGCCCGAACGGGGCGACGGTGGCGACCGTGTGGCTCCAGGCGACGTTCTCGTTGTAGCCGATGTTGATCGCGGGGAGCCCCAGCAGGCTGGCCCCGGAGACGTTGACCTTGCCCGGGATCGTCAGCTGGCTCTGCCACATGCGGTTCTTGCCCTGCCAGGGGAAGTGCGGGTTGGCCAGCAGCATGCTCGTGCCGCCGGACACCCCCTGCGACCCGACCGCCAGCGCGTTGCTGCCCATGCTCTGCTCGCGGCTCACGGCCATCGCGTCACGGATCTTCTCCGCGGTCGCGGCGGGTGAGGGCGCCGGCTGCGCGGCGGCGGCCGACGCGCCCGGGGGCGCCGCGTTCACGATGCCGTCCAGCAGTGCGTCGGCGCTGCCCATGATGATCTCGGCATGGGCGTGCCGGTAGACGTCCAGCTCCGTGATGGGCCGCACCCAGGCCGCACCGCGGCAGGCCGGGTCGGAGAGGTTCTCCACGCCCGTCTCGGCCAGGTACCGGTTGTATCCCTGGACGTAGCCGCGGATGCCCTCCACCACCTCCGGGGCGGGGCCGTCGGGTTCGGGCCGGGCCAGGAGCCGCTCCACCACCCGGTCGTCCTTGAGCCGCTGGAAGTACACGTCGCTGTTGAGGTTGGTGGTGGTGTTCTGGTTCTGGCCGGGGCTCGTCCTGCCCGCGGGCCCCATGAAGCGGGACCGCTGGGCGTCGACCATCAGATACGTGTCGGCCAGGGTGCAGATGTTGTCCTTGGCCGCCGCGTACCCGTAGCCCGTGCCCAGCCCCTCCCAGTCCGAGGCCACGATGTGCGGGATGCCGTACTCGGTGTAGCGGATCGTCGCCTTCGGCGGCTGCCGCGGCTCGGCGGCGGCCGGCTCCCCGGCCCGCGATCCGGTGGCCGCCAACGTGCTCATCACCGCCACGGCGGCCAGGACCACCACCGGCAGCCTCGCTCCGCGTCTCCTCCGTGCCATCGAGCCGTCCTTCCCCTGCGGTACGGGTCTTGGTCCGAACGCGGACACGCTAGGGAGGAGCGATGAAATCCCGATGACACACCAGGCCCTAGCCGACGTGCCCGCGGCCTGTCAGTCCGTAACCTTCCGGAGTCCCCCCGCGCGCTGGCGTTGCTACCTTCCAGACGCCCGTTCCCACGCCCGTTCCCACGGCCGTTTCCCGCCGCACCGGGCACCACGCCGCACTCCCGACCAGGAGGACACGTTGAGCGCGCAGCAGCCCACCCGCAGGAGCATCCTGAAGTCCGCCGGAGGCCTCTCGGCCGCTCTGGCCCTCGGCGCCGGAGGCGTCCTCGCGGGCGCGTCCTCCGCCGCCGCCGTCGGTGACGGCTCCGGCCTGCGCATCGTGGAGCGCGGCGAGGCCGACCCCCGTATGTGGTACTACCGGTTCCAGACGAACGCGATCGGCTGGAACCCCGCCGTCAACGTGCTCCTCCCGGACGACTACCACTGGAGCGGGCGCACCTATCCCGTGCTCTACCTCTTCCACGGAGGCGGCAACGGCCAGGACTTCATCACCTTCGACCGCGAGCGCATCCGCGACTGGACCGCGGGCAAGCGGCTCATCGTCGTCATGCCCGACGGCGGCCGCGCCGGCTGGTACTCCAACCCCGTGAGCTCCAACGTCGGCCCGCGCAACTGGGAGACGTTCCACATCGAGCAGCTGATCCCGTGGATCGACGCGAACTTCCGCACCTATCCCGAGTACGACGGCCGTGCCGTGTCCGGCTTCTCGATGGGCGGATTCGGCGCGCTGAAGTACGCCGCGAAGTACTGGGGGCACTTCGCCTCGGTGAGCTCCCACTCCGGCCCGGCCAGCCTGCGCCGGGACAACGGCCTCGTGGTCCACTGGGCCAACGCCACCTCCGCCGGCCTGGACCTGGCCGGCGGTACGGTCTACGGCGCGCCGTTCTGGGACGAGGCCCGGGTGAACGCCGACAACCCGATGCAGCGGATCGAGAGCTACCGCCACAAGCGCGTCTTCCTGGTCGCCGGCACCAGCCCGAGTCCCATCAGCTGGTTCGACACGGCCAACGAGACCCAAGTGCTGGCGGGACAGCGGGAGTTCCGTGCCGCACTGGGCCACGCGGGCATCCCGCACGAGTGGCACGAACTGCCCGGCGGCCACTTCGTCCGCCACGACATGCTGGTGCGCGACATCGACGGCGTGATCGACCGGCTGCGCAAGGCGTGACCGTACGGCACGCACCGCGATCCCGTCCCACCCGCCCCGAGACCGCCGAGAGGAGGAGCGTCCCGTGTTCCGTGGACTCTCCCGACGCGCACTGACCTGTGTACTCGCGGCGACCGCCGCCCTGCTGCTCCCGACGACACCGGCCCCGGCCGCGACCGCCGCTCCGGCCCACGCGCCCGCGAGCGCCGTCGGAGCCGCCGGTTCCGGGGCGGCCTGCCCGGCCGCCGGTACCGTGACCCAGCACTACCACAGCGGCCACAACGGCGTGGACATCGCCAACGTCGTCGGGACACCGATCCACGCCGTCGGCGACGGCGAGGTGACCATCTCCGGTCACGAGCCCGGCTACGGCCAGTGGATCCGGGTCCAGCACGCCGACGGGAGGATCTCCGAGTACGGGCACATGACCCGCCGGGACGTCTTCGAGGGCGACCGCGTCGTGGCCGGCCAGCAGATCGCGCTGATGGGCTCCGAGGGGCAGTCCACCGGCCCCCACCTCCATCTGCGGATCTGGGGCGACCGGTCGGCCTCGTGGGGCGTCGACCCCGAGGTCCACCTCGCGGAGCGCGGCATCGTGCTGCCCTGCACGCCGGGCACCGGTCCGCAGCCCAGGCCGTTGGTCTATCCGGCGGAGTCGGGCCGGGTCGTGTCGGCGCGGTCGGCCGACGGACGTCTGGAGGTGTTCGCCGCCGCGGCCGACGGCATCCACCACGCCTGGCAGCAGCGGGTCAACGGCGACTGGTCGTCCTGGGAATCCCTCGGCGGCCCCGGCAACGCCCAGCTCGCCATCGCGCCCAACGCCGACGGCCGCCTGGAGCTGCTGGCCCTCAACGGCAGCACCTTCCAGCACCGCTGGCAGCTGAGTCCGTCCGGGGGCTGGTCGAACTGGGAGACCTTCGGCGGCGGTGGCCGCGACACCGCGGCCGGAGTCAACGCCGACGGCCGTATCGAGGTCTACGCGTCCGGACCCGTCGGGCTCTTCCACCGCTACCAGCTCGCCCCGAACGGCGGCTGGTCGGAGTGGGAGCCCACGGGCGGCGGCCCCGCCGACAGCCGGGTGGAGATGGGGAAGGCGCCCGACGGCCGCCTGGAGGTCTTCGCCCTCAACGGCGCCACCTTCGAGCACAAGTACCAGACCGCCCCCAACGGCGGCTGGTCGGCGTGGGGCGCCTTCGGAGAGGGCGGCCACGACCTGACCGTGGACCACAACGCCGACGGCCGGCTGGAGGTCTTCGCCTCGGGCCCGGTCGGCGTCTTCCACAAATACCAGACGGGTCCGGCCGGTTGGTCCGAGTGGGAAGGCACCGGCGGCGGCCCCGCCAACGCGCAGCTCACCAGCGAACGCACCCCGGACGGCCGCGTCGAGGTCTTCGCCATGAACGGCACGACCGCCATGCACATCTGGCAGACCGGCCTCAACGCCCCCTACAGCCAGTGGGCCGCCTTCGGCACCGGCGGCACCGAGGTCACCGCAGCCTCCAACGCCGACGGCCGTATCGAGGTCTTCGGCACCAACCCCGGCGGCACCTTCCACACCTGGCAGACCGGCTTCGCCACCTGGGCCGACTGGATCTGGGTCAACGACAGCGCCGGTCCCGCCCTCCCCGACTGACCGTCCCCGCCCCGCCCCCCACCACCACCCGTGGCCGGCCGTGCCCCTGCGACACGGCCGGCCGCGCGGCACGTCCGGAGGACCCATGCCCGCGATCAGCCGACGAAGCCTGTTGCGCGGCGCGGTCGGCGCTGCCGGCGCGGCCGCGCTCCCGCTCCTGGGCGCGGCCGCCGGCCCGGCCCACGCCACGTCCGCCGGGGACGCCCCGCCCGCCCGCTGGGTTGGCGCGGGCCCCTTCGCGTACGTCCACGACCCCTCCACCGCCACCGGCCCGCGCTATCTCAACGACCACACCCTGGTGCGGGCCCGGGGGCGCTGGCACCTGTTCGGCATCGTCGGCGACAGCGCCCCGCGCGGCGAATCCCCGGACAGCGCCGAGGAGATCACCTTCGCCCACGCCTCCGCGCCGAGCCCGGACGGGCCGTGGACCAGCCACGCCGACGCGCTCACCGTCGACCCGTCGTACTTCGGCGAGGAGCACCTGTGGGCGCCGCACGTCGTCGAGTCCGGCGGCAGGTACTGGATGTTCTACGCCGCGGGCGGCGCGAGCGGTGCGGCCGTCAACCTCGCCACGTCGACCGACCTGTTCACCTGGACCCGCGAGCCGTCGGGCCCGCTGTTCCGGGGTCTCGCGGCGCGGGATCCGATGGTCGTGCGGATCGGCGGCGAGTGGGTCATGTACTACACCGAGCTGTCGGGACCAAGTGGGCACCACGTCGTGGCGTACCGGCGCTCTGCGGACCTGCTGAACTGGAGCGAGCCGGGCGTCGCGTTCGCCGACGCGAGCACGGACGCGACCGTCTCGGTCACCGAGTCGCCGTACGTCGTCGAACGCGACGGCTGGTACTACCTGTTCGTCGGCCCGCGCGGCGGCTACGAAGGCACGGACGTGCTGGCCTCCCGCGACCCCTTCCACTTCGAACTCGGCGGCTACGCGGGCCATGTGGCCGGTCACGCCGTCGAGGTGGTCCGCGACGGGGACACCTGGTACGCCAGTGCCGCCGGCTGGTTCCGGCACGGGCTGTACCTGGCACCCCTGCACTGGCGCGACACACCACCACCGTGGCAGAGCCCCGACAACCCGGTGGCCGGCCTCGACGTCCACGGCCGCCTCACGGTGTTCGCGCTCGACGCCGCCGACCGCTCGATGCTGCGGCGCGTCCAGACCGACCCGTACACCGACAGCTGGTCGCCGTGGGAACCGTTCGGCGGGCCGGCCGGGGCGGTGCCCACGCTCGGCCGCACCACCGACGGCAGGCTGGAGGTGTTCTCGCTCGCCCCGGGCGGCGTCAACCTGCACCACCGGGCGCAACGGCCGGACGGCGGCTGGTACGAGTGGGAGGAGTTCGGCGGCCCCGCCGGCGCGGCACCGGCCGTGGCCCGCGACGCCGACGGCCGGCTGGAGGCCTTCGCGCTGAGCCCCGGCGGCGGCTCCGTCGCGCGACGGCGGCAGCGGTCGGCGGGGTCACCGGCCTGGGACGGCTGGGAGACCGGCTTCGGCGGGGCGGCGGGCGCGCCACCGGTGGTCGCGGCGAACGCCGACGGCAGGCTGGAGGTCTTCGTCCTCTCGCCCGGCGGCGCGGGGATCCGCCACCGCTGGCAGGAGACCCCCGGCGGCCCGTGGACCGCGGCATGGCACCCGTACGGCACCGCCGCGGGCGCCGCGCCCCGGGTCGCCCGGGACGGCAGCGGCCGGCTCACCGTCGCCGCGATCGGACCGTCGGGCGTGGGCACCTTCGCCCGGCGGCAGGCCGTGCCGAGCGGCGGCTGGGCCGGGTGGCAGCCGCTGTTCGGCTGGTCCGCCGCCGCCCCCGCGTTCGCGGCCAACGCCGACGGCCGGCTCGAGGCGTTCTCGCTGTCGCCCGGCGGCGCCCGGCTCGGCCACCGCTGGCAGATCACCCCGGGCGGGGACTGGGCGCCCGGAGGGGAGTTCGGCGAGCCCGGCCTCCGGCTCGCGGCCACACCGACGTCCGCACTCGACTCCACCGGGCGGCAGCACGTCTTCGCCGTCACCGTCGCGGGCCTGATCCGGACCCGCGTCCAGGAGCGGCCGAGCGGCGGCTGGCGGCCCTGGGCGGCCTTCGGCGACCGCGCGGTCGCACCGCTCGTGGCGGGCAGCCCCGCGCTCTGAGGAAGGTGCGGATCGCGCCAAGTGGACGGAGCTTTTGACGTCGCGTACGCCGGGCCCGCACGCGGGTACCCGCGCTCGACAGGACACCGGGCGGCGGCCCGTCTCCCCACGCCTCACGGTGAGTTCACCGGCCGGACCGGCCCGCCCCCGCCCGGCGGGCCGTCCGCCACCGGGGACCGGTTTCGGCGATCTGGCCGAGGTGAGCCGGTGAACTCCCCCGAGAGATGAGTATCGTTCCGCTCGTCCGACAGGCGACGCGGGGGAACGGGGGGAGCGGTGAGCGGCGTAGTCGTCCATCTGCCGCGGGGGAGCGGTGGCGCCGACGGCGCCGAACCGCACGGTGACGCGGTGACGTTACGGCTCGGCCCCGGCGAGGTCGCCCGCTTCGGGCGGGGCTCCCCGAAGGTCCCCGTCGAGCTGATCCTCGCCGACCCGGCGATCTCCCGGCTCGCCGGGGAGATCCGCGTGACCGACGACCACTGGCAGCTGACCAACCACAGCACGACCCACAGCTATCTCGTGGAGAACCCGGAGGGAGCGGGCGAGTACCTGAGGGTGCCGCCGCGCCGGGTCGGGGCGCCCATCCCCTTCGAGTTCTCCCGCGTGGTGCTGCCCACCCGCGGTGACGTCACGGTCTCCTTCCAGGTGTTCGCCCCCGACCACATCTATCTCGATCCGGAGGCCATGGGGCTCCCCTGGGGCAACAGCACGGTCACCGCGTACTCCCTGGACGAGACGGCCACCTACTTCCTGGTGCTCGTCGCGCTCTGCGAGCCGCGGCTGCGCGACCAGTCGCGGGTGGCGGTCCCCACGACGCCCCAGATCGTCGAGCGGCTCAGGGGGCACGCCGGCTGCGGCACGCTGACCGCGCGGGCGGTCAGCTCGCACATCGACTACCTCGCCGAGGAGAAGCTGCGCATCGGCGGCCAGGACGCCCACGAACCCGGCAAGGGCGACCGCCGCAACGGCAAGCGGGAGGAGATCGTCGGACTCGCGCTGCGCTTCGGACTCGTACGGGAGGAACACCTCGCGCTGCTGCCGCCCCTGTCGGCGGCCGGCGGGCGGGAGCGGCAGGCCGCACGATGACACGGCCGCACAGCCCGGGAGACACCACGGAGTGCGACCGGACGGAGCTGCTCCCGCCCGGCTTCCCGGTGGGGGACTGGGAGGTGACCGAGCTGATCGGCGCCGGAGGCTGGTCCACGGTGTACGCGGCGCGGCCGGCGAGCAGCTCCTCCGGCCGCCCCACCGACGTGGCGATCAAGATCATGCCGACGGCCGGGCTCGCGCCGCTGCAGACGCGCAGGATCGTGGAGTCCGCCCGCCGCGAGGTCGAACTCGGGCGCAGGGCCGGGCATCCCCGGCTGATCGGTCTCGTGGAGTCGTTCGTGCTCGCCGCGCCCGGCCACCCGGCGCTGGAGGGCGCGATCGTCCTGGTCATGGAGCGGGCCGCCGGCAGTCTCCGGGAGTTCCTGGACGCCGGGGTGCCCGAGGCCGACCGCGGCCGGCTGATCGCGGGCATCTGCGAGGGCCTCGCCCATCTGCACCGCTCGGGCTGGGTCCACGCCGACCTCAAGCCCGAGAACGTCCTGCTGGGCAGGGACGGCTCCGTGAAGCTCTCGGACTTCGGCCTCGCCACCGAACTCACGGGCACGCACGGGTACGCCCCGCCCATGGGCACCTTGGACTACCTCCCGCCCGAGCGCTGGCGGGCGCCGCTCGGCGAACTGGGCGTACGGGTCAGGCCGACCGCCGACATCTGGGCCCTGGGCATCGTCGTCCACGAGGTGTTCGCGTCGGGCGGCTCACCGTTCCCCGGCGCCACTCCCATGGCGCGGGGTGCCTCGGTCCAGGCGTACGGCCAGGGGCGTGCCCCGCTGCGGATGGACCCCGAGATCCCGGCGTTCTGGCGGGCCCTCGCCGCCGACTGCCTCGCCCCGGACCACGAGACCCGCGCCCCGCACACCGCGGAGAGCCTGCTCGCCCGGATCACCGCCCACGAGGAGCGGCCCGGGGCGGGGCCGGGGACCGGGTCCGGGGCGGGGCGGCTGCGGAGCCGGGGCCGCGCCGCCGTCCTCGCCACCGCGCTGTGCGGGATCGCCGGCGCGACCCTCTGCTCGGACGCGGTAGGGACGGGCCCGTCCGCGCCGCCGGACCGTGCGGGCGCGACGGCCGGTGCGGTACGGGTGTTCAACGCCGAGCGCGGCTGCCGGGAGCGGGCCGACCGGGACCGGCGGTGCAGCCTGGGCCTGGCCATCGACCCGGCCCGGCCGTACACGGCGGACAACGTGGTGGAGACCAGGGTGTGGCACGGGGACGTCCTGATCGCCGACTGCCGGTTCGCCGGCGGCGAGCCCATCATCGACGAGGAGGACGTACGGTCCACCCACTGGTACCGGGTCCGCCTCCCGTCGGGCTCCCCGCCGCCCGCGGTCTGGCTCCCCGCCGTACGCACCAGGGACAGGCCGACGCTGCCGGACTGCCCGCACCCCGCGGCCGGCCGCTGAGCGGCACGGCGGCGGCGGGCACGGCGGCGGGCACGGCGGCGGGTCCTGCGGCTGCCGGGCGGGATCAGCCGGTGCCGCCGGAGCCCCCGCGGCTCCACCCGGCCGTGCCGGAGTACGCGTCCAGCAGATCCACCACGAAGACCAGGGTCGAGCCCGCCGGGATCAACGGGGAGGGCGACCGATCGCCGTAGCCGAGGCGCGGGGGAACGATGATCTCGCGCCGGCCGCCGACCCTCATCCCCCTCACCCCCCGGTCCCAGCCCTTGATGACCCGGCCACCGCCCAGGGCGAACTTGAACGGTTCGCCCCGGTCCCAGGAGGCGTCGAACTCCTTCCCGGACGCGAAGGTCACCCCGACGTAGTGGACCCTGAGCACCATGCCCGGTTTCACCTCGGGCCCGTCCCCGACGGCCAGGTCCCGGATGGTCAGCTCGGCAGGAGGGTCGCCCTCCGGAACCTCGACCTCGGGCTTCGTCGGTTCACTCATGGCAGCCTCATCACTCTCTGTCGTCGACGCGACGAACAGTACCGATCGACCGGACCGGACCGACGGGTGGCGTGCGGCAGCGGCGGCTAGGGTGAGGTGACAAGGCGGTGGGAGAGCCAGGAGCCGTGATGCGCGGACACCGTCCCGAGCCGTCCGACCATGCCGAGGACCTTCTGGTCGCACTCGGGCAGCTCGTCGACCAGGCCCTGGAACGGGTCGAGTACCAGCGGGCGAGGGTCGAGCTGGCCATGGCGCTCCAGCGCCATATGCTCCCGCCCGGGCTGCCGGAGTTGCCCGGGCTGCGCCTGGCCGCCCGGTACGCGCCGTCACGAGGCGGTCTGGACGTGGGCGGCGACTGGTACGACGCCTTCGTCATGCATGACGGGTCACTGGCGCTCACGATCGGTGATGTACAGGGGCACGATGTGGAGGCCACCGCCTTCATGGGGCAGGTGCGTACGAGCCTGCGCGCCCTCGCCCAGGCGACGACCGACACCCGCGAGGTGCTGGGCCGCGCCAACGACCTGCTGATCGCCATGGGCGGTGGCCGCTTCGCGACCTGCTGTTTCCTGCGTTTCGACCCGGTCAGCCGCGATCTGACGGACTCCCGGGCCGGTCACGTCCCGATGGTCTGGGCCACGGCCGCGGGCCGATGCGGCACGGCACTCGACCGTGGCGGGCCTCCGCTCGGCATCGTGACCGGTCAGCACTATCCGGTGACCCACCGGCGGCTGACCGAGCCAGGGGTTCTCGTGCTGCTCACCGACGGAGTGGTGGAGGGCCCGCACTACCCGATGGAGTCCGGTCTGGCCGAGGTGGTCGAACTGGCGCGCGCGGGGGTCGACGCCGATCCCGAGGCGCTGGCCTCCGCCGTCGTCAAGGTGGCCGACCTGACGGGACACCGCGACGACGCCGCGGTCCTCGTCCTGCGCTACGACGGGCCGCACGAGCCGGCCTGACCGAGGGGCGTCGCATCGCCGGGGCCACCGGGCTCAACGGAGTCACCGGGGCCGCCGGAGTCGCCGGTCGCGGGATGCGCGTGCAGACTGCTGTCGTGCGCAGCGCGGAGATGGGTCGTCACGGGTCCATCGCTCTGCGCATCCTCGCCGTCGCCGCCGTCTACTACGGAGCCGCGCAGGTCGGCCTGCTGCTGCAGCTGGTGCGCGACCAGGTCACCCCCTTGTGGCCGCCGACGGGCGTCGCGCTGGCCGGGCTGCTCCTGCTGGGGATGCGCGTCTGGCCGGGCATCGCACTGGGCGCGTTCTTCGTCAACGTGGTCCTCGGGCCGTCGTTGATCTCCGTCCTGGCCATCACCGCGGGCAATACCCTGGCGCCGGTCTGCGCCGCCCTGATGCTGCGCGGAGCCGGGTTCAGAAACGAGCTGGACCGGCTGCGGGACGTACTGGCGCTGGTGTTCCTCGGCGCGCTCGTCGGGATGGTGATCAGTTCGACCATCGGCACCGGCACACTGGTCCTCTCCGGTGCCGTCGGCGCGAGCGACTTCTGGCCGACGTGGTCGGTGTGGTGGACCGGGGACGCCATGGGCATCCTCGTCGTCACACCCTTCCTGCTCGTCCTGCGCAAGGCCCGGTGGCCTTCGCGGGCCGGGCCCGGCCGCTGGTTCGAGGCGGTCGCGCTGGCGGTCGGCACCGTCTCCGTCACGCTCCTGGCCACGCGTACGCCCGACTCGACCCTGCTCTTCCTCGTCTCGCCGTTCCTGGTCTGGGCGGCCTTCCGCTTCCGGCTCCCCGGCGCGGCGCCGTGCGCGCTCGCGGTGTCGACGCTGGCGATTCTGGCGGCCGCCGCCGACACGGGCCCCTTCGCCGGCGAGGACGTCTTCGCCGACATGGTCACGCTCCAGGCCTTCAACGGCACGACGGCACTGACGGCCCTCCTCCTCGCGGCCGTCATCACCGAACGTGACAAGACGTACGAGGAGATCAAACGGGTCTGCGTGCGGCTCACGGAGATGGTGGCCCGGATGGAGCCGCGGCCCGAGTCCTACGACGACCCGCCCGACGATCATCCCGAGCCCCCACGCGCGCGGTGAACGTCGCCGGGCGTTCCGACTCGCCCGGACGGTCCCGGGCGGGACAGCATGGAGGGAGAGCGGGTGGGCGGGATGTCGCCGGGAGGAGGCGATACAGACGGTGACCGGAGACGGCTTCGCGTTCTGCGGCGCTGAGCTCGCCGCTGTCTATGTGGTCGCCGACCAGGGCCGGGAGCTCCATCTGGCCGAGCTGACCGGAAACCGCGGCGTTCTCTACGGACTGCCCGCGGTCCTGGCCGTGAGCGGCCACTCGCCCGCCGCCAACGCCTTCCGCTCCGGCGACCCGCTGTGGCTGACTCCCAAGGAACTCGCCACGTTCATCGAGGAGGATCCCCACCACGTCCCCACCCGGGTCCGCGACGGTGACCCCCAGTCACCGGCCACGATCTCGCTGGGCGCGCTGCCCCTGGGACACGGCGACCAGGAGCTCGGGTGTCTGATCGTGGCCGGGGAGGTCCAGGACGGCTTCAGCGCCGACGACCGCAGCCTCCTGGAGCTGTACGCCGACCAGGTCGCCGCCGGACTCGAATCGGTCGCCGCTCGCTCCGCCGGACGCAAAGCCCCGCAGGTGCACCTGGCACAGCCCCTGGTGCCGCACCAGGGCGGCGCCTTCATCCTGGAACTGAGCACCGGCCGCATGGAGGCCCACGCGCACGTGCTGGAACTGCTCGGTCTGCCCCCCGAGCAGTTCGACGGGCAGGTGGAGACCCTGCTCGCCCGAGCCGTCCCCGACGACATGCCCGCGCTGATGGCGATCGTGGAGCCGGACCGGCTGGCCGGCGACGGGCAGCAGCTCGCGTTCCGTATCCGCCGCCCGAACGGTGAGCTGCGCTGGCTGGGGCTGCGCTGCCGCGTGGAGGTGGACTCCGACGGCACGCCGCGGCGCGTCCTGGGGGTCGTGGCCGACGCGGCCTATCTGCGGCCCAGTGCCGATGAGGTCTCCCTCGTGCAGCGGCTGTCGGCCACGCTGGTGGGAGCGAGGACCGTCCGGGAGGTCAGCAGACTGGTGGTCGCCGCGCTGCGCGAGCCGCTGGGCGCCTCCCGGATCGCGGTCGGTGAACTGGAGCCGGAGCGGCTCATCGTCACCGCCCTCGACCCGCCGGAGCCCGATGCCTGGCCCGAGGTCTGGCGCTCGGACTGGCGGTCCGAGTGGCCCGACGTGTCGCTCGCCGATCTGCCCACGCTGCAGAGCGCGCTGCGTGAGGGGCACATGAGCCTGTGGCCGCCGGGCGCGCCCCTCGAGCGCGGTCTGCTGGGCGTCGGTCCCGGCGGGCTCGCGGTGCTGCCGCTGCCCGCCGAGGGCAGGATGGTGGGAGTGTGCCTGGTGGGGTGGGACGCCGAGCACCGGTTCGGGCCGGAGGAGCGGTCGCTGCTGACCGCGACCGCGGGGCTGGTGGGGCAGGCGCTGGTCCGCGCCCACGGACTGGACGCCGCCCACGAACTCGCCACCATGCTCCAGCGCAGCCTGCTGCCCCGTAAGCTCCCGGAGCTGCCGGGCGGGATCGCCGTCGCCCGCTATCTTCCCGCGACGGCGGGACTCGAGGTCGGCGGCGACTGGTACGACGTCATTCCGCTCGGCGGCGGTCACGTGGCCTTCGTCATCGGGGACGTACAGGGGCACAGCACGGGAGCGGCCACCATCATGGGCCAGATCCGTACGGCGGTCAGGGCCTACGCGGTGGAGCGCCATCCGGCCGACGTGGTGGTCGCGCGGGCCAACCGGCTGCTCGTCGGCATGGAGACCGACCTCTTCGCCACCTGCGCGTACGTGGACCTGGACATGGAGGAGGGCATCGCCAAGGTCGTACGGGCGGGCCATCTGCCGCCGATACTGCGCCATCCCGACGGCGTCACCGAGGAGATGGCGGTCGAGGGCGGGCCTCCGCTGGGCGTGCTCGCGGAAGCGGAATTCCCCATGACCGAGGCGGGGCTGGTCCCCGGAACCCTGCTCGCCCTGCTGACGGACGGCATGGTCGAGTCCGCCAGGCTGCCCCTGGACCAGGGCATGCGGCGGGTGCGCGAAGTGCTCGCCGCGGCCAACCCGGTCGATGTGGGAGGGGTCGCCGACGAGCTGGTCGTCACCGTGGGCCGACGCGACGACGACGTGGCGCTGTTGCTGCTGCGCTACGACGGCGCACAGGACCGGCCGAAGCGCAGTCACTGGACGGTGTGGCGGCTGCCCGACGCGGTCCTGCACGCCCGCCGCTTCACCGCGCGCACCCTGCGGACCTGGGGACTGGTCGAGGAGGTCGACGCGGCTCTGCTGGTCGTGTCCGAGCTGGTCACCAACGCCATCGCGCACACGCAGGGCGAGGTGGGGATGGACCTGACCCTGTCGGCGGACCGGCTGCGGATCGCCGTGAACGACGCCTCGCCGCGCAGCCCCGTCAAACCGGTCTCGGTGAGCTGGGAATCGACCGGCGGCCGAGGGCTGCTCATCGTCGAGGCGATGACGACGGCCTGGGGCTCGGTCCCGCTCAGCGGCGGCAAACAGGTATGGGCCGAGATCCCCTGGCACCGCCCGGGCGACTGACGTACACGACAGCGATCAGCGTTCTGCGGCGGTGGCTTCGCGCTGGTAGATGTCGGGGATGCCGTCGGCGTCGGCGTCCAGCGTCTCTTCCTCGTAGAGGTGCTTGTACACCTTGTTGCGGCGGCGCAGGAGGAGGGCGGCGAGGGCGGCGGCGGTGACGGAGGCGATGAGGACGGCGGCCTTGATCTGTTCGGTCACGGCCTGGCCGGGGAAGGCGAGTTCGCCGATGAGGAGGGCGACGGTGAAGCCGATGCCGGCGAGGACGGAGAGCCCGAACACGTCGGCCCATTCCA
>NZ_JBIVFN010000026.1:0-98893 GCF_044748145.1 Streptomyces sp. NPDC090022
TCCGGGCGCTGGCGGCGCGGGTCCCACTGGGAGAACTCGTCGCGCAGCGAGAACACCCGCTCCTTCGCGCGGGCCTTCTCCTCGTCACGGCGGCCTCCGCCGAACACCGCGTCGAAGCGGTGCTGCTGGATCGCCTCGGTCAGCGGCACCGTCTGGAGCGGGTTGCGGGTGCCGTCGGGACGCTCGCGCAGCGTGCCGGCGTCGATGTACTCCTGGACGGAGGCCACGTGCAGCCGCAGCCCGTGCGCGGCCACCGTACGGTCGCGGTAGTCGATGACCTCGGGGAAGTTGTGGCCGGTGTCCACGTGCAGCAGCGCGAACGGCACCGGCGCCGGCCGGAAGGCCTTCAGCGCCAGGTGCAGCATGACGATCGAGTCCTTGCCGCCGGAGAACAGGATCACCGGCTTCTCGAACTCGCCCGCCACCTCACGGAAGATGTGCACCGCCTCCGACTCCAGCGCGTCCAGGTGCGACAGCGCGTAGGGAGCGTCGGCGTCGGTGGTGGTGTGCGGGTGGGCAGCGGTGGTCACGCCAGACCCCTTTCGTTGAGCAGCGCGAACAGCGACGCCGCGGACTCCTGGACGGTCTGGGTGTGCGACTCGATGCGCAGGTCCGGGGCGGCCGGAGCCTCGTACGGGTCGTCGACGCCCGTCAGCCCCGAGATCTCGCCCGCGGCCTGCTTGGCGTACAGCCCCTTCACGTCGCGCTCGGAGCACACCTCGACCGGAGTGGCCACGTGCACCTCGAGGTACGTCGTACCGGCGTCGGCGTGCCGCTTGGCGACCGCCTCGCGGCTGTCGGCGAACGGGGCGATCACCGGCACCAGCGCCTTGACGCCGTTGCCGGCCAGCAGCTCGGCGACGAAGCCGATCCGCTGCACGTTGGTGTGGCGGTCCTCGCGGGTGAAGCCCAGCCCGGCGGAGAGGAACTCACGGATCTCGTCGCCGTCGAGGACCTCCACCCGGTGGCCCTCGGCGCGCAGCCGCTCGGCCAGCGCGTAGGCGATGGTGGTCTTGCCCGCGCTGGGCAGACCGGTCAGCCACACGGTGGCTCCCTGGCCGGTCACGCTCATCTGGTTCTCCGTAGGTTCGGTCATCAGCCGTGCAGTCCGCACTCGGTCTTCGCCCGGCCGGCCCAGCGGCCGGCCCGCGCGTCCTCGCCCTCCGCCACCCGGCGGGTGCAGGGGGCGCAGCCGACGGAGGCGTAGCCGTCCATCAGCAGCGGGTTGGTGAGGACACCGTGTTCGACGACGTAGGCGTCCACGTCGTCCTGGGTCCAGCGGGCGATCGGGGAGATCTTGACTTTCCGCCGCTTCTCGTCCCAGCCGACCACCGGGGTGTTCGCCCGGGTCGGGGACTCGTCGCGGCGCAGGCCCGTCGCCCACGCGTCGTACCCGGTCAGGCCCTCCTGGAGCGGCGTGACCTTGCGCAGCGCGCAGCACAGGTCCGGGTCGCGGTCGTGCAGCTTCGGCCCGTGCTCGGCGTCCTGCTCGGCCACCGTCTGCCGCGGGGTGAGGGTGATGACGTTGACGTCCATCACGGCCTCGACCGCGTCACGGGTGCCGATGGTCTCCTCGAAGTGGTAGCCCGTGTCGAGGAAGACCACGTCCACGCCGGGGAAGGCGCGGGACGCGAGGTGGGCGACGACCGCGTCCTCCATGGAGGAGGTCACGCAGAACCTGGCCCCGAAGGTCCCGGCCGCCCAGGTGAGGATCTCCAGCGCGGAGGCGTCCTCGAGGTCGCGGCCCGCCCGCTCGGCCAGCTCCTTGAGGTCACGGGTCTCCTGAACCGTCGTCATATCTCGTCCCCTCCAGCGTCGTCGGTCTGAAATCCGCGGGCCAGCAGCCCGAGGTACTTCAGCTGGAAGGCCCGGTTGCACGCCCTGCATTCCCAGGCGCCGTGGCCCTGCTCGTGGGGGAACAGGTCCTCGTCGCCGCAGTACGGGCAGTAGAACGGGGCGGCGCGCTCGCTCATGAGAGGGCCTCGTCGGAGGCGCGGCCGACCCAGGTCGCGAAGCGCTCGCCGTCCTCGCGCTCCGCCTCGAAGCGCTTGACGACCCGCTCGACGTAGTCGGGCAGACCGGCCGAGGTGACCTTCAGGCCGCGGACCTTGCGGCCGAAGCCGGCCTCCAGGCCGAGCGCGCCGCCGAGGTGCACCTGGTAGCCCTCGACCTGGTTGCCGTCGTCGTCCAGGACCAGCTGGCCCTTGAGACCGATGTCCGCCACCTGGATACGGGCGCAGGCGTTGGGGCAGCCGTTGATGTTGATGGTGAGCGGCTGGTCGAACGCCGGCAGCCGGCGCTCCAGCTCGTCGATGAGGGAGGCGCCGCGCGCCTTGGTCTCGACGATGGCCAGCTTGCAGAACTCGATGCCCGTGCAGGCCATCGTGCCGCGCCGGAACGGGGACGGCTTGACCCGCAGGTCCAGCGCCTCCAGGGCGGCGACGACCGACTCGACCTGCGCCTCGTCGATGTCGAGGACGATCATCTTCTGCTCGGCGGTGGTGCGCAGCCGGCCCGAGCCGTGCCGCTCCGCGACATCCGCGATCTTGGTCAGGGTGGCACCGTCGACGCGGCCGACGCGGGGCGCGAAGCCGACGTAGAAGCGGCCGTCCTTCTGCCGGTGGACGCCGACGTGGTCGCGCCACTGGCCCGAGGGCTGCTCGGGGGCCGGGCCGTCGGCCAGCTTGCGCCCCAGGTACTCGTCCTCCAGGACCTGGCGGAACTTGGCCGCGCCCCAGTCGGCGACGAGGAACTTCAGGCGGGCGCGGGTGCGCAGCCGCCGGTAGCCGTAGTCGCGGAAGATCGAGATGACGCCCTCGTAGACGTCCGGGACCTCCTCCAGCGAGACCCAGGTACCCAGGCGCACGCCCAGCTTGGGGTTGGTGGACAGACCACCGCCGACCCACACGTCGAAGCCGGGGCCGTGCTCGGGGTGGTGCACGCCGACGAAGGCGATGTCGTTGATCTCGTGCGCCACGTCCAGCAGCGGCGAGCCGGAGACGGCCGACTTGAACTTGCGGGGCAGGTTGGAGAACTCCTTGTTGCCCACGATCCGGCGGTAGATCTCGTCGATGGCCGGGGTGCCGTCGATGATCTCGTCCTCGGCGATGCCGGCGACGGGCGAGCCGAGGATGACGCGGGGCGTGTCGCCGCAGGCCTCGGTGGTCGACAGGCCCACGGCCTCCAGCCGGCGCCAGATCTCGGGCACGTCCTCGATCCGGATCCAGTGGTACTGCACGTTCTGCCGGTCGGTGAGGTCGGCGGTGCCGCGCGCGAACTCCTGCGAGATCTCACCGATCACGCGCAGCTGCTCGGTGGTCAGACGGCCGCCGTCGATGCGCACGCGCAGCATGAAGTAGGAGTCGTCCAGCTCCTCCGGCTCCAGGACCGCGGTCTTGCCGCCGTCGATCCCGGGCTTGCGCTGCGTGTACAGACCCCACCAGCGCATGCGTCCGCGCAGGTCGTTGGGGTCGATCGAGTCGAAGCCGGTCTTGGAGTAGATCGTCTCAATGCGTGTCCGCACATTGAGACCGTCGTCGTCCTTCTTGAACTGCTCGTTGCCGTTGAGGGGCGTGTGGTGGCCAACGGCCCACTGGCCCTCACCGCGGTGACGGCCGGTCTTGCGGCGCGCGGCTGCGGGAGTGGGCTTCTCTGGGGTGGCGGCCATGGCGGTACGTCCTTCTGTGGCGGCTCAAGGCAGGGGCAGGGCACGGGGGTGACCTGCGCAGATGTGTGCAGGTGCGGCAGAGTGGGCCCCGTCGCCGGTGGGCAGGGGCGGTCATCGGCCTCGGGGGCTGTGCAGGTGTCGGCTCGTCCGCGACCGGCTACGGCGGCGGTGGGACGGCGAGGTGCGGCGGTGGCTGGTTCGGTCAGCTCGCCGGACAGATGGCGCTGGACATGCGGCCGAGGTCGACGTGCCGCCGACTCACCAAGGCAATTCCAGCTCCATTCATGGCCGAAGCGTGGCACGGGCCTCTTGTACGAGTCCACTACTGTCCGCGATGCGGACAGATCCGTCCCGAATTCCGAGACGGTGTGGGCTGGGTCACGCCGGGAAGGCGGGCGGATGTCCTGAACGCGCCGTGTGCGCGCAGGCCGGACATCCGCGAGGGCGGCCCTTGCGGATGTCCGGCCTGCGCCGGGCTGACGCGCCGGGCCTACGCGCCCGGCTGACGCGCCGGGGCCTACGCGCCCGGCCACGGGCCGGGGGTCGGGGACTCCGTCTTCTCCTCGGTCTCCGTACGGAAGAGGCGGAAGCCACGGCGCAGGTAGTTGTCCATCGCGGTCGGCCCGTCCTGGCTGCACGTGTGGACCCACACCCGCGACGTCGGCGTCCGGCCCGGCCAGCGCGAGGCCAGGTCCCAGGCACGCGCCGTACCCACCGACAGCAGGTGGCCGCCGATCCGCCGGCCGCGGAAGTCCGGCAGCAGACCGAAGTACATGATCTCCACCACACCGTCGTCCTGCGGGTCCAGCTCGATGTAGCCGGCCGGCGTGCCCCGCTCGTACGCGACCCAGGTCTCGACCCCCGGCCGCTCCAGCTGCGCCACCCACTGCGCGCGGGTCAGCGACAGCCGGTCCGTCCAGTGGATGTCGCCGCCCACGGACGCGTACAGGAAGCGGCTGAACTCGGGGGAGGGGACCTCCGCCCGCTCGATGCGGATCTCCTCGCCGGGTACGGCGGCGGGGACCAGTTCGGCCGGGGAGGTCATCTCCAGGGACCAGGTCGTCAACGTGATGGTGCGCTCGCTCATGCCGTCAGGGAATCACGCCCGGCCCGCCGCGGCCCACGCGGGCCCTGATCACCGAGGGTGCGGTGGAGTGCGGCAGCAGCGTCCGCGGGTCCGCCGGGCGGATCAGCTCGACCTCGACGCCCTCCGCGAAGCGGTACGGCCGGTGCGCGAGCACTCCGGCGAGGTGCCGGCGTACCCGTGACATCTCGGCGCGCACCGTGACCGTACGCGTCGGATCGCCGAACAGCTCCTGTGCCAGCTCCGCCGCCGACCGCCCCCGCGGGCAGTCCGCCAGCAGGAACAGCAGCTCGGCATGGCGCGGGCTGAGCTCCTGGGACCAGCTGCCCGCCGCCCCGTACACGGTCGCGGACCAGCCGCGCGGCCGGCTGAGGTCCAGCACCACCCGGCCCGCCGCCGCACCGCCCGTGCGCGCCCCGTCGATACGGATCAGCCAGCCGCCCGGCAGCGGCTCGACCCCGCAGTCGCCCAGCTGCGCCAGCCACACCCGGCCCGGGCCGAAGCCCTTGGGCAGGGGCAGCCGGTCCACCGGGGTCACACCCGTCACGGCCGCCGTCCAGCCGTGCCCGTCCACCGCCAGGGCCCGCCCCGGCAGCCGCGCCAGGATCGGCGCCGCCACCGCCCGCAGCCGTTCCAGCGACTCCAGGTGGCGCACCCGCAGCTCCCGCTCGGCCAGCCGGGCCACCGAGCTCACCCAGGCCAGCGTCGCCGGGTGCATGGTCGCCAGCGGCCCGCTCACGTCCACCACCCCCAGCAGCGACCCGTCGCGCGGGTCGTGGAGCGGCGCCCCCGCGCACGTCCAGTCGTGGTGGCTGGAGACGAAGTGCTCCGCCGAGAAGACCTGCACCGGCCGCCGGGTCACCAGCGCCGTGCCCACCCCGTTGGTGCCGACCACGCCCTCGGCCCAGTCCGCGCCCACCGAGAAGCCCAGCCGGTCGGCCCTGCGCAGGATGGCGGAGGCCCCCTCCCGCCACAGCAGCCGCCCGTCCGCGTCCGCGACCACCATGATGTGCAGGGCCCCGTCCAGGGCCGGCAGCAGTCCCTCGCGCAGCACGGGCAGGATCTCCCGCAGCGGCGAGAGCTGCCGGCGCTCCTCGGTCTCGGCGAGCGAGAGCATCCGCGAGCGCGCGTCCCGGTCCGGGTGGACCCCGCCCGCCAGCATCCGCCGCCAGGAGGCCGCGATGTCCGGCCGGGGCGCGGCCGGCGGCGGGTCCCCGGCCAGCGCAGCCGCCCGTACCCCCTTGAGCAGCCGCGATGCCTCGCGCGTGTCCATGGCAGAGAGCCGGTTCAAGTCGACTGCGGTGTGGGCCACCGGATCCTCCCCGTGTGAGCCGGACCAACAACAGCGTTGCAACGGTACGCAACCCTCGCCAAGTGCCGGTCGCCCGACCGAAACTGTGCCGGGCGCCGCCCTGCGGCGGCCACAGCTCCTCCTCGGGGCTTTTCTCGGATCAGGGGTGGTGCCGAGTCGGCGCGGCGCCACCCCTGCTCCCACGCAACGGGCCCGGATCCGGGCCCGGCCGGGGTTTGGGGACCCCTCCCGACCCGCGGTCCGCGCCCGTGCGGCCCGCTCGGTGCGGGCCGCAGGCCCGCGCCGGCGCGGCCCGCCACCGTCAGGTGGCCGTGAGATACCTCAGCCCGTCGGGTGGCCGTGACACCTCAGCCCCTCGCGTGGCCGTGACACCTCAGCCCGTCGCGTGGCCGTGACGCCTCAGCCCGCGATCCGCGCCCGCTCCACGATCGCCCCCAGGTCCAGGCTGTGCGGCAGCGTCCCGAAGGCGTTCCCCCAGTCGCCCCCCAGCCGCGAGGCACAGAACGCGTCCGCGGTCTCCGGCGGCGCGAACCGCACCAGCAGCGACCCCTGGAGCACCAGCGCCATCCGCTCCACCAGCCGGCGCGCCCGCGCCTCGATGCCCTCCAGGTCGGCGAGCTCGGTCAGCAGGTCCTTGATCGCCGCGTCCAGCCGGTGGTCGGCGCCCCGGGCCAGCCCGACCTCCTGGAGGAAGGCGTTCAGCGCCTGCGGCTCGCGCTGCAGCGCCCGCAGCACGTCCAGCGCCTGTACGTTGCCCGAGCCCTCCCAGATCGAGTTCAGCGGCGACTCGCGCAGCAGCCGCGGCAGCCCGGACTCCTCCACGTAGCCGTTGCCGCCCAGGCACTCCAGGGCCTCGGCGACCGTCGGCGTGCAGCGCTTGGTCACCCAGTACTTCGCCGCGGGCACCGCCAGGCGCAGGAAGGCCCGCTCCTGCTCCGTCCCGGCGTCGTAGGCCGCGGCGAGTCGCAGCATCAGCGTCGTCGCCGCCTCCGACTCCAGCGCCAGATCGGCCAGGACGTTGCGCATCAGCGGCTGGTCGATCAGCCGGGCGCCGAAGGCGGAGCGGTGCTCCGCGTGGTGCACGGCCTGGGTCAGCGCCTGCCGCATCAGCGCGGCCGAGCCGATCACACAGTCCAGCCGGGTCGCCGCGACCATCTCGATGATGGTCCGCACCCCCCGGCCCTCCTCGCCGACCAGGCGCGCCCAGGTCCCGTCGAACTCGACCTCGCTGGAGGCGTTCGACTTGTTGCCCAGCTTGTCCTTCAGCCGCTGGATCGCGAAGACGTTGCGCGTGCCGTCCTCCAGCACCCGCGGCACCAGGAAGCAGCTCAGCCGGTCCTTCCCGGCCGCCGGGACCTGCGCCAGCACCAGGAAGCCGTCCGACATCGGCGCCGAGCAGAACCACTTGTGGCCGGTCAGCAGGTACTCGCCGGGCGCGTCCAGCGCCGTGGCCGCGGTCGTGTTCGCCCGTACGTCGCTGCCCCCCTGCTTCTCCGTCATCCCCATCCCGAACAGGACCCCGGCCTTCTGCCCGGCCGGCCGCAGCCCCTGCTCGTACACGTGCGAGGTCAGCCGGGGCTCCCACTCGGCCGCCAGCGCCGGATCCGTCCGCAGGGCCGGGACGGCCGCGTGGGTCATCGACACCGGACAGCCGTGGCCCGCCTCGGCCTGCGACCAGACGAAGAACCCGGCCGCCCGGCGCAGATGCCCGTCCTCGCGCCCCCAGGCGTCGGTCAGCCCCGCCGTCACGGCGTGCCCGAGCAGCCGGTGCCAGGCCGGGTGGAACTCCACCTCGTCGATCCGGTGGCCGTACCGGTCGTGCGTCTTCAGTTTCGGCGGGTTCTCGTTCGCCAGGGCGCCCCATTCCTGGGCCTGCGCGGAGCCCGCGGCACGCCCGAGATCGGTGAGTTCTTCCCTTACGTCGCCGAGGAGTTCGGGGGCGAGGTGCCGCTCGACGCCCTCGGTGAGGGCCCGGTCGCCGCCGTAGACGTCGTACCCGACGAGGGGCGGGGCCTGGTTGGTGACTGTGTGGGTGGTGGCTGCCATGCCGATACGGTAAAGACGTGCAGGCAGCAAATGAAACACCCGAGCGGCTCCCGGGGCGGCTCCACCGGGCCCGGGCCCTCTACCGCAACGTCTCCAAGCGCAAGATGGCCTGGCTGCTGCTCAAGGACACCGTCAACTCGTGCATCGAGTACCGGATCCTCGGGCTCGCGGCCGAAGCGGCGTTCTTCACGCTGCTCTCCCTGCCGCCGCTCTTCCTCGGCCTGCTCGGACTGCTGGGCTACGTCGACAACTGGACCGACACCACGACCGTCGCCAGCATCGAGGAGAACATCCTGGGGGCCGTCGGCACCGTCCTGTCCGACCGGGGCGTCAACGACATCGCCAGACCCCTGCTGGACGACGTGACCAGCCGCGGCCGCCCCGACATCATCTCCCTCGGTTTCGCCTTCGCCCTCTGGTCCGGCTCGCGCGCGGTGAACGTCTTCATCGACACCATCACCGTCATGTACGGCCTCGACGGGCAGCGCGGCATCGTCAAGACCCGGCTGCTGGCCTTCCTGCTGTACGTCGTCGCGCTGGCCATCGGCGCGATCGTGCTGCCGCTGATGGTGGTCGGCCCGGACGCGGTGGTGCGGCTGGTGCCCTGGGGCACGGAAGTGATCGCGGTCCTGTACTGGCCCACCGTCACGCTGCTGTCCATCGCCTTCCTGACCACGCTCTACCACGTGTCGGTGCCGGTGCGCTCGCCGTGGATCGAGGACGTGCCGGGGGCGCTGGTCGCCCTCGCGATGTGGGTGCTGGGCAGCTTCCTGCTGCGGATCTACCTGACGAACACGGTGGAGGGACCGACGATCTACGGCTCGCTGGCGGCCCCGGTCGCCGTGCTGCTGTGGATCGGCATCTCGGCGTTCGCGGTGCTGGTCGGGGCCGCGGTGAACGCCGCCATCGACCGCGTCTGGCCCTCGGTGGCCACCGCGGCGGCCCGCGAGGCCAACGAACGGGCCCGCGAGGCGGAGGCCGCGATGCTGGTGGCGCGGGCGGCGGCCTGGCGGGCGCTGGCCGAGGGGGAGTCCGAGGACGACGAGGACGACGGGATGCCGTCGGAGTTCCCGGAGCGCTGGTCGAAGTTCCTGCCGCCGGAGGACTACAAGGCCCGCCTGCACAAGGAGCGGCATCCGCACTGAGCGGCCGAGGGGGGCCGGGCCCGGCGGCATGTGGCCTCCGTCAGCCCGGCGCACCGCGCGTCCACCCGGACGGGGGACTCGTACGGGAATACGAGTCGGTCCGGTGCCCGCCGGATCCTGCCCGGAAATCGCTGGCGGGGTTGTCGTGGATCTTGTTACGGTACAGCCGTTCACGTCGGACGCCGTCGAATCGCGACGCGTCACGTCGAACCAATGCCGCGTGCATGACACAGGAGGTGAGTCCTTTGATGACGGTTGCTGCGCAGGGCGCTGCCCGCACTCAGAAGGCCATGTCTCTCATTCCTGTGGTCACCGGCTGACACTCCGCTTCTTCCCGCGCGCAGGGCGCGCGTTGCCGGGGCCACCCTTGTGAAGGGTCCCCCTTGACTTCCTCCGCTTTCTCTTCTGCTTCTTCTGCTGCTTTCTCGTCGGACGAGTCCGCCCTCACCCTCCTCGGGTGGGACGAGGAGTGGGCCGCCGAGTTCGCTCCGTACGCGGCGCAGGGCCTGCTGCCCGGCCGTGTCGTACGGGTCGACCGCGGCCGGTGCGACGTACTGACCGCGGACGGCCTGGTCCGCGCCGACACCGCGTTCGTCACGCCGCACGACCCGCTGCGGGTCATCTGCACCGGTGACTGGGCCGCCGTCGAACCGGACGGCAACCCGCGGTACGTGAAGGCGTACCTGCCGCGCCGGACCGCGTTCGTGCGGTCCACCTCCTCCAAGCGGTCCGAGGGCCAGATCCTCGCCGCCAACGTCGACCACGCGATCGTCGCGGTCTCGCTCGCCGTCGAGCTGGACCTCGGCCGTGTCGAACGCTTCCTGGCGCTGGCCTGGGAGTCGGGCGCACAGCCGCTGGTCGTGCTGACCAAGGCGGACCTGGTCCCGGACCCGGTGGCGCTGTCGTACCTCGTCGAGGACGTCGAGACGGTGGCCCCGGGCGTGCAGGTCCTCACCGTGTCCTCCCTGACCGGGGAGGGCATGGACGTCCTGGGCACGGTCGTCGCCGACGGGACGAGCGTGCTGCTCGGCACCTCCGGCGCGGGCAAGTCCACGCTGGCCAACGCCCTGCTCGGCGAGGACGTCATGGAGGTGCAGGCGGCGCGCGACGTGGACGGCAAGGGCCGCCACACCACCACGACGCGCAACCTGCTCGCCCTGCCGGGCGGCGGCGTCCTGATCGACACGCCGGGGCTGCGCGGCGTCGGCCTCTGGGACGCCGAGGCGGGCGTCGGCCAGGTCTTCTCGGAGATCGAGGAGTACGCGGCGCAGTGCCGCTTCCACGACTGCGCCCACGAGTCGGAGCCGGGGTGCGCGGTGCTGGCGGCGCTCGAGTCCGGCGAACTGTCGCAGCGGCGGCTGGAGTCGTACCGCAAGCTGGTCCGCGAGAACCAGTGGATCGTGGCGAAGACGGACGCCAAGGCGCAGGCCGACCTCCGCCGCGACTGGCGCCTGAAGTCGGCGGAGGGCCGCCTGAACTACGCGGTCAAGCGCGGCGGCCACCCCCGCCGCTGACCCGGCCACCCCGGCCGGGGCCTCTCGGCTCCGGTCCGGGCCCCGGCTCCGGCCCCTGGTTCGCAGCCCGCCCGGGCCCTCCTCCTGGAGGGCCCGGTTCCGGCGTGCCCCGGCCGGCGTCCCGGTCACCGGGGCGTCAGTCCTCCCAGACCCCGGCCGCCGTGCGGTCGTCGGCGTAGCCCTTCAGGCGCAGGGAGGTGTCGGCGAGGAAGCAGGCCAGGCCCGGCGGCTCCGGCGGAGCCCAGCGGGCGGAGAGTTCGGCCGGCAGCAGGGGCTCCTCGCGCATCGGCCCGGCCAGGCCGCCGGAGCAGACCAGCAGCGTGTCCCCGGCGCGCGCGACGCTCGCCCGGAAGGTGAACCCGGGCTGCGGTGCGGGCTCCAGGTCCTGCCACGCCCCGGCCCGCAGTCGGAACAGCCCGCCCGGTCCGGCCCCGAAGCACACCCGGGTACGGCACTCCGGGTCGATGGGCAGCAGCAGGCAGCGCAGGCCGGCGGTGTACTGGTCCTCGGTGTAGCCCAGTTCGGTGGCGCGGGCGCGCAGCCGCCCGTATCCGCGGTCGGTCAGCCGCTGGAGCCCGGACCGCAGGGCGTCGCGCCGGCCGGCCCGGATGTCGTCGGCGAGCCGGGTCCGGCTGCGCCCCACGGCCGAGGCGACCCAGCGGCAGACCTCGGCGGCGGCCTCCCGGGGTACGGCCCGGTCGGCGCCCGCGACGGCGACCAGGATCAGCGCGTCGTCACCGCCGCCGAACCGGGCGGTGAGCAGTACGTCGCGGCGGGGTTCGCCGCGGTAGCGGGCGGAGTCGCCGCGTACGGAGGCGGCGCGCAGGGTGTACGTCCCGTAGCGGGCGCCCTCCAGCACGGTGTCGGAGACCAGGGCCGTCAGCTCCGCCGGGTCGGCCTCGGCCAGCTTGCCCGGCTCGGCGGCGTAGGTGGGGGCCCGGTCGCCGAGGTGGCGTGCGTCGGGCCGGGGCTCCGGCCAGGGGCCGCCGCCGGGCTCGGGGGAGACGAGCGACTCGGTCCACTGCTCGGGCAGGGGGGCGGGTTCCGCCGGGGGCCGCGCGGGCGCGGGAGGTGTGACGGGCGGCGCGGGGGCCGCCTGGCCCGGCGTCCACTCCGGGGGCAGCGGCGGGGGCGCGGGCGCGGGGGGCGCGGGGGGCGCCTGCGGCGCCGTCGGGCCGGGCGGGGGCGTCGGAGGTGCGGGGGGCACCTCCACCGCGCCGAGCGCGTACCCCGTCGCTTCCCCCACGGCCGGGACCCCGTGGTCCGGCGCGGGGGGCGTGCCCGTCGGCTGCGGGTCCGGGCTCTGGTGGGGCCGCGTGCCCGTCGCCCGGCTGGTCCCGCCGTCCGGCGTGGGTGGCACGTCCGCCGCCGTGGCCCCGGGCTCGTGCGGGAGCCGCGTGCCCGTCGCCCGGGTCGTCCCGCCGTCCGGCCCGGGCCGTGCGCCCGGGTCCGGGGCGCCGCCGCCCCGCTCCGGTGGCGCGGTGTCCGTGCCGTACCCGTACGTCCGTTGCGCCGGCAGGGTGCCGGAGCGGGGGTCGGGTGGGGGTTCCGGGTTCGTCACGACGGACGCCGAGGTGAAGCGGGCGTCCAGGGTGTCGGACGGGTCCGGTGGGGCGGCGGGGGTGGGATCGGGCTCGGCCGGCGGCTCGTCGTAGAGCTTCTGCCACCAGTCCTCGGGAGCCCCCTGCTGATTCATGCCCTTATTTTCGGCCGCCGACGGCGGGCGGAAACGCGGAACGGGGCCGTCGGGCGAGTTGCCCGGCGGCCCCGCCGCCCGGCCCGGGGTGTACGCACGAACGTCGCACACACATGCGGACGCCCTGGTGGCGGCGGAGCCCTGCGCGGCCCTCGGCACGGCCTTCGCCGGCCCTGTTCTCGTTCAGCTGCGGCGAACGGACATGTGGTCAGCGATTGGCGGCAAGAAGGGCCTCGGCTCGGCGAGCGAGTGCTTCGCGTACCTCATCTGGGGACAGCACCGTCAGCGGGGTGTCCAGGCCGAGGAGGTAGGAGGCCAGGCACTCGACGCTGTTGCCGCCGATCCGGACTACGGTGGCTTTGGGGCCATCGGGGCTGTGCGTGCCGATGCTGGGGGGAACCGCCTCCATCGCGCGGTCCAGGGGCAGCGGAAGGCGGATCGTGGTGTACACGGGGTAGATGACGCTCGCGATGCCCCGGGAGACCAGCTGTGCTGCCTCGGGTGGATCAGTCAGGTCGGCTGGTTCGGTGGTGGGGTGCACGGCCATCACTCGGTCGGCGCGAAACGTGCGCCACTCCTGCTTGGTCACGTCCCGGGCCACCAGGTACCAGCGCGCACCGGTGTGGACCAAGCGGTAGGGGTCTATCTCTCTGACAGAGGCGCGGCCGGCGTGGTCTCGGTAGGACAGGGTGGCACGCAGCCCGCTGGCGCAGGCCCGCGCCAGTTCCAACAGCACAGGCATGTCGATCTGCGGTTCGCCGGTGCGGGGAGTGTGATCAAGGGTCCCCTCCAGCGCGGTCAGTTGGCCCGCGAGGTGCTTCGGCAGGCTCTGGCGGAGCTTGAGCAGCGCGGACAGAGCGGCCTGACCGGCGCCGAGGACTCCGCTGAGGGCAGCCTCACGCAGGCCGACGGCGACGGCCAGGGCCTCCTCGTCGTCCAGCACCAGCGGCGGCATCCGGGCGCCGGGACTGAGACGGTAACCGCCCCATGGCCCGGGCTCGGACTCGACGCCGTAGCCCAGGTCCCGCAGCCGGGCGATGTCACGGCGGACCGTGCGGTCAGTGACCGCCATCCGCTCGGCCAGTTCCCGACAGGTCCATACCGGGCGGGCAGACAGCAGCGACACCAGGTGCAGCAGACGGGAGGAGGTCCTGATCACAATCATCAGTATCCGCCATGACCAGGACACAACCTGTCCTGGTCATGGCCTACCGTCCAGTCCCATGAGCACCCCCGAGATACGTCTCCTCTCCTTTGACTTCGACTGCCTTGACCCAGCCGAGTTGGCGCGCTTTTACGGCGAAGCCCTGGATCTGCCCGCGCTGTACCGCAGCGACGACTTCATCCTTCTCGGCAGGGAAGGGGCGCCCGGGCTCGGCTTCATCCGCCAGGCCGACTTCCGCCCCCCGACCTGGCCCGATCCCGCCCTCGGCAAACAGGCCCACCTGGAACTGGGTGTCGACGACCTGGACGCTGCACAGGAGCGGATGCTCGCCCTGGGCGCCACCCTGCCGTCCTTCCAGCCACGCCCCGATGTATGGCGGGTACTCCTGGATCCAGCAGGACATCCGTTCTGCCTGTCGACACACGGAATCTGATCCTCCGCTACGGCCTCGACCTCCTCGACGGCTTGGTCTGCGCAGACCTTCACCGGGCCGAGGCCGAGCGGTCCGCCTTCACCGGGTCCCAGACGATCCTGGTCGACGGCCGCGACCCGCTTGCCGAGCCCGGCACCACGCCCTCGATCTCCTGCCGGATCTACCGCACCCCGCAGGGTCCGGCCGGGGTGCCCGGTCTCGACCAGCCCTGGCAGGAGAACCGGGCTTGGCAGACCGGCCCGGGGTGCGGTGATGATGTCCGCGGCGGGTTCGCGCCGTGGCCGCTTCCCGCCAGGCGCCGCACGAAGGGGAGGGTGATCGGATTGCTGGGTGCGATAGGCCTGGACGAGGGACAGGAGTCGGCGTACCGCGCGCTGGTGGCGCTGGGGGCGGCCGAGGTGCCGGACCTCGCGCACCGGCTGACGCTGCCGGTCCCGCAGACGGAACGGACCCTGCGCCACCTCGAGCGCCACGGGCTGGCCGCACGGTCCTCGTCCCGGCCAGGCCGGTGGGTGGCCGCGCCACCCGGGGCCGCGCTCGGCGCGCTGCTGACCCGGCAGCGGCACGAGCTGGAGCAGGCGGAGCTGGCGGCGGCGCTGCTGGCGGAGGAGTACCGGGCGGAGGCGGCGGAGCCGGCCGTGCACGACCTGGTGGAGGTGGTGTGCGGCGCGAGCGCGGTGGCGCATCGTTTCGCCCAGCTCCGGGCGGGCGCGGTGGAGGAGGTCTGCGCCCTGGTGACGGGCCGCCCGCAGGACCTGCCGGGCGGCGGCGAGGAGGCCGGGGACCCGGCGGCGCGGCACGGCGTGGAGCACGGCGTGGAGCACCGCGTGGAGCACCGTGTGGAACACCGGGTGGTGATCGAGCGGGAGCTCCTCACGCTGCCCGGCGGTCTGCGGGAGGCGTCGGCGGCGCTGGACCGGGGCGAGCGGGTGCGGGTGGCGGCCCGGATCCCCACCCGGCTGGTGATCGTGGACCGGAGCCTGGCGATGGTCCCGCTGACGGTGCACGGCCCGGAACCGGCGGCGCTGGTGGTGCACCCGTCCGGCCTGCTGGAGTCGCTGCGGGGACTGTTCGAGGCGGTGTGGCGGGAGGCGCTGCCGCTGCGGCTGGGTCCGGGGAACACCCCGGTCGGCGCGCCGGCCCCGCCGGACGCGACGGACCTGGAGATCCTCTCGCTGCTGCTGGCGGGGATGACGGACGCCAGCGTGGCCAAACACCTGGAGCTGGGCCTGCGGACCGTGCAGCGCCGGGTGAAGGGGTTGATGGAGGTCTGCGGGGTGACGACCCGGCTCCAGCTGGGCTGGCACGCTCGCGAACGGGGCTGGGTGGCCCGGTGACCCCGGGTCCGGCAGGCTGGGCGGGTGGATGTGCCGCAGCTCCTCCTGGTGGGACTGGTCCTGCTGCTCGGGGTGCTGGGCGTGCTGGTGCCGGGGGTCCCCGGCACGTGGCTGGTGTGGGCGGCGCTGCTGTGGTGGACGCTGCACGAGCCGACGTCCCTGGCGTGGTCGCTGCTGGTGGGGGCGACCGCCCTGCTGCTGGTGGTGCAGGTGGTGAAGTGGCAGCTGCCGCCGCGCCGTATCCGCGCGGTGGGGGTCACCCCGGAGACGGCCGTGTACGCGGGCGCGGGCGCCGTCATCGGCTTCGTCGTCGTACCGGTGCTCGGCGCGATCCCGGGCTTCGTCGGCGGGATCTACCTGTGCGAGCGGCGGCGGCTGGGCTCGCACGGTGAGGCGGCGGCGTCGGTCCGGGCGGTGATGCGGGCCGTGGGCACGAGCGTGCTGGTGGAGCTCTTCGCGTGCCTGCTGGTGGTGGGGGCCTGGGTGGGCGCCGTGGTGTGGGGCTGAAGGGCGCCTCGGCGTGGCCCGGGCCCTGCGGCGTAGGGCCGGCGCCCGATGCGGCGGGGCCGTCCGGCGGCGACCCTGGAGGCATGACGGCGAAGCTGAGCGAGACGGAACGGACGTACCTGCGCGGCCAGCGGCTGGGGCGGCTGGCGACGGTGGACCCGGCGGGCCGGCCGCAGGCGAGCCCCGAGGTCATCCGCATCCACCCGGACCGCATCCACGCGTGGGGGCTGACGGCCGAGGAGTCCTGAGCGCGGCCCCGGGAGGGGCGCTCCGCCCGGCGTGCGGGGCCGTCAAGCGGTGCCGGTGTCCGGCGGCCGGGTCTCTCGGTGCCGAGGGGAGATTTCCTCCCCCTGGTGCAGTACGACCTGCCCGTCAATGTGGTTCTGTTCGACGGCTCACCCCCCGGTACGGCCGGGCCGGAGGTGCCGGTTTCCGGCCTTCCCCCGTACGCGGCCACCCACCGCGATCCGGACGCGGACGTGGTCACCGACCCGGCGCCCGGTCCGCTCCGGTGATCCGGATGGCTCGATCCGACCTCAGGAACATGCCGCGTCCGTGATCCCGCAGGAGTGCGGATCTCCCCGGCGGGAATGCATCCCGTAGACCTGTTCGAGAAACGGACACGGGAGGGACGTTGCCGTGCGGGTGGGGGCGAAGACCGGAATGACTCGGACGGTGCGCCGGGCGGACCTGAAGGCGGTGGGCGAAGTCCGCAGAGCCTTACGGGAGTTGCTCCGGCACCACTGCCGGACCGACGCGGCGGAGGTGGCGGAGCTGCTCACCACCGAGCTCGTCACCAACGCGCTCGTGCACACCGACCACGGCGCCGAGGTGTCGGCGGCCTGGGCCGACGCGCGATTACGGGTGGAGGTGCGGGACTTCACCGCGCGCCGGCCCCGTCCGTACGTACCGACCGCCGACGACGGTACGCACGGCAGGGGGCTGGTGCTGGTGCAGTCGCTCGCCGACGCCTGGGGGGTGGACCCGCTGGGCGGGGGCAAGGTGGTGTGGTTCGAACTCGACGGAGGGCCGGTCTGAGGGAGCCCCAGGCAACCCCCGAACCGGCCCTCGTCACGCCCGGCCGTCAGCCGAACTGCTGTTCCAGATCCTTCAGCTTGCGCTCCAGTGAGTCGAGGCGGGGAATGGTCTGGGTGTCGTCCTCGGCGGTGAGGTCCACCGTCCGGGGCGCGGTGTCAAAGGCGTCGGTTCCGGTCACGGCCTGCAGGGAGGGCCGCCTGGAGGTACCTCCCAGCTGGGGAAGCGTGGGCAGCTGTCCCGCTTCCGATATGGCGGGCTCCGCGCCCACCGGCGCGGAGCCGTTTCCCGGGACCAGCTCCGGCACCTCGACCTGACGGCCGCGCGGCCGGGGCAGGCCGAAGGCCCTGTGCTGCCGGCCCAGCGCCCGGATGTGCGCCCGCTCGCGCCGCTGCTGCTCGCGCCGCCGCATCCGGTCCTGCGCCTTCTCCCGCTTGTCCTCCCGCACCTCGTCCACCGCTTCGTCGAGGGTGCGCACCCCCTCCAGCAGCATCAGCGACCAGGCGCCGAAGGTCTCCCGGGGGGCCCGCAGCCAGCGGACCATCCGGATCTGCGGCAGCGGACGGGGGATCAGGCCCTGCTCACGCAGGGCGGCCCGGCGGGTCTGCTTGAGCGCCCGGTCGAAGAGCACCGCCGCCGAGAGCGACATGCCCGCGAAGAACTGCGGGGCCCCGTCGTGACCGAGCCCGCGCGGCGCGTGCACCCAGTTGAACCAGGCGGCCGCGCCCGCGAACAGCCACACCAGCAGGCGCGAGCCGAGGGCCGCGTCGCCGTGGCTGGCCTCGCGGACGGCGAGCACCGAGCAGAACATGGCGGCGCCGTCGAGGCCGAAGGGGACGAGGTACTCCCAGCCCCCGGTCAGGTTCAGGTTCTGCCGCCCGAATCCGACCAGCCCGTGGAACGAGAGGGCGGCGGCGACGGCCGCGCAGCAGAACAGCAGCACGTACGAGGCCGTGCCGTAGACGGCCTCCTTGCGGCGCCGGCGCTCCTCGCTGCGTTCCCAGCTGTCCTCGGCCGGGGCCTTCTCGCCCTCGCGCCGGCCCCGGGCCAGCACCGCGACTGCCGCAAGCACGCCCAGGATCAGCAGACTGCCCGGCAGCAGCCAGTCCAGCGATATGTCGGTCAGTCTCATCCGGTGTCCCTTGAGTCGCGTACGGCGGCTTTCCGGGCGCCATAGTGGCGGATTTCAGGTGGCCTGTAGGCGGGTTTCGGGGCAAGTGCACGCCAACGGGCGGCGAGGCCCTCCGGATAGGGTGTTGTAGGTCGAACTCACGCACGCAACAAGGGAGTTGTGTTCGATTGTCATCACCCTGACGGGTGGTTAGGCGGACGCTGCAACCGCCAGCCGGGTGATCCGCTCGGCGTCGCGGGTCCGGGGGCAGGTGATGCAGGTGTCCGCGGGGCGGATGGTGTAGAAGAGGCAGCAGCCGGCCCGGTCGCGGGTGGGCAGTTCCGAGCCGTCGGGCGCGTGGAGCGTACGGAAGCCGCTGCCGCCCGTGTACGGGGCCGTGCCGCCCGGAAGCAGCAGGTCCAGCTCGGCCCGCGCGCGGTCCCCCTCGCCGAGCAGTCCGCCGACGTACCACAGGCCCTCGGCGACATCGTCCGTGAGCATGCCCCACACGGCGCGGCGGCCGCGCCGCATCCGGGGGGCGAAACCTTCCGCCACGGGGGCCAGGTGCTCGGCCACCGCGTCCCGCACCCGCGCCCGCAGCGCTTCCTCGTCGGCCACGACCAGGGCGCCGGGCAGGCCCGCCGCCGGATCGTCCGGCAGGCACGCGAACGACTCGACGCGTACGCTCAGCCGCCCCCGCGTCCGGTGGAGGGCCACCGCGTCCGCCGGCAGCCGGGGCACCCGCCGGTGCAGGAACCACGGCACCGTGAACAGCAGGCAGACCGGCCACGCGTACCGGTGCAGGCCGAACCCGGCGACGACGTCCGGGCGTCCGGGGGAGCCGTAGTCCCGGAGCACCTGTTCCTCGTCCCACGCCAGGAAGGCGTCCACCGCCGCCCCGCCCGCCGCGAGCTCGTCCGCACCGACCCACCCCACACCGCGAGGGGCGGGTTCGTGCGCGGACCGCTCGTCGACGCGGAGTCCGGGATGGACCTCGGTCAGCCGTGCGTACGCGTCCGCCACCGGAGAGCCGGCCGGGGCGGACGCAGTAGCGGTCGACAGGGCCGGGACGCTCATGACGGACCACCGAATCGCTCGATCGTTAGAAGGTTAGCCTAACCTTACCCAACTCTCCAGCAGGTCATCCGCGTCCCGTATCCTGCGGCGGAGCCGAGATCCGTCAGGAGGTCCGAGTGCACGACGCGGCCGACACGGGTCCGGTGCCGTCGACACCGGCCCAGACCCAGCGCAAGGTGCTGCGCCATTCGGTGCGCGGGCAGGTGCTCGACGCACTGCGCGCGGCCCTGGTCGACGGCGAGCTCGAGCCGGGGGAGATCTACTCCGGGCCGGCGCTCGGCGAGCGGTTCGGCGTCTCGGCCACCCCCGTCCGCGAGGCGATGCAGCAGCTCGCCCTCGAGGGGGCCGTCGAATGCCTGCCCAACCGCGGGTTCCGGGTGGTCTCGCGCAGCGCCCGCGAGCTGGCGGAGCTGGCGGAGGTACGGGCCCTGCTGGAGGTCCCCGTCATGCTGCGCCTCGCCCGCTCCGAGCCGGTGGAGTCCTGGGTCGCGCTGCGTCCCGCGGCGGCCGCCACGGCGGCGGCCGCGGCCGCGTACGACCCGGCCGGCTACGCCGAGGCGGACCGCTCCTTCCACCGGGCCGTCCTGGCGCTGGCGGGCAACGACCAGCTGGTCCAGGTCGCCGACGACCTGCACCGGCGCTCGCAGTGGCCGGTCAAGGACGCGCCGCGGGTACGCCGTGCGGACCTGGTCGCGGACGCGGCGGAGCACGCGGCGCTCCTGGAGGCCCTGATCGCCCGCGACTTCCCCGTGGTCGAATCCCTGGTCCGCGAACACTTCATGGGCGCCTGCGCCTGACCCCTCCCGGGCCGGCGGCTCCGTCCCCCCGGCGACCGCACCGGGCGCCCGCGCCCGGCCCCCGCCCCGGCGTCCCGGCCCGCCCGCGCCCGCCGCCGCCCCCGCCTGCGCAGGGCGGCCGGACCGGCCCCGGCCCGCCCGGTCCTTCCCACGTGCGGGCGCCTCCGCACGGCCGGGGCCGGCCTCGGTTCCTGCGGGTGCGCTACGCCGCCGGGGCCGTCAGGTGGTCCGCCAGCCAGGTGGGGATGCCGCCCAGCAGGTGGAACAGGCGGCGGGCCTCGGCGCGCAGCCTCGTCGCCTCCGGTTCCGGTTCGGCCTCGGCCAGCGCCGCCAGCGCCGGCGCCGTACCGACCAGGAAGCCCAGTTCCTCCCGGATCCGCAGGGACTCCGCGAAGCCGTGCCGGGCCTCCGCCAGCTCGCCGTCGCGCAGCGCCAGCCCGGCCAGGTGCCGCCAGGTGAAGGACAGCAGCAGCGTGTCCCCGTGCGCCGCGGCCCCGGCGTGCGCGCGCCGGTAGGCCGGCCGCGCCGCCTGCGGGGAGTCCGCCAGGTGCTCCGCCACCAGCCCGCGCCGGAAGTCCAGCAGCGGCCGGGTCGGGGAGTCGGGGGAGAGCAGCGCGGCCGCCCGGCCCAGCGCCGCCCGGGCCTCGTCGGCCCGGTCCCGTACGCCGAGGACGGTCGCCGCGTACGCCAGCTGCCCGCGCTCGCACGCGGCCGCGCCCCGCTCGTCGTCCGCCGCCGCCACCGCCTCGGCGGTCCGCAGCGCGTCCTCCGCCTCCGCCCAGCCGCCCCCGGTGAACAGGCACCGCTCCACCAGCAGCGCCGTACGCTGCACGGCGGCGCCGGCGTCGGCGCCGTGCGGTGCCAGCAGCGCCGCCGCGTCGGCCCAGCAGCCGCGCGACCGCAGCCGCCATATCGCCCGCTGGAGGGGGTCGTCTCCCCCGGTCATTCCGGCACCCGACATGGCGGTGTCCGCCACATTGCCCTCCCCAAGCAAGCGAGCAGCACGTCATTGAGCCCCTGGGGCGAAATGACAGCACGAATCGTCGCACTCGGCCAAGGGGTCGGGTGAACTCTTTCACAAAGTTCGGACACCTCATCAGCCGCCGGGCGGGCCGGAGGTTCAGCTCATGCGCAGGGCCAGGAAGAAGTCGAGCTTGTCCTCCAGGCGCGAAAGGTCACGGCCCGTCAACTGCTCGATTCGCCCGACCCGGTAGCGCAGCGTGTTGACGTGCAGGTGCAGCCGGGTGGCGCAGCGCGTCCAGGAGCCGTCGCAGTCGAGGAAGGCCTCCAGGGTCGGGATGAGCTCCGCGCGGTGCCGGCGGTCGTAGTCCCGCAGGGGGTCCAGCAGCCGCGCGGTGAAGGCGCGCCGCACGTCGTCCGGGACGAAGGGCAGCAGCAGGACGTGCGAGGCCAGCTCGTGGTGGCCGGCGGCGCACACGCGCCCCGGGCGGGCGGCGGCGACCCGGCGGGCGTGCCGGGCCTCCTCCAGCGCCCCGCGCAGCCCCTCGGCGGAGTGCACGGCCGCGCTGACGCCGAGCGTGAGCCGCCCGTCGTCGGCCAGGCCCGCCGCCAGCGGGTCCCGTACGGCCGTCAGCAGCACGTCGGCGTGCAGGGCCGCGCCGGGGCCCTTGGGGTCCTTGTCCTCGTCGCCGTCGCCGGGCAGCGCCGGCAGCGGGACGAGCGCGATGGCCTCGTCACCCGCATGGGCGACCGCGATCCGGTCGGAGGGCTCGGGACCCGGCTGGGAGGGGTCGACCAGGATCTCCTCCAGCAGCGACTGGGCCACCGGGCCGCCGGGGATCTCCCCGCCCTCCCAGTCCACCCGGGCCACCACGACCTGCCAGTGCGGGGCGGCGCCCAGACCCGGCAGCAGCACGGGGGCCGCCACCCGCAGGCGCGCGGCGATCTCGGCGGGCGGGGCGCCGGTCTGGACGAGCTCCAGCACCTCCTGGGCCAGCCGGCGCCGCACCGTACGGGCCGCGTCGCGGCGGTCCCGCTCGACCGCGATCAGCTGGGTGACGCCCTGGAGCAGGTCCAGCCGCTCGGCCGGCCAGTCGCCCGCGTCGGCCTCGACGGCCAGCAGCCAGTCGGAGAGAACGCTCTCACGGACGTCGCGCGAGACGGCCGTCGCGCCACGCCCGCTCTGTCTGATCGGGAACAAGGAGTACGTCATACCCTGAAGGGAGATCCGGTGCGGCCCCCTGCGGCCGGTCCGGACCGCCGCGAGGTGCTCGCTCGCCAGAGCCGCGCAGACACCCGGAGCGAGCGGTTCGCCCGCTCCGGCGATCTGCCGGCCCGTGGGGGAGAGCACCCACGCCCGCAGATCGAGGTCCGTGGTGAGCAGATCCAGCACCACATCAGGTCCGCCCCCCGCAGGACCGGAGGTCATGAGGCGGCGGTGGCGGTCCACGACGGCCGCGAGGTCGCCCGCGCGCTCCCCCGAGACCTGCCGCACCACGTACTCCGTGATGGTGGCGAATGCAACGTCTTCGTTCACGGCGAACAGCGGCAGCCGGTTGCGCCGACAGGCTGATACGAGATCGTCGGGGATGTCGCCCAGCTCCGCCTCGCCGGCCGCCAGACCCGCGACACCGGCGCTCGCGAGGATTCGTACGAACGGCTCGGAGTCGGCCGAATTCCGCCGCCAGGCCAGGCCGGTCAGGACGAGCTCGCCCCCCGAGAGGTATCGGCTGGGATCCCTCAGGTCGGTCGTCATGACCCCGCGGACCGTCCGGTCGAGCTCGTCCTCGCCGCCCAGCAGCCGCAGCCCCAGCGCCTCGGTCTCCAGCAGTGCGCGCAGCCGCATGATGTCGCCGCCGATCTGTCTCGATGTTGCCGTTGGAAATCGGTCAGGTCCGTGCAGACCGCCTTTCATACGAATCTACAAGACGAGGGAGGCCGCCAGCCAACTCCTTCATGGTTTCGGTGACTGCACCCGGGGGACGCGCGGCTTGTGTACTGACTCCACACCGCGTTAACAGCACGTGAACGACCAGTCGAGGGCCGCATGGCCTCCTGGCTTGAAGTGAACGACACGATGAAGAAGAAGAGAGCCGCTCATGGACTTCCTTCGCCCCGCCAGCTGGGAGGAGGCGCTCGCCGCTAAGGCCGAGTACCCCACAGCTGTGCCGATTGCGGGTGGCACCGACATCATGGTCGAGATCAACTTCGACCACCGCCGTCCGGAATACCTCCTGGACCTCAACCGCATCGAGCTGCTGCGGGAGTGGGAGGTCGGCGAGGAGGTCACCCGGCTGGGCGCCTCCGTCCCGTACACCCAGATCATGGAGAACCTGCGCGAGACGCTGCCCGGCCTCGCGCTGGCCTCGCACACGGTCGCGTCCCCGCAGATCCGCAACCGCGGCGGTGTCGGCGGCAACCTCGGCTGCGCCTCGCCCGCCGGTGACTCCCACCCCGCGCTCCTCGCCGCCGACTGCGAGGTCGAGGTGGAGTCCGTACGCGGCGCGCGCATGATCCCGATCGACGAGTTCTACACCGGCGTCAAGCGCAACGCGCTCGCCGCGGACGAGCTGATCAAGGCGATCCACATCAAGAACGCCACGGGCCCGCAGCAGTACTCCAAGGTCGGTACCCGCAACGCGATGGTCATCGCCGTCTGCGGCTTCGGCCTCGCGCTGCACACCGACACCCGCACCGTGCGTACGGGCATCGCCTCGGCCGCCCCGACCCCGATCCGGGCGAAGGCCGCCGAGGAGTTCCTGAACGCCGCGCTCGAAGAGGGCGGCTTCTGGGAGTCCGGCAAGGTCATCACCCCGTCGGTCGCCAAGCAGTTCGGTGAGCTCGCCTCCGCCGCGTGCAACCCGATCGACGACGTCCGTGGCACGGCGAAGTACCGCCGTCACGCGGTCGGCATCCTGGCTCGCCGCCAGCTGGTCTGGACGTGGGAGCAGTACCGCGGCACCAACGGCCGCTCGCTTGAAGGGGCTGCGTAACCATGCGCGTCAATTTCACTGTCAACGGTCGTCAGCAGGAAGCCGACGACGTCTGGGAGGGCGAGTCCCTTCTCTACGTGCTGCGTGAGCGCCTGGGTCTGCCCGGCTCCAAGAACGCGTGCGAGCAGGGCGAGTGCGGTTCCTGCACCGTCCGCCTCGACGGCGTGCCGGTCTGTTCCTGTCTGGTCGCGGCCGGTCAGGTCGAGGGCCGCGACGTCGTGACCGTCGAGGGCCTGGCGGACTTCGCCAAGCAGCGCGAGGCCCACGGCCGCGGCGGTGCGTGCGGCACCGGCGGCGCCTGCGGCTCCCAGGGCGTCTCCACGGACGAGGCCAAGCACTGGTCCGCTCGTCCATCTGACAGGGCCGGCGACTCCCAGACCGGTGAGGGCACCGAGCTCTCCCCGATCCAGCAGGCGTTCATCGACGCCGGCGCCGTCCAGTGCGGTTTCTGCACCCCGGGTCTGCTCGTCCAGGCGGACGCCCTCCTGGAGAGCAACGCGGACCCGTCCGACCAGGACATCCGTGAGGCCCTGTCCGGCAACCTCTGCCGCTGCACGGGCTACGAGAAGATCCTCGACGCGGTCCGCCTGGCGGCCGCCCGTCAGGGAGAGGCGGTCTGATCATGGCTCAGAACACCCGCACCGTGCCCGCCGGTACGCCGACGAACGTCACCCAGAACCACAACAAGGGCGGCATCGGCGAGTCCACGCTCCGCCCGGACGGCACCCTCAAGGTCACCGGCGAGTTCGCGTACTCCTCGGACATGTGGCACGAGGACATGCTGTGGGGCCAGACCCTGCGCTCCACCGTCGCCCACGCCGAGATCGTCTCCATCGACATCTCCGAGGCGCTCGCCATGCCCGGCGTGTACTCGGTGCTGACGTACGACGACCTGCCGGCCGAGATGAAGAACTACGGCCTCGAGATCCAGGACACCCCCGTCCTGGCCCACGGCCGGGTGCGCCACCACGGTGAGCCGGTCGCCCTCGTGGCCGCCGACCACCCGGAGACCGCCCGCCGCGCGGCTGCCAAGATCAAGATCGACTACCGGGAGCTGCCGCTCGTCACGGACGAGGCCTCCGCCCTCGCCGCCGACGCGCCGCTGATCCACGAGGGCCGCGACGACCACCACGCCGGCCACGTCCCGCACCCGAACATCGTGCACCGCCAGCCGATCATCCGCGGCAACGTGGAGGAGGCCCGCAAGCGCGCCGACGTCATCGTCGAGGGCGAGTACACCTTCGGCATGCAGGACCAGGCCTTCCTCGGCCCGGAGTCCGGCCTGGCCGTACCGTCCGAGGACGGCGGCGTGGACCTCTACGTCGCCACCCAGTGGCTGCACTCGGACCTCAAGCAGATCGCCCCCGTCCTCGGCCTGCCCGAGGAGAAGGTGCGCATGACGCTCTCCGGCGTCGGCGGTGCCTTCGGCGGCCGCGAGGACATCTCCATGCAGATCCACGCGTGCCTGCTGGCCCTGGCCACCAACAAGCCGGTCAAGATCGTCTACAACCGGTTCGAGTCCTTCTTCGGCCACGTGCACCGCCACCCGGCCAAGCTCTGGTACGAGCACGGCGCCACCAAGGACGGCAAGATCACGCACATGAAGTGCCGGATCGTGCTGGACGGCGGCGCGTACGCCTCGGCCTCCCCGGCGGTCGTCGGCAACGCCTCCTCGCTCTCCGTCGGCCCGTACGTCGTCGACGACGTCGACATCGAGGCGATCGCGCTCTACACGAACAACCCGCCCTGCGGCGCGATGCGCGGCTTCGGCGCCGTCCAGGCCTGCTTCGCCTACGAGGCCCAGATGGACAAGCTCGCGGCGAAGCTGGGCATGGACCCGGTGGAGTTCCGCCAGCTCAACGCCATGGAGATGGGCACGATCATGCCCACCGGCCAGGTCGTGGACTCGCCCGCCCCGGTCGCCGAGCTGCTGCGCCGGGTCAAGGCCCGCCCGCTGCCGCCCGAGCGCCAGTGGGAGACCGCCGGCGAGGGCGCGGACGTCCGCGCGCTGCCGGGCGGCCTGTCCAACACCACCCACGGCGAGGGCGTCGTACGCGGTGTCGGCTACGCGGTCGGCATCAAGAACGTCGGCTTCTCCGAGGGCTTCGACGACTACTCCACCGCACGCGTGCGCCTGGAGGTCATCAACGGCGAGCCCGTCGCGATGGTCCACACGGCCATGGCGGAGGTCGGTCAGGGCGGTGTCACCGTGCACGCCCAGATCGCCCGTACGGAGCTGGGCGTCACGCAGGTAACCATCCACCCGGCCGACACCCAGGTCGGCTCCGCCGGTTCCACGTCCGCCTCCCGGCAGACGTACATGACCGGTGGCGCGGTGAAGAACACCTGTGAGGCCGTCCGCGAGGCGCTGCTGGAGATGGGCCGCCGCAAGAACGGCTCCTACCACCCGGCCTGGGCGCACGCCGAGCTCCTCCTGGAGGGCGGCAAGGTCGTCACCGACGGCGGCGAGGTCCTCGCGGACATCGCCGACATCCTCGAGGACGAGGCGATCGACCTCGAGCTCGAGTTCCGCCACCGCCCGACGGTCGCCTTCGACCTGAAGACCGGCCAGGGCGACGGCCACGTCCAGTACACGTTCGCCGCGCACCGCGCGGTCGTCGAGGTGGACACCGAGCTCGGCCTGGTCAAGGTCATCGAGCTCGCCACCGCGCAGGACGTCGGCAAGGCGCTCAACATGCTGTCCGTGGTCGGCCAGATCCAGGGTGGTACCACCCAGGGCCTCGGCGTGGCCGTCATGGAAGAGATCATCGTGGACCCGAAGACCGCGAAGGTGCGCAACCCCTCCTTCACGGACTACCTGATCCCGACCATCCTCGACACCCCGACCATCCCGGTCGACGTCCTGGAACTGGCCGACCCGAACGCGCCCTACGGTCTGCGCGGTCTCGGCGAGGCCCCCACCCTGTCGTCCACCCCGGCCGTCCTCGCGGCGATCCGGCAGGCGACCGGTCTGGAACTGAACAAGACGCCGATCCGTCCCGAGGCCCTCACCGGCACCCTCTAGGACGGCGTCCAGGAGCCGCACCCGACGGCCGGCTCCTGGTCCCGAAGCTCTCCGGGCGGTGTGACAGGGAACGTCACACTTCACGGTCACACCGCCCGGAGCACCGAAGAAGTACCGCACCGCTCGCGGACCGCTTCATGAATGCTTCGACCCCCAGCAGCACCACAGCTCGGGCCGTCACCCCGGGTCGTGCAGCCAACGCACCATCCCAAATCCCGCGCTCTCCAATCCCCATGCGGGTGCCCCTTTGAACCTTGGGAGTTAGGCACCATGACCCAGTCGTCAGTGGAGTCCAAGACCACCGCGGAGGACGCGGGCTCCGGCTCGCGCACGCCCGCCGGGCGTTCTTGGCTCGACCGGTACTTTCACATCACCCACAGAGGATCCAACGTCGGCAACGAGGTTCGTGGCGGTATCACGACCTTCATGGCGATGGCGTACATCCTGCTGCTCAACCCCCTGATCCTTTCGGGCAAGGACGCCGCCGGCGACACCCTGAGCCAGAAGGCAGTGATCACCGCCACGGCGTTCGCCGCCGCCGTCACCACCCTCCTGATGGGCTTCGTCGGCAAGGTGCCGCTCGCCCTGGCCGCCGGACTCTCCGTCTCCGGCGTACTGGCCTCGCAGGTCGCCCCCGAGATGACCTGGCCGCAGGCCATGGGCATGTGCGTCCTGTACGGCGTCGTGATCTGTCTCCTGGTCGTCACCGGCCTCCGCGAGATGATCATGAACGCCATCCCGCTCGCGCTCAAGCACGCGATCACCATGGGCATCGGCATGTTCGTCGCCCTGATCGGCCTGGTGAAGGCCGGTTTCGTGCACGAGAACCCCGCGCCCGGTGGCGGCCCCGTCACCCTCGGGCCCACCGGCGAGCTCGCCGGCTGGCCCGTCCTCCTCTTCGCCGTCACGCTGCTGCTGATCTTCATGTTGCAGGCCCGCAAGATCCCCGGCGCCATCCTGATCGGCATCGTCGCCGGTACCGTGCTCGCGGCCATCCTCAACGCCGTCGCGGACATCGACCCCAAGGCGTGGGCCAGCGGCGCCCCGGAGCTGACCGGCTCCGCGGTCTCCATGCCCGACTTCTCGCTCTTCGGCGAGGTCGAGTTCGGCGGCTGGGGCGAGGTCGGCGCGATGACCGTCGGCATGATCGTCTTCACCCTGGTGCTCGCCGGCTTCTTCGACGCGATGGCCACGATCATCGGTGTCGGTACCGAGGCCAAGCTCGCCGACGACAAGGGCCGGATGCCGGGCCTGTCGAAGGCCCTGTTCATCGACGGCGCCGGCGGTGCCATCGGCGGTGTCACGGGCGGCTCCGGCCAGACCGTGTTCGTCGAGTCCGCCACGGGTGTCGGCGAGGGCGCCCGTACCGGTCTGGCCTCCGTGGTCACCGGCCTCTTCTTCGCCGCCTGCATCTTCTTCACCCCGATCACCCAGATCGTCCCCGGTGAGGTCGCCGCCGCCGCCCTGGTCGTCATCGGCGCGATGATGATGCAGAACGCCCGTCACGTGGACTGGCACGACGGCGCCACCGCGATCCCGGTCTTCCTGACCGTCGTGATCATGCCCTTCACGTACCAGATCACGGCCGGCGTCGCCGCCGGTGTGATCTCCCACGTCGCGATCAAGGTCGCGCAGGGCAAGGCCCGGGAAATCGGAGCCTTCATGTGGGGACTGTTCGCCATCTTCATCGTGTTCTACGCGCTGAACCCGATCGAGGGCTGGCTGGGCGTCCACTGACGCGAGGCCGCCCGCACCGGCACCAACCCGCCACGCATCCGATAATGGAACCGATCCTCGTCAGGAGGCCGCAATGCTGGACATCGCCGAAGAGCTGAACCGGTGGGTCGAGCAGGGACGTGACTTCGCCGTCGCCACCGTGGTGTCGACCGGCGGCAGCGCGCCCCGGCAGCCCGGGGCCGCGCTCGCCGTCGACAGCGAGGGCACGGCCATCGGTTCCGTCTCCGGCGGATGCGTGGAGGGTGCGGTGTACGAGCTGTGCCGGCAGGCCCTCGAGGACGGCGAGACCGTCCGCGAGAGCTTCGGCTACAGCGACGACGATGCCTTCGCCGTAGGCCTGACCTGCGGCGGAATCATCGAGATCCTGGTCACCCCGGTCCACGCGGCCGCCCCCCACCGCGCCGTCTTCGAGTCCGCGCTGGCCGCGGCCGCCGACGGCGCGGCGGCCGCCGTGGCCCGGATCGCCGAGGGCCCGGCGGAGCTGATGGGCCGCGCGGTGCTGGTGCGCGGCGAAGGCGCGTACGAGGGGGGTCTCGGCGGCCACCCCGAGCTGGACCGGACCGTCGCCGAGGAGGCCCGGGCCATGCTGGACGCCGGCCGGACCGGGGTCCTGGAGATCGGCGCCGACGGCCGGCTGTGCGGCGAGCCCCTGCGGGTCCTGGTCGAGTCGAGCGTGCCGCCGCCGCGAATGATCGTCTTCGGGGCGATCGACTTCGCGTCCGCGCTGGTCCGGATCGGCAAGTTCCTCGGCTACCGCGTCACCCTGTGCGACGCCCGGCCCGTCTTCGCGACGAGGAACCGTTTCCCCGAGGCGGACGAGATCGTCGTGGACTGGCCCCACCGGTACCTGGAGTCCACCGACGTGGACGGCCGTACCGTGCTGTGCGTGCTGACGCACGACGCCAAGTTCGACGTACCGCTGCTCGAACTGGCCCTCAGGCTTCCCGTCGCCTACGTCGGCGCCATGGGATCGCGCCGCACCCACGAGGACCGCAACAAGCGGCTGCGCGAGGTCGGGGTCACCGAACTCGAGCTCGCCCGCCTGCGCTCCCCGATCGGCCTGGACCTCGGCGCCCGCTCCCCGGAGGAGACGGCCCTGTCCATCGCCGCGGAGATCGTGGCCAACCGGCGCGGCGGCAGCGGGGTCGCCCTCACCGGCGCGCACACCCCGATCCACCACGACGGCGTGCCCGCGGTGGCCCGGATCGGTGTCGTCGCCTGAAGCGCGACCTCGACGGCGCACGACACGGGGCCGCACGGGCCCGCGAAGGCCTGAAGACGTAGGACGTAAGGGCGCAACCCCCGCCGGGGGTTGCGCCCTTACGCCGTTACCTCTACCTTACCGGCCGGTAATTGCCTTTCCCCTCATGGGAGTTGAGCCGATGTTCCGCAGTCTGCGAACCGTGTGCGCCCTGGCCGTGGCAGCCGTCCTCTGCCCCGCCGTCCCCGCGGCGGCGGCCGTCCCCGACGAGCCCCTGCGCGAGGTGCTCTTCGTCGGCAACAACTGGGAGGGCACCGCCGACGTCCTCGCCTCCACCGGCGACATGGCCCGGGTCGGCCGGATCAACGTGATCCCGGACAAGGAGGAGCGGCTGCGGGAGATCTACCTCAACCCCGTCAAGCTCGCCTTCTTCCTCGGGATCCGGGCCAGCGCCGGCGAGGGCCACGACCAGTTCGTGGACGACATGTACACCACCCCCGACGGGCGTTCCGTCGTCGTCTCCCGGCCCTCCTTCGCCGACGTCGTCTCCCTCGACCTGGCCTCCGGCCGGATCAACTGGCGCTTCCCCGTCTCCGGCTTCCGCTCCGACCACATGGCGGTCTCTCCCGACGGTACGAAGGTCGCCGTCTCCGCCTCCACCTCCAACACCGTGCACGTGCTCGACATCGTCACCGGCCGCCAGCTCGGCTCCTTCGGCACCGGCGACAAGCCGCACGAGAACACCTTCTCGCGGGACGGCCGCTACCTGTGGAACAGCTCCATCGGCGAGGTCAACACCGCCCTGGACGCCCCCTGGCTGGACTGGACCAAGGGCGACCGCAAGATCACCGTCGTCGACACCCGGACCTACCGCACCGTGCGCGTGATCGACATGCGCGAGCGGCTCGACGCCGCCGGCCTCACCGGCCTCTCCGACTCCGTCCGCCCCAACGCCTTCAGCCCCGACGAGTCCACCCTCTACTTCCAGGTGTCCTTCTTCAACGGTTTCGTGGAGTACGACGTGGCCACCGACCGGATCACCCGGGTCAAGACCCTCCCCGAGAACCCGGCCACCAGCAAGGACCGCACCACCTGGGTCAACGACTCCCGCCACCACGGGATGTCGATGAGCCCGGACGGCACCCGGCTGTGCGTCGCCGGCACCATGGACGACTACGCGACCGTCGTCGACCGGGCCACCCTCACCGAGGGCCCGCTGGTCCCGGTCTCCAAGCCGTACTGGGCGACCGTCAACGGCGACGGCACCGCCTGCGTGGTCTCCGAGAGCGGCTCCGACCGGGTCACCGCGATCGACTTCGCCACCGGCGCCAAGCGGGTCTCCGTACCCGTCGGCGACCACCCGCAGCGGGTGCGGCTGGGCCACGTCCTCGCCGGCTGGAGCGGCCCGGCCGGCCGCTGACCGCCCGCGCGGCCGGGACGCCCGGCGGGTGCGGGGCGAGCAGGCCCCGCGCCCGTGGAGGTTCCGGGCGCCGCCCCGGCCGTCACGGCGTGCCGGTGAGCGGGATCCGCGCCGCCGCCATGCCGAACCCGGGGGCTCCCGGGGTTGCCCGGCCCGGCAGCCGGGTGCCGGGTCCGTGGCCGGCCGGGACCGGCTGCCGGTGCAGGTCCTCCGGCCGGTAACGGCGTACGCTCCGGTGCCAGTTGAGGATCGCGGCCATCCAGTCCTCGAGCTCCCGCACGTACGCGTCGAGGGAGTCCCGCGCGGCCCGGTCCAGCCGGTGGTCGTCGTAGAGCAGCGGCAGCTGGTGGTCCCGGATGTGCTCGAACTCCCTGGTGCGCTGCTCCATCAGATCGGCCACGATCGTGAAGGCCCGGGGGTAGTCGATGTCGAAGAAGTTCTGGGTGACCAGGACGTGGTTGTGGACCTCGCCCTCGACCTCGATCTCCTTCTGGTACGAGAAGAGGTCGTTCATGATGCAGCCGACGTCCGAGGCCGCGCTCTCCAGGGAACGCAGTACGCCGGCCCGGTAGACCTCCGGGGGCACCCCGTCACCCTGGTGACCGAGCCTCGCCAGGAACATGGTCATGTGGCTGCCGAAGGTGTGGCGGCGCATCTCGGCGTAGTCGACCGGGTCCGGGATGCGGCCCACGGTGACGTTGTCGATCTCCCACACCCAGCTCCTGAGCATCTCGACGACCGTCTCGCGGAATGCGGCGCGCACGGACTCGTCCATCTCCACCACGGTCCGCGCCCACAGGTCCTTCAGGCTGCGTTCCATGGCGATGACGGGCTCACCGGCCTGCGCGAGGTCCACCGGCACCATCGAGATCAGCCGCTCGGTGGCGAGCCGGGCCGCGTCCGGGGCCTTGGCCGCGCCGAACACCCGGGGGTAGTAGTCGTCCCCGTACGTGCCCCAGGCCAGCCACTGGGTGCTCAGGCACAGCGCCTCGGCCGAGGCGTCCGGGTCGATACCGGCCGCGCACAGGGCGAGGTCCATGCCGATCAGCCGGTCCTCGTCCCAGATGTCCGAGCCCGGATCGCCCGGCTGCCACTCGAGCAGCCCCATCCGCCGGCACCACCGGAGGACCTCCTCGCGGGCGTGGTCGAGGTGGGGGTTCAAGGAGAGCGGGAACGGCATGCGGAAGTCGGGCAGCAGCGAGGGCCCCACCTTCTGGAAGGGCACGTGCGTGAAGCTGCGCCGCCGCAGCTCCATCGAGCGGCGCGGGAAGAGGGAGCGCACGTCGAGGGCGGTGGTGCCGAGCCCGGCGGGCAGGAACGGCAGCGTGAGCCCACCGGTGGGCCGGGCCTCCTCGTTCATGTAGCGGGAGGAGACCATGTGCCACTCGTGGCCGCCCGACTGCCAGTCCTGCAGCCCCTTGGCGTACGCGAGGACGGCCGCGACCTCGTCGGGTGTCAGCCCCTGCTCGGCGGCCAGCGCCGGGACCTCGGCGAGGGCGGTGTGCTCGAACTGCTGCAGCCGCGAGGTCAGGAGGTCGTTGGAGAGGTCGGCGGCCTCCTGGGTGGAGCACTTCAGGAAGGTCTCCAGCACCAGGATGGCGTTGGACAGTTCGCCCTCCTGCTCGACCTCGCGCTGGTACGAGAAGATGTCGTTGCGGATGTGCACGGCGTCGGAGAAGGCGTCGCGCAGCACCTGGAGCGGGCGGGAGTGCGCGACCTTCGCCGGGACCTCGGCCGAGACGTACTCGATCAGCCCGGAGGACCAGGGCGCGCCGCCGACCTTGCGGCGCATCTCGATGTATTCGAGGGGGTTGGCCACCCGGCCGATGTTGATGTTGTGCAGCTCCCACATCGACTCGTCGAGGAGGTTGCGGGTGCTCTCGGAGAACCGTTCCCGCCAGTCCAGGGACATCGCCGGGACGGTGCGCAGCCACAGGTCCCTCAGCCCCGCCTCGACCGGGTTCGCCGGCTCGGGAAAGCCGTCGGCGAGGTCCATCGGCATGAACGCCGCCAGCCCGTCGAGGTACGCCTTGGCGCCCTCGCGGTCCTGGGTGCGCTTGTAGACCTCCAGGAAGTGGTCGTCGAAGAAGAACACCCACACGTACCAGTCGGTGACGAGGCTGAGGGTCTCGCTGTCGCAGTCGGGGTGGGTGTACGAGCACAGCAGCGCGTAGTCGTGCGACTCGAGGTCGCTCTGCTCCCAGACGCCGGAACCCTCCAGCATCCCGAGCTCGCGCGCCCATTGCCGGGTGTGGGCTCTCGCGGACTCCAGATGGGGGTTCAGTCGCGCCGGATACGGCACATAGAAATCCGGCAGGTGAAACGGCTGCGTCACGGCGGGCTCGGCCTTTCGTCCCTGGGGGTGCGGGGACCCGGACGTGCCCGGGCCCCCGCACGAGATCAGCAGGGCCCTACCCCTGATGCCGGTGTGACAAGAGGAAGTTCACCGCTTCAGGTGATGCCGGCGTCGTTGTGCGGCGCGGGGGCCTGCCGGGGGACTACGGGGTCCCGGGGCGCGGGCACGTGGCCGTAGCTCTCGGCCTGCATCCGGAACATCGCCGCGTACCGGCCGTCCAGCGCCAGCAGTTCCTCGTGGCTGCCCCGTTCGACCAGCCGCCCCCGGTGCAGGACGTAGATCACGTCGGCGTACCGCACGCCCGACATCCGGTGCGTGACCAGGACGACGGCCCGCCGCGGCCCGGCCAGGCCCCGGATGCTGTCGAACGCCGCGATCTCCGCCTCCGGGTCGAGCGCCGAGGTGGGCTCGTCCACGATGATCAGGCGGGCGTCGCGGTAGCGGGTGCGGGCCAGGCCGAAGGTCTGCCACTGGCCGCCCGAGAGTTCCGAGGCGCCCCGGAAGACCCGGGCGAGCAGGGTCTCGTACCCGTTCGGCAGCCCGGCCACCACCTTGTCCGCGCCGGAGTACCGGGCGGCGTCGACGACGTCGGCGGCCCGCTCGACCGTGCCGTCGCCCTCGGGCCGTCCGATGACGATGTTGGTCCGGGCGGTCACCGGCCAGCGTTCGAAGTCCTGCGTGAGCAGGGCGACCCGGTCGAAGACGGCCTCCCGGTCGGCCTCGGTGATCTCCACCCCGTCCCAGGTCAGCGAACCGCTGTCGGGCAGGTGTAGCCCGGCCAGCAGTTTGACCAGGGTGGACTTGCCCGAGCCGTTCTCGCCCACCAGCGCCACCACCCGGCCCGCCTCGACGGTCAGGGACACATCGGTCAGAGCCGGCTCCGCGCGGTCGGGGTAGGAGAACCCCACGCCGTCCAGGCGGACCGTGCCCAGCGCCTCGGGCAGCGGGTGGCCGCCGTCCGGGATGGCCCGGCGCCCGGCGCTGTCCACGAACCGCTCCAGGTCCCGTACGTACAAGGACTCCTCGTGCAGGGTGTTGGTGGTCGCCACCAGCGCGCCCAGCCCCGCCGTGCCCGTCCGTACGGCGATCACGGCCGTGCCGGCGACGGCCAGGTCCATCCGGCCGGCCGCGATCAGCAGGCCCATGGCCCCGTACGTGACCAGGGCCGCGACCCCGGACAGTGCGGCGGCCAGCAGCTCGGTGGCGGCCTTGTCCTTGGCCAGCCGGGTGGCCTCGCCCTCCGCGTGCTCGGCCATGTTGCGGTAGTGGCCCAGCAGGTAGCGGCCGACGCCGTGCACGCGGACCTCGGCGGCCGAGGTCCGCGAGATCAGCAGCTGGCCGATCAGCCGGGCGGCCCGTACGTGCTCGATCCACGTCATGACCGACAGGTAGCGGCGCTGCGCCACCCGCATCGCACCCCAGCCGCGGGGCGCGGCGATCAGCGCGAGCATCGGCAGCAGCACCGGGTGCAGCACGGTCAGCACGCCGGCCACGGCGATCAGCGAGATCAGGCCGTTCAGCGTGGCCACGCAGGCGCTGATGGTGCGGCGGGCGGCCGGCGGGCCCCACTGGGCGCTGTCGAGCAGCCGGTGGAACTCGCCGTCCTCGACGGCTTCGAGCTCGACCTCGACCGCCGCCGCCAGGTAGCGCACGGTGGCGGCCCGTTCCACCTTCGGCTCCAGCCGGCCGGCGGCCGCCGTCGAGCGCGAGGCGCACAGGGCGCCGAGGACGGCGACCAGCGCGCCCAGTGCCAGCGCGGGCAGCGCCCGGTGCAGCCGGTCGGCGGCGCTGCCGTCGGAGAGCAGGGTGCCCAGGACGGAGTTGACCACCAGCAGGCCCACGGCGGAGGCGATCCCCTGGCCGGCCTCGGCGGCGGCGACGGTGATCAGGGCGGGCCGGTCGGCCTCCCGGGCGAGCCGCAGGGTGCCCGCGACCATCCGGGGCATGGAGCGCAGGGTGCTCCACAGGCCGGTCTCCAGGACGGCGTACTCGTGCTCGGCCCAGCCGGCCTCGTAGCGCAGCGGCCCGCCGAAGAGCTGCTTCTCGCTGGCGGAGACGGCCGCGGCGGCGGGCACCGGACGCTTGAGGAGCCTCATGCGCGGGCACCTCCGTCCGGGCCCGGGTCGAACACCACATGAACGTGCACGGATCGCAAGATTCCTCCCGAGATGACGCGGCGGCGACTGACGCCGGGAAGAACGTGGCTGTTCAGGGCGGCGTCACGGGCGGGTCGGGGCGAACTCTCGTACAGGTTTACGGGCCGGGGGCGGATCCCAAGCGGCGCCGGGGCTGCGCCCCGTGATCCGGCGTTCGATCCACCCGGTCGGGGTGGACGCCTCCCTTCGGGGGATTGCGGGGGCGTGTCGGTGGCGGCGGCGGATGGCGCATACTTCCGCCATGAACATGGCTGAATTGGGCAGGGCGGCGGCATGGACGTGGGCGGCCGTGCTCCTGGTGGGCGCGGCCACCGGCTGTGCGTTCTTCTCTCCGTTCAGCAGCTGCGAGGGGACCGGGGCGGCGCTGCGCGCCCTGGACGCCGACCCGGTGCTCCAGGTGCGGCCGCCGGAGGCGGCCCCCGCCACGGGCCTGGACCTGGCGGGCGGCGACTGCACCGACGACAGTGGCGACGCCTGGCTGAGCGCGGAGCGGATGTACTCCCACCCCGGCACGCCCCGCCAGGTGCTGGACCACTACCGTGCGGTGCTGCCCGCCCAGGGCTGGAGCCTCCGCGGGCCCGACGCCGTGGACGACCCCGTCCACCCCGTGCGCGTGCTGTCCTTCAGCCATGGCAGCTCCGGACGCGAGCTCACCCTCGCCTTCGAGACCCCGGACACCCTGGTCCAGTGGTACGACTACCGGCCCGGCCCGGAGACCGCCGGCCACACCTGGTACCTGCTGATGGTGGAGGAAGGGGTCTGACGCGCGCGCGTCCCACCCCGCCGCGTCGACTAGGGTCGACGGGACATCGCAACGTGAACGACCACGAGGAGCAGCCGTGAGCGAGCCGGCGTCCATCGCCCTGCAGCAGGAGATCGCCCGGGACCTGGAGGTGTCCGAGGTCTTCGACGCCGGGCGCGAGGTCGAGCGCCGGGTGGCGTTCCTGGCCGAGCGGCTCACCGCCACCGGCCTGCGCTCCCTGGTCCTCGGCATCAGCGGCGGCGTGGACTCCACCACAGCCGGGCGGCTGTGCCAGCTGGCCGTGGAGCGGGTCCGGGCCGCCGGCCACGAGGCGGCCTTCTACGCGATGCGGCTGCCGTACGGCGTCCAGGCCGACGAGCACGACGCCCAGCTCGCGCTCTCCTTCATCCGCGCCGACCACGTGCTGACCGTGGACGTCAAGCCCGCCTCGGACGCGGCGCTCCAGGCGGCGCTGGCCGCCGGCGTGACCTTCCGCGACGCCCACCACCAGGACTTCGTGCAGGGCAACATCAAGGCCCGCCAGCGCATGATCGCCCAGTACGCGGTGGCCAGCGCGCACGACGGCCTGGTCGTCGGCACCGACCACGCCGCCGAGGCGGTCTCGGGCTTCTTCACCAAGTTCGGCGACGGCGCGGCCGACCTGGTGCCGCTGACCGGACTGACCAAGCGCCGGGTCCGGGCCTGCGCCGACTTCCTGGGCGCGCCCGCCGAGCTGGTCTGGAAGACCCCGACGGCGGACCTGGAGACCCTGGACCCGGGCAAGGCCGACGAGGACGCGCTGGGCGTCACCTACGACGACATCGACGACTTCCTGGAGGGCAAGCCGGTCGACGGCCGGGCCCACGAGATCATCGCCCGCCGCTACCGCCTCACCGCGCACAAGCGGGCGCTGCCGATCGCCCCGTAACGGGCACCGGTCACGGCGCGCACAAGCGGGCGCACCGGTCCGGCGCACCGGCCGGGCGTCCGCCGCACCGACGGCATGAGGGCCTGAGGGCCCCGGCCCCGGGTCCTCCCGGGGCCGGGGCCCTCATGCCGTTCGTAGCTGCTCCCGTGCGGCTACTCCTGCTCCGCCGCGCCCTCCAGGTCGCCCTCGGTGTCGAGGTAGACCTGGCGCAGGGACTCCAGGATCTGCGGGTCGGGCTTCTCCCACATCCCGCGCGACTCGGCCTCCAGCAGCCGCTCGGCGATGCCGTGCAGGGCCCAGGGGTTGGCCTCCTGGAGGAACGCGCGGTTCTCCGGGTCCAGCACGTACGTCTCGGTCAGCTTGTCGTACATCCAGTCCGCGATCACGCCCGTCGTGGCGTCGTACCCGAAGAGGTAGTCCACCGTCGCCGCGAGCTCGAAGGCGCCCTTGTAGCCGTGGCGGCGCATCGCCTCGATCCACTTCGGGTTGACCACGCGGGCCCGGAAGACGCGCGAGGTCTCCTCGACCAGCGTGCGGGTGCGGACCGTCTCCGGGCGGGTGGAGTCGCCGATGTAGGCCTCGGGGGCGGTGCCCCGCAGCGCGCGCACGGTGGCGACCATGCCGCCGTGGTACTGGAAGTAGTCGTCGGAGTCGGCGATGTCGTGCTCGCGGGTGTCGGTGTTCTTCGCGGCCACCGTGATCCGCTTGTACGCCGTCTCCATCTCCGCGCGCGCCGGCCGGCCCTCCAGGCCCCGCCCGTACGCGTACCCGCCCCACACCGTGTACACCTCCGCGAGGTCGGCGTCGGTGCGCCAGTCGCGGGAGTCGATGAGCTGGAGGATGCCCGCGCCGTACGTCCCCGGGCGGGAGCCGAAGATACGGGTGGTCGCGCGCCGCTCGTCGCCGTGCTCGGCGAGGTCCGCCTGGGCGTGGGCCCGCACGAAGTTGTCCTCGGCCGGCTCCTCCAGCGAGGCCGCCAGCCGTACCGCGTCGTCCAGCAGGCCGATGACGTGCGGGAAGGCGTCACGGAAGAAGCCCGAGATGCGCAGCGTCACGTCGATGCGCGGGCGGCCGAGCTCGGCGAGCGGGATCGGCTCCAGACCGGTGACGCGGCGGGAGGCCTCGTCCCAGACCGGGCGGACGCCCAGCAGCGCCAGCGCCTCGGCGACGTCGTCGCCCGCCGTGCGCATGGCGCTCGTCCCCCACAGCGACAGGCCCACCGAGGAGGGCCACTCCCCGTTGTCCGTGCGGTAGCGCGTCAGCAGCGAGTCGGCCAGCGCCTGGCCGGTCTCCCAGGCCAGCCGCGAGGGGACGGCCTTGGGGTCGACGGAGTAGAAGTTGCGGCCCGTCGGGAGCACGTTGACCAGGCCGCGCAGCGGCGAGCCCGAGGGGCCCGCCGGGACGAAGCCACCGCCGAGCGCGTGCACGGCGTGGGTCAGCTCGTCGGTGGTGGCGGCCAGGCGGGGCACCACCTCGGTGGCGGCGAAGGCCAGGATGTCGGCCACCGCCCGGCCGTGGCCCTCGGCGACCGCCGCGACGGCGGCCGGGTCCCAGTCCGCGTCCTCCATCGCCTGGACCAGGGCGCGCGCCCGCTCCTCCGCCGCGTCGGCGTCCGTGCGGGTGGCGGCCGACTCGTCCAGGCCGAGCGCCTCGCGCAGGCCCGGCAGGGCGGAGGTGCCGCCCCAGATCTGGCGGGCCCGCAGGATGGCCAGCACCAGGTTGACCCGGTCGGCACCGGCGGGGGCGCCGCCCAGGACGTGCAGGCCGTCACGGATCTGGGCGTCCTTGACCTCGCACAGCCAGCCGTCGACGTGCAGCAGGAAGTCGTCGAAGCCGTCGTCGTCGGGGCGCTCCTGCAGACCGAGGTCGTGGTCGAGCTTGGCGGCCTGGATCAGCGTCCAGATCTGGGCGCGGATCGCCGGCAGCTTGGCCGGGTCCATGGAGGAGATCTGCGCGTACTCGTCCAGGTGCTGCTCCAGGCGCGCGATGTCGCCGTAGGAGTCGGCGCGGGCCATCGGCGGCACCAGGTGGTCCACCAGCGTCGCGTGGACGCGGCGCTTGGCCTGGGTGCCCTCGCCCGGGTCGTTGACCAGGAACGGGTAGACGAGGGGCAGGTCGCCCAGGGCCGCGTCGGGCGCGCAGGCCGCGGACAGGCCCGCGTTCTTGCCGGGCAGCCACTCCAGGTTGCCGTGCTTGCCCAGGTGGATCATCGCGTCGGCGCCGAAGCCGCCGTCGGCGGCGGCCGCCTGGATCCAGCGGTAGGCCGCCAGGTAGTGGTGCGAGGGCGGCAGGTCCGGGTCGTGGTAGATCGCGATCGGGTTCTCGCCGAAACCGCGCGGCGGCTGGATGAGGATCAGGAGGTTGCCCCGGCGCAGCGCGGCGAGCACGATGTCGCCCTCCGCGTTGGCCGAGCGGTCCACGAACATGTTGCCCGGGGCCTGCCCCCAGTGCTCCTCGACGGATCCGCGCAGGTCGGCGGGGAGGGCCTCGTACCAGCGCCGGTAGTCGGCGGCCGGGATCCGGACCGGGTTGCGGGCCAGCTGCTCCTCGGTGAGCCAGTCCTGGTCGTGGCCGCCGGCCTCGATCAGCGCGCGGATCAGCTCGTCGCCGTCGCCGGAGACCAGGCCCGGGATCTCCTCCGCGGGCCCGAAGTCGTAGCCCTCGGCGATCAGGCGGCGCAGCAGCGCGACGGCGGAGGCCGGGGTGTCCAGGCCGACCGCGTTGCCGATGCGGGAGTGCTTGGTCGGGTACGCGGAGAGGACCAGCGCGATCTTCTTCTGCGCGTTCGGGATGTGCCGGAGCCGGGCGTGGCGGACGGCGATACCGGCCACGCGGGCGGCCCGCTCGGGGTCGGCGACGTACGCCGGGAGGCCGTCGGCGTCGATCTCCTTGAAGGAGAACGGCACGGTGATCAGACGGCCGTCGAACTCCGGCACGGCCACCTGGCTGGCGGCGTCGAGCGGCGAGAGCCCCTCGTCGTTCTCCTCCCAGGCGCTGCGCGAGCCGGTCAGGCACAGGGCCTGGAGGATCGGTACGTCGAGGGCGGCCAGCGCGCCGGCGTCCCAGGACTCGTCGTCACCGCCGGCCGACGCGGCGGCGGGCCGGGTGCCGCCGGCCGCCAGCACCGTGGTGACGACGGCGTCGACCCCGGACAGCTCGGCCAGCAGCTCCGGCTCGGGGGAGCGCAGGGAGGACACGTACAGCGGCAGCGGGGTGGCCCCGGCCGCCTCGACCGCGTCGCAGAGCGCGTGCACGAAGCCGGTGTTGCCGCTCATCTGGTGGGCGCGGTAGTAGAGCACGGCGATCCGCGGGCCCTTGACGGCGACGGGGGACCGCTCCAGGTGGCCCCACGTCGGCGCGGGCGCCGGCGGCTCGAAGCCGTGGCCGGTCAGCAGCACGGTGTCGGACAGGAACCGGGCCAGCTGCTCCAGGTTGGCGGGGCCGCCGTGCGCGAGGTAGGCGTGCGCCTCGGCCGCGATGCCGATGGGGACGGTGGAGGCCTCCATCAGCTGGGCGTCCGGGGCCTGTTCGCCGGTCAGCACCACGACCGGGCGGGGCTGGCCGGGCGCGAGCAGCACGTCCAGGCCGTCCTGCCAGGCGCGCAGGCCGCCCAGGAGGCGTACGACCACCAGCTCGGCGCCGTCCAGCAACTCGGGCAGGTCGTCCAGGTGGAGCCGGGAAGGGTTCGCGAACCGGTACGGAACCGGACCGTCCGCGGCTCGGGCGCTGAGCAGATCGGTGTCGGACGTCGACAGCAGCAGGATCATGCGGCGGCAGGCCTTCCTCGGGGTTTCCGCGCCCCGGGCAGTCGGACGGCGGGAGTTCCTGGCTCATCCGGCACAGCCGTCACCGGCTGCCACCGGACTCACAGTGGCGGGACCGCGCCGGAATCGCACCGGGCTTCCTCCCCTGTCGCCGTCCTCGGCGACGACGGGCCAGGCGGCCCGCCAAGCGGCATCCTATGTGCCGCCGCGCGGCCGCGGGAGGCAGGGCCGTCGCGGCTCCCGGCCCCCGCACCGGGCGGGGTCGCCGCAGGTCCAGGCGGCCTGGGGAGGCGGGGTTGCCGCAGGTCCCGGCGCCCGGCGGGGTGGTGACGGCCACAGGCCGGGGCCCGGCAATCGTGGGTATGCTCGCCGCCATGCCACCACCCCCCTCCGCCGCGTCCCGGGACGAGCCCGTCGTACGGGACCGCGGTGACGCCTGCCCCGGTGCGCTGCGGCTGCACGCGGCGGACGACGGGTACCTCGCGCGCGTCCGGATCCCGGCCGGACTGCTCGACGCCCGGCAGGCCGGCCTGCTGGCGCTGGCCGCCGACCGGTTCGGGGACGGCCACCTGGACCTCACCTCCCGCGGCAACGTACAGCTGCGCGGCCTGGGGCAGGACTGCGGCGGCGGCCTCGCGGGCGTGCTCGACGAGGCCGGGCTGCTGCCCGCGCCCGGCCACGAACGCGTCCGCAACATCGTGGCCACCCCCCTGTCCGGCTCCGGCGACCCTGAGCTGCGGCCCCATGTCCGGCCCTGGGCCCTGGAACTGGACCGGCTGCTGTGCGCCGACCCGCGCGCGAGCGCCCTGTCCGGACGGTTCCTGTTCGCCTTCGACGACAGCCGCGGGGACGTGGCCGCGCTCGGCGCCGACGTGACCGTCCTGGGCCGGCCGCACGGGCGCGCCCTGGTGCTCCTCGGGGCGGCCGCCGACGCCGTCGAGGTGCCCGGCGCGGACGCCCCCCGGGCGGCCCTGCTGGCCGCCGCCGCCTTCCTCGACGCCGCCGGCGCGGCCGGCACCCGCGCCTGGCGGGTTCGCGAGCTCCCGCCCGAACACGCCCTGGACGCCCGCCGGTTCGCGGCCCGGCTGACCGCCGCCGGGATCGACGCGACGTACGCCGGTGCCGTCGTCCGGCCGTACGCCGACCCGCCGCCACCCGTCGCGGTGGACGAGGGCCACCGGGGCCCCCAGTGCGTGCTCGTCCCCCTGGGCCGGCTGACCTCCGGCCAGCTGCGGGCCCTGGCACGGGCCGCCGCCGGCGGCAGCGGCGAACTGGTCCTCACCCCCTGGCGCAGCGTGGTCCTGCCCGACGCCCCGCCCCTGCGGCCCGCCGGCGGCCCGGGCCCGCTGGAACGCGAGGGCCTGGTCGTCACCCCCGACGGTCCCTGGCAGTCCGTCACCGCCTGTACCGGGCGGCCCGGTTGCGTCAAGTCCCTGGCCGACGTCCGCGCCGACGCGGCCGACCTCGCGCCCCGCGCGCGCGGCGCGCTGCCCGTGCACTGGTCGGGCTGCGAGCGCCGCTGCGGCCACCCCCAGGGCACCGCGTGGGTCGATGTCGTCGCCACCGGCGCCGGGTACCGGCTCTCCGTCCACGGGCGGCCGGTGGCACCCTCCCCGGACCTGGCGGCCGCCCTCGCGGCCGCCCGCACCCGCACCACCCCTTCCGCAGCATCCGACGCCGACACGGTGAAGAAATGAGCGACTACCCAGTGTTCGAGTACGAGAAGGACGGCGCGGCGATCTACCGCCAGTCCTTTGCCACGATCCGCGCCGAGGCGGACCTCTCCGGGCTGCCCGCCTCGGTCGCCCAGGTCGCCGTGCGCATGATCCACGCCTGCGGAATGACCGATCTGCCCCAGGACCTCGGCTACACCCCCGAGGTCGTCCTGCGCGCCCGCGCCGCCCTGCACGCGGGCGCGCCCGTCCTGTGCGACGTCCAGATGGTCGCCAGCGGGGTCACCCGCAAGCGGCTGCCCGCGAACAACGACGTGCTGTGCACGCTGTCCGACCCGGCCGTGCCGGAGCTCGCCGCGCGGATGGGCACCACGCGCAGCGCCGCCGCCCTCGAACTGTGGCGCGACCAGGGCCTGCTGGAGGGCTCCGTGGTGGCCGTCGGCAACGCGCCCACCGCGCTCTTCCGGCTGCTGGAGATGATCGAGGAGGGCGCGCCGCGCCCCGCCGCGGTCATCGGCGTGCCCGTCGGCTTCATCGGCGCCGCCGAGTCCAAGGACGCCCTCGCCGCCCACCCCGCCGGGCTCGACCACCTCGTCGTGCGCGGCCGGCGCGGCGGCAGCGCCATCGCGGCCGCCGCCGTCAACGCGATAGCGAGCGAGGAAGAATGAGCACCACGGCCAAGGGGCGCCTCTACGGGGTCGGGCTCGGGCCCGGCGACCCGTCGCTGATGACGCTGCGCGCCGCCCAGGTGATCGCCGGGGCGGACGTCGTCGCCTACCACAGCGCCCGCCACGGGCGGTCCATCGCCCGGTCCATCGCACAGGAGCACCTGCGCGCCGACCACATCGAGGAACCGCTGGTCTACCCGGTCACCACCGGGACCACCGACCACCCCGGCGGCTACCAGGGCGCCATGGAGGAGTTCTACGAGGAGGCCGCCGCCCGGCTGGCCGCCCACCTGGACGCCGGGCGGAGCGTCGCCGTGCTCGCGGAGGGCGACCCGCTCTTCTACGGCTCCTACATGCACATGCACAAGCGGCTGGCCGACCGCTACGAGACCGAGGTGGTCCCCGGCGTCACCAGTGTGAGCGCCGCGGCGGCCCGGCTGCAGACGCCGCTGGTCGAGGGCGAGGAGGTGCTGACGATCCTGCCCGGCACCCTGCCGCGCGAGGAGCTCGCCGCGCGCCTGGCCGCCACCGACTCGGCGGTGGTGATGAAGCTCGGGCGCACCTTCCCCGCCGTGCGCGGGGCGATGGAGGACTCCGGCCGGCTGGCCGAGGCGCGCTACGTCGAGCGCGCCACGATGGCCGGCGAGCGCACCGGGGCGCTGGCCGACACCGACCCCGCGTCGGTGCCGTACTTCGCGGTGGCCGTCGTACCGAGCCGGGTCGGCAACCCCGGCAGCAAGCCGTCGGGCCCCGGCGAGGTCGCGGTCGTGGGCACCGGCCCGGCCGGTCCGCTGTGGCTCACCCCCGAGACCCGGCGGGCGCTCGCCGACGCCGAGGTGCTGGTCGGCTACACGACGTACCTGGACCGGGTGCCCGTCCGGGCGGGCCAGATCCGGCACGGCTCCGACAACAAGGTGGAGTCCGAGCGCGCCGAGTTCGCCCTCGACCTCGCCCGCCGCGGCAAGCGCGTGGCCGTGGTCTCCGGCGGCGACCCGGGGGTCTTCGCGATGGCCACGGCCGTGCTGGAGGTGGCCGGGCAGGACGCGTACAAGGACGTGCCGGTACGGGTGCTGCCGGGCGTGACCGCGGCCAACGCCGCCGCGGCGGCGGCCGGCGCGCCGCTGGGCCACGACTACGCCACGATCTCCCTCTCGGACCGGCTCAAGCCCTGGGACGTCATCGCCGGCCGGCTGCGCGCGGCCGCCGCCGCCGACCTGGTCCTCGCCCTGTACAACCCGGGCTCGCGCAGCCGGACCTGGCAGGTCGCGCAGGCCCGCGAGCTGCTGCTGGAGCTGCGCGCGCCGGGGACCCCGGTGGTCGTGGCGCGGGACGTCGGCGGCCCCGAGCAGTCGGTGCGCGTCCTCACCCTCGCCGAGCTGGACCCGGCCGAGGTCGACATGCGCACGATCCTGCTGATCGGCTCCTCGCAGACCCAGGTCACCGAGCGGGGCGACGGCACGAGGCTGACCTGGACCCCGCGCCGCTACCCGGAGGCCTGACGGAGGGGGCTGCGGTACGCCGTACCGCAGCCGCCTCCGGCCGGGTCACGTGCTGGAGAACGCGTTGCCGAGCAGGCGCAGCAGGGCGATCAGGCCGCCGGGGCCGAGCATGATGAGCATGTTGAACAGCTCGGCGTCCTCGCGGTACCGGCTCCAGACGGAGGCGTTCTCGTACGCCATGTACTGCGTGCCGATGCCGACCAGGGCCACCAGCAGGATCGCCACCAGCAGCAGGACGCGCTGGGCCTTGACCTTCAGCGGCAGGCAGGCCGCGATGACGACGAGCACGCCGATGACGGCCGAGGTCGGCTCGAGGTCGCCCGAGGTGGTGCCGTCCCAGTCATTCATGGCGTGAGCATGGCGGCGGAATCCCCGAATCGGCAGCGGCAGGAGCAGAGTTGTCCGGATCGCGGCGGTCGGCGGGACGGCGCCCGCCGCCTCAGCACTGCCGGCCGAACGCGGCGCGGGCGCACGGCGTGCAGGTGAACGCGTAGGCGCGGCCGGAGCCGAAGTCGGGGGCCGTGAGGGGGTCGGGGTCCTCGGTGAGCATCGCGGCGAAGTCCATCGGCCGGACGCAGCCGGGGCAGTGAGGCGTCTCTTCGTACGGGAGCCACTCGGGGACGCCGCCGAGCTCCGCGTCGGGGTGGGGGAGCCGCAGGGGGCGCAGCCCGGCGGCCGGGAAGAGGAACGCCCGGTTCCCGCCCCCGGTGGCGCTCCACTGCTCGCACCGGCCGGGCCGGTGGGCGCACATGAAGACGGCCAGGACCCCGCGCCCGTCGTCGAGGACCACCTGGGCGAGGAACTGCAGCGGCCCCGCACAGACCGCACAACCCGGCCAACCGGTCCCGGCGGGCGCCAGCGGCAGGCCGCCGACCCGGGTGACGGGGGCGTCGGGGGCGGCGGAACCGCCGTGGACCAGCGGGGTCGTGGCACTCATGCCCGCACGGTGGGCACCGCCTGTGACAACACCCCCACCGCGGCCCCCGGGCACGGCCACGGGCCCCGCCGGGGGCGCCGGTGCGGGTCAGGGTGAGGTGAGGTCCGGGAGGGTCAGGGAGCCGTCCTCGGACAGGGGGAAGCCCGGGTTGTGGGCGATCTCCCACAGGTGGCCGTCGGGGTCGGCGAAGCAGCCCGCGTAGCCGCCGTAGAACGTGGGCGCGGCGGGCTTGGTGACGGTCGCCCCGGCCTTCCGCGCCGTCTCGAGGAGCGCGTCGACCTCCTCGCGGGACCGCAGGTTGTGGGCCAGCGCGATGCCCGCGAAGCCGCTGCCGCTGCCGTCGTCGAGGCCGCAGTCGCGGGCCAGTTCCTCCCGGCCCCACAGGACCAGGCCCAGGCCGCCCGCCTGGAAGAAGACGGTCCGCGCGACCTCCTGCCCCCGCCAGCCCAGGCTCTCGTAGAACGCCTTGGAACGGTCGAGGTCGGTGACGCCGAGGGTGATCAGACTGACGCGCTGTTCCATACCGGTCCCAACGAGCGCCCCGGGGGGAGGGTTCCGGGGCTCCTCAGCCGACGGGCGCGGCCGTGTCCGGGTTCCGCTGCGTGGCTGCGGCCCGGCTGCGGTTGCTGCGGTGCGGGTTGTCCACCGCCATCGCCTCGACGACCGGGGCGGTCGACATCACGATGGTGTTCACCCGGCCGCCCGGCGCCTGCGGATCGTGGGCCTGGAGGAAGACGATGTACCAGTCGCCTCTGCGCGGGCCGCCGTAAGGTCAACGGGCGTAGGTGTCCAGCGGGTTGCCGACGGCACCCGGCGGATTGTTCAGCACTCTGGCGTGGTGCGGAACGTCGGCACCCGCCTCCTGAAGCATGACGACGTTGGGCGGAGCGTTGTCGAGGATCCCCGGCATGTACGACGTCCACAGGCTCTCGCGCAGTGCGGTCGCGCCCTGCATGTTCCACGTGAGGAAGGGAGTGTCGTAGGGAGGTGCCGCGTGGGCCGACCCGCCGGTGAGGACGGCGAACGGCACCACGAGGAGTGTGCACAACAGTGCCTGCACGGCGGCGGGGGCGACGGATCCGAGGCGGCCCGGCGAGCGGGCTGTGGTGTGTAAGGACATGGACGGGAATTTCCTTCCATCTGACCTGACCACGTCAGATGTGAACGTATCCTCGCCCCCTCCGGTCCCCGTCTCCCCCGCCTGCTTTCAGCCACCACGCATGGGTGCGGAAGGAGGATGTGACACGGCTTCTCAGGAGAGTGTCCGCGCCAGCAGCTCCAGCGCCGCCCCGACGGACTCCGCCACCGGGACCCCCGTCGGCACGGCCGGCCGGTCCACGACGACCACCGGCACGCCCGCCTCGCGGGCGGCGGTCAGCTTCGGGGCGGTGGCCGAGCCGCCGCTGTCCTTGGTGACCAGCACGTCGATCCGGTGACCGCGCAGCAGCGCGCGCTCGTCGGCGAGCGTGAACGGGCCGCGGGCCAGCAGGACTTCGGTGCGCGGCGGCATCGGCGCCTGCGGCGGGTCCACCGAGCGGACCAGGAACCACGGCTCGTCCAGATGGGCGAAGGCGGCCAGCCCCATGCGGCCGGTGGTGAGGAACACCCGGCCGCCGAGGCCGGGCACGGCCGCCGCGGCCGCCGCCAGATCCGGGACGCGGTGCCACACGTCACCGGGTACGGGCGCCCAGGCCGGCCTGCGCAGTGCCAGCACCGGTACCCCGGTGGCGGCGGCCGCGGCGGCCGCGTGGAAACTCATCCGCCCGGCGAAGGGATGCGTGGCGTCCACGACCGCCGACACCGCGTGCGCCCGCAGCCACGCGGCCAGCCCCTCCGGCCCGCCGAACCCGCCGATCCGGCTCTCCCCGGGCGGCAGCACGGGCGCCGCCACCCGCCCGGCGAGCGAGGTCGTCACCCGGTACGGCGTCCCCGGCGTCCCCGGCGTCCCGGGCGTCCCCGCCGTCCCGGCCAGCGCTTCCGCCAGGCCGCGCGCCTCCGTGGTCCCGCCCAGGATCAGGACGTGCGGGACCCGGCGGCCCGGATCAGCAGACATGCCGGTCGCGCTCCGGCGAGTACAGGTGGCTGTCGCGGAACTGGTCCGCCGCCAGCGTGCGGCCCACCACGATGACCGCCGTGCGCACCAGCCCGTGCGCCTTCACCTGCGCCGCGATGTCCTCCAGCGTGCCGCGCAGGATCAGCTCGTCGGGGCGGCTGGCCATCGCGACCACCGCCGCCGGGCAGTCGGCGCCGTAGTGCGGCAGCAGCTCGTCGACGACCCGGTCGACGTAGCGGGTGGCCAGGTGCAGGACCAGCAGGGCGCCGCTGCGGCCCAGGGTGGCGAGATCCTCGCCCGGCGGCATCGGGGTCGCCTGCTGCGCGATCCGGGTCAGGATGACCGTCTGGCCGACGGTGGGCACCGTCAGCTCCCGCTTGAGGGCCGCGGCCGCCGCCGCGAACGCCGGGACGCCCGGCACGACCTCGTACGGGATGCCCGCCGCGTCCAGCCGCCGCATCTGCTCGGCGACCGCGCTGAAGATCGACGGGTCGCCCGAGTGCAGCCGCGCCACGTCCAGGCCCGCCTCGTGCGCGGCGGCCATCTCCGCCACGATCTCGTCCAGGTTCAGCCGGGAGGTGTCCACCAGCCGTGCGCCGTCCGGGCATTCGGCGAGCAGTTCGCGCGGCACCAGGCTGCCCGCGTACAGGCACACCGGGCTCGCGGCGAGCGTACGGGCACCGCGCACGGTGATCAGGTCGGCGGCGCCCGGGCCCGCTCCGATGAAGTACACGGTCATGTCAGACGCCGTCCTGTTCCTTGGTGACCCATTCCTTGGTGACCGACCACTGCGTGACCGGCATCGCCTGCCGCCAGCCGGTGAAGCCCCCGACCGCCACCGCGTGCGAGACGGCCAGCTTCACCAGCTCGCCGCCGTGCTCGCGGTACCGGCGGGCGAGCAGGGCCTCCGATTCGAGGGTGACCGTGTTGACCACCAGCCGGCCGCCGGCCGGCAGCGCCGCCCACACCGCGTCCAGCAGACCCGGCGCGGTCAGCCCGCCGCCGATGAACACCGCGTCGGGCGCCGGCAGTCCGGCCAGCGCGCCGGGCGCGGAGCCGATCACCACCCGCAGACCCGGTACGCCGAGCGCCATCGCGTTGCGGCCGATGCGCTCCGCCCGCTCCGGCACCCGCTCCACCGTGACCGCCCGGCAGGAGGGGTGCGTGCGCATCCACTCGATGCCGATCGAGCCGGAGCCGCCGCCGATGTCCCACAGCAGCTCGCCCGGCGCGGGTGCCAGCGCGCACAGCGTGGCCGCCCGCACATGACGCTTGGTCAGCTGGCCGTCCGTCTCGTACGCCGCGTCCGGCAGCCCGGGCGCCGCGCCCAGCCGCAGGGCGCCGGGCGCGCGTACGCACTCGACGGCGACCACGTTCAGCGGGTCGCCGGGCGCGTGCGACCAGTCCTGGGCCGTGCCGCCGTAGTGACGTTCCTCCGCCGAGCCGAGCCGCTCCAGCACGCGCATCCGGCTGGGCCCGAAGCCCCGCTCCACCAGCAGCGCGGCCAGCTCGCCCGGCGAGCGCGCACCGGCGCTGAGGACCAGCAGGCGGCGCCCCTCGTGCAGCGCCGCCGCCACCCTGGCCACCGGCCGGCCCACGACCGTGACGACGTCGGTGTCCTCCACCGGCCAGCCCAGCCGGGCGCAGGCGTACGACACCGACGACGGGTGCGGGAGCACGGCCAGGCCCTCGGGGCCGGCCTCCTCGCAGAGCGCGCGCCCGATGCCGTAGAACATCGGGTCCCCGCTCGCGAGCACCGCGACGCGCCGCCCGGCGTACTGCTCCAGCAGCTTCGGCACCGCCGGCCGCAGCGGGCTGGGCCAGCTCACCCGCTCGCCCCCGCAGGCCCCCTCGGGCACCATGGCCAGCTGGCGGGGACCGCCGATCAGTACCTCGGCCGCCATCAGCGCGTGCCGCGCGTCCCGGGTCAGGCCGTCCCAGCCGTCCGCGCCGATGCCGACGACCGTCACGGGGGGCCCCGGCGGCGGGGTGGGTGCGGAGCTCACTGTGCGGAACCTCGGGGGACGGGGACGGACCGGACCCGCACTCTACTGGCCCGCAGCCGCGGCTCCAGGACCAGGGTGAGCGCCACCGAGGCCCCGGCCAGGACCGCCATCGCGGCAGCCGCCGACAGGACGTGCGCCAGCGCCCCGCCGAGCGCGGCGCACAGCCCCTGAGCGGTCAGCATCCCCGCCGAGTGCAGGCCGAGCGCCTGGCCCTGCGTACCGGCCGGGAGCAGTCCCACCAGCCGCTCCTGCATCAGCAGCCCCGCGCTGTACCCGACGGAGGCGATCCCGACCACGACCGCGGCGGCCACCGGACCCGGTCGCAGCAGGAACACCAGGTACGGCACGGCCAGCAGCAGCCGCAGCGCCGGCGCCACCCGGTCGCGCCAGGCCGCCGGCAGCACGCGCCCCACGGCGATGTCCCCGGCCAGCATCCCGGCCGCCGCGCAGCCGAACAGCAGCGCCGCGTGCCCGGGGGCGTAGGGGATGAACAGCGACTCGCAGCCGACGACCAGCCCGTTGGGGATCCACAGCGCCAGGTACAGCGCCCTGCGCCGCGGATCGGCCAGCAGCAGCGCGTTGACCCGCCAGGTCCCGGCCACCGAGGCCCGGCCACCGGCCCGCGGCGCCCGCCGCCGCAGGCCCAGCCGGGCGCAGCCGGCGGCCACCAGGGCGAGCGCGGCGGCGGCCAGCAGCGCGCCGCGCGGCGCGAGGACGGCGATCAGCAGCCCGCCCAGGGCGAAGCCGGCGATCTGCACCACCCCCGCCGCCACGGCCAGCAGGGAACGGCCGGCGAGGTACGCCCCGGCGGGCAGGATCTCGGTCAGCAGCCCGTACCGCACCCCGCCGCCGACCGCGTCGGCCAGCCCCTGGAGCAGGAGCAGCGCGAACACCACCGCCAGCGGCAGACCGGGCAGGGCGAGCAGGGCGGTGCCGAGCGCACCGCACAGGGCGAGCCCGGCCAGCGCCGCGCGCGGCGGCAGCCGGTCGGCGGCCGAGAGCAGCAGGCTCGCGCCGGCCACCTGGGCGAAGGACGGGCCGAACATGCCGAGCGCGGCCAGCAGCGGGCTGCGCGTGCGCTCGTAGAGAAGGACGGCGAGGGCGAGACCGGAGACGGTGTTCCCCGCCACGCGCAGGGTGGCGCACAGGAAGAAGGGGGTGAACTCGGGCGTGCGGGCCAGGGCCCGGTAGGTGGGGGTGCGGGGCATGCCGGAAGTCTCATGCCCGGTACGGCGCACCCCTATTGTTCCGCGTGGAGGCGAAACATGGGGTGGTGGCGGATCGACACGGACGCGCTGGCGCAGAGCCGGTTCGTGGTGTCGGAGCTGGCGGAGACGACGGCCGCGCTGTTCGCACTGGAGCGCCGCACGGCCACGCACCCGGCGGAACGGGACTGGCTGGCCGCCCAACTGCCCGGCTATCAGGCGTATCTGAGGCAGGATCCGGTCGCCGCCGAGCTGGTGCGGGCGGCCTTCGGCCCGCGCTGGCTGGCGGGCTTCCTCACCCCGCCGCCGCGGGGACTGCCCTTCGCCGAGGAACTGGCGGCGGTACGCGCCAGCGGCGACGCGGTGGTCCGCACCGATCTGCGGGCCGCCTCCGCGCTGCCGGACCGGGTCGCCCGCGCGCGGGGGCTGGGGCCGCGGGCGGCGGACGTCCTGGAGTGGGTGTGGACGTACGCGGTACGGCCGGACTGGCCGCGCCGCCGCCGGGTCGCGGAGGCGGACGTACTGGTGCGGACGCGGCAGCTGGGCGTGGCCGGCTGGGCGGCGGCGCTGGCGGGCCTGCGTCCGGACATGGCCTGGCTCGGCGACGGGCGGCTGCGGATCAACCGGCAGGACCGGCCGCCGCGGGAACTGTCCGGGCCGGCGGGGCTGGTGTTCGTGCCGGTGACCCCCGGGCACGGGTGGGTGGCCTGGCGGGGTGCGCACCGGCACGCGCTGGTCTACCCGTGTACGGGGCAGCTCACCCAGGGGGCGGCCGGGGCCGGGGTGCCGACGGCGCTGGCGCGGCTGCTGGGACCGGTGCGGGCGCGGATCCTCGTGCTGCTGGAGAGCCCGAAGTCGACGACGCAGCTGGTGGCGCTGACCGGACTGAGCCTGGGGACGGTGGCCGGCCAGCTGAAGGTGCTGCGGGAGGCGGGCCTGGTGCTGCGGCGGCGGGCCGGGCGCAGCGTGCTTTACCACCGGGTGGGGGCGGGGGACGTCCTGGTGGCGGCGGCCGGGCGGTAGGGGCGGCCGGGCGGCGGCGACGCTGCGCCCCCGCGGGAGGGCGGGTGGGGGCGGGTCAGTCGCCCGCGGCGCGCTCGTACAGGGCCTCGGCCGCGTCGTCGAAGCGGCTGCTGTACGAGGTGGCGTCGTCCCCGCCGCCGTCACGGCCGCCGATCACCCCGATCAGCGTGCCCGTGCCGGCCGGGCCGTCGGCGCCGGTGAGCAGCGGGCCGCCGCTGGTGCCGTCGGGGAAGCCGGTGCAGTCGAAGCGCACCTGCGTGGGCCCGGCGGTCCGTGCGGTGTTCCGGCAGGACAGCGGCGCCTCGGCGTCGTTGGGGTACCCCAGCAGCCGGGCCGGGGCCGGCAGCGGGGACCGGAAGGCGATCCGTTCGCCGCCGGTCAGGTCCTCCAGGCGTGCGCCGGGATGTCCGGGACGGCGTACCTCCAGGAAGGCGATGTCGTGGTCGGGGTCGTGGTCCTCGCTCCAGCGGCGGTCGACGTGGATCCGCGTCGGCACCCACACCCCGTACGGCAGTACGCCGTCCCGGTAGCCGGGCGCGAACACCAGGTTGGTGCGGAAGCCCCCGGTGTGGACGCAGTGGGCGGCGGTCACGACGAGGTCGGCGCCGGGGGAGTGGACCACGCTGGCCGAGCAGTGGTGTTCGGGGTCCCCGTCGTCGCCGGGCGAGAACAGCGCGCCGACCGTGGGTTCGGCGGCCGGGGCGGTCTCGGCGCCCCGCTGGTCGCGGTCCGTGGGGGCCGGTGCCGTCGGTGCCGTGGGCGCCGGCAGGGTGGGCTCGGGCGCGGGCGCGGCCGGGGTCTCGTGGCCGAGCCCGTTCAGCACCGCGTCGGCGGCCTCGTCCGCCAGCCGGGGGTCCTGGACGTAGATCCCGGTCGTCAGGTCCCCCTCCGCCAGGTGCCCGGCCAGGGCGCGCAGCTGCCACAGGAACGCCCCGAGGCCCAGGACGAGCGCGACACAGACCCCGAGCACCACGGACAGCCGTACGGCGGACCGCCGGTGAACCGTCGCAGGCATGCGGCACCCCTCTGCCCGGAGCATCGAATCGTCTCCCCCTTCGATGGCGAGGAGGACCGGGCGGTTCCGCCCGACGGATGTGTCCGTGCTCACATTCGCCCGCCCCGCCATCCGCCGTCTTCCCGGCCGTCATCCAACGCCCCTACGCTCCGCGCGACTTGATGCAGCCGCTCGGGACAGGAGCCGAACACATGAGACTGCGCAACCGAAGGGCCGGCCGGGCGGGGGCGGTCGTGGTGGCGGCCCTCGCCCTCGCGTTCGCCGCCGTGACCCCCTCCGGCGCCGCCCCGCGCGTGCCCGCCGCCGACCTGCCGTACGCCGGCTCCACCGGTGTCGGCGTGCACAACGCCTACGAGAAGTCCACGTACGCCTACTTCGCCGACGCGCTGGACTCGGGCGCAGCCCTGCTCGAACTCGACGTGTGGACGAACTTCTTCGGAGCGTCGTGGCGGGTCTCCCACAGCAACCCCGTGGGCAACGACACCGTCATCACCTCCGACTGGTACCCGCTGCCCGGGGTTCTCCGGACCGTCGTCCCCCGCGGCTGACCGCCGTACCCCACCGCACCGAGGGCCCTGGGAGGATGGCGGGCATGACTGCGCACGCCATGCTCCCGGGCCACGAGCGGCCCTTCGACGACGCCTACCGGGCCGACCCCCACCGGGTGTTCACCCGGCTGCGCGCACAACAGCCGGTCCACCGGGTGGAGTTGCCCGACGGCTCGGCGGCCTGGCTGGTGACCCGGGAGGCCGACGTCCGGGCGGGGCTCGCCGATCCGCGCCTCAGCGTCGACAAGCGGTACGCGGGCGCCGGCTACCAGGGGTTCTCGCTGCCGCCCGCGCTCGACGCCAACCTGCTCAACCTCGACGGCGAGGACCACCTGCGGCTGCGCCGCCTGGTCTCTAAGGCCTTCACCCCGCGCCACACCGCCGGGCTGCGGCCGCGCATCGAGGCCGCCGCCGAGGGCCTCGCCGACCGACTCGCCGCGCGCATCGCCGCCGACGGACGGGCCGACCTGGTCGCCGAGTTCGCGGCCGTGCTGCCGCTGAGGGTGATCGGCGACCTGCTCGGCGTGCCCGACGCCGACCGCGAACCCTTCGCCGCGCTCGGCCGGCAGATGCTCGCGCCCCGCCGCCCGCAGGACGTCGCCGAGGCCGTCGGGGGCCTGCACCGGCTCCTGGTGGACCTGGTCGCCGTACGCCGCAGCGCGCCCGGGGGCGACCTGCTGTCCGCCCTGATCGCCGCCCGCGACGAGGCGGACCGGCTCAGCGAGGACGAACTCGTCTCCCTCGCCTTCCTCATCCTCCTCGCGGGAGTCGAGAACACCCAGGCCGTCATCAGCGGCGGTGTCCTGACCCTCCTGGAGCACCCCGAGCAGCTCGCCGCGCTGCGCCGCGACCCCGCCCTGCTCGACGAGGCCGTCGAGGAACTGCTGCGCCACGCCCACCCCAACCAGACGGCGATCCGGCGCTTCCCCACCGAGGCGGTGGAGATCGGCGGCGTCCGGATCCCGGCGGGCGAGACCGTGCTGCTGTGCCTGTCCGCGGCCCACCGCGACCCGGCCCGCTACCCACGCGCCGACGCCTTCGACCTGCACCGCGCGGACAAGGCGCACCTCGCGCTGGGCCATGGGGTGCACTACTGCCTGGGCGCGCCCCTGGCCCGCCTGGAGCTGACCGTCGCCTTCGCGACCCTGCTGCGCCGCTTCCCCGGTCTGACCCTGGCGGTACCGGCCGCGGAACTGTCCTGGAACACCACGTTCCGGACCCACGCCGTACGGACCCTGCCGGTCACGTCGGCCGGCTGACGAAACCCCTCGTGCGCATCAGTCGCGATGACCGATGCGCACGAGGGGTGCGCGCGTCAGGGCGAGGGACTGACCTGGACGGTGGTCAGGGCCCCGCCGGCCGCCTCCTTCACCACCGCGATCCGGGTCCCGGTGTCGGGCACCTTCACGCCCACCTGCGGCAGTTCGGCGTTCCAGTACGTGCCGCGGCGGTCGTCGAAGACCGCGACCCCCGGGCGTGCCGGGACCAGCGTCGGCGCCCCCGCCTTGTGCAGCACGATCTCGTCGCTCGCGCGCAGCGAGAAGGGTGCGTCGAAGGTCTGCGCACGGGCGTTGAACAGGGTGCCGTCCGCGAACCGCAGCGGTTCCGGGCGCGCGTCGACCGGCAGCAGCATGCCGCCGCCCGGGTGCGCCTTGGTGGTGTTGTCGCTGTAGGCGGTGTCCCAGAGCCAGATCAGCACGCCTTGCTGGTACGGGTAGAACTCCACCGTGTCGTTGCCGAAGCCGAAGTTGTACGGTCCGCTCTTGAGGTAGCTGCCGTAGCCGGTGTAGCGGCGGTTCTCCACCAGGTACGCGCGCGGGTGCTCCGCGGTGCCCGTACGGCCCTGCGTGCGCGACCACTTCACCGCGCTCCAGCCGTTCGCGCCCTGCTCGGCCCCGTCGCGCAGCACGGTGGCACCGCCGGCCGTGACGGTGAGGTCGTCGAAGGTGACGCCCTTGCCGTGGGTGTTGCTGTCGGAGGTCACCCGCAGCCGCAGCTGCACGCTCCGGCCCGCGAACGCGTCCAGCGGGACCGCCAGTTCGCTCCAGCCGGCCGAGGTGCCGGAGATGCCCTTCGCGGGGATCGCCGTACCGCCGACCGTGCCCGGCAGGGCGGACCAGGTGGTGCCGCCGTCCGTGGAGGCCTCCACGGTCAGGAAGTCGAAGTCCTGCTCGATGTCGTACCAGAGACGGGCGCCGAGCCGGACCGGGCCGGCGTCCGGCGCGTGGCCGGTCAGGTCGAGCGTGCGGGTCAGGGTGTTGTCCATGAAGTCGCCGGTGCCGCTCCACCACTGGGCCGCGCCCTCGTACGGATCGGTCAGATCGGTACGGGTCACGGATGGCGGCAGGTGCACCAGCAGGGCCTGTGGATCCTCGGTGTTGTAGCCGGAGACGCCGAGCACGGCGCGCGTCCTGCGGCCCGCGTCGGCCTCGGTGTACTCCAGCCAGCCCAGTTGCAGCTTGCTCCACGGGTCGAGGTCGCCGGGGTAGTCGCCGGTGGTGTTCGGGCCCTTGCCGAGGTAGGAGGCCGAGGACATCAGCGACCAGAAGTTGACGCTGTTGTCGCCGTCGGAGCTGTAGAGGTCCGGCAGCCCGAGGTCGTGCCCGAACTCGTGGGCGAACAGGCCGACTCCGCTGTTCTCGCCGCCGGTGAGGTAGTCGCCGGCCCAGATGCCGGAGTCCCCGACGGGCGTGCCGCCCGCCTTGTTGCCCTCGGGACCCGCGCTGCCGGCCTGGTTCCAGTACGCGAACCAGCGGTGCGCCCACACGGCGTCCTTGCCCTGGTCGCCGCCGCCCCAGGTCTGGTCCTTGCCGGCGTGCACGACGACGAGGTGGTCGAGGTAGCCGTCCGGTTCGTCGAAGTTGCCGTCGTGGTCGGCGTCGTAGCGGTCCCACACGTCGTACTCGGCGAGCTGGGCCTTGATCTGCTCGGGGGTGCGGCCCCGGGCGCGCTCGGTGTGGTACCAGGCGTTGGTGGCGTCGCGCACCATGTCCCAGTTGGTGCGGCACTGGCCGGGCTCGGAGCAGTTGTCCGTCCCGTAGCGGGCCTCGTTCCACGGCAGCCGCACCCAGTCGCTGACGTGACCGTCCATGTCGTAGCGGCCGGAGGACTGGAGCCGGTAGTAGTTGCGCAGGGTGACGGCGCCGGGGCCGGTGCCGAAGAACTGCTGCTGGTAGTAGGCCTGGCTGAAGTCCTTGCGCCACAGGGTGTGGTTGTCGCTCTTCGCCGGCCTGGCGATGGTGTTGTGGCGGGGCCCGGGCGTGCCGCCGAAGCGCGGCTTGCCCTCGAACTCGGTGGTCGTGTCCACCTGGTCGCCGAACTCGGCGAGGATCACGAAGACCTTGTCCTTGCGTTCCTGGGCGAGTTCGACGTACCGCTTGCCGACCTTGGCCGCGCGGGGGAGGGTGCCGTCCGCCTCGGCGCGGGTGCTGCCGGCGGCGACGCCTTCGAGGGCCTGGCGGCGCAGGCTCTGGCGCTGGAGTTCGAGCGGGGCGGGCGGAGGGGCGGCGGCGAGTTCGGGGGCCCGCTGCCCGGCGGCGGGCGGGGGCGGGGCGGTGGCGGCGAGGGCGGGGGCGGCCAGGAGGGCGAGGGATATCGCCGCTCCCACCGCTGCGAGTCTGCGCAACGTGACGGACCTTTCCATGAGTTCGGGGAATGCCCCGGGAGGGTTCGGGCGTGCGGTCGAAGCGCAGGTAATATTTCACATGTCACAGGTGACGGCTAGGGTGGTGCGCGAAAACGGAAGCGGCCGCGGCGCGCCGGGCGCCGCGGCCGCTTCCGGCTACGGAGAAGACGGATCGTCAGGTGGCCCACCGGCCCCCGCCCGCGGCATCAGACCGGCGGCAGCGCGAGGGGCATGTCCTCCTCGTCGAGGACCACGAGCTGCGCCTCCACCGGGTCGGTCAGTTCCGTGATGCGCAGGGCCTGACGTTCCGTCATGGCCTGGAAGACCTGGCGGGCGGTACGGCCGTTGCCGAACCGGGCGTCGCGGGGGACCGCGTCGAAGTGCTCGCCGAGCCGCGCGCGGGCCCCTTCGCTCAGTTCGTAGCGGTGCCGCTGCGCGTGGTGCTCCACGATGCGGACCAGCTCCGCCGAGCTGTAGTCGGCGAAGACCAGGCTCCGGGTGAACCGGGAGGCCAGACCGGGGTTGGAGGAGACGAACCGCTCCATGTCCCCGGGATACCCGGCGGCGATGACGACCACCTCGTCACGGTGGTCCTCCATGAGCTTGACCAGGGTCGCCACCGCCTCCAGGCCGAAGTCGTTGGACACCCCGGCCGGCACCAGCGCGTACGCCTCGTCGATGAACAGCACGCCGCCGCGGGCCCGGTTGAAGGACTCGGTGGTCTTCGGGCCGGTGTGGCCCACGTACTCGCCGACCAGGGCGCTGCGGTCGACCTCCACCAGATGGCCGCGCTCCAGCAGGCCCAGCGCCTTGAGCAGCCTGCCGTAGAGGCGGGCCACCGTCGTCTTGCCGGTGCCCGGGTTCCCCGCGAAGACCAGGTGCCGGCTCAGCGGTGGCGCGGGCAGGCCCGCCTGCTGGCGCAGCCGCACCGTCTGCATCAGCTTGACCATGCCGCCGACGTCCCGCTTGACCCCGTCGAGACCGACCAGCTCGTCCAGTTCGGCGAGCAGTTCCTCCAGCGTCTCGGGTGCGGGCTCGGGCTCGCCCAGGTCGGCGAGTTCGCCGGGGTCGGAGCCGGCGGACAGCGCGGAGAAGCCGCCCGGCCGGGCGGAGTCGGGGGCGGGGCCGGGGCGGCCGGCGGACGGGGCCGGGCCGGCACCCGGCGCGGGACCGGCGGCGGTGACCGGGGGCAGGGCCGGGTTCTTGACCCGGACCGAGACGCAGTCCTCGAAGACCGGCGCCGCGTCCTCGGCCAGCGCGACGTCCTGGGAGCAGTCCAGCACCCGGCAGCCGGTGAAACGGGGCGTGGCCGCCCTGCCGATGTGCAGGGCGGGGAAGTTCCCGCCGGTGAGGTCGCAGTGGTCGAACGTGCCGCCCGCGCCCGGCGCGAACAGGATGCCGTTCTTGGCCGCCCCGTCGATCCGCAGGCCCCGTACGCTGGGCTCGGCGGCGCCCGCCACGACCATGCCGCTGCCGCCGGCCGCCTCGATCGCGCAGCCCTCCATGGTGAGCAGGGCCCCGCTGTCCAGCACCACGCCCGCGCTGCCGGTGGCCCCGATCCGGACGCCCGCCAAGGTGGTGCGGGCCTTGGGGCCGATCTCGACGCCCGCCTTGCGCGGGCCGGTCACCGTGGTGCCCCGTACGGCGGCGGCAGCCGTGGAGCGCAGCCGCAGCCCGGTCTCGCCGCGCTCGATCCGGCCGCCGGTGAGGTCCAGCCGGGCCCGGCCGTCGGTGTGCACGCCGCATACGGCGGCGTCGGCGAACGTGGTGTCGGTGACGTCGGCGTGGGCGGTGCCGGTCACCGTCAGCGCGTGCTCCCCGCTGACCCCGATCCGGCAGCCGGTCAGCGCGGCGCCCGCCCCGTCGCCGACCCGTACGGCCGCGGCCCCCGTACGGGCGATCAGCGTGTCGCCGGCCAGGGCGGTGGCCTCGCCCGCCACGGCCAGGCCGTGGCCGGCCGGGCCGAGGATCCAGCAGCCGTGCACCGTGAGCCGGGCGGAGCCGTACCCCGCCAGCGCGTCGGTCCCGGCCCCCGTGATCCGGCAGTCGGCCAGGCCGACGCTCGCCGAGCCGTCGGCGCGGACGCCGCCCCGGGCCGGATCGCTGATCCGGCACTCCTCCAGCAGCGCCTCGGCCTCGTCCTCGATGAGCAGCCCGTGACGGCCGGGGCCGGCCAGGCGGGCGTCGCGCAGCAGCACCCGGGAGGAGCCGCGGGCGCGCAGGCACGAGCCGGCCGTGCCGGTGACGCGCAGGCGCTCGCCCAGCAGGACCGCGCTGCCGCCCAGCGCCACCCCGAGCCCGTCGACGGTGTCCACGACGGTGTCCTCCAGGCGGGCGCGGGCATCGCCCTCCAGGTGTACGGCGGCGTGCCGGGCGTCGTGCAGCCGGCTGCGGCGGACCAGCAGGACGCCGCCGCCGACCGGGTCGCGCAGGGCTCCGGCAAGGGTGTCGGCGAAGGTGAGTGCCGCATTGTCGGCCGCCGCGGCCTCCTGACGGGAGCCGAGTACGTCGATCCGGCCGACGCCGAGATCGCACTCGGTCAGGGTCAGCCCGGCCGCGTCGGCGACCCGTACGGCGGCCTCGGCGGGGTCGCAGCCGCGCAGGTCCAGCCCGTACAGCTCGCAGCCGGGGGCGGTGACGGTGAGCAGCGGACCGCCGGGGGAGCGCAGGTGCACGGTTCCGGATCCGAACTCCGGCTCCAGCAGCACCCGGCGCTCCAGGCGCAGGGACTCGGTGTAGACGCCGGGCGCGATGGTGATCACGGCGCCGGGCGGGGCCGCGGCGAGGGCGGAGGCGATGGTGCGGTGGCCGCCCCAGCCCTTGGCGGCGACGCGCAGGGGCGGGGCGGCGGGGGCCGCGCTGTGCGCGCTGGCGCTGGTCGTCATGGGGTGACGGCTCCCTGCGGCAAGAAGTCGGGGTCGATCAGGAGGACGGGGGAGCCGGATCCGCCCGCGCTGCTCGGGAGCAGGTACCAGCTGGGCTTGATCAGGTCGCGGACCAGGGGGCCCGTGACGGAGGCGGCGACGTACTTGTCCATGATCTTTCCGAGGGTCGGGACGAGGAAGATGTCGATCACGCCCGCGCGGTGGTACCAGCGCCCGGCGATGTTCAGGTGGACGACCGAACGGGCCGCGCCGAGGGTCCCGGCGCCGATGAAACCGCCGAGCGAACCCATCAGGCCGCTGATCACGGCATCGGAGGCGCGCAGCTTGATGAGCTCGCCCGCCGCGTTCTTGACGCCGAAGACCGCGGCCGTGGAGGCACCGGAGACGAGTCCGCCCACGGTGCCGGCCAGGGTGCCGACGACGATGGTGTAGGTCGTGCCGCGCCAGCGGGCGACCTTCTCGTGGCCCGCCCACTCGCCACGCCAGTTGTCGTCCGTGGGGTGGCGCTGGTAGGGGAAGCCGTAGTCGATGTGGCTGAGGCCGTTCTTCCACGGGGTGCCGCGGCCATAGGCCTGGTGCGCGGCGGTGACCGCGCCCTTCATAGCAGCGCTGAGCACGGAGCCGTAGAAGATCTTGCCGAACTCCGCGGCGGTGATCTTGGCGCCGCCGGTCGCCGCGCCGACCAGCAAGAGGAGGAGGTTCACGAAGAAGTCGACGGCGAACTCGTGGCTCATCTCCACGCCGAGCTGCTGTCCCGCCTTGATGAGGAACGGCCGGTAGGTGGACTCGCCGCCCACGGCGGAGCCGAACTCCCAGCGGTTGGGGTCCGTGAGCATGCGGTAGTAGCCGCGGTACTGGTTGGCCCAGTCGACGTAGTCGGTCTCGCGGCCGACCAGCGTGAGCTTGCCGAAGGCATCGGTCTCGTAGACGAAGCCGGAAGGAGCCCGTTCGGCGGTGACGTCCAGGCCGGAAGGGCCGTACTGCCGCCAGTGCTGCTGCCAGGTCTCGCTCTCCAGGTAGGTGCCGTTGGGGAGCATCTTCTTCTCGCGGACGACGGCGCCGGTGTCGAACTCCTTCCAGACGTGCTGGTTGAACGTCCCGCCCGGCTCCGCCACGAACTCGCGGATGCGGAACGGCTTGTCGCCGAGCAGGTTCTGGATCACTCCGGCGTCGGGCTTGGCCGGGATCTCCTGGATCTTGATGTTGCCGAGGCTGACGACGTGGTCGGACCAGCGGGCGTCCTTCCTCCAGCCGGACAGGACGTTGCCGTTGGCGTCGATCCACCGCCTGACCTGGTCGCCCGGTCCGTTGCCGAACTCCTTGATGTTGCCGTGCACGTCGACCTTGCGCCAGTTCCAGACCTCGGTGCCGTCGTCGGCCCGGCTGACCCGCCAGGCGTCGACGGTGGTGCCGTCGGCGAGCAGCTGGTGGTCCCGGATGAGCCGCAGGTCCGGGGTGAAGTCCTGGTAGGACTCGCGGTCCCAGCCGTAGGGGTTGATGTCGCGGCCGTGAGCGGTGAGCCGGGGGCCTCCAATGGTGCCGGCGGGGTCGGCCGCGTCGGACCAGCTCATGCGGCCCGTGCTCGGACCGCGCCCTTCGATGATGACGTTGCCTTCGGCGCCGCCGACGGCGGGCCAGGTGTCGGAGCGGGCCACCACGTAGCCGTGGTGGTCGTACCTGGTCCAGTCGCCGTTGTACATGTGGAACTGCCGGCGGAAGGCGAGGTCGCCGTTGCCCGCTCCGCCGTCGGGCCGCAGGGCCGGTTGCGGCCGCCACTCGACGACGCTGCCGTCGTTCAGTCCGGTGCGGGCGACCTCCCAGTGCTTCCCGGCGTTCGGGGTGAACCAGTCGCCGTCGCCGAGATCGGTGGTGTACCGGTCCTGCCACGTGATCCGGCCCACGTCGATGCCGGTCGGGGCGTCGAAGTCGGCCCGGTTGAACGAGCGGTGGCCCTGGAGCTTGCCCACACCCTCGGAGAAGGGCAGATAGCCCGGCGGGATGTGCACCGGGTTGCCGTCGGGGCCGTCGGGCACCTTGACGTTGCCGACGGTCAGGTCGTTGCCGTTGATCAGCTTCCGGGTCTCGCGGACGATGTGGCCGTTGCTCGCGATGTCCGTCAGGGCGCCGTTCTGGGTGAGCAGGCGGATGCCGTGGGAGAGGTTTCCCAGGTCGGCTCCGGCCCCCGACGTGATGCTCCACTCGCTGAACTGGGTCAGGCTGTCGTTCTTGAACCAGGGCACGTTGTTGAAATCGGTCTTCCACATCTCGCCGCTGAGGAAGTAGCGGTACCAGATCGGCGGGCGCTGCTCCGCCATCCGCTTGACCGCCAGGACATCACCGTTCTCCAGCACCTTGATGCTGTCGATTTCCTTGCCGGGCGCGGACAGCGACACCGAGGTCGTCTTGGGGATCCCGTCGGCGCCGATCTCCTGCTGGAAGAGCCTGCGTACGTCGTGGGTGTTGGGCTGGAAGCGGCCGAACTTCTCGTGCATGACGACGGTCTCGCCGGTGAGGGGGTGCTTCATCGTGTCGGTGAAGCCGCGCACCTGTCCCCACTGGCGGTCGCCCTGGGCGATCAGCTTGAAATCGGCGTCGTAGCGGAACCAGGTGCCCTTGCCCAGACTCTGGGTGACGGCGCCGCGGTCGGTGCTGCCGATGACGTGGCCGCCGTCCGGGAGCTGCTGGAAGTGCGTGACCCGGGCGACACCGCTGGTGCCGGTCGAGTCGAACCAGGAGCGGAAGCTCTCGCCCCAGTGCCGGGTGCCGTGCCGGACGAGGGTGCCCGCGGCGTCCATCTCGTTCCACACACCACGCTGGTTGGTCAGGGAGAACCCGGAGATGGAGGCGCTGGCACTGGACTGGAAGGAGCCGAGGGTGTTGCCGTTCGGCAGCGGCCGCGACTCGAAGACGGTGATGCCGGAGTGGGTGGTCAGGTGGACCCGTCCCTGCGTCAGGCCCTTGGAGTTGATCACGCCGCCCTCGAACCACTTGGCGATGCGCCGGCCGCTGGGCGGGGCGGCGTCGCCGGTGCGGACCAGCTCCCAGGTGTTCGCGGGTGCGCCGGGCGCACCCAGCTGCGCGACGTGGTGCAGTTCAAGGTGCTGATTGGGCTTGATCTGCCCCTCGTAGACGACGTTGATCCGCTGGATCTCCAGCGTGCCGTCGGCGGCGTACACCTTGAACTCGCCCTGCCTGAGGCCCCCGAAGCCGTCGATGCGGAAGCCGCCGCCCAGCTGAGGCGTGACCGTGGCGCCGTGGACCGTGCCCAAGTGGCCGTCGAGAAGGCGGATCCCGCCCGGAGTGGTGTCGACGAAACGCGCCATCGACGGGTTGGCGAGCCCCTTGGCGTCGCCGAGCGGGACCACCTGGAACGGGTTGCCGTACGCCGAGGTGACCGTGAAGACGTTGCCGCCGCCCGGTGCCGCGGTGACGTGCACGTCGAGCCGGCCGCCCCCGTCGAACATCCGGAACTCGCCGTTCCCGCCCGTGACGTGGAAGCCGTGGCCGGGGCGCGGGGTGACGGCGGCGCCGTCGATCGGGTCGAGGTTCTGGTCGAGGCTGCGCAGGGCGCCCCCCGGGTACACCCCGATGTGCTCCGGCAGTTGCGCTCCGCCCATGGTGGTGAGCGGGAAGGCGTGGAACCGGAAGTGGCCGTCCGCTGCTCCGTGGACGCGGATCGTGCCGGGGCTCGTGACCCGGAGGGTGCCGTCGGGGCGGACGGTGACGGTGTCGGGGAGGTCGGCGCCGGCCGCGTCCTTGAGGTGGGGGTTCGGCGCCGCGCCGGCCCCTCCGACCGGCTGGAAGACGTACTGTCCCATGCCGTCGTCCGTGATGCCCCGGAGTTCGACGGCATTGTGGGTGTGGGCGCCGCGGGCGTCGAACACGAGCTGGCCGTCGCCGTGTACGACGCGGAAGCCGCCGCCCGGCAGGCCGGTCTGCGCGAGGACCTGGCCACCTCCGCGCAGTGGTTCGAGGTCGGGCCGCAGGAGGCTGATGGTGCCGTCCGCGTCGGTCCGGATGACATGGCCGTCGAGGGCGGAGCCGCCGGTGACCGGCACGTCGGTGCGCAGGAGGACGCCGCCGCCGGTGTCGAAAGCCTGGATGGTGCCGTGGGCGTCGGTGAGCAGGAACTCGTCGCCGGCCCGCTGGACCGCGATGCCGTTGTCGACGCCGCCGCCCATGTCGCGCGGGTGAGGGGCGGGCGTGTCCGGGGTGCCGACCGGGGTGAAGACGTACTGCCCGGTGCCCGGGACGCCCACCCCGTGCAGGGTGACCACGTTGTGGGTGGCGACACCCGCCGGGTCGACCGCAATGTGCTGGCCCCGGTGCTGGATGCGGAAGCCGTCCGGGCCCTGCGCGGTGACGGTGGCTCCGTCGATCGCGGTGCCGTTCCCGCGCACCAGCTGGGGGGCGGCGCCGCTGGCGGGGGTGTCCCGTACGAAGGCGCCGCCGGGGGGCACGTGGGCCAGGCCCCGGATGGCGACGCCCTCGTGTGAGAAGGCGCCGTCGAGGGTGTGCACGGAGAACCGGTGCCGCCCGAGGTCCACGTGGAGGGTGCCGTCCACCCGGATGACCTGCCCCGCCGCGGGGTCGACGGCGCCGTCCGCGGTGCGCAGCTGCGGGGCGGGCGTGTTCGGGGTGCCGGCCGGGGTGAAGACGAAGTGCCCGTCGGCCGGGACGTGCGGGCCGTGCAGGGTGGTGACGTCGTGGGTACGGACGCCGGCCGCGTCGACGGCGATGTGCCGGCCCCGGTGGTCGATCCGGAAGCCGCCGCCCGCCTGGGCGTGGACGCCGGCGCCGTCGATCGCGCCGCCGTCGGCGTGGACGAGCCGGGGGGCGCCGCCGGGCGCGTCCGGGATCCGTACGAAGGCGGCTCCGGCGCCGCCCGGCAGGGTGACGGCGGGCACCGGCAGGGCGTGGTGCGAGAAGGTGCCGTCGGCCCCGTACACGCCGATCTGCGGGGCGGCGACGGCGCCGGGGGCCGGGGTGGGGTTCACGTGGAACACGTCGCCGTGGGGCGTGACCGTGCCCAGGCCGGTCATGCCGTCGGCGCCGGTGAGCCGCGGCGCGGGCAGCGGACCGGCACCGGCCGCGCCTGCGCCGGCCGCGCCTGCGCCGGCCGCGCCTGCGCCGGCCGCGCCTGCGCCGGCCGGGGTGCCCGCCGGGACGAGCACGTGCAGACCGTTCGGCAGCCCGTCGGCGCCCGTGAGCGCGATGCCGGTGTGCGTCGGGAGGCCGGTGGCGGGGTGGTACAGGTGGAAGCCGGAGCCGTTCGCGGCCGGGATGTTCAGGCCGGCGCCGTTCATCAGGACGGGACGTCCGCCGGTGGGCAGGACGGCGTCACCGGCTCCGAGGTGCCGGATGCTGCCGACGGAACGGTCGGGGTCCAGGTGGAGGCTGACGGTCGTACCGTCCAGCGCCCCGCCGTGGAGCTGGAAGCGCCGCTCGCTGCCGACGAGCGTGGTGCCGGCCTGGTCGGCGGTGAAATCCCAGCGGAGCACTTCGACACCGGGGACGGCGGTGTGCTCGACGCGGACGATGTCCGCGCCCGCGGGGCCCGCGCCGCGCACGTGCTGGACGTCGACCGGGTGGCCGCCGGGCATGCCCCGTACGTCCGTGATGACACCGGCCGCGTCGGTCCGGACGTGGGCGAAGGTGTTGTTCAGGCCCGGCAGGGTCACCACGTGCAGGACCGGAGGCGCGGCCGCCGGGACCGGGCCGCCGCCGCCCGCGGCACCCGCCGCACCCGCGGCACCCGGGGCCGGCGGCATGTGGTCGAGACCGGCCAGCCCCAGGAGGTGGGCGAGGCTCGGGTTCGCGGCCGCGCCCGGCAGGCCGCCACCTGTCCCGGCACCGGCACCGGCACCGGCACCGGTTCCGGGCTGCGGGAGCGGCTGCAGCTCGACGGCGCTGCCGGCCGGGCCGCCCCCGGTGATGTGCGGGTCGATGACCTGGTCGTCGATCAGGGCGTGCCCGGCCCCCGAGCTGAGCGCGTAGTCGAGGCGGCGCACGCTGCCGTCGGGGCGGATGTGCTCGACCCGCAGCACGTCCTGGCCGCCGATCTGGACGTGCCGGGTGTCGAGCGTTCCGGCGGGGCCCTGCGGGGTGTCCACCTCGATGTCGACCTGGTTGCCGCTCTGGATGCCGGGCGCCACCCGGACCTCCACCCCGGGCAGGTCGGGCAGGTGGGTGAAGGTGTGCTGGAAGTCGAGGACCTCGGTGTGGTTGACGAACACCCGGGGGTTGCTGAACGCCGCGGCGTGGACCGAGGCGATCACGTCCGCGAGGTGGCTGCCGGCCCGCGGGGCGAAGGCGGCGCCGCCCAGCGCGGCCAGGTTGACCGTGCCCGTGTGGGCGGCCGGCAGGTCCACCTGGCCGATCCCCAGCGCGCCCGTCCGAGGCGCGCCGAGCTCCCCGAGCCCGCCCTGGGGCAGGGACAGGTCGCCGAGGTTCGCGTTCACGCCGGACACGGAGACCTGGCCCGGCTGTGCGCCCGGTACGGAGGCATCCCCGAGGTTCGTGTTCGCCCCGGGTACGGAGATCTGGCCCGCCTGTGCGCCCGGTACGGAGGCGCCGCCGAGGTGCGCGTTCGCCCCGGGCACGGAGACCTCGCCCGGCTGTGCGCCCGGTACGGAGGCGCCGCCGAGGTGCGCGTTCGCCCCGGGCACGGAGACCTCGCCGAGGTGCGCGCCGACCTGCGGTGCGGAGATCTCGCCGGCGCCCAGGCCGCCCGGCGTGACCCCGAGCTGGGGTGTGGCGACGCTCAGCGAGGGCAGGTTCACCTGGCCCAGCTGGACCTCGCCGACCTGTCCGAGGCCGCCCACCGCGGGCAGGTCCACGAGCTGGGCGTCGACGCCCGGGAGCGGGGTGGAGATCTGCCCGATCCCGCCCCCGCCCACCGTGCCCAGGGAGGGCACGCTGACGTGGCCGAGGGAGGGCAGCGACGGCGTGGACACGTTCACCGGCACGAGCGCCCCGGTGATGCTGTTCAGCTCCGGTGCGGTGACGGTGGTCGCCGGGAGCGCCCCCACGGAGCTGCCGAGCTGCGGCATGTCGATCTGGGTGTGCACCGGCATCGACGGGGGGATCGAGCCGAGGCCGGGAAGCTGGACCGTGGTGCCGTTGACACCGATCGAGGTCACACCCCCGAGCGCGGGCAGGTTCGCGGCGCCGCCATTGACGCCGAGCGGGGTCACCGGCCCCAGCGTGGGCAGCTGGAAGGTGCCGCCGGTGCCGCCGGTGCCCAGCGACGCCAGGTCGACGAGCCGGGCGTCGATCGACGGCAGGTCCAGGCGGCCGATGGAGCCGAGCCCGCCCGCCGCCCCGAGCTGGACGTCCAGGCCCTGCGGGGTGATCACGGAGAGGCCGGGCGGCGGACCGGAGAAGAGCCCGGACGGGCTGAAACCGTGCCAGTCGCCCATACCGGGGCCCCCGGCGCCGAAGGGATTGCCGGTGGGCGAGAACGTGAAGCCGTCGGTGCGGATCAGTCCGGAGCCGCCGACGGCGCCGCCCTCCCCGAAGAAGTGGGAACCGGCCCCCGCGGCGCCCGAGATCTTGCCGAGGTCGCCGATGAACTTGCCGTTGATGAAGGCGCCGTGGATGTACTTGCCGAGGATGCCGCGTTCGTAGAAGCCGATCTTGATGGCGAGGCCGATGCCCTGGCCCATCTCGTCGGCGGCCACCGGCAGGATCAGGCGCAGGCCCTTCCAGCCGCTGAGCCCGCCGGCGACGGTGGTGATGCCGGCCTTGATGCCGTTCAGCCCGACGATGAAGCTGCGGACCCCGAAGAAGGTCCCGGCACCGGCGATGTTGATCACCGCGAGGTCGGTGGCGACCGGGATGAACCCCCACGCCCGCCCGCTGCCGCCCATGAAGTGGCCGGCCTGGAGCCCCCGGGCGTCGAACTTCAGCCCGGTGAACACACCGGCCCGCACCCAGGTGAACGTCCCGCTCATGACGTCGCCGATGTGCAGACCGTTGCGGATGAACAGGCCGAAGGAGTTGGGGCCGCCGAGCACCAGGTTCTTGAAGCCCGTGAACGCCTTGGTGCTGAAGCCCTTCAGCGCGCCCCAGGCCGCGGTGATGTTCAGGCCCTTGGTGGTGGGGGCGATGACTCCGACGATGGAGAGGACCAGATCGGTGACGGACGCGTCGCCGTTGTGGAAGTCGATCGCCGTCTTGATCATGAGGCTCATGTTGAGGGCGAAGGCGACCAGGGCCAGGGTGCCGCCCGTGAAGATGGCCGGGATGATCAGGATGATCGCGATGTAGGTGAGGACCTTCCAGACCTCCGCGCAGTCGTCCACGGGCGAGGAGATCGAGCTCGCGGCTTCGGAGAGCGCGGTGGCGGCGGTGGCGGCGGCGGCCTCGAAGGTCGCCTGGGCCGCCTGGGCCGCCTTCCTGTGGGTCTCCCGCCCGTCCTTGTCGTCCTCCTTCAGCGCCTTCGCCGCGGTCAGGGCCTCCTCCGTCTTGCGCTGCTGCTCGCGCATGACGCCGGCGTAGGTCTGCATGGTGGTGCGGAAGGTTTCGTGGGCCTTCTTGTAGGTGGTGACGAAGCCGCGGATCCGGGTGTTGATCTTCCCTCGTATGGCGTCCGCGGTCTTGCCCTTGAAGGCGTTGGAGGAGGTGTTCAGCACCTCGTCGAGCCCGCCCTCGATGGTCTTCGCCAGCTCGATCAGCGCCAACTGGGAAGCGATGATCCGGTCGATCTCGTCCGGGTCGCCCGGGGTCGGGTCCTCGGTCATGCCGAGGGCGGACCAGTCGGTGGGTCGGGCCATGTACGGCCACCCCCTTCGTCGTACGGCGCCTGCCCCTACCTCCTCTACGCACCGGCCCCTCCACCGGTTCACCGGCGAACTCATCTTTCTCGACGTCCGGTTGAACCGGAAGGTGCCGCGGAGCGTAGACGAATTGAAGGACCACCAGGGAAGGAGGCGGAACGTGGAGGAGAAGACCCCGGACTTCGCCATCGACTACGGGTTGCTGAACAAGGTCCAGTCAAAGCTCCGGGACATGGCCAACCAGGCCGACTCGGGAAGCGGCAGCGGTTCGTACCGCGACATGGGCGAGGCCCTGGCCAGTGAGCGCCGCAGGGTCCTCGGGACGTACGACATGTCCGCCGAGTTCAACTACTTCTACACCACCTCCAAGAACCGCCAGGGGCAGGCCAAGGACGGGCTCAACAAGCTCGCCGACCTCTTCAAGGGCGTGTCCAACGCGTGGTTCGAGGCGGATTCCCAACTCGCGGCGGGCGCGGGCCTGATGACCAGGTCGCTGGGCCTGGAGGAATGGAAGGACAGGAAGAAGAACTACGACAAGTGGCTCTCGGACCGGGCCACATGGGAGGCCTATCTGAAGAAGATCGGCGCCTCCGAGTACTTCCGGGACCACCCCGACGCCAACATCCACACGGTGTGCAGCGCCGACGGCGCGCCCGGCTGGTGCAAGGCGTGGCGGGACGACAAGGATCCGCCCCGGCCCCCCGGCCCGCAGCCGCCCAAGCCCTCGGACACCCCGCCTCTGCACTACCGCCAGGAGACCTCGTCGGGCTCGATCGACGTCAAGCTCGAAGTCGACAAGGACAACAACATCATCAAGGAGACCTCGACCGTCACGGCGCACGGCCAGACGTACACCTCGACGACGGAGTACAAGGGGGCGCCGGAGATGGTCACGCCGCCGGGCGGCGGGAAGCCGTTCGACGCGCGCGACTACACGATCACCACCAAGGGGGCGGACGGCACGACCAGCGTCTCGTCGGTCGTGATCAACACCGACGGCTCGGGGACGATGAAGGTCACCGAGGGCGACAAGGTCACGGAGTACACGCGTGCCGGGGCGACCGCCCCGTGGGTGACGGTGCCGAAGGACGAGGACGAGGGCAGCAGCGGGCCCACCATCGGCTCCTGACCCGCACGTACCGCCCGAACACCGCGAACGACCGGAAGGAACACCCCGCATGGTTGCCAACATCCGCCTGTCCTACTCCGAGATCGACAGGGTGGCAGGCCTGCTGAACACGAGCGTCGACGTCACGCTCGTACCCCGCATGACCGAGGCCAAGAAGGAGGTGGACGCCCTCCTGAAGAACGCCCTGGTCCTGGAGAAGACCAGCCCCGCGCTCACGCAGCAGTACGAGAAGTTCAACACCGGGCTGATCCAGGCGACGGAGGCCATCAAGGGCTTCGCCAAGCAGTTCCAGGCGATCAAGGAGTCCGTCCAGAAGATGGACGGCGAAATGGCGAGCCAGGTCAACAGCAACGGCTGATCGGAGACGGCAGCGGAGAGGGGCATCACCATGCCGGTCGGTACCGACGACGTCGTATTCGACTTCGACCAGATCCAAAAGGGCTGCGCCAACATGGCCACCAAGCTGTCCGACATCGCGAAGGAGCTGGCCAACCTGGAGGGCTACGTCAGCGGGCTCCTCCAGAACGGCCTGGTCTTCGAGAAGGCCAGCCCGGCGATGCGGGACGCCTACGGCGAGTTCAGCCGTCAGATGAAGGACTCGGCGGCGAACATCAAGACGTTCGCGGAAACGTTCAAGAAGATCGCCGACGGGATGGCGCAGTCCGACAGCGAGCTCGCCATCGCGATCAGGAAGGCCCAGGCCGAGATGGCGGCGGGCGGGGCGAGGAAGTAGGCGGCAGCCCGAAGCCCCTCACCGCGGTGCGGTGAGGGGCCGCGGCGGCACGGCCGGGCTTGCGGGTCCCCGGCCGGGTCCGGTGGGCCCGGCCCCGGACCGGCCCCACCGGGCCCCCGGCGGGTCAGCCCTCCAGGACCGTCAGCGGGACCTGTACGGCGACCGCGCCGCCGCTCTCTCCGGCCGTCCAGCCCCGGCCCTGGCCCGGCGACATGCGGATCTGCTCACCGGAGAGCCGGGCGCCGATGATGTCGCCCTCGCCGACGCTCTTCGGGCCGAGCAGCAGCCCCCGCCGGGCCCGCCGGGCCACGCCCACCCAGCCCATGGAGTGCATGGACTCCGGCAGCCCGGACAGCAGCAGTCCCTGCATGTGGTCCCGGCCCGCCGCGGCCACCTGGCGCAGCACGGAGTCGGCGTCGGCGGCGAGCAGCAGGTCCGCGTCGTCCACGACGACGACCACCGGCTTGCCCCGGAAGGACTCCAGTGCCTCGGTGAGCGCCTCCGGCGACGGGTCGGGCTCCCGGAAGACGTGCGCGAGGTCATGGGCGGCCAGCCGCCGCAGCTGCGACTCGCGCGGCGTGATCACGATCAGCTGGGTGCCGCCCAGCAGCAGGGACACCGACATCGCGGCGAGCGCGGTGCTGCGGCCGGTGCGCGGCGGGCCGGCCACGATGAACGAACCGCCGCCGTCGCGGAAGTCGTACCCGATCGGCGCCACTTCGTCCCCGCCGACGCCCAGCAGCGCCCACAGCGGCCGCAGTTGCTGCTTCGGTACCTGGTCGACGGCCTCCTGGAAGCCGATCAGGCCGGGCATCTCGCGGATCCGGAAGGGCCTGCGCGCGGGTGCGACCGCGCTGTCCCGTGCCGTGGTCCGCCTGCCGATCGCCCGCAGGGCGTCACCCTGGTCCGGGCGGTCCTCCGAGACCGTCGGCAGCAGCCCGATCTGGGTCTCGATCCCGCCGGGCGCGTGCCAGCCGCGGCCGGGCGGGACATGGGCGGGGATCTTGTCCCGCGCCATGCCGACCAGGTGGTAGTCGCTGGGGTCGGCCTGCCGCAGCAGCAGCCGCTTGTCGTTGTGCTGGGCGACCCGGCCGCCGAGCAGGACGCGTTCGGAGGTGGCGATGACGTGGACGCCGGCCGCGACGCCCTCGCGGAGCAGCCTCACCACCTCGGCGTAGACGCGGCCGCCGTCGTAGTCGTCGATGAGCTGGCTCAGCGCGTCCCAGCCGTCGATGAACAGGACGATGTGCGCGGGGCGGCGGGCGGCCGACACCTTGGCGCGCAGTTCGGTGATGCCGGCGCAGTCGTACTGGGACAACAGCCGCTGGCGTATGGTCAGTTCGCTGATCAAGCGGGTGACCAGGCGTTCCAGCCGCTCGGTGTCATGCCGGGAGACCACGGCCCCGCAGTGCGGGAGGGCCTCCATCGCCGCCAGTCCGCTGCCGGCCGCGTCGATCCCGTACAGGTGGACGTCGTCGCTGCCGATGGCCATGGCGGTGGCGCCGGCGATGGTGCGCAGCACCTGCGTACGGCCCGAGCGCGGGGCGCCGATGACGTAGAGGTGCCCGAAGACGGACCAGTCGATCGCGCCGAGCCGCCGCTCCTGGAGCTCGGGCAGGTCGAACAGGGCGTACGGCACGAGCGGGAGGGCGCCCTCCTCGGGATCCGGTACGGGCGGCAGCTCGTCCAGCGCGATCCGGTCGTCCATCGGGGGCAGCCAGGGGCTCGGCTGCGGGGTGTAGTCGTCGAGCCGCTCGGTCGCCTCGATGAGGGCGTCGACGAGCGCCCGCAGGTCGGTCGGGAGCTCCTCGGGGGAGGGCAGGCCGGCGGATTCGCCGTCCTCGTCCGCGAATTCGGTGAACACGGGCGTCCGGCCCAGGCGTTGCCAGGTCACCTCGGAGGTGCGCACCGGCCGGACGAACCGGTCGCCGGCGTCCGCCTCCCCGGCCCCCGCACCACCGCGCTCGGCACCGACGAACGCGGTCTGGAACGGCATCGGCGCGGCCGAGCCGAGGCGGACCAGGGCGCGCCCGGGGTTGCTCGGTGAAATCCCTGCCGCTTCGGGGGCGTTGATGATGTCCTGGCTCTCGGACCGGTCGATGACGCGCAGCGCGATCCGCAGGTTGGTGTTGGCGCGGATCTCGGTGCTGACGACGCCGCCGGGCCGCTGGGTGGCGAGGAACAGGTGCAGGCCGAGCGAACGGCCGCGCTGGGCGAGGCTGATCAGCCCGGGGACGAACTCGGGCAGTTCACGGACCACGGTCGCGAACTCGTCGATGATGATGAGGAGCCGGGGCAGGGCGGGCAGCTGCGGGTTGCGGGCCCGCTTGGCCCGGTACTCCGGGTGGTCCTTGGCCTCGACCTCGTTCAGCAGGATCTCGCGGCGCCGCAGTTCGGCGTCGAGGGAGGCCAGGGCCCGGCGCACCAGGTGCCCGTCGAGGTCGGTGATCATGCCGAGGGTGTGGGGCAGCCGGTCGCATTCGCGGAAGGCGCTGCCGCCCTTGTAGTCGACCAGGACGAAGGCGAGTTCGTCCGGCCGGTTGGCGGCGGCCAGCGAGGCGATCATCGTCTGGAGCAGCTCCGACTTTCCGGAGCCGGTGGTGCCGCCGATCAGCCCGTGCGGGCCGTCGCGGACCAGGTCCAGGGTGAGCGGGCCCTCGTACCCGGAGCCGATGACGAAGCCGGCCGAGGCCGGGCGGCGGGACCAGGCCTTGACGATCGCGGCCGGGTCCGGGGGCTCGTGGCCGATCATCGGCAGCAGCCGGACGTCGTCGGGGAGCCCGGAGTCGCCGTCGACGGTGACGTCGCGGATCGGGGCCAGGGCCCGGGCCACCTCCTCGCACCAGCGCCTCTCGACCAGGTCGGCCCGTACGTCGGTCACTTCGGGCACGCCCGAGGCGCGGACGGAGAGCCGGTTGCCGTGGGTGGTGACGACGACGGTGCACTCCTCGGGGAGCAGCCGTTCGCGCTCGTCGACGCAGACGCTGAACACCCGTACCTCGGGGCCCGCGGTCAGCAGGTGGACCACGCCGGGGACGTCGCGCAGGCGGCGGGCCCCGTCGAGGACGACCATGATGTCCGGCTCCCGCTGGAGGAAGTGGCGCATCGGGGAGGCGTCGCCGTCGGAGCGGGCCTGGATCTCGCCCATCAGCTCGTTGACCCGGTGGGCGGTGGTCTCCGGGTCGTTGCCCAGGCTCACGACGGCGCCGCCGGGGCGGCCGCCCCGCAGGTGCGGCAGCCAGCGCACCCAGCTCCAGGCGTCGGCGCGCTGGTCGTCGGTGAGGACGACGATCCGCAGGTCGCGCGGGCTGTGCAGGACGGCGGCCTGGGCGACGGCCCAACAGGCGAGGCGGCGCGGCGCGGTTCCGGAACCGCTGATACCGACCACGCCGTGCAGGGCGAGCTCCACCCCGAAGGGGACGTCGGCGAGCCGCCAGTGAACCCTGCGGCGGTTGGACTCGCGGGCGCTGTCGTCGATGCGCTTGAGGGAGGCCCGGGTGAGCGTGCCCAGGCGCAGGGTGAGGTGATCGGGGTCGCGGCGGCGGCGCTGCCACAGGCCCTTGCCCGGGCCGGTCGCGGTCAGCCGCAGGGACGCCGGGTCGGGGAAGGACTCGGCGCGCAGCTCCCGTTCCTCCAGCGCGGCCTGCCGGATCTCCAGCTCCAGCCAGGCGCGGCGGACGAGGTAGACCCGGAGGTTCTCCTCGTACTGCTGGCGGCCGGTCCGGCGGGAGGTCACCCAGTTGCCGAGGCCCATCAGGGGCGTCAGGACGATGAAGACCAGGAAGTAGAGGCTGCGGAACATGAAGACCATGACGAGGCCCATGATCAGCGGCGAGATCATCATGAGGAACGGGAAGGGCCGCTTGCTGTTGTCCTCGGGCGGGCCCTGCATGGCCATGGACTCGGCGTCGAGGTGCGGGGCGATGCGCGGCGGGCGGTTGAACTCGACGCCGATGCCGTCGGCGGCCGTGTTCACGGCGGCGTCGGCCTCGAACGGCGGGCACAGGCGCAGCAGATGGTCACCGAGGGACAGGTCGGCGTACGGCGGCCACTCGACCGATCCGTCGTCGAGCTCCGGGAGCCGGCCGGCCGGCGGGAGCGGCGGTTCCTCGGGTTTGCCGTCGGGGCCGGGCGGGGCGGGTTCGGGGGTGTGGCCGCCCGGTCCGCCGTCCTCGGGTCCGGCGGGGTCCTCGGCGGTGAGCGGGGTGCCGGTGGTGGGGTCGACGGGCGGCGGCGGGGTGAGGCTGCGCAGACCGCAGGTCTCGTCCGCGTCGTCGTCGGTGGTGGGGAGCAGGATCCGTACCCGGCCGTCGGTGCCCACGGTGATCCACGTGCCGAGGGCGGGCGCCCCGCCGCCGTCGAGGCGCAGCACGCAGCCGCGGTCGGTGCCGGCCTCGTGGGCGCCCGGGCCGAGCCGCCAGACCCGGCCCGCGCCGGGCCCGCCGACATGGCGGACCTCGACCAGGACCGGGTCGGAAGCGGGCGGCCGCCAGGCCTCGGAGCCCGCGGCCGGGGGCGGTACCGGGGCTCCGAGGCCGACCACCGACCCCTCGCGCAGTCCGCTGGCCCGAACGGGGAGGTCGGGGCTGAGCGGACGGCCGTCGAGGTAGAGCTCGGTGGCGCCCAGGGCCTCCCCGAGGGCGGCGACGTTGGCGCCCTCGGGGAGGTCCAGCATGTGATCCGCGTGGTGACCGCGGACGTCGACGGTGGAGAGGGTGAGTCTCACGGAACTCCTTGCGGTGACGTCAGCGACGCGGTGACACCCCGGCCGGCCCGGCGGGCACCCCGGCATCGGGGTCGTCGTCCGGGTCGGTGTCCGGGTCGGTGTCCGGGTCGGCGGTGGGGGTGGGCTCGGGGCCGGGGTCGTTGTCGGGGTCGGGATCAGGGGTGGGGGCGGGGGCGGGGGCGTCGGAGGGGTCGGTGGCCGGTGCGGCGCCGTGGGGTCCCTCACCGTGCCGCTCGGCGACGGCCCGGGCGTCCTGCCCGGGGCCGGCCAGACCGGTCCAGCGACCCGGGTCGGAGTCGGAGCCGGCCCAGATCACGGGCACGTCGCCGTCGGCGCGAGGGTCCCCGGCGTCGGCGCTGGGGTCTCCGCCGTCGGGTCCGGCAGCACGGGGATGCCGTGCCCCGTCCGGCTGGTCCGGCCCGTCCGGTCCGTCCGGCTCGAATGGTTCCTTCGGCTCCCTCGGCTCCCTCGGCTCCTCAGGTCCCTCCGGCTCCTCCTGCCCGTCCGAGGCCGGCTCGGGGGTCGGGCCTGGCAGGGGGCCGGCGTCGGGGTCCGGGGTGGCGGACGCGTCGGGCGCGGCCGGGGCCTGCCCGGTTCCGGGGGCCGGGACGTCGCCCGGCGCAGGGTGCACGGGGCGCGGCGACGGAGCCGGCGACGGGAGCGGGGTGGCCGCCGAGGCCACCACCCCCTCGGTGGACGTGGCCGTGGCCACGGCGGACGTCTCGGCCGTGCGGGCCGGGGCCGTCGTCGGGATGCCCTCGTCCGGGTCCTGTTCCGCGGCGAGCCCGCCGAGCGGGACGTCGTCCTCCTCGAACAGGCCCCGTACCCCGTCGGTCGTCGGCGCGGGCGGGTGCACCGGCGGGATCCGCTTCAGCGTGCGGGCCACCGCCTGCGGCAGCGCGTGCGCCATCAGCAGCAACGGCGTCCCCTGCAGCGCAAGTTGGCCGTGCCCGTCGGAGTACAGGCGGCGTACGTACCCGCGTCCGGACCCCAGAACGAGGATCCGCGTCGCCGGGACCGCCTCCGGCGGCCCCGCCAGCTCCGGCGGCAGCGGGTCCGGCAGCTCCGGCGCCACCAGGAACGGCGGCGTGCCCAGCCGCGTCGGGGTGTCCTTCGCCCTCCGGTACGCCTCGCGCACCGGCTCGCCCGCGAAGTCGCGGAGCACCCCGTCCGCCACGATCACCAGTCCCGGCGGCAGCCGTACGCCCAACTGCGCGCCCAGGGCCGGCAGCAGCGCCGCGCGGGCCCGCCGGTCGCCGTCCAGCGCCAGGGTCGGCGGCCCCGACATCAGGTCCAGGAAGGCGCAGCGTCCGGCGGACCCGTCCTCCGCGCCGATCGCCACGACGACCGGCCGGCTCAGGCCCGCCTCCGGGGCGAGCGCGGAGACGGCCGCCTGGACGTCCGCCCGGAGGTTCGCCGGGCCGGATGCCGGGCCGCCGACCGCCGGGCCGCCGACCGCCGGGCCGCCGACCGCCGGGACGACCGCCGGGAGGTCCGCCCGGCGGGCCGTCCACTGGTCGGGGAGGTCCTCGTCGGCCTCCCAGGGTTCCACGGGCGACGGCACCGTTCGTCCGGCCAGCAGAACGGTGACCTCACCGTCGTCGACCAGGACGGCGTACGGACGGGCGGGCGCGGCCGCCAACCGGGCGGCGGCCAGGGCCCGTTCGGCGTCACGCCAGCTCTCCGGGTCGCCGAGCCGCCGGACCAGGATCCGCAGCACCCGGCGGTAGCGCAGCCACGCCCGCACCGGCGAGGCGAACGCGGCCGCGGTGAGGGCCAGTTCCCTCGTCAGGCGCCGCCATGCCGCCCGCCAGCCGCCCAGCTTCATGGCGAAGTGCCGGACCAGCAGGAACAGCAGGAGGGCCACGCACACGATGACCGTCCACCGGATGACCCCGTCACGGTGGTCGACGAGCCACCGGACCGGGTCGAAGGTGGTCACGCCGCCAGCTCCCGCCGCAGGGCCCGCAGGGCGTAGTGGGTACGGGACTTGACGGTCCCCGGCGAGACCCCGATCTCCCGCGCGGTCTCGTGCCCGGGGCGATCGCACAGGTGGACGCGTACGACCACCTCCCGGTGCTCGTCCGACAGCCGGGCCAGCGCCCTGCGGACCACCTGCCGGTCCACCACGCGGTCGGCGATGTCGCCGTCCGCCGGGCGGTTCAGCAGCTGTGGCGGCAGGGTGCCCACCGGCACGGCGCGGTCCCGTCGGTGCATGTCGACCGCCAGGTTGCGGGCCACCGTGTACAGCCAGGCGAGCAGTCGCTCGTCGTCACCGGCCGGGACGGCGGCCGGCGGCCGCTTCCAGGCGCGCAGGAGGGTCTCCTGGACGATGTCCTCCGCCCGGTACCGGTCCCCGTCGGTCAACCGGCTCGCGAACCTCATCAGCAGCGCCCTGTGGCGCTCGGCCGAAGGGATGTGAGGGGCGGAATCGGACGTGCCATGAGCATCAATCATCTTTGCTCCCCAACGCCCTGGATGCGGCAAACCGGATTGATGAAGAATTCCCGCTCCCGCAGAGTCAGTTCTCGGCGACACGCAGTCAAGATAGAACAGGGAAAGCGGGTTGATGCTCAGGGAAAGCTCAGATTCTCGCGAGATCAAGAAACCGGCCCGTATCGTGAGTGGTTAATCTGGCGGCACGGGCCGCCCGCGCCCCAGCTGCCGGCGGCCCCGCGAACCTCCCGCCCCGCCCACGCCCCGCTCCGCGACCACCCGACTGGAGCCACAGGACCATGACCCCGCAGCCCGGCACCCCGAAACCGCCCTCGTCCCCCTCACCGACCCCCCCTTCCTCCTCCCTTTCCTCCCCTTCCCCTTCCTCCCCCTCCTCCCCTTCCTTCGCGGAAGCGTTCCGCCGCCGCCCGGTCCGCGCCCCCCGCGGTATGACCCCCGGACGCCGGGTCTGGGCCACGCTGGGCTGGACGGCCGCGGTGACGGTCCCGCTCACCCTGACCGCGTCCCTGGCCGGCAGCGGCGGCCTGGAGTTCGGGAAAAGCAGCGAGGCGGCCGCCGTGCGCGACATCCCGCCGATGGCCACGCAGTCCCCGACTCCCGAGGCGTTCCGCGCGCCCGCGCCGTCCGCCGCCCCCGCCGAGCGGCCCGCGCCGAGCGCCACGCCGACGCCTTCGGCCACTCCGGAGGCGGAGGTGAAGACCCAGCCGCCCGCCGCTGCGCCACAGGCCGCGCCCGCGCCGCAGCAGCAGCCCCCGGCCGCGAACGGCGCGGCACCCAAGGCCGCGCCCGTCGCGCCGGCGCCGCCGGCACTCGCGCCGGACACGGCCGCGGTCGCCGTGTCCCGGCTCGCCGCGCGGGAACCCGGGCGGCACATCTGCTACCGGGCCTACGTCGAGGGGATCGGCTGGCAGAAGGCGGTGTGCGACGGCGCCACGGCCGGCACGGAGGGCCAGAGCAGAAGGATCAAGGCCCTCAACATCGCGGTGTCGGGCACGAAGGGCACGGCCGCCAACGCCTTCGTATACAAGGAGCACTGGAAGACCCCGTGGAACGGTGTGGCCGACGGCATCGACAACTACATCGGCGGCACCGCGAAGGACTATCCGTACATGCTGGGATTCGTCATCAATGTCGGTGACGGCGCAGTCTGCCAGAACGCCGCCGTCCGCGGCCACGGATGGGGCGGCCTGGCGTGCGACGAACCGCGGGGCCAGGCACCCGGCAACTACATCTTCGGCGGCACGCTCGACGACAACCTGTGGCTGGAAGCCGTACGGTTCACGGTCTGAAGTTCCGGGTGTCCACGTACGGTTCGCGATTTCCGTCATGTGACGGCTGGGAATGCCAGGATAATTTGCCGCATTTCTGTTCCGCTCGATACGACGTCGCACATTCGTGCCGGAACCGGTGAACCGAAACTCCCGCCGGGCCGTGTCGGGTCATTTCGGGTGACGATCCGGCCCGCCGTCGGCGGCGGGAAGTGGGGGACGGGGAACGGTCCACGAGATACCCCGAGCCGCTAACGCGCATTCTTTGTTTTTGTGGACGATGTCCGCTGCCGCTCCCCCGCGTGATCAAGCAGTCCGCCGTCCCATCCCGGGGAGGCCCCGTCGCATGACCTGACTCGCCCCGCAACGAATGAGCTTTAAGCTGGATCCATGAGTCCCCAGCCAGCCGTGCGACCCGGAGGCCGCAGCGCCCGGGTCCAGCAGTCGGTGCACGCGGCCGTCCGCGAGCTCCAGGCGGAACGGGGCCGCGCGGCCCTCACCATCCCCCTCGTGGCGGGGCGGGCCGGTGTGACCCCGTCGACGATCTACCGGCGCTGGGGAGGCCTCCAGGAGCTCCTCGCGGACGTCGCCGTCGAGCGGCTGCGGCCCGAGACGCCCCCGGCCGACTTCGGCGGCCTGCGCGAGGACCTGGAGCACTGGGCCGTCGCCTTCCTCGAGGAGATGTCCTCGCCGGCGGGCCGGTCGTACCTCCGCGACGCCCTCGCCGGCGACCCGGACGGCGACGGCGCCGGCCGGTGCTCCGCGTACGCCGTCGAGCAGGTGGACACCATCCTCGAACGCGCCGCGCGGCGTGGCGAGCACGCGCCCGGAACCGACATCGTGATGGACCACGTCGTGGCCCCGATGATGTACCGCGTCCTCTTCCGCCCCGGCCTCCTGGACGCCCGGTACGCCCGCGACCTGGTGGCCACGGTCTTCTACCGCCTGATGCCCCTGCCCGGCGGCCATGGGTGACGGCGGCCGCGCCGGACCGTGTGCGCGCACCCGGGCCGGTCGGTAAGGTCGAATACGCACGTTCCGCCCATACCGCCGCGGCGTCGCCCGGCGGGTCGGCCGCCCTTCGGCAGAGGAACGGATCGTATGGCAGAGCACCGCTTCCGCAACGGCTGGGCAGCCGCCGGGGCCCTGCTGGCACTCCTGCCGATGGCGCCGGACGCCGTACCGCGAAATCCCGCACCCGCGCCCCCGACCGCTACCGCACCCGTCTCCCTCACCGGCGCGGCAGCCGGATCACGCTTCGTGCCGGGCCCCTGCCCCAGGACGGCGCCCGAGCCGATCGAAGCGCTGGCCACCGCCCGGTGCGGAGTCCTGGAAGTCCCCGAGAACCGCGCCCGTCCCGGCGGCCGGACCATCCGGCTGGCCGTGGCGGTCATCCCGGCCACCTCGGCGAAGCCCGCCCAGGACCCCGTGGTGTTCATGGCGGGCGGCCCCGGTGGCGAGGTCTTCGACGACATCCCGTTCCTGGTCTCCTCCGGCCTGAACCGGGACCGCGATCTCATCGTCATGGCCCAGCGCGGCAACCGCTACGACACGCCCGACCTCGCCTGCCCGGAGCTGGACCGCTTCTCCGCCACGTCCGTGGGGCTCCCCTCCTACGCACCGCACACGCAGCGGCTCATGCTCGACGCGGTGCAGCGGTGCCGGGACCGCCTGACGGCCGGCGGAACCGACCTCGGTGCCTACAACAGCACTGAGAACGCCGCCGACTTCGCCGACCTGCGCACGGCGCTGGGCATCGCGCAGTGGAACGTCTACGGGCACTCGTACGGCAGCAACCTGGCCATGACCTACCTGCGCCTGCACCCCCGGGGGATCCGCGCGGTGGCGCTCGACTCCATCGCCCCCGGGCAGTACGTCTCCCTGCCCTTCGCCTGGTCCGGCGCCCGGGAGGGCCTCGAGAACCTCTACGCGGCCTGCGCGGCGGAGCCCCGCTGCAAGAGCCGCTACCCGGACCTGGAGCGCACCCTGAACGAGCAGGTGCGCGAGCTGGAGGCCCGGCCGCTGACCCTGAACGCCAGGCCGCCACAGGGCGGAGCCCCGGTGAAGGTCGTCCTCGACGGCGGCGCGCTGGTGAACCTGCTGGTCGCCAAGGCGATTCCGTTCGCCGACGTCCCGGCGGCGATCGACGAACTCGGGCGTGGCCGCCCGGAACGCTTCGCCCGGGCCCGCGCCGCCGGTTCCGCGCAGGTCCTCGGCCAGACCGCCCATGGTCTGACGCACTCGGTGGTGTGCGCCGAATGGGTGCCGGACCACACGGCGTCCGACGTGCTGGAGGCGGGCCGCAAGGCGTTCCCCGACTGGCCGGAGGAGGTCCTGGCCCAGGCACCCCAACTGGCCTTCCAGGAACAGGTGTGCCGCGTGTGGGACGTCCCGGACCGCACCGCCACGCAGCGGGTGGCCCCCGTCAGCACGGTGCCGACGCTCTTCATCAACGGGACGGGCGACATGAAGACCGGCGCGAGCTGGGCGCGCAGGACGGCCCGCACACTGCCCGACTCGACCACCGTCCAGGTTCCCGGCATCGGGCACTGGGTGGTCCCGCAGTCGCCCTGCGCCCAGAAGGTGCTCGCGTCCTTCCTCACCCGCCCGACCACCCCCGACACGGCGTGCGTGACGCACCTCGACTGGAAACCGTTCACGATCACCCCGAAGTGACCGGGAGAACAGATGGCACGTCGCGCACGTCCCCGCATATGAAGACTGCGCGCTGGACCGGCCGCGGCGGCGACCGCGATCCTCGTCACCGGCCTGCTCGCGGCACCCGCGAGCGCGCGGGAGGGAGACACCGGGGGCGGCGACCGGTACGGTCGCCCGCACCGTGGGCGACGCCCGCTACGAGCCGGGCCCCTGCCCGAAGACCCCGGAGCCGATCGCCGCGCTGAAGGACGCCCGCTGCGGCACGCTGACCGTGCCCGAGAACCGCGCGGGGCCGGGCGGCTCGGGCGGCCGAACGATCAGGCTCGGCGTCGTGATCGTCCCGGCCGCCGCGAGCACGCCGAAGCCCGACCCGATCGTGCGGCTCGCGGGCGGCCCCGGCGACAATGCCGTCTGGGCGGCGACGAGGGCCGTCGACGGCGGCCTGAACCGCGACCGGGACGTGATCCTCATGTCCCAGCGCGGCACCTACTCGGCCGACCCGGCGCTCACCTGCCGCACCATCGACGAGTTCGAAGCGCGCGCCGTCGGCCTCGTCTCCTACGCGCCGTCCACCGAGCGCGCGCACGTCGAAGCGACCCGGAGCTGCCGCGACCAACTGGCCGGCCGCGGCACCGACCTCGCCGCGTACAACGACATCGAGAGCGCGGCCGACCTCGCCGGCCTGCGCCGCACCCTGGGCATCCCGCCATGGAACGTGTTCGGCATCTCCTACGGCACCCACCTGGCGCTCGTCTCCATGCGCGACCATCCCGAAGGGATCCGCTCGGTCGGCCTCGACGGCATCCTGCCACCGTCCAGGGCGGGACTGGCGCTGACCTGGAGCAGCGCCCGGCAGGGCATCAACAGCCTGTTCCAGGCCTGCGCGGAGCAGCCGGCATGCAACCGCCGCTACCCGAACCTGCCCGCCACCTTCGACACACTGGTGCGCCGGCTCGACGCAGAGCCGGTCACCACCACCGTCACGCCCTCCGGCAGCCCGCACCCGGTCGAGGCCGTCCTGGACGGCGGAGCCCTCGTGAACGGGATGACCACCGCCACCCACGTCGCCCCCGGCGTCCCCCGCTCCCTCGACGAACTGGCCCACGGCAGACCGCAGCGGATCGCCGAGCAGGGGGCGGGCGCCAAGCCCGACCCGCAGACCTTCGGCCACATCTCCCACGGCCTCGAGTACGGCGTCTTCTGCGGCGAGTGGGTGCCGTACGAGACCGGGGCGGACATCGTGCGCAGCGGCCGGGAGGCGTTCCCCGCGTTCCCCCGCTCCGTACTGGCCCAGGCCCCCCAGCTCACCTTCGTCCGGCCGGACTGCGGCGTCCGGAACATCCCCGCGGTCCCGCGGTCGGTCCGGGACGTCACCCGCAGCGACATCCCCACGGCCCCGGACACCGACTGCCTCAAGGACATCGAGCCCCCGGCCTTCGAGACTGGCCCAGGCGAAACGAAGGAGAGGCGACGCAGACGGAACGGACGGTTTCGTCGCGTGCCGCCGCGGGCGCCGTGGTGGTGGCCGTACTGAGCGGTGTCGTCAACCCGCCGGCCCACGCGGCCGGCGACGACCGCGAGCGGCGCAGCACGCAGATGCTCCGGGAACTGGTGCCCTCCGCCGACGGCCCGGGCTGTTCGGCCGCGGTCGGCAGGCGCGGGGACGTCGTGTGGGAGGCGGGGCGGGGAAGGCCGACCTGGCGGCCGGGCGGGCCATCACGCCGGCGACGGTCTTCGACATCGCGTCCAACTCCAGACAGTTCACGGCCGACGCCATCCTCCTGCTGGCCGGCCGGCACCGGCTCGCACTCGACGACCCCCTGTCCGCCCACCTCGACCGGCCGCCCGCCTGGACCCGGAATGTCACGCCGGCCGACCTGATGCACCACACCAGCGGCATCCCCGACTACGAAGAGCTGCTGCACGCCAAGGGCGTCGAGCTGACGGACCCGGCCGGCCAGCAGGACGCCGTCAAGGCCATCCTCGCCACGCGGCCCGCGGACCCGTCCGGCCGGCGCTTCTCCTACTCCCACTCGAACTACGTCCTGCGGGCCCATGCCGTCGAAAGGGTCAGCGGCAAGCCGTTCGCCACGTTCGTCCAGCAGGAGTTCTTCGACCCGCTGCGTCGGCGCATGGCCTTGGCCCCGGCGGCGGACGTTCCCGGCAAGGCGAGGTCGTACGAGGAGAAGGACGGCTCCTTCACCCCCCCCGGTCCTCCCCCTGGACGCAGTACGGAGACGGGGTCACGCAGGGAGCGGTGAACGTGGGCGACGTCCTGCGTGCGCGCGGCGGCGAGGAGGGCCGGTACGGGGCCGGCATCCTCCTCCTGCCCGACCGGAGCCTGGTGCACCGGGGCGACTGGGAGGGCTTCCACAGCGCCTTCAAGGTGAGTCCGGACCGCACCACCGCGGTCGCCGTCACGTGCAACACCGAACCCCCCGACAGCCTCCGCGTGGCGAACCGCCTGCTGGACATCTGGACCAAGTGACACACGGACCCGCCTCGCCCGCCGCCCCTGGATGCCGTACTGATCCCGGTACTCGGCCAGGATCGCGTGAGCCTGGCCCCTCACTCCGTCGGCCGGCGAAGGCACGGCGCACGGACGGAGGACCATGAGGGAGTCTTCCGGGGTCGCCACCATGGCGAAGGGAAACCGGTCGAGCTCAAGACAGAGTGCGACGTCAACCGCCACGCGAATCGAACGGCCGACGCAGTGGCCGGCGTGGCGGGGAGCTGTCGGTCAAGGGTGTCGAGGTGTGCTCTACAGCCAGTCGCGCTTCTTGAAGATCACGTACAGGCTCGTGCAGACCACCGCCATCAGGAGGATGGCGAAGGGATACCCGCCCGCCCAATGGAGTTCCGGCATCACCTCGAAGTTCATGCCGTAGATGGTGCCGACCAGGGTGGGGGCGAAGAGGATGGCGGCCCACGAGGAGATCTTCTTGAAGTCGTCACCCTCACACCGCTGACCTGCGGACATTGCCTGCACGGGCTGTCCGACCTGCAACGATCCGCCTTTCCGGCCCTTTCGCAGTGCTGCCCGTTTGTGTGGTCGATTCTCCCCGGGCGCTCCCCAGCAGGCCCGCGTTCTCTCCAGATCCTCCCCAGCCGAAGCGGCCTCTGAAGACGGATTGCCGTCGGCCGGCAGTGTGCCGGCGGTCGCGGGACACGCTCGTCGGCGAGGGCTTCGCTTGCGCATCCGAAATCGTCAGAGCGGCCAACTCCCCGGCTTCCGCAACCGGTCGCTGTTCAGGGCGTTAGTCCATCGAAACGGACGGCGCAGCCTCCTCGCATGCAACTCCTCGGGCTCAAGGAGAAGACAGGTGTTCCCCACAGTCGTACCCCGGTTCTGGAGGTCGGTCGCCGTCACGGCCACCGGATTGCTCGCCGCATGCCTCCTCGCTGCGCCGCCCGCCGGAGCCGACACGGCGGGGCCGGTGTTGGGCCGGAACTTCCCCGATCCGGATGTCGTGAAGGTGGGCCGTACCTACCACGCCTACGCGACCAACGGTGAGACGGCGAACATCCAGCACGCCACGTCCACGGACCTGGTCCACTGGTCCCCGGCCGAGACGGACCCCCTGCCCCGCCTCGGGAACTGGGCGGAGCCGACGCGTTCGCTCGTGTGGGCGCCGGAGGTATTCGCCAACGGGCGTGGATTCACCATGCATTACACCGCTCGCGACCGGGCAAGCGGCAAGCAGTGCATCGGTGTCGCCCTCTCGTCCTCACCCGACGGCCCGTTCCTGCCCACCGGCGAGGGACCGCTGGTCTGCCCGGCCGAGCAGGGGGGCGCCATCGACGCCGCGAGCCACACGGAGGACGGCCGGCGGTACCTGCTCTGGAAGAACGACGGGAATTGCTGCGAGCTGGCCACCCGGATCTACCTGCAGCCCGTCTCCTGGGACGGCACCCGTACGACGGGAGAGCCCGTCGCTTTGATCGGGCAGGACCGCGAGTGGGAGGGGAAACTGGTCGAGGCCCCGACCCTCGTGCGCCGCGACGGCCGCTACGTGCTGTTCTACTCGGCCGACTTCTACGGCGACCACCACTACAAGACGAGCTACGCGGTGGCCACTCGGCTGACCGGCCCCTACGTCAAGGCGACGGCGCCGCTGATGTCCACCGAGTCTTTCGGCGGCGCGGTCCGCGGCCCCGGAGGGCAGGATGTCGTGACCGGTCCGGACGGGCAGGACCGGATCCTCTTCCACGGCTGGAGTCATGACGGCCCCGAGCGACGCTTCCTGTACGCGGCCGACCTCGGCTTCGCGGACGGCCGTCCGGTCGTCCGCGGCAGCAAGGTACTCCATCAGGCGGAGAGCGCACGGGTGCACCGGGCGGTCGTCCGTGATGCGGCAGAGGCCCTCGACGGTCGGGCGGTCGGCGGGATCGACCACCCCGACAGCTTCGTCGAGTTCTCCGTCTTCGCCGCCTCGGCGGGACCGCACACGCTGACGGTCCGTTACGGCAACGGTTCCCGGGACGGCGCCGACAGGCCAGTACCGGCCTCCCACAGCCTCACCGTCAACGGGCAGGCCCCGGCCGACGGGCGGGTGGACTATCCGTACACCGGATGGGACAACTGGCAGCAGGCGAGCGTGCCTGTCTCCTTGCGCCGGGGCTGGAACACCGTACGCCTGACCAAGGGCGATTACTACGCGGAACTCGACTCCGTCGAAGTGGCTTGATGCTGCCTCAGCTGATGCGGGTGGAGGGTCCGCGGCGGACCCTCCACAGCGTCAGCCCCACTTCTGGTGATTCGAGCCGTCGCAGGGCACGGCTCGCAGCCCCTGGTCGCTGTCGTCCAGACAGGCTCCGGCGGTCTGGCTCTTGATCTCTACCGATGCGTCAGTCAGGGGTGTGACCACCCACTTCTGTGTGGCGGCCTTGCTGCAGGACGCGCCCTGCAGCGCGGAGTCGCCGCTGTCCAGGCAGGCGCCGGTGGCGTGGTTGCGCAGTTCGCTGGTGCCGTCGGGATACGGGTGGACCGTCCACCTCTGGTAGCTCAGTCCGTTGGGCTCGAAGGAACGCAGGCCCTTGTCGAGGCTGTGGTCCAGACAGTTGCCCGTGACCCGGTTGACGAAGATCCGGCTGTAGTCGTCGAGCCGCGGTCCGGCCTTTCCGACCGCCTTGGGGGACGTCGCCTGCCGACCCGGTGCGCCTTGCCCGGGTGCGGAACCCGCCGGCCACGGACCGAACAACGCCAGAGCGCCGCCGCACAACATGCCGACGCACGCACCGCCCGCGGCCCACACCCAGCGGTGCGATACCCAGAGACCGGCCGTACGCCGCCAACGGCGCCACCGGTCCTCCGTACCGGCGGACGGCCCCGCGTCCGAGGGCGGTTTCGGCTGGCACCGGTCCGCCGCCTCCCACAGGGCGCGGTACTCAGAGGGGTCCGCGCCCAAGGCCCGGCACAGGTCGCGGACGGTCGACCACGGCGGGACCGTGCTGCCCCGCAAGTAGCGCGAGAGTGACGAATCACTGATCATCACCTCGGATTCCAGTGACCGCAGCGTGCGACCGGATCGCCGCTGCAAAGCCTTCAGCGCACTCCCCAGCTGCTGCGCCGCACTGCCGTGCGGTCCGTCGAGGCCTGCCACGTTCGCCCCCTTCCGACGGCCGCACACTGATGCTCCGCAGGCCGCTTCATGTCCCGGGATGGTCATGTCCCAGCAGGTCAGAACCTTAGGGATCCCGACATCGGTGAAGCAAACGGGACAGCCTTGCCCTGGCCGCATCGCCGCCCGCAGACTCCTTCTCGTCCGGCCCCGCAGCCCTTGCAGGCGCCGCATCGCGGCCCCGCATCTCCGGCGCGGGTGTCACCGAGGGTGACCGAACCATCCCTCCCTCCCCAGTCTCCAGGGCTTCGCAGCCTTCACCGCCACGGCCTGAACCGGCCCGTATCGGCATGGAGTCCTGACGCCCTTGCCCGGCCGCGTGGACCGGCGCCTCCATCAGCCACAAGCGAGAACACAGAAACAGGAGAATCCACATGTCCAAGAAGACCACCCGCCGTTGGGGTATGGCGGCGTTGACAGCGGTCCTGTGCGCCGGGTCCGTCGTCCTGACGGCGCCGTCCGCGCCTGCGGCTCCTTCCGTATCCGCTGCGTCCGCGGCGTGGGCGACCGCCGAGGTGGGCGGTGCCCTCGCGCCCTGGGCCGAGCAGGCCGAATCGGCCCCCGCAGTCCAGGCGGCTCCCCGTATCACCCGCGCCCAGGTGCTGGCACGGGCGAAGACCTGGCTGACCGCGAACAACGGCCGCCCCGTCCCCTACAGCCAGAACAAGCGGTGGAAGGACGGATACCGGCAGGACTGCTCCGGTTACGTCTCCATGGCGCTGGGACTGTCGAAGCCCGGCCCCAACACCGTCTCGCTGAAGAACGACGGGTTCACGCGCCGGATCGCAATGAAGAACCTGGCCCCCGGCGACCTGGTCATCAAGGCCAACAGCAACAACCCCAACAACCGCCACGTGGTCATCTTCGACGGCTGGGCCAACAACGCCCACACCGCCTACAAGTCCTACGAGCAGGCGGGCGGGGTCGGTACCCGCTGGAAGCAGCACTCCTACGGGGTGAACGGCCGCGACGGCTACCACGCCTACCGGCCCGTCAACATCGTGGGCTGATCCGTCCATCCGTCCGTCCGTCCGTCCGCGCGGGGCGGGGTGGTGCCCCGCCCCGCGCAGCCATCCGCAGAACCCCCTCCCCATCGACCGAGGAGAGAGTCATGAACACCGTTCCGACGACCACGAAGAGGCTCCGGGCAACTGTCGCGTGCGTGCTGCTCGCCGCGGGCCTGGCTACGGCCACCGCCACGCACGAGGCCGACGCGGCACCGACGAGCGCGCTCGACAGCGTCCAGAGCTTCCGCAACGATGCGACGTCGGCCTGTCTGGACGACAGCGAGCACGGGATCCGTACGTACACCTGCCTGGGCAACGACCACCAGAAGTGGAACGTCCACCGGTGGGCCGACGGCACCCGTGAACTGCGGAACATCAAGACGGGCAGGTGCCTGACCGACAGCCCCGGGGGCAAGGTCACGCCGTATCCGTGCGACAAGGCCAAGGACCAGAGCTGGATCGTGCACCGCTACCCCGACGGGGCAGTCGAGTTGAAGAACCAGCAGACCGGCCTGTGCCTGGACGACAGCCCGGCCCACCACCTCCGTACCTTCCCGTGCGGGACCCACAGCCAGAAGAGCCCGTACCAGACCTGGCGCTGAGCGGGTAGGCGGCAGCGATTCTGGCGGCGGGGGCGCCGCCGGCCAGACCAGGCCGGACACCGGCCTCGCGGCGGCCAGGATCGCGTCCGCCTGGACACGCGACCGGCGTGGAAGCGCCACCCGCGGGGCTGGAGCGGCCTCTCGAATGCGTCGGCAATCGGAAATCCGGTCGGCGTGGTGGGCCCTGGCCTACAGCCAGTCGCGCTTCTTGAAGATGACGTAGAGGCTGACGCAGACCACCGCCATCAGCAGGATCGCGAAGGGGTAGCCGCCCGCCCAGTGGAGTTCCGGCATGGTCTCGAAGTTCATGCCGTAGATGGTGCCGACCAGGGTGGGGGCGAAGAGGATGGCGGCCCAGGAGGAGATCTTCTTGAAGTCGTCACCCTCGGGTCGCTGACCTGCAGAAATCGACTGGAGAGGTGCTCTGACCTGCGGCGATCCCTCTTTCTGGCCCTTTCGCGATGCTGCTCATTGATGCGGCCGATCCTCCCCAGCCGCTCCCCAACGTGGCTCTATTCTCCCCAGATTCTCCCCAGCGGAGGTGGTCCTCGAAGGGTCAGTGCCGCTTGTCGGGACCCCGTGATTCGCGTCAAGGCAGGCTACGCGGCGTAGTAATTGCGAGGCAGGAGCGGGGCGGCCGCTTGGCGGTGCATGAGGTTGGGTGTGGCGGCCCTTCATGACGGGGTGCCTTTCGGCCTTGGTGTCGACCAGCGGTGGCGGCAGTGGTTCCTTGGGGCAGAGCATGCACAGGCTTCGCTGGACTCCTGACTTCCTGCCCCGACTGCAGAGGTCGCCTCGTAACTTTCGGAACTTCTCCCTCCGGTAGGGTCCGGCCGGAGATAATGCTCACGACATGGGTGACCTGACTGCTGCGCATCGCGGGTACGAGTACCAGGATCTGCTAGAGGCCTGTCGCCTGGTGGATCTGCCACTGGGCGGCATCGTCGCCGTGCACGTCGACGAGAAGCTGGTGCCGGACGACCGCTTCGACGACCTCACAGTCATCGGAGTGGACGGATGCCGTGAGCGAACCCAGTTCAAGCACTCGGACAACGACGATCACCCCCTCGCTTACAGCACGTTCACGTCAGACAGCCGTGGACTGCAGCTGGATCGCCTCGTGGCGGCAGCCGTCGCCGATCGTGACGGGCCGGGGGCCTCCGCGCGTACGGTCCGGCTGCGCATCGTGATGCGAGACGCACCACCGGACGATGCCGTACTGCGCAAGGTTATGGTGCCCGCACGCGCGTCCGACGCGCCGTTCCTGGCGGGAATGAACACGACGCTCATGCGGTTCGACGCCGCGGCCCTCTGGAAGGGGGTCGAGCTGCCGGCAAAGGGCAAGCGCAAGGCCGGAAACGTATTCGGGTTTCTGACTGAAGGTGACACGGCCGTGTCCAGGGAGGACCTGGAGTGGCTCTGCGAGCACCTGGTGGTGGAGCTTGCCGCGCCGCCCATGACGATGGACCTCCAGCGGCCGGGGGCGGCCGAGCAGCTCCTTCTCCAACGGGTGCGCCGCGAACTCGGCGCGGGGATCCACCCCAACGAGGGGCGCTCGGCCGTCGACGTAGCGGAGGCGCTGATCCGCACGGTACGGGCAGCTCGTCAGCGAGGCATCGAAGTCACGTCGCAGGAGCTACTACGCCGGGCTCAGCTGCGTCAGGACTTTGGCGCAGTCCGTCGTGCGCATCCCGTCGACCGGACCTTGGAAGTAGCGCGGCCCGATGCGGTGGGTGCCTTGGTGGAGGCTTCCGGTACCGCCGCAGCCGATGGGGGCGTTCTGTTGGTGACCGGCCCGCCGGGGCAGGGAAAGTCCTGGGCATGCCAGCAACTGGTTGAACAGCTCACCTGTGACGGATGGTTGGTCGCCGAACACTACTGCTACCTGGGCGACGCCGACGGTGACCAGCTGACCCGGGTGATGACCGAAGCGGTTTTCGGTAGCCTGCTCGGCCGGCTGGCCGAGGCGGATCCGAGACTTGTCCACGAACAGCGCCCGCGGTTCGCCGCTGACGAAGAGGCGCTGACCAACGCGGTGACGGCCGCCCTACGCAAGGATCCCGCCCGGAGGGTGGCCCTCATCGTGGACGGGCTGGACCACGTCACCCGTGTACGCGGCGGGAGGACCAGAAGAGCGGACCCATCCCTGGCGCTCGCCGAGGTACTCAGCTCGCTGCCGCTTCCGACTGGCAGCGTGCTTATCGTCCTCAGCCAGCCTGGGACCCATCTCGCCCCCTTCAGGCAGGCAGGGGCGGCCACCCTAGCCGTACCGCCGCTCGCGCCGGAAGAATTCTGCAGCATGGCCGAGCGGCTTGGGCTCATCCCGAGGGCGGGAAGCAGCACCGAGGCACTCCTGACCGATGCCCGGGACGTCACGGATTTCCTTCACGCGCTACGGGAACGCCCTGTACACGACGTACCTCTGTCGTGAGGTCGCTCTCCGCCCTGAGGTTGTCACGAACGCCGCGGCGACCATCCGGGCACTCCCTCCGTACCGCGATTCACTAGAGGACTACTACGCACACCTCTACGAGACCCTCGGCGCCGAAGCGGATGTCGTCGCGGACATCATCGCCCTTCTCGGCATGCCGGTCACCCGAGACGAGCTCGGGCAGATCATTCCGGACCGGGGCCACCGGATCGACGGCGCGCTGAAGGTCCTGGCTCCGGTGCTCTCTGAGCGGACCGGGCACGGCGAAGTCCGGGTTTACCACGAGTCGTTTGCCCGCTACCTGCGCCTGGGGTACGAGGGCCATCACGGCGCCCTGGATTCAACGCTGAACCTGATCGCCACATGGCTGTCCGGGAAGGGACTGTTCGAGGACCCGAGAGCCTTCCGCCGACTCCTGCGCATCCTCGCCGAGGCTGGGCGAGACACAGAGGTGCTCGGCCACATTGGCCGGGACTTCGTTGCCCGTGCCGTCTCGGCCGCGTTCCCAGCCTCGGCGATCAGGGACAACCTGGCCACGGGGTTGCGCTGCGCCGCCAGATCGAGCGACTGGCCGCTCGTGGTGCGTTGCGTCGAGCTCGCCCGGGCAGCGGATACATACGAGGGCGAGCGCTACGACTCAGTGTTGGTGGACTTCGTCGACGTACCGATTGCCCTGATCGGGGCCCAGACCATGGCGGACCGGCTCCTCCACGATGGCCGGACGGTCATGCCTGCCCGGGCGGGCATGCAGATGTGCGCGGCTCTCGATGCGGCGGGTGCTGTAGCACCCTGGCGCGCGTACATGACGGCACTCGAGCACGAGGAGGATTCCGACAACACCTCATACGGCGAAGACTCCGACCGGGCCGTCAGTCTGGCCTGGCTGCGCGGCCGACTGCGCCTGTCCGCGGCGTGCCGGGAAACAGAGGAGGGGTCGGGGCAGGACGGACTCGGCGGACCAGTGTCGCCGGACGCGGTTGCCCAGTGGCTCGATGAGCACGGTGACCAGGCAGCGGCCGATGTCGTCATGAAGGTGCTGCTCGACACCGAGGGAGCCGATGCTGTCACCGGCCTGGTACCGCGACTAGCAGCGGGGGGCGCGATGTGTCTCGCATTCGCCGAGCAGATCGCTACCGGTGCGGTCCCCGGACAGCCGGACAGCGCAGCACAGTGGGCCCGGAAGGCCGCCAGCCTGGGGTATCTGCCCGGAACGGCGCACCGGCTGTTGGCGCTGGGGGCCTCTGCGGACGACCTTGCCAGAGACTCGGCGGGAGCCGGGTCCCCAGCCCGGCGCGATGTGCTGCTCTCCCTTACCCGCGACGTACAGCAGGAGCGCGTCCGGTGGAGTCCTGAAACAGTTGCCCAGTGGCTCGATGCGCTGGCGGTTGGGGCGGGGGCCGATCCCGTGGTGCTGGGCGCAGCGGAGGCGCTCGTCCAAGGGCCCGGCTGGTACCCCTGCTGGCTGCGGTTCGCGATCGCCCTAGTACGCGCCGAATCCGCGGCGGAAGGCCTTCGGTCGGGTCTGGCGGTGGAAGCCTTGAGGCTCCTGACTGGAGATCTCCGGCCGTTCGCAGGCAATCCGCGTGCTTGTGACCTTTACGCGATCCACCCGCTTGTCGAGGGGACTGTACGCCGGGCAGTCATGCTCGTGTCCGACGAGGACTGGTCGCAGGCATGGGACACGCTCACCGACGTTAGCCGGGGAACCAGCACCACCCTGCGCGGTGAACTCGGCGGTCCGCTGCCCACCGACGCCCTCCTCTCGATCGCCGTCGAGCACGCGACGCCCGCACGGAGGGCGAGTGTGGACGAGGCCATCCGGAGCGAGTTCGAGTACCAGGCCGGCGGACGCTACTACAGCGACCTGGCCGGGTACCTCCTCATCCACGCGCGCCTCGCCCTTGCCGCAGGCGATCCCGCAGGGGCGGAGGCACGCTGGCTGGAGGCCTGCCGCTTCCTAGCGGCCTACGGCTGGCACAAGGACATCACCATCTACGAGGTCCTGGACCCCCTGCCCGCTCTGGTCGCCGCCGACCCGGCCCGTGGCAGGGCACGGGTGGCGCAGTTGCAGTCGTTGTGTGAACGCCTTGTCCTCCACACTGACGGGAAGGAGACCCGCGCTGCGCGGCCGCGGTGGTGGAGTGTACTGGCCGGGGCAGATCCTGGGGCTCTCGCCAAGCTCGCCGCCATCGGGCTCCTCAGCGACTGTAACGGCCCGAACGACCTCCTCCACGGCGCGCGCGAGGACCTCTGGCACAGATGGAGGGACGATGCCGATCCGGTTGTTGCAACGGCGCTTCGCCTCACGCTGGACAGCCCGCTCCTGGAAGGGGACGCGGGGGTGCTGGAGCGGCTCGTGCGGACGGCCGGCCCTTCGATACCTGATGGGGTGTCTGAGCTGCTCCGCTCTGCACTGAGCCGGGCGGACGAGCGACAGGTGCGCTACGACTCCTCCAACGGTGACGAGATGAAGGCGTTGGACGAGCGACGGGTCGCGGCGCTGAACAACGTGGCCGAATCTGCCGGTGCCCCGAGCATCGAGTCCCTTCCCGACCTGCCGGTCGCAAGGGACTCCGGGCGCCGGAGCGGTCCGCCGAGGCCAACGCGGCCACCCAGGGCCAGAGACTTGCTGGCCGGTTTGGTCGTTTCACCCGTACCCAGTGGTCCTGTCGCTCTGATCCGGGCACTGAGGGAATGGCGTCTGCGGCCTTACGGCGCCGGTACACCACAGCAGGACCTCGACTGCATGACGAACCTCGTCGGTTATCGGCTGCTCGGCCTCGCCAGCGAAGGGCGTGCCGATGAGGCCGCACAAGTCCTGCGGGCCATCGCTGGGCCGTTCGACTTCCGCGACGGCCCTCTTCTCCTACGCCAGATCGCGGAGGGACTCGAACGGCACGGCCAGGACGGCTTGGCCGCCGAAGCATACGCACTGACCTGGGTGCGGACACGCGGGCAGGGCGGGTGGCTGAACTTCGGAGGGGAGACGTCCCTCGACGCCCTGAGCAGAGCCGCGCAGATCGATCCGGCCCTCACCTTCCGCATCGTCGCAGAAGAGGCGGAAGCCATCGTGGGCACCGGACGGTACGGTACCCACGGTGTCACGCAGGCGCTGATCCTCGCATTCATCCGCCAAGCCGTCAGCTTGCCCGAGCACAGCTCCCTTGATCTGGGGTTCGCGCTGTGGGACGAAGCGGCGGCGGTGATCGAGGGCAGGGCACCCCGGGTCCACGACAGCGACGATCCTGATCACCTTTACCACGCTGCTAGCCGGGACACTGGCGCAGCTGTACGCGGGAATTTGGATTGCGCCTTCGCGACCGCAGCGCTGGCGGGGCTGGCCCATGCGGGACGCGAGGCGAAGCGGAGGTCGCTGATCGCCGCGCGGGCCCTTGTCTCTCTGCGTCCGCAGACAGCGGCACCCGCTGTCGCCCTAGTGCTGGAGCATGCGTCCGATTCGGCGACCCTGACCTGGCTGCTGTGCCTGCTCGAGGAGCAGGGGGCGGCCAGCCGACCCGTCGTGGAGCACTGCCAGGAAGCACTCGAAGCGCTGGCCCGAGGACCTCTGCTCACCGTCAGGGCTCTTGCGCGACGACTGCTCATTGACGCGGGGGACATCCCCATTGGGCCTTCGAATCCGGATTCGTTGAAGTATCCGAGCAGCCTGTGGACATCCTCCGGAGTGGAAGACGGCGGGGACGATCAGACCCTGGAAGGGCTCGTAGGAGAACTGGCCGGCGCGCGGCTGTACGAAGCCGAGCAGTTGCAGCCGGGGCTGGCCCGGGCGGTCCTGGCCGACGCCCGCCGCAGGCTTGGAAGCGAGCGCACGAAGGGCAGGTGCACGGCCCAGCTCCGTGCCTACCGCGGCGCCGACGAACAACTGCTGCCAGACGCCTACCTGGCCACCGAGGAGGCAGTCGAAGAGGCGGTCCAGAGGACGGCGGCAGGCAGCCGCGCTCACCGGCTCTCAGCCGGACTGGGAGTGTCCGACCCGCGTGCTTGGGAGGACCGACTGGCCACCGCGCTAACGGACAGTCCGTCTGTCTCCCTGACCTTTGAGGCAGCGCGCTGGCCACGCCCCAGCCTTCGGATACCGCCCGGCCCGGACGATCCGGTCGGCTCGGCGGCCGAAGCATGTGCGGAGACCGTCTCCGTACGGCCTTTGGCGGAAGCGGAGGTCCTGAGCGGCCAGCCGCTGACCGGCTGGTACATCCTCGGTTCCGTGGAGAGGCGTAGGTTCCTGTCGCCACACAGTCAGACGATTGGCTTGGTCAGCCTGAGGTTCTCGGGCCCGGAGGTATTGGGTCGCGGGAGCCAGGGGCACCTGGGCGTTCCTCCGCTCTCGGACGGTGACCTTGAGGAATGGGCCGAGGGGCCGGGACAGCCTCTTCCGGGATTTCCACAAGGCGGCCTTCCGCTGCTTGGCGTGGACCGCGACATGCTCGCGGCGGGGGATGCTGCTCACGGTCTGGGACTGCCCGACCTCACGCTGACACCTGGCGGGTGGCTCCGTGCCGCGCTGAGCCTGCGGCCCGGGGTTCCCCTGACCCTCGAGGACGACGGCGGACCGGCTCTCCGGCTCATCTGCTGGCGCACCGAGTATGAAAGGAGTTCTTACCACCTGGCCTGGCCACGGACGACCGGCTGTGCCGTCGTGATTCGCCCCGATCTGCTCGAAGTCCTATCCGAACGGGCGCCTGCACCCGTCGTCATTCGGGACTTCGTCATGCGCCTGGGGTACGGGGGAGAGGAGAAGAGAGACGGGAGCTCTGCATAACGCCGGCACCCATTGAAATCATGAGGTTCAAGAGTCTCCAACAGCCCCCGTGGTGGACCGAAGAACGTCCATCCTGGGTGCATGACTCAGTCCGAACCTTCCCCTGCGCCGCGGAGTACGCCGAGGATCACCCCGGTGACGCGACGCGGCATCTTTGACTATCTGCGAGGCGAAGGCGGCCCCTGGTGGGGACGGCTCGACGAGATCGACTTCCTGGAGAGCCTGTACGACTTGGATAACTTGGCGTCGACAGACTCCAGGTTCACGACTGCGCGTGACGACATCCTCCAGCACCGAGTCAACAATCCGTTGGACTGGCTCGACGACTGGATCTTCGAAGATCCGCGTTTCCAACTCCTGGATGGTCCAGACGAGGTGCTTCTCGCCTTCCTGGCACGGCTCGTCCACCCAGAAGCACAGCCCGACGTCGACCACTCGTCCCAACGTGCTGACAGGCTGAACCACCTGCTTGGACCCGACGGCTGGACCCTCCGAGCCTTCGAGTTCCTGTCGGGCCGGCCGGTTTACAGGCCGGTCCCCACACAAGCCACCGGACCGCTGGTCTCGCTTCCCCTTGATGACGACGACACCAGCAAACTCGACCTCGTTCTCGGGCAGACGTACAGCCTCCTCGACCGTGACGGAGAGGAAGCTGCCCGAGACTTGCTCCGCCCAGCAGTCCTGACGCTGCGCCGTGACGGCGGCTTCTACCACCCTATGCCTGGTGATGGTTGGACGGCCGATACGTACGAAGCTGTTCTCACAGTGGATTCCGTGCTTCTGCCCGCGTTCGCCAAACCGGTCACTGACGCGATCTGGCAGCGGCTGCAAGCCGTGCTCACGCGCCTCCAGCGCGAAGACGTTCAGTCCCTCGTGGTCGAGGGTGGTCTAGTGCCGCTCCCGCCCATCCCGCAGGACTGGAGGAGCCGGATGGCCCAGCCCAATCCCCCGGTCGTTCGTGGCTTCCGCATCAGCTTCCCGTCGACAGAATTCGATGTCACATGCCGGGACTTCACCGACCTTGAAGTCCGAGGCGATGGATTCTCCTACTTCTACGACACCCACACGGGGCGGATGGTCACTGACTTCCTCCTAGACGACCGGCCGCTGGTGGCAACACTCTGCAACGTCACCCTCATCAACAAGGACGGTGTCCTCTCGCCCAGGGTCAAACTGTGGAAGAAGGACAAGGCCAAGGCTGCGAGGGCAGCGGTCATGGAGGTTATACCCGGTACCGAGACCACTCAGATCGTCAAGGCGCTCGTAGACACCAGTGATGTCCACGAGAACTTTTGGAAGGTCATCTGTTTCGTCCAGAACTGTGTTGGGTTGGAGAACATCCCAGGAGGCAGACGACGGCTGGCAGTCGGCGACGAGGCCGAGTTGGCCCGCCTACTCGCTGATCAGGACCGCAGGACCCTCCTCGAAGCCGTCAGGACCGCCATCGGTGGCACCCTCACCGATAAGGACATTCGGCGAATCAGCAACCGCAAGTCGCAACTCCAGCGGTTCAAGAATCTGCTGGATGGTCACGAGTTCTTCGAGCAGCAGCGCGGCCAGGTGGCAGGGCCGGAGGCGGTCTGGCAGAGCTTCTTTGAGGAGAACCCGTGGATCTTCGGGTACGGCCTCAACCTCGTCGCCTGCGAACCCCTCGACGACGGCAAACTGGAGCGCATCACGACTGGCGCCAACATTTTCACCGGGGCGGGAAAGCGTAGTGACGCCGTCATGCGGTCCAAGGGCTTCATCAGTAGCCTGCTGCTCTGCGAGATCAAGACCCACATGACCCCCTTGTTGGCCAGTGCGCCGTACCGGCCTCCGGACGTCTACCAGGTCTCTAAGGAGGTCGTTGGCGCCGTGGCGCAGGTGCAGAAAACTGCCCACAAGGCCCTACGACTGGTCACCGGACAACTGCACAGGCTCTACCAGGACGACGGTGCCCCGACCGACATTGAAATCTCCACCGCCCGCCCCCGGCAGGTGCTGGTGATCGGAACCCTCAGCGAGTTTACCGACCGTGGTGCGGCGAACCCGGAGAAGATCACCTCCTTCGAGCAGTACAGGCGGTCCATTCAGGACGTCGAAGTCATCACATTCGACGAACTCTACGAACGGGCGTGCTTCATCGTGGAGGACCGCTGAGAGCACGCGCTGGGGAGCCGCTGGAGTCCGCGGACACGGGGCCCACGATGCCTGCCAGGATGCCGGCGAGGCCTCCATGGGGAGGACGGCCAGGTTCGGCCGCTGGGTGCGTATCTGCTTCACGCGGCGCTCGGGGATCGTGACGGCGATGCCTCGGCGCCGCAGGAGGCGCCGGATCGCCCGGCTGGAGTAGGCCTTGTCGCCCAGGCCTCGGGTA
>NZ_JBIVFN010000027.1:0-97425 GCF_044748145.1 Streptomyces sp. NPDC090022
AGCGAGCTGGTCGGGCACGCGGCTGAGTGCGCGGTGTTCAACCACTACGGGCCCACGGAGACCACCATCGGCGTGGCCACGACCCGGCTCGACGCCGGTGACGCCGCTGCCGGACTGGTGCCGGTGGGCACGCCGGTGGCGAACACCCGGTTCTACGTCCTGGACGCGGCGTTGCGGCCTGTCCCGGTGGGCGTGTCGGGTGAGCTGTACGTGTCGGGAGTCCAGCTGGCGCGCGGCTACGTGAAGCGTGCGGGGCTGACGGCGGAACGATTCGTCGCGAACCCGTTCGAGCCGGGTGCCCGGATGTACCGCACGGGCGACCAGGCCCGCTGGACCGCCGACGGCCGCGTGGTGTTCCTGGGCCGCGCGGACGAGCAGGTGAAGGTCCGCGGCTTCCGCGTCGAGCTGGGCGAGGTCCAGGCCGGGGTCGCCGCGCATCCGCTGATCGACCAGGCCGCGGTGGTGGCCCGTGAGGACACGCCCGGCGACCTGCGGCTGGTGGCCTATGTGGTGCCGTCCGACGAGGACGGTGACACCGACGGGCTCCCGGCCGCGGTGCGGGAGTTCGTGGGCCGCCGTCTGCCGGAGCACATGGTCCCGGCCGCGGTGGTCGTCCTGGACGGTCTGCCGCTGACCGGGAACGGAAAGCTCGACCGCAAGGCCCTGCCGGCCCCGGAGTACGGGGCTTCCTCGGCCGGCAGCGGCCGTCGTGCCGCGAACCTGCGGGAGGAACTGCTCTGCCTGGCCTTCGCCGATGTCCTCGGACTGGAGAGCGTGGGCGTCGACGACGACTTCTTCGAGCTGGGCGGGCACTCGCTGCTGGCGGTCCGGCTGGTCAGCCGGATCCGCACGGTCCTGGGCGTCGAGGCCGAGATCCGTACCGTCTTCGAGGAGCCGACCGTCGCCGGGCTCGCCGCCCGGCTCGCCGGCGCCGAAACCGCCCGCGCCGCCCTCACCCCCATGCCCCGCCCCGACCGACTCCCCCTCTCCTACGGCCAGCGCCGACTGTGGATCATCAACCAGATGGACGGGCCCAGCAGTACCTACAACATCCCCGTCTCCACCCGCATGAGCGGTGACGCGGAGCCGCAGGCGCTGAACGCGGCCTTCCGGGACGTCATCGGCCGCCACGAGGTCCTGCGCACGGTGTTCGGAGCGGAAGGCGGCGAGCCGTACCAGCGGATCCTCGACATCGCGGACGTGGACTGGACGCTGCACTCGGCCGACATCGATCCGGCTGACCTGGCCGGGGCCATGGCCGAGGCCGAACAGCACTGCTTCGACCTGGCGGCCGAGATCCCGATCCGGGCCTCGCTCTTCCGGACCGGTCCCGACACGTGCGTGCTGGTGGTCGTCGTCCACCACATCGCCGGTGACGGCTGGTCCTGGGACCCGCTGGCCCGTGACCTGGCCACCGCCTACGCGGCGCGCAGCGAGGGCAGGGAACCCACGTGGGAACCGCTGCCCGTCCAGTACGCGGACTTCGCGCTCTGGCAGCGCGAGGTGCTCGGCGACACGGAGGACCCGGACAGTCTGATCAGCCGCCAGGTCGCCTACTGGCGGGAGGCGCTGACCGGAGTGCCGGAGGAGCTGGAGCTCCCGACCGACCGGATGCGTCCGGCGACGGCGAGCCACCGGGGCCACCGCACGCGGCTGGAGATCCCCGCCGAGCTGCACTCACGTCTCGCCGAGGTGGCCCGGGCCGAAGGCGTGACCATGTTCATGGTCCTGCACGGCGCCCTCGCCGTCCTGCTGAACCGCCTCGGTGCCGGAACCGATCTGCCCGTGGGGTCGGCGCTCGCCGGCCGGTCCGACGAGGCGCTGAACGACCTGGTCGGGTACTTCGTCAACACGTTCGTACTGCGCACCGATCTGTCCAGTGACCCGACGTTCCGTGAGGTGCTCGGACGGGTCCGGGAGTCCGGACTGGGCGCGCTCGCGCACCCCGACGTTCCCTTCGAGAAGCTGGTCGAGGAGCTGGCTCCGGCCCGTTCCATGGCCCGCCACCCGCTGTTCCAGGTGATGCTGCTGGTGGAGAACGCCGTGGGTGGACCGAAGGACCAGCCGGGTGCGGAGCCTTCGGAAGGGTCCGGCACCGAGCTCTCCGGCAGTGCTGCGGCAGCTCTGCCGACCGGCCAGGCCGTCGCCAAGTTCGACCTGGACGTCAGCATGGTCGAGGTCCACGACGCGGAGGGCAGGCCCGCCGGCATGCACGGCGCCGTGATCGCCGCGGCGGACCTCTTCGACCCCGAGTCCGGCGCGCGCATCGCCGAGCGGCTGGCCGGGCTTCTGGAGACGCTCGCCGAGGACCCGGGAGTCCGGCTCAGCGCGGTGGACGTCCTCGGTGCGGACGAGCGGCGCCGCGTCCTCACGGAATGGAACGCCACCGAGATCCCGGTGCCCGACGCGACGGTCGTCGAGCTGTTCGAGGCGCAGGTCGCCCGGACGCCGGACGCGATCGCGCTCGTGCAGGGGGACGTCGAGCTCAGCTACGCCGAGCTGGACGCCAGGGCGAACCGGCTGGCCCGGCTGCTCGTGGGCCGGGGCATCGGCCCGGAGTCGGTGGTCGCGGCGGTCTTCGAGCGCACGGTCGACCTGGTGGTGGGACTCCTCGGGGTGATCAAGGCGGGGGCGTGCTACCTGCCGATCGACCCGGCGTATCCGGCGGACCGCATCGCATACGTGATCGCCGACTCGGGAGCGGTGTGCCGGCTCACGAGCGCGAGCCTGGCCGAGCGGCCGGTCGAGCCCGAGGGCCGACTGATGGCCGGTGCGGCGGAACCGCGGGCGGAGGAGGTCCCTCTGGTACTGCTCGACTCCGCCGAGGTGGGGGCCGAGCTGGCCGCCCTGGCGGACGGCCCGCTGGCGGACGGCGAGCGTACGGCGGCGCTGCGCCCCGAGCACCCGATGTGGGTCATCTACACCTCCGGCTCCACGGGGCGCCCCAAGGGCGTGCTCGTGGAACACCGGGCCATCGTCAACTTCCTCACGGCGATGCAGGACTGCTTCGTGCTCGACGCCCAGGACCGGCTGCTGGCGGTCAGCACACACGGCTGCGACATGGCCGGCTTCGAGTTCTACCTGCCCTTGCTGAACGGGGCCCGGATCGTGCTGGCCGCGCAGGAGCAGGTGCTCGACCCGTGGGCGCTGCGCGGGCTGATCCGGGACACCGGCGCGACGATCGTGCATGCCACGCCGAGCCTGTGGCGGGGCCTGATGGCCGACGCCGACGACCCGGTGGACTGGAGCCGGGTCCGTGCGATGATCGGTGCCGAGGCGCTGCCTGCCGATCTCGCGCGGACGCTGCTGACCCGGACGCCCACCCTGACGAACCTGTACGGGCCGACCGAGACCACGGTCTGGTCGACCGGAAAGGAACTGGTGGGCAGCGGGGCGGACGTGACCTCGATCGGTGGCCCGATCGGCAACACCAGGGTCTACGTACTGGACGACCGGATGGCGCCGGTGCCGGTGGGAGTGGCCGGCGAGCTCTACATCGCGGGCCGCAGCGTGGCCCGCGGCTACCTGGGCCGCCCGGCGCTGACCGCCGGCCGCTTCGTGGCGGACCCGTTCGGTGGCGTGGGCGAACGGATGTACCGGACGGGCGACGTGGTGCGCTGGACCGCGGACGGTGACCTGCAGTACGTCGGGCGCTCGGACGAACAGGTGAAGGTGCGCGGCTTCCGGGTGGAGCTGGGGGAGATCGAGGCGGTGGTCGCCGGGCATCCCTCGGTCGCACAGGCCGTGGCGCTGGTGCGCGAGGACATCCCCGGTGACCAGCGGCTGGTGGCGTACGTGGTGCCGAACCGCGGTCTCCCGCAGGACGAGCTGGGCCACCTCGGACAGGCGGTGCGCGCGGTGGCGCAGGACCGGCTGCCGGGTTACATGGTGCCCTCCGCGGTGGTGGTGATCGAGAAGCTGCCGCTGATGCCGAACAGCAAGCTGGACCGCAAGGCCCTGCCGGTGCCGGAAGTCGAGATGCGTGAGGAAGCGCACCACTCGGTCACCTCGTTCGAGGCGAACGTCGGTGCCGCGTTCGCGGAGGTCCTCGGCCTGGAGAGCGTGGGCGTGGACGACGACTTCTTCGCCCTCGGCGGGCACTCGCTGCTCGCGGTCCGCCTGGTGGAGCAGCTGCGGGAACGGGGCGTGGCGATCGCGGTGCGCGACCTGTTCGCGGCACCGACCGTGTCGGGGCTCCTGAAGCGGATGAGCCTGTCGTCCGTGCGGGACGCGCTGGACGTGCTGCTGCCGATCCGGGAACAGGGGGAGCAGCCGCCGTTCTTCTGCTTCCATCCGGCGGGTGGCGTGAGCTGGTGCTACATGCCGCTGGTGCGGTACGTGCCGGAAGACGTGCCGCTCTACGCCCTGCAGGCCCGGGGGTTGGACGGCACGTCCCCGGTTGCCGCATCCATCAGCGACATGGCGACCGACTACATCGCCCGAATGCGGTCGGTGCAGCCGAGCGGCCCGTACCGCCTGATGGGCTGGTCCTATGGAGGCGTGATCGCCCATGAGATCGCCGTCCAGCTGCAGGCGGCGGGAGAAGAGGTCGGGGCGCTGGTGCTGCTCGACCAGTACCCGTGGGACCACGAGGCGGAGAAGGCGTCGGCGGAACAGGAGCCGGACCTCGACCCGGAGGCCGCGATCGACGAACTGGCCGAGCTGGTGCGAAAGGAGGCGGGCGGAGTCCTGGGCGCGATCACCGACGACGAGTACCGGAGCTTCGCACGAGTGCTGCACAACGGCCGCCGGATCCGGGCCACCCACGTGCACGGGCGGTTCGACGGAGACGCTCTCCTCGTCGTCGCCAGGAACGGCCGCGAAGAGGAGGGACCGACCGCCCACCGGTGGGCGCCTCATGTGACCGGCGTGGTGTCGGAGGCGGGTGTGCCGTGCACGCACTACGACCTCGCGAAGCCGGAGAACCTCGGCCTGGTCTGGGCCGAGGTGGCCGCCTGGCTGGGATGGGAGGACTGACGCCCTGAAGGGGAGCGGCGCGGAGCGGTCCTAGAGGGGGCTGCTCCTCCCGTCGAGCACCGAGGAGACCAGGCCCGGCTCGACGTTCCCGCCGCTCAGCAGGACACCGACGTCGTCGCCGTGGTCAGCCGCATGGGCCAGAGCGGCGGCGAGGGCGGTGGCCGCGGCCGGTTCGACAACGAGCCGGGCGTGCACGAACGCGGCCCGGAGGGCGTCGATGATGGCGGCCTCGCGGACGGTGACCACCGAGGTCACCACCGGCCGGGCGAGGTCGAAGGGCAGCGTGCCGATCCGGTCGGGGCGGAGCCCGTCGGCGACGGTGTGACGAGCGGGGACGGTCACCGGCCCGCCCGCGCGGAGCGCGGCCGTGAGCGCCGGCACGGCCTCGGGTTCCGCACCGACCACCTCGGTCCCGGACCCGGAGGCCGCCAGGCCGGCGCCGGCGACGGCGCTGCCCCCGCCGACGGGGACGACGACGGCGTCCAGCCGGGCACCCTCGCTCGCGACCTGGCCGAGCAGTTCGGCGGTGGCGGTGGCCTGCCCGAGCACGACCCTCGGGTTCTCGTAGGGGTCGACCGTGTCGTAGCCGCGCTCCCGCTGCATCTCCGCGACGACGGCGAGCCGTTCGGCCAGCAGGGTTCCCGCGGTGATCACTTCGGCGCCGCTCTCCCGGATCCGTTGGATCTTGGCCGGAGGCGCGTCGGAGGGCAGGACGAGCGTGGCCGGCAGCCGGTGGGCGCGGGCCGCGAGGGCGACCGCGATCGCGTGGTTGCCGGTGCTCTGGGCGATCAGTCCCCGGCTTCCGGCACGGGCCAGTTCGTCGACGGCCAGCAGGGCGCCGCGGACCTTGAACGACCCGCCGCGCTGGAGGTTCTCGGCCTTGAGCCACAGCCGCGCACCGGCGATGTCGTCGAGCGCGTCACTTCGCAGGACCGGAGTGCGCCAGATCCGGCCGGCGAGTTCACGTGCCGCACGTTCGACGTCGGCGCGTTCGAGGCGGGATTCCGTCCGCAGGGCGGAGGACGTTCCGGTAGGGTGTTCAGACATTCTTCTTCTCCTTTGCCTCCAGGGCGCCGATTGGATTTCGGGCGTCCGGTCCGGCGTACTTCTTCCATGTCGATGTATCGAGCATCGGGACCTCCTCGAATGATGTCCGCGGACAGTGCGGAAACGTCCGTCATCCTTACAGGGAGGGTTAACGGTCCGAAAGGTTCGGAAAAAGGGCGGCAGCGGCTGCCCTGCGGACCACAATTCACTGCGATCCGACAACTGTTCAACGCTGCCCGGCGGCGTCCTTCGCGGCCCGGGAGGCCGCCGAGCACCTCGTCGGCGGCGCCGGCGGGTCCCGTACCGGCGTCGCGGCGACCGCCGTCCGACGGTCGTTCCCTCCACGGACCACGGAGCCGTTCAACCGCCGCACCGACGCAGTTGCACAGGGCGGCGGCCGGAGCACCGCCCCGCACGCGCGCTGGAGCCGCCCGTCCGCGTTCAACGGCTGTACCCGGCCTTTGAGTATTGATCCACCAGGTCGCCAGGGGTCATCCTGAATCACGAGAGCGCTCTGTGTCCGGTGATTCCTGTGCGGCAGGGCGGAGGCGGATTTTCGGCTTCGTGGGCTGCGGGTCCTGGCTGATTCTCTCTGGTCGTCATTCAACGGCTGTCCGGCTGGACGCATCAAATTCCGAGAGCGACAGCCGGCCGTTGGTCAATTCGTTTTGCTTTCTTCTGGAGAGAGAGGTGCAGATGTCCGACGAGCGGGTTTTCCTGCGATCGAAGGCCATCATCGAACCACTGGTGGACAGGTTCTTCGCCTGGCCCTACACCGTGGCACCGGTACAGGCGGCGATGAACCTCGCCTTCCTTCAGCTGCCGCTTCTCGAGTCGTACCTGCAGTCCCCGCAGGTGCACGTCGCGGCCAGCGTGAACCCGGAGCTGCGCGGTGGCTACTTCGTCAACATCCCGGAGTCGCGGGCCGACGAGGTCCGTGACCTGGTCGCCGCGATCAAGCGGGACCGGGCCGACATGCTGCGCTTCGCCGAGGCCATCGCGGCCGGTCAGGAGATCCTGCGGGCGAACGCGACCGGTTTCGACCTGACCCCGCTCTACCCGAAGATGCCCGCCGAACTCGGCGGACTCATAGAACTCGCCTACGACACCGACAACCAGGCGCAGATGCGCTTCATGGAGCCGGTGGTCTACAAGAGCAAGGTCTACGACGAGTCGCGCCAGTCGGTCCAGCTTTCCTTCGAGACCGGCATCGAGCGCCCGTTCATCCTCAGCACCCCGCGCCTGCCCTCGCCGGACGTCCTCGAGCTGGACATCCCGTTCCGCCACGAGGGCCTCACCGAGCTGTTCCGGGCCCGCGTGCACGGAACCACCCTCGCCCACCTGCGCGAGGCCCTGGAGCTCGACGACGCCCAGGCCGCCCAGCTGGCCGGCATGCTGAGCGACCGCCCGAGCCTCGCCGAGGACCGCCACATCGACAACGGCGGTCGCATCCGCTACTTCGGGCACGCCTGTCTGGTCCTGCAGACGCCCGAGGCCGCCATCGTCACCGACCCGTTCATCAGCGCCGACAGCACCGCGGGTGACCGCTACACGCTGGATGACCTGCCCGACTACATCGACCTGGTACTGATCACCCACGGACACCAGGACCACATCGTCTTCGAGACGCTGCTCCAGCTGCGCGGCCGCCTCGGTGCGATCGTGGTCCCGCGCTCCTCGCGCGGCAACCTCTGCGACCCGTCCATGGCGCTGATGCTGCGGAACCAGGGCTTCAACGTGATCGAGGTCGACGACTTCGACGAGGTGGAGTTCCCCGGCGGCAAGATCACCGCGACGCCGTTCCTCGGCGAGCACTGCGACCTGGACATCCGTGCCAAGTCGACGTACTGGGCCGAGCTGGCCGGCAAGAAGGTCTTCATCGGTGCCGACTCCTCGGGCATCGAGCCGTCCCTCTACCGCTACATCAAGAACCACCTGGGCACCGCCGACATCGCCTTCCTCGGCATGGAGTGCGACGGCGCGCCCCTGACCTGGCTCTACCAGGCGCTGCTGACCATCCCGGTCACCAAGAAGATGAGCAACTCGCGCAAGCTCTCCGGATCCAACGCGGAGCAGGCCGCCGCCATCATGACCGAGCTGGGCGCCCAGGAGGCGTACGTGTACGCCATGGGCGAGGAGGACTGGCTGGGCCACGTCATGGCCACCACCTACACCCCGGACACCTACCAGATCAAGCAGATCGAGGAGTTCCTCACCTGGTGCAAGGACCGGAACATCAAGGCCGGCCACCTCTTCAAGCAGCAGGAATGGCGCTGGTAGCGGCCCGCGACCGGTAGGGCCTGTCGGGGCGGGACCAACGGATCCGTCACGTACGGACCGGCGGTCCCGCCCCGGACCCGTGAAGCCCACGACACCCACGAAACACCACCGGCCACAGGCCGTTCAGGAGGCAGGAAGCACCATGGCTGTGCAGGACATCGCGTATGTCGAACTGTTCGCGTCGGACGCGGTCTCCACCATCGACCACTTCGTCTCGGCCCTGGGCTTCACCAGGGTCGCCGACTCGGTCGAGGTCGACCGGAGCTCCATACTGCTGCGCCAGGGCGACGTGCGGCTCGTGGTGACGTCGGGCCGCGGCGTCTGGAAGTTCCTCGACAACCACGGCGACGGCATCGCGGACATCGCCTTCACCTGCGAGGACCCGGCAGCGGCCGCCGAGCGGGCGGTGGCAGCCGGAGCGCAGCCGATCGCGGGCCCGCGCGGCGACGTCATGGTGTCGGGCTTCGGCGACGTCACGCACACCCTGCTCCCGGCGGTGCCCGGCGACGTGGTGCCCGACGGACGCCGGTGGACCCCGAGCCCGGCGGCGCCTTCCACCGAGCCGTCCCGGATCCGGCTGCTCGACCACGTCGCGATCTGCCTCGCGGGCGGCACCCTCCAGGGGTACGCCGACTACTACCGGGACGCCTTCGGATTCTCCCGCTACTCCTCGGAGTACGTGGCCGTCGGCGGTCAGGCGATGGACTCCGTCGTGGTGCGCAGCGCATCCGGCCGGGTCACCTTCACCCTCGTCGCGCCGGACCCGGCCAAGGAGCCCGGCCAGCTCGACGCGTTCCTGGAGCGCAACGACGGCCCGGGCGTACAGCACCTCGCCTTCCTCGTCGACGACATCATCTCCGCGGTCGGTGAGTCCCGGGGCCGCGGGGTGGAGTTCCTCAACACCCCCGACACGTACTACGACCTGCTGGCCGAGCGGTTCGACGGTATGGCGGAACAGGTGGCCGACCTGCGCAAGGCGCAGGTGCTGGCCGACCGCGACGAGTGGGGCCACCTGCTCCAGCTGTTCACCCGTTCCCCCTACGAGCGCAACACCCTCTTCTTCGAGCTCATCCAGCGCCATGGCTCACGCGGGTTCGGCAGCGCCAACATCCGGGCCCTGTACGAGGCCGTCGAGCGTGACCGGCTGTCCTCCTGATGGACGCCCTCAACGGACCGCTGACACCAGCCGACTACGAGGCCCTGGCACGGAGGCGGCTCGACCCAGGGGTGTGGGACTTCATCGCGGGCGGCGCCGGGGACGAGCGTACGCTCGAGGCCAACCTGGCGGCGTTCGACCGCCTGCGGCTGCGCCCCAGGGTGCTGACCGGCGCGGGCGAGCCCGCGACCGGCACCGAGATCCTCGGACGGACCTGGCCGGTGCCGTTCGGTGTCGCGCCGATGGCCTACCACACGCTGGCCCACCCGGACGGCGAAGTGGCCACCGCCCGGGGCGCCGCACGGGCCGGCGCCCTCGTCGTCAGCTCCTTCGCGAGCCGGACCTTCGAGGACATCGCCGCAGCCGCCACCGCACCGCTCTGGCTCCAGGTGTACTGCTTCCGCGACCGCGCCACGACGCGTGCCCTCGTCGAGCGCGCCGAGAGGGCCGGCTTCGAGGCGCTGGTGCTCACCGTGGACGCCCCGCACCTCGGCCGTCGGCTGCGCGACCTGCGCAACGGCTTCCGGCTGCCGGCCGGTGTCGCCCCGGCCAACCTGGAGGGCACGGGTTTCTCCTCGCCCAGCGCGCACGCCCGCACCGAGTTCGACCCGTCCCTCGACTGGTCGGTGGTCGCCTGGCTGCGGTCCGTCAGCTCCCTGCCGGTACTGGTCAAGGGCGTCCTCACCGGCTCCGACGCCCGACTGGCGCTCGCCGCCGACGCCGATGGCATCGTGGTGTCCAACCACGGCGGCCGGCAGTTGGACGGAGCCCCGGCGGCACTGGAGGTGCTCCCGGAGATCGCGCGGGCGGTCTCGGGCGCTGTTCCGCTGCTCCTCGACGGCGGGGTGCGCCGCGGTACGGACGTCCTCGCCGCGCTGGCCCTGGGGGCCGACGCCGTGCTCCTCGGGCGACCCGTCCTCCACGGGCTGGCCGTGAACGGCGAGCAGGGCGTGGAGCACCTCCTGGACCTCGTGACCGGGGAACTCACGGAGGCGCTGACGCTCACGGGCACGGCCGCCGTCACCGATGCGCGGCCGGAGCTGGTCGCGCTGCCGGGCCTGTCGGAGCCGCCCGCCGGGACGCCGCCGCGCAGGCTCCGGCCGACGGGCGCAGCCCTCGGCGGGGACGCCGGGCCGGCGGGCGCCCCGACGGCGGACCTGCGCAGGGACGACCTGCACGGCAGCGTCTCCGACCCGGTGCTCGACACGATGAACTTCCTCAACGAGATCACCCACCGGTACCCGGACGCGATCTCCTTCGCGCCCGGCCGGCCCTACGCGGGCTTCTTCGAGACCGAACAGGTCTTCACCCACCTGCGCCGCTACCTGGACCACCTGGCCGAGGGCGGGGCGTCTCCCGGCGAGATCCGCTCGGCCCTCTTCCAGTACGGCCCGACGGCCGGCCAGATCCGTGAGCTGATCGCCGACACGCTGCGGGTGGACGAGGACACGGACGTGCCCGCGGAGTCCGTCGTGGTCACCGTCGGCGCCCAGGAGGCGATGCTCCTGGCGGTCCGGGCGCTCATCGCCGGCCCCGAGGACGTACTGCTGGTCTCCAGCCCCTGCTACGTGGGCATCACCGGGGCGGCCAGGCTGTTCGACATCGTGCCGACCGCCGTCGAGGAGGCTGACGGCGGATTCCGCTGTGCCGACCTGGAGGCGGCGATACTCGCCGAGCGGGCCCGCGGGCGCCGGCCCCGGGTGTTCTACGTGGTCCCGGACCACTCCAACCCGTCCGGTACGACGATGCCGCTGGAGCAGCGCCTGGAGCTGCTCGACCTGGCGGCCCGCCACGGCATCCTGATCCTGGAGGACAGCCCCTACCGAGCGGTGAGCCCGGGCCGGCAACTCCCGACTCTCAAGTCGCTCGACCGCGAGCGCCGCGTCGTCCACCTGGGCTCGCTCTCCAAGACGCTCTTCCCGGGAGCACGGGTGGGCTACGTCGTCGCCGACCAGGTCGTCGTCGGCGCCGACGGATCCACCGGGCTGCTCGCGGACGAACTCACCAGGATCAAATCCATGGTGACGGTGAACACCTCCCCGCTCAGCCAGGCCGTGGTGGCCGGCATGCTGCTCGCAGCGAACGGGCGGACCTCGGAACTCAACGCCGGAACCGCCGCCCACTACGGGGAGGCCATGCGGGTCACCCTGCGGGAGCTCGACCGGTGCTTCCCCGAGGAGGAGCGGTCGGCACTGGGCATCCGGTGGAACGAGCCGAGCGGAGGCTTCTTCCTGGCCGTCGACGTACCGTTCGTCGCGGACGACGCGGCCCTGGAAACCTGCGCGGAGGAGTTCGGAGTCATCTGGACGCCCATGTCCTACTTCCATCCGCAGGGCGGCGGAGAACACGGCCTGCGGCTCTCCATCAGCTATCTGACGCCCGCCCGGATCGCCGAGGGCATCGAGCGGCTGGCCGCCTTCGTGCGGTCCCGGGCGGGAAGCCGGCCCTGATCGCGGCCGTGCTCGGCACCACCACGAAGGGCCCGCCTTGGACAGGCGGGCCCTTCGTGCTCCGTGGGGTGGACCGGTTCAGCCGTAGCGCTTCATCTCGTGGAAGAAGCCGGGGACGGTCTGCAACGTGCCGGCCGCGCCGACCTCGTCGTAGACGTACTTGGCCACGGCCAGGTCGAGCACGCCCAGGCCGAACGGGGAGAACACGACGGGCCGGTCGGCCGGGGGAGTGGTGCGCCCCTCCAGCAGGTCGTAGAGCGTGCCGTCGACGAAGTCCCGGTTGCCGGTCCGCTGCTCCGCCAGGTGCGGGGAGGTGTCGGCCTTCAGGCAGTGGTCGATGTCGTCGACGAGGTTGTAGGAGGACAGGATGATCTCGGGTGAGAGGTCACGCAGCGAGACGTGCAGGACCAGGGGGTTGTGCGCGAACAGTCCCGGGTCGAGGATGTGCGGTTCGCCCGCCACCGTGGCCAGCACGATCAGTTCCGACCCGGCGATGAGTGACGCGGCGCTGTCGTGGATCGTCACCGGCCCGGCGCCGGACCGGGTCAGGTACTCCTCGAAGCCCTCCGCGTGCTCCCGCGCCAGGTCGAAGACACCGACCGCGTCGAAGTCCAGGCCGTTGGCCACCAGGTAGTTGTGCAGGTACCGGGCGATCAGCCCGACCCCGATGAAGCCGATCCGGCGCGGCGTCACACCACGCCTGTCGGCGACCGTCACCGCCGCCAACGCCGCCGAGGCAGCGGTCCGCGACGCGCTGATGACGGAACTCTCCAGGCAGGCCAGCGGGTAGCCGGTCGTGGTGTCGTTGAGGACGAGCACAGCGGAGGCCCGGGGAATGCCGGCCGCGACGTTCTCGGGGAACGAGGAGATCCACTTGATGCCGTGCACGTCCACGTCGCCTCCGACCGAGGCGGGCAGCGCGATGATCCGGGAGGACGGCCGCTCGGGGAAGCGGAGGAAGTACGAGTCCGGGTTCACCGTCATCCCCTGCCCGTGCAGGCGGTACGCCTGCTCGACCATGGCGGTCACCTGCTTCTCGCGGCCGCGCAGGACGTCGACGACCTGCGCGCCGGAGATGACGGAGAACGAGGGGGGCTGGGTCATGGGTGTGGGCTCCAGTCGTCGATGTCGGTGAACAGGTTGGCCTGGCCGAAGTGTTCGCGGAGCCAGCCCTCGTCGTAGACGGAGGTCAGGTAGCGCTCGCCCAGGTCGGGGGAGATGGCGACGGCCACCGGGTCCTCCCCCGGGTACTTCTCGCCCAGCCAGCGGGAGGCGCCGCTCACCACCGTCCCGGTCGACCCGCCGAGCAGGAATCCCCGGGCCGCGAGGCTGTGACAGACGCGGATGGTGTCGACCTCGGAGACGTGTACGACGTCGTCGATCCAGCTCTCGTCGACCAGTTCCGGGCGCGTGCTGGTGCCCAGGCCGGGAACCACCCGGCGCTCCGGGGCACCACCGAAGGTGACCGAGCCGACCGCGTCGACGGCCACGATCGTGACGGGCCTGCGACGTTCCTTGAAGTAGCGTGCGCAGCCCATCAGCGTGCCCGTGGTGCCCGCGCCGACGAACAGCACCTCCAGACCGGGGAAGCTGCGCTCGATCTCCGGCGCCGTGTGCTCGTAGTGCGCCCGCCAGTTGTTGGGGTTGGCGTACTGGTTGAGCCACACGTGGCGGTCGTCGCGGGCGCACAGGTCGCGGACGTACTGGATCCGGCTGTGGAGGTACCCCAGGTTGGCATCCTGTTTCGAGACCACCCGGACGTCCGCGCCCAGCGAGCGCATCAGCCGCAGGGTGGTGGGATTGCAACGGGGGTCGGTCACGCAGATGAAGCGGTAGCCCCGGTCGGCCGCGATGATCGCCAGCGCGACGCCCAGGTTGCCCGAGGACGACTCGACCAGGACCGAGTCCGGGCCGATCAGACCGCCGGCCTCCGCTGCGTCGAGCATTTCAGCGGCGGCCTTCAGCTTGATGGACCCCGCGAAGTTGAACCCCTCGCACTTCAGGTACAGCGGAGTGTCGTTCACCCTGCGCAGATCTATGTATAGGTCCTCGACATTGAATTCATGAGGGGAGCTGATGATGGGCACGGTGCCGGACACCCTCTGCAGGACGGGTAATGGATGTGGAAGTGGTGGGGAATAGGCCCGGCATGCGCCTCAGGAAATGTTTTGCAGACCTGATCGGGCGTCGACTGCCGTTGTCCACTGCTACTCCGCAGTGTCTTCCATCGGGCGATAAAAGCCGTACCTGATCGCCATGGCATGGATTACCGTACTGGAGGGAAAGTTGGCCTGCAAGATCCGGCTATTCCCTGAACAGTCAATAGCGGCTATTAATGCCGATCACAAGGAGCGGATTCATGACGATCGTGGATGGCCTGCTCGGCACCTCCGAGCTGCCGGAACTGGCGATCTCCCCGGCTGAAGTCCGGCGCGCCCGCAGGCTGGCAGCCACCCGCGACCACCCGGCAGACCTCGCGGACGCCGTGATAACCAGGGTCGAGCGGTTCGCCCGGGACGGTGACCGGCCGGCGGTCAGGGACACCCACCGTCGGCTCGGGTACGCCGAACTGGCCCTGGAGGCACGGCGTCTGGCCACCCTGATGGAGCGGGAGGGCGTCACTGCCGGTACCGTCGTCGCGGTCGGCGGCGAACGCGGTGCCACCGTCGTCGCGGCCTTCCTCGCCACCGAACTCCTCGGTGCGCTCTACCTCCCCGCCGACGGCAACTGGCCGGCCCAGCGGGTGGCCGACGTCATCGGACAGGCCCGGGCCGTGATGCTGCTCGGCACCGGCGGCGAGGCGGTCGCGTCCTCTCTCGCCGAGGGCGCGCGGCAGGCCGGCGTACGGCTCGTCAGCGCGGCCGAGGCCACTTCGTGCGAACCGTGGCAGGGGCCGGCGCGGCTGGAGTCCCCCGGCCAGCCGCGGTACGTGCTGTTCACCTCCGGCTCCACCGGCAGGCCCAAGGGAGCGGTGGTGGAACACCAGGGGATGCTCAACCACCTCTTCGCCAAGGTCGTCGACCTCGAGCTGACCGAGCGCGACGTGGTCGCCCAGACCGCACCGCTTGGGTTCGACATCTCGATCTGGCAGATGCTGTGCCCGCTGGTCGTGGGCGGTGAGGTCAGCGTGGTCGACGACGCCACGGCGCACGATTCAGTGGCGTTCGCCCGGCTGATCGGCGACCAGGGCGTCACCGTCGTCGAACTGGTGCCCACGATGGTGCGCCTGCTGCTCGACGACCTGGGCGCCACCCCGACGGCGGACCGCCTGGAGGGCCTCAGGTGGATGCTCGCCACCGGAGAGGAGCTCCCGGCCGAGGTGGCCCGCCGCTGGCTCCGGGAGATGCCCCAGGCCGGCCTGGTGAACGCCTACGGCCCGACGGAGTGCTCCGACGACGTCACCCACCACACGGTGCTCCCCGAGGACCTCGACCTGCTGCGCCTGCCCATCGGCACCCCGGTCGTCAACAGCCGGCTGTACGTCCTGCGACACGAGGACGACGGCTGGCACGCCTGCGAGCCCGGGGAGACGGGGGAGCTGTTCGTCGGAGGGGTCTGCGTGGGCCGCGGCTACGTCCACGACCACGACCGGACCCGCAGCGCGTTCTTCCGCGACCCGTTCGGTGACACGCCGACCGGGCGGCTCTACCGCACCGGTGACGCCGTGACGGTCCTTCCGCAGGGCGCCCTGCAGTACCTCGGCCGCGTGGACCGGCAGGTCAAGATCGCGGGAGTCCGGATGGAACTCGGTGAGATCGAGGCGGTCCTGCAGCGTCACCCGTCCGTCGGAGCGGCCGCGGTGGTGGTGCACGACTTCGCCCGGGGGCGCTAGGCCACGGGCGCCCGCAGGCTGTTCAACTGGCGCACCTGCTCAGTTGGCAGGGGCGGCCAGGCGCCCGCGCCGGCCCGTCGCCCGGCACCCGGGCTCGGAACCGCCCCCCCCCCACAACGAAAGAGGTGCCGTCCACCGGTCCGAGCGGTGGACGGCACCTCTTTCGTTGCGGGAGCCGTGTCAGTGCTGATCGGGGCTGAGCGCCGGCTCCTCCAGCGGATCGTTCTGCGCGAACTGGGTGCGGTACAGGGCTGCGTACAGGCCATCGGCGGCCAGCAGCTCCTCGTGCGTGCCCTGCTCGCGGATCCGCCCCGCCTCGACGACCAGGATCTGGTCGGCCTCGCGGATCGTGGACAACCGGTGGGCGATCACCAGCGACGTGCGCCCGGCCAGCGCGGTCTTGAGCGCACGCTGGATCGCCGCCTCCGAATCCGAGTCGAGGTGTGCGGTGGCCTCGTCGAGGACGACGACCGGGGGTGCCTTGAGCAGCAGTCTGGCCAGGGCGATCCGCTGCTTCTCGCCGCCGGAGAGCCGGTAACCGCGGTCGCCGACCATGGTGTCGAGGCCGTCGGGGAGGGCTCGGACGGTGTCCCAGATCAGTGCCGCCTCGCAGGCGTCGATCAGCTCCTGTTCGCTCGCACCGGGCCGGGCGTACTCCAGGTTGGCCCGCAGCGTGTCATGGAACAGGTGGGCGTCCTGGGTGACCACACCGATCGTGTCGCGCAGCGACTGCAGTGTGAGGTCCCTGACGTCCTGGCCGTCGATGTGGACGGAGCCCTCGTCCGGGTCGTAGAGCCGGGGCACCAGCTGGGTGATGGTGGTCTTCCCCGCGCCCGAGGGCCCGACCAGCGCGGTCAGCTTTCCGGCCGGCACGTGGAAGTCCAGGTTGCGCAGGGTCCACGTGGCGGACGGTTCCTCGGACCGGCGGGCGGACGCCGGTCCGAGGGAGGCGAGTGCGGCCTCGTCACCGCTGGGGTAGCGGAAGCTGACCCCCTTGAACGTGATGTCCGGCGCGTCGCCGCTCTCGTGTGCCGCCCGGATGTCGGCCAGGTGCCGTGCGCCGGGCCGCTCCGCGATATGCGGCTGGAGGTCCAGGATCTCGAAGACCCGGTCGAAGCTGACCAGAGCCGTCATCACCGTCGCGTGCATGGTGGAGAGCTGGTTGACCGGGCCGTAGAGCCGTAGCAGAAGGGCCACCATGGCCACCAGGGTGCCCAGCGCCAGGGTGCCGTTGATGGTGAGGACCCCGCCCAGTCCGTAGACCAGGGCGGTGGTGATCGCCGTGAGTACGGTGCCGACGATGCCGAGGATCCGTCCGTAGACGACGCCCAGCACGGCGATGTCGCGGATCCGGCCCGCCTTCCGGGAGAACAGGGCCGACTCGTCCTCCGCACGCCCGTAGAGCTTGGCGAGCATGGCGCCCGAGACGTTGAACCGCTCGCTCATCAGGGAGCTCATGTCGCCGTCGAGTTCCATTCGCTCCCGCGTGATGCGCTGGAGCCGGCCTGCGACCAGTCGGGCCGGGAGCAGGAAGAGCGGGATCATCGCCAGTGCGGCCAGGGTGATCTGCCAGGACAGGTAGAACATCGCGGCCAGCACCAGGGCCAGCGAGAGAAGGACGGAGAGCGACTGGGAGAGCAGGACGGTCACGGCCTGCCGCGCCCCGACGACGTCGGTGTTCAGTCGGCTGACCAGCGCTCCGGTCTGGGCGCGGGTGAAGAACGTCAGCGACTGCTTCTGGACGTGCGTGAACACCCTGTTGCGCAGGTCGTGCACGACGCCTTCGCCGATCCGGCCGGAGGCCCACGCCTGCGCGTACATGGCGGCGCCCTCGACCAGCGCCAGGCTGGTCACCCCCAGGCAGAGCCAGACCACCGTGCCGGTCCTGCCGGGGAGGATGCCGTCGTCGATGACCATCTTCAGGACCAGTGGGCCGGCGGCGGTGACCACCGCGTCGACGACCGTGCTGACCAGCAGCAGGGCCACGGGCCAGGGGTAGGACAGGGCGTAGGGCAGGATGCGCCGGAACGTCCCCTGCTTGATCCGCCGGCTGGTGATCGAGTCGTCGTCGAACCGTAGCCGTGCCCGGTCTGCGGCCCCGCCGGCGCTCCTTGCCATGGGAAACGTCCTTCGTGTCGGTGAGTGCGGTCAGAACTTTCCGAGGAACTCGATGACCGCGGTGTTCACCGCGTCCGGGTTCTCCAGGTTTCCCAGGTGGCCGCAGCCGGGGATTTCCACGTAGTCGCAGTCCGGGATGGCGTCCGCCACCTCGGCGACCAGGTGCGGGGGACAGATCAGGTCGTCGGAGAAGGCGATCGCCCGGCACGGCACCGTGAGGCCGCGCAGCGCCTCACGGCGGTCGCCGACCGTGTCGACCGAGTCCTGCCCGGAGGCGGACTGGCCCGAGGTCAGCTCGAAGATCTCCAGCCACCCGGAAGCCGCGCTCTCGTCGTTGAGCGTGGTCGGGGACAGCATCTCCAGCACGGTGCGCACGGCCGCGTACTTGGGCGGAAGGGTGATGCCCGCGTTCCGCAGCTCGCGGTCGGCCGCCAGCAGCATCCGCCGCGTGGCGTCGGAGCGGGCCCGTGTCGCCATGAGGACGGCGCAGCGCACCAGATCCGGCCGGGCGAGGGCGAGTTCCTGGGCGATCATGGCGCCCATCGAAGTGCCGACGATGCGGCACGGCCCGATGTCCAGTGCCTCGATCAGTCCGAGCGTGTCGGCGGTCATGTCCGCGAGCGAGTAGTCGCCGGGCGGAGCGGACGAGGGGGCGATGCCCCGGTTGTCGAAGACGATCGTCTCGTAGCCGGCCTGGTGGAGAGCGGGCGTCTGGTGCATCGTCCACACGCGGCCTGCGGCCCCGGAGCCCATGATGAGGAGCACCGGCTCCCCCCGGCCTGATCGCTGGTAGGAGAGCCGGATCCCGTTGGCGCTCACGAACGGCACGGCGGAGCTCCCTCGGGGGCGGTGGGCATGGGCAAGACGGCCTCCTGGAAGTCGGGGCAAGCGGTCCGGGGGCAGACTGTCCGGAGCCGGAGATATGCGGACGCGGCTGCGGCCGTGAGGGCATGGGCGTTCCCGGCCGGCGGTCGCCGCCGGCGGGCACGGCGCGGCTGACGGCGTCGCAGCGTTCACGATGCACCGGGCCGACGCGTCGATCAAGGGCGGGTCGGGTCCCTGCCGCCCGGGCGCCGCGACCCTGTTCAACCGGGGCGCAGGGGCAGTTGAACAGCTCTTTGGGGGACTGTCCGGGCCCGGTTGACGCGCCGACAGGGCTTCGGGCCATAGTGGCCCCCAGGAGGCCCGGCGCCGCGCCGGACGGCCACCGGCGGAAGGGCGGTGCCGGGTGAACTGCCCGGGAGCGCGCCACCGATGCGATGCAGCCCATGTACCCAAGAAAGGACGGCGTGGTGACGAATCCGTTCGAGGACCCCGATGCCGAGTACCTGGTCCTGGTCAACGAGGAGGGGCAGCACTCGCTGTGGCCCGTCTTCGTCGACGTGCCCGAAGGCTGGGAGTCGGTTTTCGGCAAGGCGGGACGTCAGGAGTGCCTCGACTACATCGAGGGATCCTGGACCGACATGCGACCCAAGAGCCTGATCGAGGCGATGGCGGCGCAGAAGTAGCCCGTCGTGCCGATGCCGCCGGCCATCTACGGATGGCCGGCGGCATCGGCATGAGGGGCACGAGGCGGGGCCGCCCGCGTGGCCGGCGGCCACGCCGTGCGGAGCGCCGTTCAACCGGTGCGTGGAGGCAGTTGAACGCCCGTCAGTGGCGTGATCCGTTTCCTTTGGCCATTTTCATTCGAACGTAACCTTTGGAGCGTCTGAGGCTGCGATTCGAAGGTCATTCGGCCCTCAAGTTTTGAGTGATCAAGACTCGACACTGCCCTGACTCCCGAGTAACCATGACCGAAGTCCGCATGGTGGTCGCGTGACTCGGGGGTTAGGTGAGGTTTGGCTTACCTGCAAGCTGCGTGTTTGTCGAGGGCATGGCAAATTCGCGCGTTGCCGTCGCACGCCCGACGCCGCTGACGACCGGACGTTCGACGGCGCTGGGGGCTTGAGTCCTCGTCGCGGAGAAGATCTGTCTATCCAGGGGGGATACGAGAATGAGTCCGGCCGACGACGGTGGGATGGATTCCGTAGGACTCGGTTCGGCCGGCGATCCTGGCCGAACCGCCACGGCCTCTGATACCCGCGGAAGACAGATCGTCTCCCTGCCCATCGCCCTGCTCGTTCCCGGGGAGTCGCCCCGCCTGGACGGGCAGGACACGGAGCACGTGACCCGGCTGGCGGAGCTTGACGCACCGCTGCCCCCCATCCTCGTGGACCGCCGCACCATGCGCGTGATCGACGGAATGCACCGTCTGCTGGCCGCCTGCCTCAGGGGCCAGGAAGTGATCGAGGCGGAGCTCTTCGACGGCACTCCCGAGGAGGCGTTCCTCCGGGCCGTCGAGGCGAACGTGACGCACGGCCTTCCGCTCTCCCAGAAGGACCGCCGGGCCGCCGCCGCGCGGATCATCGAGGCGCACCCGCACATGTCGGACCGCGCCATCGCCCGGGCCTCGGGCCTCGGCGCCAAGTCGGTGGCCGTGATCCGCCGGGCTTCTGCCGGCGAGGCCGGCCAGCCCGCCGTCAGGGTCGGACAGGACGGCAGGGTCCGGCCGCTGAGCAGTGCCGAGGGCCGCAGGAGGGCGGCCGAACTGATCGCCGAGAATCCGGAAGCCTCCCTGCGCGAAGTGGCGAGGCATGCCGGTATCTCGCCCGCCACGGTGAGCGACGTCCGCAAGCGCCTGCTGGCCGGACAGCCGCCCGTGGCGGAGCCCAGGCCGGTTGCCGTCCCGCCGGAGGCGGACGGGGTCGTACCGTCCGCCTCCGAGCCCGTGTCCCGGCCGCGGCCCGTTCGCAAGGCGCGGCTGGCGCAGCTCGACCCCGTCTCGCTGATGGACAAGCTGGTGCGTGACCCTTCCCTGCGTCACAAGGAGGGAGGGCGCCACCTGCTGCGCCTGCTCCAGCAGGGCGCCCTCGGCAACCAGGCGTGGGCGCAGCTGGCCGCAGCCGTGCCCTCGCACTGCCGCGGCCTCGTCGTCAGCCTCGCGCACCAGTACGCGGAGACCTGGATGGAATTCGCGCAGGAACTGGACGAGAGCATCCGCCCAGAAGGTAGGGCGGGTACGCCGATGCAGCAGGTCAGCGCGGGTGGCAGGGTGATCTGACGCATCGAGGTGATCTTGAATGTGATTTGATCGCAACCTGGAGCGGCGCTCTCGACGAAAGGGAGAGCGTTCGTGTAGGGGCAGCCCCACGGACGGGGGGCATACGCGTCCGACGGCTGCCCGAGTGCCGGATCGAGCGGGACGGAGCTGCGGGAGGGGACCCGCACCGTCGGCCTGTGATCGGTTCCAGGGCCGTGAACAGCCTGCTCGAGCAGCAGGTGTGGAAAAGCTATTCAACGGGGTGAAAAACACTGTGAGCAAGACCTATGCCCGCCCATCCGACGGCATGGATACCGAAGCCGGCGGTTCGAAGTCCCCAGCCGTGACCGGCAGTACCCTCCCGCACGTGGTGACCGTGCCCATCGCGCTGCTTCTCCCCGGGGACTCCCCGCGGTCGCAGGGCAAGGACGTCGGCCACATCGCCAGACTCGCGGAGCTCGACGCCCCGCTGCCCCCGATCCTGGTCGATCGCCGCTCCATGCGCGTGATCGACGGCATGCACCGCCTGATGGCCGCCACCATCAAGGGCCAGGAGTCGATCGCCGTCGAGTTCTTCGAGGGCACCGCCGAAGAAGCGTTCCGGCGTGCCGTCGAGGCGAACATCGCGCACGGCCTTCCGCTCTCGCACGCGGACCGGCGTGCGGCCGCGGAACGCATCATCCGTTCCCATCCCCGGAGTTCGGACCGGGCCATCGCCCGGTCCGTTGGGCTCGGAGCGCGGACCGTGGCGAACATCCGGCGGGAGATGACCGATCCGGGGCAGCAGCCGGCCGAACGTGTCGGACTCGACGGCAAGGTCCGCCCGTTGAACAGCACGGAGGGCAGGAGGCGGGCCGCCGAGATCATCGCCGAGAACCCGATGATCTCCCTGCGCGAGGTCGCGCGCCGCGCGGGCATCTCACCGGCCACGGTCAGCGACGTCCGCAAGCGGCTCGCATCGGGACAGTCGCCCGCTGCAGCCGAGGCGACCGGTGCCGGCGAAGCGGCCCCGGCCGGCAAGCCGAAGTCCGCCGTACGGAGGATGCCTTCGGCACCGCCCCAGCCGGCCGTCGTCGTGGAGAAGCTGTTGCAGGACCCGTCGCTGCGGCACAAGCAGGAGGGGCGGCAACTGCTGCGCATGCTCCAGCAGAACGCCATCGGAACCCGGGATTGGTCCGAACTGGTCACCGTGGTGCCGACGCACTGCGGCGCCCTGGTGGTGGACCTCGCGCGGCAGTGCGCCGAGACCTGGATGGAGTTCGCGCGGGAGCTGGACGAGGCGGCCCAGTCGGCGGGGCACCGGGCGGCCAGCTGACGGCATGACCTGAGCCGGTCCGGCCGGCCCTGCGGCCCGCTGCCCGCAGGGCCGGCCCTGGCATCGGCACCCACCGCGTGGGTGTGCATTCCACTCGGGGCCCTGCTCCCGTATTTCTCGCCGAACGGCCGTGGCAGCCCGCCGTCCGGCCGTGGCCCTTTCGCCGACCGCGCGAGGCGCGGGCACACGGTCGCCGAGCGAATACGGGAGCGGGGCCGTTATGACGAAGCGTCCGGATCGAAGGCTCGGAAAACCGAATCGCGGGGCCTGCTCGGCCCATTCGCTCGACTGACGGCTTCATTCCGGTCCGGACCGGGGCGTCAGGGTCTGTCGTCCTCGGGAGTTACATCCTGGGCGTGATGACAGTGCGACCAGATGATCAATAGCTTGATCGGCGAAAGGCTGCGAATGTCCTCCGGGCAAGGAAGGAAGTACCCGCCATGGCGCCCCTCGGAATCCGCCCGCACCGCGCCGTGCGCGGCCGCGTGACGCACTGGCTGCCGCTGTTCGGGCCGGGGCCTTGAGCCGGACACCTCACCGCTCGAAGGGAGCGGGAAGGGCAGGTCCGCCGGGCGGATCGCTCGGGAGCGACGATCGACGGAGGCTGACCACATGGTGACGAACGGGGCTTTTGTGAGTGGTGGGCCGACCCGGCCGACGGAGCCGCCGGCCCCCGTCCGTCGCCGCCACACCCGGGCGGGACTACGGGTGGCGGCGGTGGCGGGCGGGCTCCGCTGGGCCTCCTCGCGTTTCGGCTTCGTCGAGGACGAAGTGGCGGGACTGCGCCCCTTCGTGCGGCCGGGTGCCGTCTGTCTCGACATCGGTGCCGAGTACGGCCTCTACACCTGGGCACTGTCCGCGCTCAGCGGCCCGAGGGGCTCCGTCCACAGTGTCGAACCACTGCCCGGCCCGGCGGCCTGGCTGCGCACCGCGGCCGCGGCTCTGGGGTGCGACAACGTGACCGTGCACCGCGTGGCCCTGGGGGCTCGGGCCCAGCAGGGCACGATGAGCCTGCCCAGGCGCCGCCTGCTGCCGGTCCACGGGCGCGCGTACCTCACGGAGGGCGCCGAGGGCCCTGGGCCCAACACCGAGTTCGCCCGGTCCCGCCCCGTGCCGACGGGCGTGCGCACGGTGGACGGCCTGTGCCACCACATGGGCCTGGACCGCGTCGACTTCATCAAGGCCGACGTCGAAGGCGCCGAGGCGGCCGTCCTCGCAGGCGCCCGCCGCACCCTGCTGCGTGACCGGCCGCCCCTGCTGCTGGAGATCGAAGACCGTCACCTCGCCAAGTACGGCGTCCGCCCGGCCACGCTCGTCGCGGACCTACGTGAGCTCGGCTACTCGATGTACCGCCGGCGCGACGGGGAATGGCATCCCGAGGCCGTGGTCTCGGACGACTTCCGGAACTACCTCTTCACGGTTCACCCGCTCACCCACGGCTGAAGGATCTCGCCCCTCATGGGTTCCACTCTCGTCATCACCAACGACTTCCCGCCCCGCCAGGGCGGCATAGAGACGTTCGTCCACGCCATGGCCAGCCGGGTGCCCGGTGACGACGTCGTCGTCTACACCTCCCGGGAGCCCGGCGACGACGCCTACGACGCCTCGCTCCCCTTCCCCGTCGTGCGGGACTCCACCACCATGCTGCTGCCGACCGCCCGCGTCACCCGCAGGGCCGTGGAGATCGCCCGCTCCCACGGCTGCGACCGGGTCTGGTTCGGTGCAGCAGCCCCCCTCGCGCTGATGGCACCGGCCCTCAGGCACGAGGCCGGCGTACGGCGCATCGTCGCGACCACGCACGGCCACGAGATCTGGTGGGCCCGCGTCCCGGGTGCGCGCCGGATGATGCGCCGCATCGGGGACGGCGTGGACGTCGTCACCTACCTCGGCGACTACACGCGCACCCGCATCGCACCCGCCCTCGGCCCCCATGCCGAGCTGACGCGGCTGGTCCCGGCCGTGGACGCGGAGATCTACCGCCCCGACGCGGCGGCCGGAGCCGCCCTGCGCGCCGAACTGGGGCTGCAGGGCAAGAGGATCATCCTGTGCGTGGCCCGCCTGGTACCGCGCAAGGGGCAGGACAAGCTGATCGAGGCGATGCCGTTGATCCAGCGGCAGGTGCCCGACGCGGTCCTGCTGGTGGTGGGCCAGGGGCCCGACGAGGAACGGCTGAGGAAGCTCGCTCTGCGCCACGCCCCCGATGCCGTGCGGTTCGCCGGGGGCAAGCGCCACACCGAGACTCCGGCGTACTACGCCGCCGCGGACGTCTTCGCGATGCCCTGCCGTACCCGCAGGGGCGGCCTGGAGGCGGAGGGCCTCGGCATCGTCTTCCTGGAGGCGGCTGCCAGCGGTCTGCCCGTGGTCGTCGGCAACTCCGGGGGAGCCCCGGACACCGTGCTCGACGGCCGCACGGGCCGCGTGGTGGACGGCACCGACACCGAGGTGGTCGCGGGCACCCTGACCCGGTTGCTGCTCGACCCCGAGCGGGCGGCGAGGATGGGCGCCGCGGGCCGCCGGTGGGCCCAGGAGTCCTGGTCCTGGGAGGCGTCGGCGCGCCATCTGACACGTCTGCTGACCCCCGTCGAGGAGGAGCCGCGGCCGGTGGCCCTGCTGGGCCGGACAGGCGGGCGGGGATAGCCGGCACGTGCGGTCAGGCCCCGTGGCGCGGCGGCGTCCGGTGTCCGGGGACAACCTGACGGCACCGTGCCAGAAGACGGAGGGCGGGGGACCCCGCAGAAACCCCACCTGGTTCTCCGGCCGACGAACTGTCCGGATCCGGCAACGGATCGCGGCGTCCCGTTCGGCCGGAACACCGGAACGGCTCTGGAGCCATCCGTTCCGGGGTGTCCGAGGAGGACACCACCCGCTTCACCCCTTACACCACGACCGTTCGAAAGGACACATCCCATGCGCAATGGCACAGCCAAGTCCTTGACCGTGGTGGCCGCTTCGGCGGCCGCCCTGCTCCTGGCCGGGGCTCCGGCGTCGGCGGCCCCGGTACCGTGGTCGGCCTCGCACGGAACCGCCACCGCCGACGGCACCCGCTGGCTCGAGAACAGCTCGACGCTGGTGGTCAAGGGCGAGCTGCGCAACACCGGGCCCGGCTGCTATTCGCTGTGGTCCGTGACCATCAGGGACTTCGCCCCGGGTCCGGTCAGCAACCTGGCCACCGTGTGCGGACCGGGCAGCAAGCAGGTCGAGGCCAAGATCGCCTATGCGATCACCACCAGCAGCTACCTGCAGATCTGCCAGGACGACAACCGGAAGAACTGCGGCCAGCAGGTCAGCGTGACCAGCTGGCCCATCCAGCGCGGCTGACGCCACGACTCCGTGTGAGGACGGACTGGAGCCGGCCGGCGTGGTCGGCCGGCTCCAGCGTAAGAACGTCGCGATGCCGCACGTACCGCCCACTCTGCGCACAGCGCATCCCAGTGGCGTGTCCAGGGTGCCTCACCCAGGCCCCTGACCTGTGGTTTCGTTGACCTGCGGTGTGGTGAGAGAGTCGGCGCATCCCCCGTGAGAGCTACACGGGTCGTCCGCCGGCGGGGGATTCGCGGGCGTCGTCAGGTTCCTAGCGTGGTCGGTGGGTCGCCGAGGGTGCGGCCACTGCCAAGGGGAGGCCCTGATGAACACGACGTCCGCCGCGCGCCATGACGCGGCTCCCGACCTCGGGCCGGGCGATGCGGACACGAGCGGCGGCCGGTTCGGCCGGTTCGGCCGGTTCGGCCGGTTCGGCCGGATCGCCGGGCATCCGCTGGGCTGGTCGCTGACGGGCCTGCTGGGCATCGGTCTGGTCGGGGGAGTGACCGCGACCGGGCCCGGCCCGGTGCCGTTGCTGGGCGCGGTGGCCGCGGTGGCGGTGTACTGGGCGGTGATGCGCCGCGTCGCACGACGGGACGTGCCGGAGATCGCCCGGCGGGGGGCCGGCCGGGAGGCTCTGCTCGGCGGCGGGATCGGGGCCGGTTTCGTGCTCCTGTCCGCCCTCGTCATCACGGTGTTCGGAGGCTGTTCGTTCTCCTGGGCCGGCCACGGTTTCGTGCCGGTCGTCGCGTCCGCGGCCACGCTGGCGGCGGGCGCGGCCGTTACGGAGGAGCTGATGTTCCGGGGACTCGCCCTCCAGGCGCTGGAGCAGCGCTGGGGCAGCCGGGCCGCCCTCGTGGTCACCGCGCTGTTCTTCGGCGGGGCGCACCTGGCCAGTCCCGGGGCCACCGCGTGGAGCGCGCTGGCGCTCGCCGTGGAAGCCGGTGGACTGCTGGGGGCCGCGTTCCTGTGGCGGCGCAGCATCTGGTTCGCGGTGGGTCTGCACTTCGCCTGGAACACCACGTTGCAGCTGCTCGGCATCCCGGTCTCCGGTCATGCCGGCAACGGGCTGCTCGCCGCCGAGGTGACCGGGCCCGCCGTGCTGACCGGCGGTGAATTCGGCCTGGAGGCATCGGTCGTGCCGGTCGTCATCGGCCTGCTGATCGCCGTCCGGATGCTCGTCCTGGCCCACCGGCGTGGCAATCTCGCCCCTGGGCGGCGCGCCCGCCGTTGAACAGGTTGAACAGACGGCCGTACGGAACCTGCCCGCCTGCCGGCCGACCGGAGGAACGAGAAGAGATGACGGCTCCCGGGGAACGTCGGAGGACTGCGCTGCTGCGGGTGCCGCGTACCTGGTGGGAAGGGCGGGCGGCCCCCGTGAAGGACTGTGCCCTCGCGGTGGTCCTCACCCTGCTGGCGTTCGTGCCGACGCTGTCGAACCTGGGGGCGCAGATCGGTGACCTGCAGGTTCGTCACGCGGGAGCGGTGAGCGTGGGGCTGACCCTGGCGCAGACCCTGCCGTTGGCGGTGCGACGCCGGTATCCCGCGGTCTGCCTGGTGGTGGTCGGTGCCGCGTTCGCGGTGCATCAGGCGCTGGGCTCTCCGACGACGTTCGCGAGCGTGGGACTGTACCTGGCGCTGTACGCCGCCGGGGCGTACCAGGTCCGCTCGCGCCGCGCGCTGGCGGCCGTGGCGAGTGTGGGATACGCGGTGCTGGCGGTCGTCCTGCACGACCTGGGGTCGCCGCAAGGGCTCGCGGACTACCTGGCGTTCTACGCGAGCCTGGTCGTGGTGTGGCTGGCCGGGAGCGTCGTGCGCAGGTGGCGGGCGGAGGAGGCCGAACGGCGGCGCCTGGCCGCCGAGATGGCCCAGGCCGCCGAGCGGGCGCGCATCGCGCGGGAGCTGCACGACGTGGTGACCCACCATGTGACGGCCATGGTGGTCCAGGCCGACGCGGCGCAGTTCCTCATCGGCTCCGCTCCCGAACGCGCGGAGGAGGGGCTGGCCGCCGTCAGCAGCACCGGACGGCGGGCGCTGACGGAACTGCGGTACCTGCTCGGCGTACTGGAGGCGACCGGTGAGACGGCACCCGCCGACCCGGCGCCGGCGGATCGTGCGCCCACGCCCGGAGCGTGCCGACGCCGCGCGCAACCGGGAGGCCGTGCTGGCTGCCGCCGACGCACTGTTCGCGGCCAGCAGCAGCCCCCAGAGCGTGTCGATGGACGACATCGCCGCGGCCGCGGGCCTGGGCAAGGGCACGCTCTTCCGCCGCTTCGGTGACCGGGCCGGCCTGATCGGCGCCGTGATCGCCTCCCGTATGGAACCCCTCCAGCACGCCGTACGGGAAGCGGCGCAGGCCCCCGGGTCCTCGCCGCGGCAGCGGGTACGGGACCTCCTCGACGCCGCACTCCACTTCAAGATCGAGAACCGGAACCTGATGGCGGCCGCGGAGGACGCCGGGCTCAGCAGCCCCTACCGCGCCGAGCACTACGGCTGGTGGCACGAGATCCTGCGCGCAGAGCTGGACCAGGTGCCCGGCGTCCACGACCCCGCCTTCACCGCTCACGCACTGCTGGCCACCATCCGGGCTGACCTCGTCGCCCACCTGATCGACGATCAGAAGATGACACCCGACGGCCTGCGATCCGCCCTCGCGGCCCATGTCGACAACGTCCTCGGCGCCCGCCCCGAACACCCCTGACGCACCGGACGCGCCGCCCGTCTACAGACCGAACAGCGCGGTCAGAGTGCTGCTCGCGAGGTCTTCCGGTGGTTCGTCCATGCCGAAGCGACTGCGCCTCCCGGTCACTGGCGTGGCTGCCCAACCTGGTCGTCGCCGAGCTCATGATCCGCCGCCGTTGCCTGCGGGCGCTGCACATTACGACGCCTCCCGCGACCCGCCTCCGCGAACCGTCCGCCGGGGCTTCGGACCCACCACCACGCCGACCACAGCGGCTCCGCCCTCGCCCTGCGCGAGGCCACCGGGGCACCCATAGCCATCCACCGGGACGACGCCGATCAGCTCCGGCGCGGCGGACGCGTCGACCTGCAGCCCACCAGCCTGGTGCCCCGGCTCATGAAGGTCATGCTGGCCAAGGCCGAAATCCCGGCCGTCGAACCACCGTCTACGTCGGGCACGGCGGTCACCTCACCGCCGAGTCCGTCGCAGCACTCAAGTCCTCCTGAGACCAGCAAGGACGGCTCGTCATCAGTGCGCCCAGGGCAGCCGGACCGCCTCGATCTCGGAGTCGTTCAGCAGGGCGTCGATGAGTGCCGGGGGACCGGCGACCTTGGTGGCCCACAGGTCGTAGTCGGTGCACAGGACCCATGAGCGGTCTTCGGCCCACAGATTCGACGGGCTGTAGTCGGCCGCCTGGAACTGGTCATAGAGGAACGCGGCGTCGCCGAGCCGCCCCGCACGCACGTGGAGGTTGTCGAAGTCGATGTCCGGGAGCATCAGCGGGTTGTAGTAGGCCAGGCAACGGGTGTCCGGCCCCGCGGTGCTGCACCGGGTGAGGACGGCGATCAGCCGGTTCCAGGTCTCACGGTCCAGACTCCCCTCGGTCGGCGGCATCATCCCCAGCGGCCAGCTGCCCTCCTTCCTGGCCGATGGAAAGCAACGGTAGGAGGGCATCAGCCCGTCCGGCACGGCCGGGTCGCCGGTCCGCCGGGCGAGCTCGGCCCAGCGCAGCCGCCGCCAGCCGGGACCCGGGTGCCGGGCCCGGCCCAGACCTCCTCCCGTGGCGACGCCCACGGCGTCGAGGCCGAGATCCGCGGCGAACGGGGGCCGGATGCTCCCCTCTGCCAGACGCGCCCGGTGGTACTCGTGGTACGACACATCGGTCGGTCCCTGCTCATGCTCGTACATGGCGTTGAGCACCCACACCGCGTCGGGCATCGCCGGAGGCATGAAGCCGGTCACGCCGTCGCCGCACAGCTCCAGAAGCCAGTCGGTGGCTCCGGACGGCACGGACGGCCACAGGCTTGACATCACGTTCGATTCCCCGGGCATGCGTTCATGGTCGGTCTCGGTGGAGTCGCCGTTCACCGGCGGGTGACGCTCGTCGTGATCAGGCGGAGCAGGTGTTTGGCGGTGGCGTCCTGCTCCGGGGTCAGGTTCATGGCGTCACCGATGGCGGGCGGGACGGCGCGGGCCTTGTTCCGGAGCGCCGCGCCCGCTTCGGTGAGGCGGACCGCGACCGAGCGCTCGTCGTCCGCGCGCCGCTCGCGCAGGACGAGACCGTTCGCCTCGAGGCGCTTGAGCAGCGGGGAGAGCGTGCTGGACTCCAGCTGAAGCGCGGTGCCCAGCTCCCGCACGGAGAGGGGGTCCCGCTCCCAGAGGGCGAGCATCACCAGGTACTGCGGGTAGGTCAGTCCGAGCGCGTCCAGCAGGGGCCGGTAGCGCGCCGTGACCGCGCGGGAGGCGGCGTAGAGGGCGAAGCAGAGCTGGTCCTCCAGCCGGAGCGATCCCTCTTCCGGGTTTTCGATCGCCGTGTCCTCCATACGTCACATGCCTCCGCTTCCTCCACCGCCACGGGTGCCCGGAACTCCAGGGCTTCCGATCCTACCGCCCAAAGCGTGCGCGACCATAGCGTGCTCGATTAAGTTGTGCGCGACTTAATCGTGTTCTATGTTTCTGCCGTGCCCACCGGACGGCGGGCACGGCGGCAGCCGACGGCTGCCTGCCTTCGACGCCCTGCGCCCTGCGCCCTGGAGAGCCCCACATGACCGAGACAAGTGCCCGCCCCGTCCTCGAGCCTGCTGCCGCCGCGCTCGCCGAGGCGACGGCGAAGCCGCCGTTCCTGTTCCAGATTCCGCCGGCCGAGGGCCGTCAGGCCGTGGACGAGGTCCAGTCCGGTGAGATCACCGGACTCGAGGTGGACGAGGAGTGGGTGAGCGTCCCCGGCGGCCCCACCGGCGAGGCCAGGACGCGGATCGTCCGTCCGGCGGGGGCGTCCGGCCCGCTGCCGGTGATCCTCTACATCCACGGCGCCGGCTGGGTGTTCGGCAACGCCCACACCCATGACCGCCTCGTCCGCGAACTCGCGATCGGAACCGGCGCCGCCGTCGTGTTCCCGGAGTACGACCTCTCGCCCGAGCACCGCTACCCCGTGGCGATCGAGCAGAACTGGACCGTCGCGCGGTGGGTCGTCACCGACGGCGCCGCGCACGGCCTGGACGCCACCCGGATCGCCGTCGCGGGTGACTCGGTCGGCGGGAACATGAGCATCGCCCTGACCCTGATGGCGAAGGAGCGCGGCGGCCTGGACCTGCGCCAGCAGGTCCTCTTCTACCCGGTCACCGACGCCGCGTTCGAGACCGGCTCCTACCATCAGTTCGCCGAGGGCTACTTCCTGCGCCGCGACGGCATGCAGTGGTTCTGGGACCAGTACACCACCGACACCGCCGAGCGGGCCCAGATCACCGCCTCACCCCTGCGCGCCACCACCGAGCAGCTCACCGGCCTGCCGCCGGCCCTGATCATCACCGCGGAGGCCGACGTCCTGCGCGACGAGGGCGAGGCGTACGCGAACAAGCTGCGCGCCGCCGGCGTCCCGGTCACCGCCGTCCGCTACCAGGGCATCATCCACGACTTCGTCATGCTCAACGCCCTGCGCGAAACCCACGCCGCCGAAGCCGCCATCAGCCAGGCCGTCACCACCCTGCGCACTGCACTCGGCACCGCCTGAGCAGCCGGATCGCCGCGGCCCGCCACGACCGCACGGTGATGCGCCGACGCCCCTGCCGGTTCGACGATCGTCACGCGTGTCGGCGACGTGTCGGACGAGTCCTCGATCACCGCACTGATCGCGAGCGTGGCCGAGGAGTACGGACGGCTGGACGTGCTGGTCAACAACGCGGGCACCGGCGTAGCCGGAACCGTCGAGCACACCGACACCCGCGCCTGGCGCCACGTCTTCGCCGTGGACGTCGACGGCGTCTTCTTCGCCTCCCGGGCCGCGCTGCCTCATCTGCGGCGCGTCGGAGGCTGCATCGTCAACGTCGGCTCGGTCTCCGGGCTCGGCGCGGACTGGGGCCTGGCGGCCTACAACGCCGCCAAGGGGGCGCTGGTCAACCTCACCAACGCCGTGGCACTCGACCACGGCCACGAGGGCGTACGCGTCAACGCCGTACACCCAGCCTCACCCGCACCCCGGTGGCCGCGCCCATCGTCGACAACGAGGACGTGCACTCAGCGCCTCCAACGGCCAACCACGCATGTTCTGAACGACTGCCACAGCGGACCTTCCCGGTTCTCAGGGGAGGGGGGCCGGGAGGGCCGGCGTGGCGTGTGACCAGGTCGCGTCGAACTGGCGAAGGGCAGCGGTGTACAGGATGCCGGGCGCCCGGGCGTACAGACATGGAGAGTTCCTGCCGTGCGCGGAGGCGCTGTAGAAGGTGAGGTAGGCGGCACGGTCCGTCGCGATCACCCGGCAGTTGTTGGGCAGGTTGAAGGTGCGCAGTTCGATGCCGTCCCTCGCCTGCGTCACCCGGGCCAGGTAGTCGATGTTCGTCCGGACCTGGTTTCTGAGCAGGTCCTGTGTGAAGCCCGGATCGAACCGGGACACCTCCTGAGAGCGCCGGTCGAGCCACGAGGCCTCTTGGGGATCGGGGTCGGGCAACAGGATCTGGACGGACTGCGGGGACGGCTCCGCCGACCACACGGGTGAGAAGACCTCGCGCGTGAGCACGTTTCCACGGCCTGCCAGGACTTTGACCCAGCGGGCTCGGCGCAGGTCGCGCGCGATGTCCTGTTCGGCGGAGGACTGGTGACGGTAGACACGCCCGAGCCCGGTTCCCGTGTAGCGGGAGCAGGCGGCGACCAGCCACCACAGGGGACGGGCCCCGCGCAGCAGGCCGAGGACGAGGAGGATCGCGCTGGCTGCCAGAGAGCCGAGGATCCCCAACAGAAAATCGGTCATGTGGAGCCCTCTTCCGGTGTCGGGTCGCGTTCGGCCGGGTGGGGGTCGCGTCAGCAGAGGAAGGGCAGCAGGAGCCGCAGAACGTGGGCGGCGTTGCGGGCCGCGAGTTCGTGGTGTGCGTGTCCCTTTGCCGCGTCGGCGTTGTCGGACACCCCTCGGATGACGATCCAGCCGGGGTTGGACTCGTCGTGGACGGAATTCTCCTGCCAGTACTGACTCAGGCCGCCCGCTTCCATGTCCACCGCCAATACCTTCTCGTTGTAATGCGTGAGGTAGTGGCGGATGTCGCTGTCGCGGTCGGCGACGACCGCTTCACCGGATCCGATCGGACCTGGATACACCTCGTATTCCTGTGAGGATTGCGAGGCGAGCTGACCGTGGATGCGGGCGGGGGTGCCGTGCTCGGTGAAGAAGGCGTTCATGGCGTGCACCACATGGGCCGGGGCCTGCCGGTGTTCGCCGCGCCTGCGGACGTCACCGAGTGGATTGATCTTGCGGTTCTCGTAGTAGACGACTTCGGTCGAGACGATGACGTTCCCGATACGGGCGTGCTCATCGTGAATACCGCCTCCCACGCCGACGAGAGCCCATAACCGGGGCGCGTAGTGGCGTCGCAGATTCTCCAGAGCGGCCATTGTCGACCGCTGGCCCTGGCTCTGCGTCTGGGTGGCGACGATGCGGACGGTCGATTCCGCAGTGGAGTGTTCTCCGCGATAGAAGTAGAGACCGCCGGGCTTCCTGTGCCGTTCGAGTTTCAACTCGTCGCACACTGCGCGCAGTTCCTCGCTGAGGATGGTGACGATCCCGATGTCCCACGTCTCCGGATGCGTCGGGACCACGGGGTCGGCGACTGGTGCGCCGATTCGTTCTGCGGGAGGCGCCGCGATGACGCGGGCGTGGTCGCCCACGGCGTTGTTGCTGATGGTGTTGCCGTTCCCGTGGGAGCTGATGCCTCGGTTGACAGTCATGGTTTTCCTCCGTCGCTCGGGTTGTCGGTCCCCGCGGCAGGCTGCGCCGGGGCGCCGACTTGGGCCGCATCGCCTACGGCGTTGTTGCTGATGGTGTTGTTGTCGCCGAAGTTGAAGATCCCACTGTTAATGATCTTCAGTGCTCGATTGTTGAACTCCGACGCGTCCACGTCCTTGGTCAGAAGGAAGTCGCCGGCCGCCCGGAGCAGGCGTTGTTCGATCGTCTTCATCCGGCCCAGGATGTCGGTCTTCTCCAATTGCACCTTGGACCACTCCTGGCCCGCGTGCTCCCGAATGCTCACGCGACTGCCGATGAGGACGTTGCGTATCGGCGTGGAGGTGAGATCCGGAGGGAGGGCGGCGGCCTTGATCAGGGCGCGGAGGTACCAGATGATCCGCCACGCGTGCTGGACTTGCCGCGGAAGCGTGGTCAGTTCACGGAAGGCGGCCCATATGACCGCGATGAGGCCGTGCTGGCCGAACTCGGCCGTCCGTTGGAAGGACCTCGGTGTGTGTGCGAGCACGCATGCCGCAGTGGAGATGATGAGGGTCCGTCCTCGTACGCTGACGTGGAGCAGGACGGTCGCGACGTACTCCGCGCCCTCCAGCGGTGTCGTGACCTCGAGGAAATGATGCCCTCTCGATCCTGGCGTGTTGATGATCTCCCGCAGATCCACGTCGGTGAGTTTCCGGGGGAGGAGCGAGCGATCAGCCGCCACGTCCGTCTCGGACACGTAGACGCGGTCCCTGACGTGGGTGGGGAGGCGGACATCGTGGCTGTCGGTGTTCAGCAGGCGGACCGCGTCGCGCAGGTGCTCGACGAGTTCGTGGGCCTGGAACGGCGGTACCGGGTGCTCCCGTTCGTGCAGTGGGGCGTCATCGTCCTCGACGGGGCGCAGGAGCTGGACGCTCATGGGCGGGTTCCACTGGTAGACGATCTCTCCGGCACCGATGAAGGGCGACTCCTTTCCGAAGAGGGTGAACACGGTCAGGTCATCGTCCGCGGCTCCCCTGTCCTGGCTGTGGCGGGGGCGGCGGTACACGGTGTGCACGTCCCTCTGCTGAACGTCCGCCACCCGCTGCCGGGGAGACAGGCGACCGGGGCGCAGGGTCGGTGCCCGCAGGATTCGGTTGAGCTGTAACTGGCGCATCGCTCCGACGGCAAGGCATATGAGTGCGATGCTCGCCCCGACACGAAGGGCTGTGGTGGCGTGCTGGGGGTGGACGAGTCCGACGGCGAGGCCGGTCGTCGCCAGACCGAGTGCGATGCCTCCGATGCGTCGAAGTGCCTGTGACTTCTCCGTCTTCCTCCGGGGGAGGATCCGCTGGAGAAGGCGCCGATGGCGGTACTGCTGTTCCTTGGTGCGGCGTCCGGGCCTTCGGTCGGTGCGCGGCTCGCGGCCGCCGCGGAGTACGAGCAAGGTCAGGCGGAGCAGCCACAGGAGGGCGAGGCCGCATCCCACGACGATGCTCGCGGGCAGGGCACCTGCGCACGCCGGCGCGATGACGGATCCCAGCAGGGCGACGCGCAGAACGGCCGTGAGGGCGGCGGCTCGCCACGCATGGCGCATGACGGGGACGATGTCGAAGCCGTAGGACGGGGCCACCCTGCGGTGCGGCGCCGTGCAGACCTTGTCGATCACGAGGTCACGGAAGTGTTCGTCCACATAAGCGCCCGCGCATAAGTGGCGTGTAGCGGCCGTGAGTTCGGCGCCGAAGTCCTTTGCGGGTGGTACGGGGGGAGCCGCCATGCCCTGCCCTCGCCTCCTGGGGTTAAGGTCTGTGCGACCATAAGTGGCGAGGGTGTTCAAGTCAATGTGACCTTTAGGGGTTCTCGTGGATGACTGGCTGAAAGAGTCCGATGAGGTGGAGGCCTCGTGGGTGACGGTGGACCTGGCGATCTTCACGCTGCGCGATGCCCGCCTGATGGTGCTCCTGATCGACCGCGGCCTGGAGCCCTTCCTCGGCCGGCCTGCGCTCCCCGGCGGATATGTCCAGAAGGGCGAGACCCTGCGGGAAGGGGCGCTGCGCGAGTTGTGGGAGGAAGCCGGCATCGACGGCAGGCTGCTGCACCTGGAACAGCTCGGCGCCTACGGTGATCCCGGACGGGATCCGAGAGGGCGCGTGGTCTCCGTCGCGTACCTGGCCCTGGGGCCCGACCTGCCGGTCCCTGTGGGCGGCACCGATGCGGAACGCGCCTACTGGGCACCTGTGGAGGAGCTCGACCGGGCCGGGACGAGGCTGGCATTCGATCATTCTGAGATCCTCGCCGAGGCTGTGGAGGAGGTCCGTCGCAAGCTCGAATACACCCCGGTCGCCACGGCCTTCTGCGCCCCCGAGTTCACCCTCAGCGAGTTGCGCACGGTCTATGAGGTGGTCTGGGGACAGCCGTTGGATCCGAGCAACTTCCGGCGCAAGGTACTGAAAACCGCAGGATTCGTGGAGGCCACGGGCGAACAGCGGTTGCCCGCGACGGGCCGCCCGGCCGCGCTCTACCGCAGAGGGAACGCATGGGTGCTCAGCCCGCCGCTCCTGCGTGCCGGCGGGCAGTCTGCCTAGTCGATCAGCCGGGGTGCGGCACCGTGCTCACGCGGTGGTTCCGCTCTGCCGGGGGTGGGCGGCCGATTTCGGGAGGTCCGCCTTCGGGGTGTCGGTCAGGGTGGGGTGCGGGCCGTCGGCGGTCATTCTCAGCAGGCCGCGCAGGCAGCGGGCGGCCAGGAGCCAGTTCCTGGGGTTCTTCATGTCCAGGCCGCCGATGAGCTGCCTCAGCATCGTCAGGCTGTCGAAGTAGACCCGCTCGCAGACGAGGTTCTCCTCCGCGTCGAAGATGAAGTACGCGGTCATGCGGACGCGGAAGCGGCTGCCGGTGGGCGGGATCGGACCGAGTGGGCCGAGGTGGGTGCCCAGCAGCCAGAACTCGACGATGACGGCGTCGTCGCTGTGCCGCAGCGCGATGATCTCGTGGTCCTGGTCGGGGAACGCGGTACGCGTCTCGCGGTAGTAGGCGCGGACGGCGGCGGCCCCGTCGTGGACCGTCATGGTGGAGACGAGTTCGTAGTGGGGATGCGGGAACGTCGCGAGCACCTCGTCCCAGTCCTGGCGGACCTCGTCGTGGAAGTGGTCCAGGACCAGCTTCTGCCGTGCCGCGCGGGTGTCCTCGTCGATCACTGCTGCCTCCTTGAGCGGTCAGGGCGAGGGGAGAACGGGTTCGAGTCGCCGTTCGATGCGGCGGAGCATCGCCAGACGGCTGCGGGCCACGCGCAGTTCTCCGGCGCGCGCCGATGTGGCGGGGGAGTGCGGGGCCGAGGCGGCCTCGGCCGCCACCTCTCGCGCGGCCGCGCGCAGCCGGGCGTCCATGGCGTCCAAGGTGAGGAAGACGCCGCGTTCCTCGTACTGCCACCCGTCCCGCGTCGGGTCCTTCTCCTCGACGATCGTGCTGATCCTGGGCAGGGTGTCGTCGAAGTCGGTGACCTGGACGGCGTAGAGGAAGTGCTCGATGGGTTTGCGCGGGCTGCGCTTGCTCAGGGCCATGCCCACGAAACGCCTGCAGGTGCCGACTTTGTCGGCTTCTCTCAGAAGGTCGAAGCCGTGCTCCTCTGATGTCTCCCGGACGGCTGCTTCGAACGGGCTCTCGATCTCGACGGAGAATCCGTGCTCCAGGAGGAGGCGGACGAGCTGGTGGTGCAGGGCGTTGAGGTCGGCCGCCCGGCGCCGGCAGGGATCCGGATCCGCCGGGTGGGGTGGGCCGGGGAGGTCGGGGCGGGCGCCGAGGGTCTCTATCAGCTGTATCAGCCGGCGCTTCTGGCCGAGCTCGACGCGCAGGAACGCGCCGGGTCGCCGGGCGAGGAGATCCTGCGTCCCCTTGGGGAGGCTGGGGACCATGATGCCCGTGGGGTTGGTCTCGATGGCGGCGTAATACAGTTCCGGTCTTCGGCGGGAACCCGGCTCCCACCGGGGCACGTCGACGGTGTGGGTGCGGGTCCCGGGAGGGGGGATCCGGCCCGGGGCCAGAGGCTCCACATGGCCGTCGGGGTGCTGGGCGAAGGTCTTCGCCCGCGAGGCGTTGGCCGGCATATACGCCCACAGGCCGCAGGGCCGGCCGTTGGGTATGTCCGGGTAGCCGGTGAACGTCGAGAGGATGGCGAGCGCTTGCGGCGTCAGGGGCGGAACGAGGGGCACGGCTTCGGACAACCCACTTCCCTTCTCCGCCGTCGGGATGGCACGTGGGTCATTTAGTGCCGCCTCGCGCCCCTGGGGGACAAGGGGTTTGCAGGCCATTCGGGCCGCTGTCCGTACGCCACCGCCCCGGCCGCCGGTGCGCGGTGGACCGTGCGACGGGGACGGCGGCCGCCCCGCCGCGGCGAGCAGGGGGCCCGTCATCAGGGTGGTGATCAGGGTCATCAGGACCATGGCCGTGAACACGCGCGGGTCGAGCAGGCCCAGGGACAGGCCGACGTCGAGGACCACGAGTTCCGTCAGGCCGCGGGCGTTGAGCAGGATGCCGAGGGTGGCCGCCTCGTGCGGCGTGGCGCCGGTGAGGCGGGCCGCGCCGACCGCGCCGGCGAACTTCCCCGCGCACGGCCGGCCAGGCCAGGGCGGCGACGCCGCCCGCGTGCACCAGGGCGACGACCACGGCCAGCACGCACCAGGCGAGCACGTCCTGGAGGGCGGCGCAGGCCAGCGCGAGCGCGCCGATACGGGTGGCGCGCAGCCCGCGGTCGTCGAGGATGCGGGCCAGCACCGGGAAGGCGGTGATCGACATCGCCACGCCCAGGAAGAGCGCGGGCCCGAGCAGGCCGTCCCCCGGCGTTCCGGAGGCGGCCGGCCGTGGGAGGAGCGTCACGGCCAGCCCCACCCCCAGGGCGAACGGCAGCGCGACCGCGGCGAGGGGCACCGCCGTGACCTGCCGGCCGAGGCCGCGCAGGTGGGCGGGGTCCAGGCGCAGGCCCACGCCGAACATGAAGAGCACCAGCCCGAGCTGGGCGAGGACCCGTAAGGACGGCCGGACCTGCTCGGGGAACAGCAGACCGGGAACGTCGCCCGGGAGCTGCCCGAGCAGGCTGGGCCCGAGCACCACGCCCGCGACGATCTCCCCGACCATGGCGGGCTGCCGCAGGCGTACGGCGAGCCGGCCGCAGACGTGGGCCGCGGCAAGGACCAGCGCGAGGGCCAGCGCCAGGGACAGGACCGCGGAGAGGGTCGGGGACAGGGACAGGGACAGGGGCGGGGACAGCGTCAGGGGCAGGGGGGGTGTCGCCCGGCGGGCCGAGGCCGGGGGCGGGGGTGGTGGCCAGGGCGTGGCAGGGGAGGCCCTCGTGCGCGGCGTACGGCGTGGCATGTCTTCATTGGCCCGGCCGGGGCGGGCGGGTGTCCACCCATCGGCCGCGCCTGCGTCACGTCCGGGCCTCGCCGACCCGTTCGATGGCGACCATCGCCGCGTCGTCACCCAGCTGACCGCCCGGCGTGTACTCCAGCAGGTCGGCGCACAGGTGGTGCAGCAGGGCGTCCGGGCCGTCGCCGGGCCAGTCGGCGGCGCGCTCCGGCAAGGGGTAGAACTCGCCGGCCTCGTCCCGGGCCTCGATGACGCCGTCCGTGTACAGCAGGATCACGTCGCCGGGCTCGAAGGAGAAGGCCTGCGGGGTGGCGGCGGTCTCCATGAAGTCGGCCAGGCCCAGCGGCGGCGCCGGCTGGTCCACCTGCAGCGGGACGGCCCGGCCGCCGCGCAGCAGCAGCGGCGGCGGGTGTCCGCAGCTGATCAGGTGCAGGGTCATCTCCTGGTCGGGGATGTCGAGCACGGCCGCGGTGATGAAGCTCTCGCCGGGCGGGTCCGGATCGTCCGCCACGGGTACGCCGTCCAGGTCCGCCGCGACCGCCGCCTCCAGGTGGGCGACCAGCTCCGGCAGGTCGACCTCCTTGTGGGCGGCCGCCCGGAAGGCGCCGAGGACCAGGGCGGCGTCGCCGACCGCCTCCAGCCCCTTGCCGCGCACGTCCCCGACGATCAGCCGGGTGCCGTGCGCGGTGCGCGCTGCGGCGTACAGATCGCCGCCGATCTGCGCCTCCTCCTCGGCCGCGAGGTACACGGAGGCCACGCGCAGCGGGCCGATCCGGTCCCGCAGCGGTCGCAGGACCACCTGCTGCGCGGCCTCGGCCACCGAGCGCAGCTGGGTCAGCTGTTTCTCGTGGACCTCGCGCAGGTGCGCGAAGAGCGTGACGAACACCGAGATCAGGATCAGGGCGATGATCTGGAACGTGTGGTTCAGGTCGGTGAGCGTGGTGCGGACGATCGCCACCACCGACTGGGCCAGCACCGCCACCGCTCCGACGAACCCCGTCATCCAGGGGCCGGCGAAGGAGGCGGTGAGGGCCGGGGCGGCCACGAGGAACGGCCCGAGGTGCACCTCGGGCGGGGCCAGGATGTCGACCACCGTGACGATCGCGATCAGCGCGAAGGGGACCGACAGCAGCACCAGGCGCGACGGACCGGAGCGCCCGTGACTCAGGTACGTCAGCCGTTGATCCATGACTCCTGGATACACCGCCCTTATAGTTCGCGCGCACCGGACGGCCCGGGACCCGCGTGTCGCGCCCTCGCTCCGCGCGGGTCGGACGGGCTCCGGTCCCGTCAGCCGGGCTCCGGTCCCGTCAGCCGGACCCCGCCGTCCCCGTCAGACGGAGATCGCCGTCCCGTCAGCCGACACGGCCGTCCCGCCGGTCGCGGCTGTCAGCGCCGTCAGGTCGGCCAGAACCTCGCAGGCCAGGACCGGGTCGAGGTCGGCGACGCGCCAGGTGTGCTCGCGCCGCGGGAAGTGGTCGCCGGGCAGGGTGTCCAGCCACACCGTCTCCAGGGTCTGGTCGGGGGTCCGGTCCACGGTGCCCACCTGTATGCCCGTCCGCAGCGCGATGACCACGTGGCAGCGCTCGCCCAGCCGTCGCGAGATCCACCGCTCGGTGCCCGCGTCCGCCGGCGCGCCCCGCTCCCAGCCACGCCGGGTCAGCCCCAGCACCGCGCCCACGGGGACGGTGACGCCCTCGAAGCGGGCCAGCCGGTAACTGCCGGACTCCTCGGCCGTCGGGGTGAACACCGGCCGCTCCAGCTGCGGGAACGGCTGCGTGAGCGCCTCGTCCGCGAACCGCGCCGACCACCGGGCCACCGCCGGCGCGCCCAGCAGCAGGGGGTGCGGCAGGGTGATCACCGCGTCGTCGGCCACGGTCACCGGCATGCCGTCGACGTCCGCGTACGAGCCGTCCGGCGCGACCCGGAAGGCGGCGGGCGCGCCACCGGCGGCCGGCGCACCAGCGCCCGCGGGCATGCCACCGGCTACGGGCGTACCACCGGCCGCGGGCTCCGCCCCCGGCCCCACGTGCCACACCAGCCGCCGGGTCAGGTGCCCCACCAGGGGGTGTTCGACGAACAGCCGGCGGAACTCGGCACCCGTCCACGTCCGCCCGCGCACCATCGCCGACTCCAGCCGCCGCACCTGGTCGGAGGCGGTCGCGCGGACCTCCTTCTTCAGCGCGGCGAACCGCTTGCGCCCGTCCTGCGCGAGCCCGGCGTCGTCCTGCGCGCCGGGCGCCGGCAGGTTCTTCAGACGCTTGCCCGCCCCGTCCAGGACGTACGGCGCCAGCTGTGCGTCGAAGCCGACCGTGAAGCACCGCACGCCGTAGTCGATCACCATCGAGCCGGCCGCGTCGAGCCCGAGATCGGGCACCAGCCGGTCCGCCAGCTGCTCGCCGGTCAGCCCGAGACCGGCGGCCACCTCGTCCACCTTCTCCGTCGCCCGCGCCTTGAGGGCCTTGAAACGGACCCGCTGGGCGATCTGGTGCAGGCTCAGCAGCGCCGTGTCGGTGCCGATGGCCGCCAGTGCGTCCAGCCCGTCCACGGCCCGGTGGTGGGCGCCCTCGCCCGGCCAGGCCCGGATCACCGGGGCCAGCCGGCGGGCGGTCCCGTCGTCGCCCAGCAGCCCCAGCGCGTGCACCGCCCAGGCGTCACCCGGCTCCATGCCCGCCAGCCGCCACTCCTCGAACACCTCCCAGGCGAACGCGGCCAGCGACGCCGGCTCGGCCAGCGCGCGGACCGCGGCGAGTCCGGGGTACGGGCTGTCGGAGCGGGACAGCGCCAGCATCATCAGGACGTGCCGCGTCGCCGCCGCCGGCAGCGCGGTCCCGGAGCGCAGGGCGATCTGCGGCAGCACCCGCTCGTCCGCCCACGCGCCGGGCACCGGGAGCTTCGCCGGCAGCGCGGCCTCGAACGGATCGGCGCCCAGCAGCACCTCGATGCCCGCGGCGGCCTCCGGCCCGTACCCGGCGGCGGCCGCGCGGACCACGTCCGCGCCGTGTTCCCGGGCGATCAGCGTCAGGGCCGCCTCGGCGGCCGTGCGGGCGCGGCCGGGGCGGGCGAGGGCGTCGGGCACCAGCAGGGGCGCGGCCGCCGCGCCGTGCCGCAGCAGCCAGGTGCGCGCGGTGCGCCCGGCGGCCTTGAGCCGGACGAGCCAGTCCGCCATCAGACGGGCGACGCGCACGTCCACCAACGGCAGCAGCAGCGGACCCATGCTGCCCGGCATCCGCTCCGCCACGGCCAGGGCCGTGGACAGCGCGACCGGCCCGTGCGCGGCGACGACCGGCCGGAAGGCGTCCATCTCGTGGTGCGTCCGCAGCGGGCCCTCCCACTGCTCCAGCAGCGGACGGACGACCTCCACCGGGCCCCGCGCGAACAGCCGCAGGACGTCGTCCTCGCGCAGCCGGCCCGCGCGCAGCTGCTCGGCGAGCCGGTCCATGTCGGTCTCGGCCCAGGGGTTGGTCCACACCTCGGCCGCCGCCCAGCTCTCCCGCTCGCCCGGCAGCCACCGGACGTGCCCCTCCCCGGGGGCGGCCAGACCGGTCACCACCGGCGGCTCGACGACCTCCCGCTCGCGGGTCCACGGTGGGCTGGTCAGCACGGCGGGCAGGCCGGCGGCATCGGCCTCCGGCAGCCGGCCGTCCTCGCGGGCGAGCGGTCCGACGAGCGCGGCCGCCGTCTCGGGCAGGTCCGCCAGCGCGGCCAGCGTCTGCGCGCGGTGGGCGGCGACATGGCCCACCAGCAGCCGCCGGGTCGCGCCACCGGCCTTCGCGGCCGCCGGGCCGTCCCCGGCCTCCTCCGCGAGCACCGCCTGCGCCAGCAGGCGGAGGGCCCGTACGGGGAACCGGCGCGCCGCCGCCAGCAGGGCCGGCCGTACCTGCTTGCCCTGTACGGCGTCCCGCCCGCCCTCCAGCAGGGCCGCGAACGCCGCGTCGGCGGGCAGCTCGGCCAGGCTCTCGGCGAGCATCCGCACGGCCCCGGCGTCCAGCGGGTACGGCGGGTCGGTCAGCTCGGCCGCCAGCAGGGGCGCCAGCGCGGGCCCGATGCCCTCGGCGACGGTGGCGATCAGCGCCGGGTTCCAGCCGCGGTGGCCGAGGGCGAGGCGCGGCGCCCCGTCCAGCAGGAGGGCGAGCTGCTCGGCGGAGCCGAGCGCGCACAACAGCCGGGCCCGGACGGCGAAGTCGGGGTGGGCCGCGGTGGCGCGGTCCGCGCAGCACTCGGTGACCCAGGCCCGTTCGGTGGGCACGAGGTAGGAGACGGTCACGCGGCGGCGCGGGGTGTGCCGGTGGGCGGCCAGCGCCTCGACCGCCGCCTCGTACGTCGCCCCGTCCGCCACCGCCAGCAGGGCCCGCGCCCGGTCGGCGAGCGGCCGGGGCGCGCCGCCCCAGCCGCCACCGGACTCCGGCTGCCCGTCGACACCCTCGGCGGTGCGGACGGTGCCGCTCTGGGTGTACCGCAGCCGGATCTCGTCGAACTCGACGGCGGCGCGGGCGGCGAAGGGCAGCCCGGAGGTGGCGGCCCAGGCGTCCACGACGAACCCGGCGTCGTCGACGCCGCCGCGGGTCAGCTGGGCGAGGACGGCGGCGCCCACCGGGTCGGGCCGTCCGTCCTGGTGGCGGCGGACCGCCGCCACGAGCTCGGGGTCGCTGTCCGGGGCGCCGAGCATCTCGGCGATCCAGCCGGCGGCGCGGGCCACCAGCGCCTCGGCCTTGGGCACCGCGCGTGGGTCGACCGCGGGCACCGGCCCGTGGGCACCACCGCGGCGCGGGTGGAGGTTCCGCTTCCAGCTGTCCGGCAGCGTGAAGACGTTCTCGGTGGTGTGGTCCTGGGTGTGGTTCTCGGTGTGGTTATGGTCCTGTCGCACGGCCCCCGCGGCCTTTCTCCCGTGTGAATCACCTGTACGCACCGTAGCGGTGGCCACTGACAGTGCCGGGCGGGGCAGGTGTTCAGCGGTCGACCGGCAGGCCCGTCGGTTCCTTGATGCGCTTCATGATGATCTGCGAGTTGACCTCGGTGACCCCGGACAGCGCCGTCAGCTGTTCGATCCACAACCGCTCGTACGCCCGCAGGTCCGCGACCGCGATCCGCAGCAGGCAGCCGGGGCTGCCGAACAGCCGGTACGCCTCGATGACGTCCGGAATGTCCTGGAGTGCCGCCTCGAAGGCCTCCACCGCCTCGCGGTCGCGCCGGACCTCCACCGAGACCAGCACCTCGAAGCCGCGGCCCACCGCCTCGGGGTCGATCACCGCGCGGTAGCCCTGGATCACCCCGTCCTGCTCCAGCTGCCGTACCCGGCGCATGCAGGGGGAGGGGGTCAGCCCCACGCGCGCGGCCAGTTCCTGGTTGCTGAGCCGGCCGTCCTTCTGGAGCTCGCGCAAGATATCGCGATCGATGGCGTCCATGGCGCAATCATCCACCATGGAGATCGGGGGAGTGTGCCTCAGAACGCAAGCACATTGCGCGCGGACCTTCCTATGATTGCTGATTGCCGCAAATACATTCGAGAACCACTCCGAGGGGAAGGCAGGGGCCGTGGGACGGATCGTCGTCATCAGCACCGGCGGGACGATAGCGAGCCGCTGGCAGGGTTCCGGTTTCGCCGCCGACGCGGACGGCCGCGAGGTCATGGCCACCGCGCCGCTCCCCGAGGGGGTGGACGTCGAGGTCGTCGACCTGTTCAGCGTCAACAGCCCGCGGCTGACCACCGCCCACCAGCTGACGCTGCTGCACACGGTCCACGAGGTGCTCGCCGACCCGGACGTCGAGGGCGTCGTCGTCACGCACGGCACGGACACGCTGGAGGAGTCGGCCTTCCTCGTCGACCTCCACCACCACGACCCGCGCACGGTGGTGTTCACGGGTGCGCAGCAGCCGATGGGTACGGAGGACGGGGACGGGCCGGGCAACCTGTACGACGCCCTGCTCACCGCCGCCACCACGCGTGGCCTGGGCGTGCTGATCGCCTTCGCGGGCCGGGTCCATGCGGCCCGCGGCACCGTCAAGACCCAGACGCTGGCCGCCGACGCCTTCGCGGACCCTTCCGGCGAGTGGCTCGGCAAGGTCGGCTTCGGCAAGGTCACGGTGCTGCGGCGGCCGCGCCGCCCGGAGCCGTTGGCGCTGCCCGCGATGCCGGAGCTCGCGCCGCGCGTGGACATGGTGATGCACCACGCCGACGGCGACGCGGTGCTGCTGAACGCCGCCGTCGAGGCGGGGGCCAAGGGTGTCGTCCTCGTCGCCACCGGCGCCGGCAACGCCACGCCGCAGATCGTCGAGGCCGTCCGGGACGCCGTCGCGCGCGGTGTGCTGGTGGCCCTGACGACGCGGGTCGCGGCCGGCCCGGTCACCGAGATCTACACCCACGGCGGCGCGGTGGACCTGGTCGCGGCGGGCGCGGTCCCGACGGGCACGCTGCGGGCCGGCCAGGCCCGCATCGCCCTGCTGGCGGCGTTGCTGGCGTCGACGGACCCGGCCGAGCGGGTGCGGGTGCTGCGGGAGGCTCTGCGGGAGCCGGAGGTGGCGCTCGCCACGGCCTGACGTTTCCGGGGGGCGAGGTGGCCGCTGGGCCTGCGGCGCCCGGACGTGGCCCTGCGGGCGGCTCCTTCCCCACCCCGCCCCTTCCCGAACCCGAGGCTCGGCCCCGGGGCCCCGCGCCTCAAACGCCGGCGGGGCTGGGAGATCGGGGGCTCCGCCCCCGTGCCCCCGCGCCTCAAGCGCCGGCGGGGCTGGAGTGGTGCCCGGCGGGGCTGGAACGGCGCCCGGCCCCCGGGCCCCGCGCCTCAGACGCCGGCTGGGCTGGAGTGGTGCCCGGCGGGGGCGTTGGCTCAGGGGCCCGTTGTGAACGCCGACAGGAGTTGGTCCGCCGCTGACGTCGCCGTCAGTTCGCCGTCGCGGACGCGTTGTTCCAGTGCCGGGGCCAGGGCGCGGACCGCCGGGTGGGAGCGGAGGCGGTCCAGGAGTTCGTCGCGGACCATCGACCAGGTCCACTCGATCTGCTGGTCCCGGCGCTTGGCCGCCAGCCGGCCCGTGGAGTCCAGGACCGTGCGGTGCTGCTCCAGCCGGTTCCACACCTCGTCCAGACCCAGCGACTCCCGTGCGCTGCACGTCAGGACCGGCGGGGTCCAGGCCGCGTCGGCCGGGTGCATCAGCCGCAGTGCGCCCGACAGTTCGCGGGCCGCCGCCTTCGCCTCCCGCTCGTGCGGGCCGTCCGCCTTGTTCACCGCCAGGACGTCCGCCAGCTCCAGGACGCCCTTCTTGATGCCTTGGAGCTGGTCGCCCGTACGGGCCAGGGACAGGAGGAGGAAGGAGTCGACCATGCCCGCCACCGTCGTCTCCGACTGGCCCACGCCGACCGTTTCGACGAGGACCACGTCGTAGCCCGCCGCCTCCATCACGATCATGGACTCGCGGGTCGCCTTCGCGACCCCGCCCAGCGTCCCCGCCGACGGCGAGGGGCGGACGAACGCCGCCGGGTCCACCGCCAGGCGTTCCATCCGGGTCTTGTCGCCCAGGATCGAACCGCCCGTACGGGTCGACGACGGGTCCACGGCCAGGACCGCCACCCGGTGGCCCCGTCCCGTCAGCATCGTGCCGAACGCGTCGATGAAGGTGGATTTGCCCACCCCCGGCACCCCGCTGATGCCGATCCGGCGCGCCTGCCCCGCGTGCGGCAGCAGCTCCGTCAGGAGCGCCTGCGCCAGCGCGCGGTGATCGGCCCGGGTGGACTCGACGAGGGTGATCGCACGCGCGATCTGCGCGCGCTTCCCGTCGAGCACACCCTTCACGTACGCCTCGATGTCGATACGAGGGGGCATCCGCCGCCGCCCCCGCCTACAGCTCGTGACCGAGGTCCGCGGCCAGCCGCGACACCAGGTCGTGCGCCGCGTCCGGGATGACCGTGCCGGGCGGGAACACCGCCGTCGCGCCCATCTCCAGCAGCGTGGGGACATCGGCCGGCGGGATGACACCGCCCACCACGATCATGATGTCCTCGCGGCCCTCCTCCGCCAGCTGCTCGCGCAGCGCCGGTACGAGGGTCAGGTGGCCGGCCGCCAGCGACGAGACGCCCACCACGTGGACGTCCGCCTCGACGGCCTGGCGGGCCACCTCCGCCGGGGTCTGGAACAGCGGGCCGACGTCCACGTCGAAGCCCAGGTCGGCGAAGGCCGTCGCGATCACCTTCTGGCCCCGGTCGTGCCCGTCCTGGCCCATCTTGGCGACCAGGATGCGCGGACGGCGTCCCTCCGCCTCCTCGAACCGGTCCACCAGTGCGCGCGTGCGCTCCACCGCCGGGGACTCTCCCGCCTCGTTCCGGTACACACCCGCGATCGTACGGATCTGGCTCGCGTGCCGTCCGTACACCTTCTCCAGCGCGTCCGAGATCTCGCCCACCGTCGCCTTGGCGCGCGCCGCGTCCACCGCCAGGGCGAGCAGGTTGCCGTCGCCGCGCTCCGCCGCGTTCGTCAGCGCCCGCAGGGTGTCCTGGGTGACGGCCTCGTCGCGTTCCTCGCGCAGCCGCCGCAGTTTCTCGATCTGCTGCGCGCGCACCGAGGAGTTGTCGACCTTGAGGACGTCGATCGCCTCGTCGTTCTCCACCCGGTACTTGTTCACGCCGATCACCGGCTGCCGCCCGGAGTCGATCCGCGCCTGCGTGCGGGCCGCGGCCTCCTCCACGCGCAGCTTCGGGATGCCCGCGTCGATGGCCCGCGCCATGCCGCCGGCCGCCTCGACCTCCTCGATGTGCTGCCACGCCCGCCGCGCCAGGTCGTACGTCAGCTTCTCGACGTACGCGCTGCCACCCCACGGGTCGATCACCCGGCAGGTGCCCGACTCCTGCTGGAGCAGCAGCTGGGTGTTGCGGGCGATGCGCGCGGAGAAGTCCGTCGGCAGGGCCAGCGCCTCGTCGAGGGCGTTGGTGTGCAGCGACTGCGTGTGGCCCTGGGTCGCGGCCATCGCCTCGATGCACGTGCGCGTCACGTTGTTGAAGACGTCCTGCGCGGTCAGCGACCAGCCCGAGGTCTGCGAGTGCGTGCGCAGGGACAGCGACTTGGCGTTCTTCGGGTCGAACTGCTTGACCAGCCGCGCCCACAGCAGGCGGGCCGCGCGCAGCTTGGCGACCTCCATGAAGAAGTTCATGCCGATCGCCCAGAAGAAGGACAGGCGCGGCGCGAACGCGTCCACGTCCAGCCCGACCGCCTGCCCGGCGCGCAGGTACTCCACGCCGTCGGCGAGGGTGTAGGCGAGCTCCAGGTCGGCCGTGGCACCGGCCTCCTGGATGTGGTAGCCGGAGATGGAGATCGAGTTGTAGCGGGGCATGTTCTGCGAGGTGAACGCGAAGATGTCCGAGATGATCCGCATCGAGGGCTTCGGCGGATAGATGTAGGTGTTGCGGACCATGAACTCCTTGAGGATGTCGTTCTGGATGGTCCCGGCGAGCTTGTCGGGGGAGACGCCCTGCTCCTCCGCCGCCACGATGTACAGCGCCAGCACGGGCAGCACCGCGCCGTTCATCGTCATCGACACCGACATCTTGTCCAGCGGGATCCCGTCGAACAGCTGCCGCATGTCGTAGATCGAGTCGATCGCCACGCCCGCCATGCCGACGTCGCCCGTCACCCGCGGGTGGTCGCTGTCGTAACCGCGGTGGGTGGGCAGGTCGAAGGCGACCGACAGGCCCTTCTGGCCGGCCGCGAGGTTGCGCCGGTAGAAGGCGTTGGACTCCTCGGCCGTCGAGAAGCCGGCGTACTGCCGGATCGTCCACGGCTGGTTGACGTACATCGTCGGGTACGGGCCGCGCAGGTACGGGGCCACCCCCGGGTACGTCGCGAGGAAGTCCAGGCCCTCCAGGTCGCGCCCGGTGTACAGCGGCTTGACGCCGATGCCCTCCGGGGTCTCCCACAGCAGGTCACCGGTGGCGGAGCCGGTGGACTCCTTCACCGCCGCCCGCCACTGGTCCTCGGTGGCCGCGGCGGCGGCGCCGGAGCCCAGGCCCAGCTCGGAAAAGTCGGGGATGCTCAACTCGCCACTCCCATCCGGTCGAGTACGGAGGTCAGCACGGCGACGGCGTCACAGCCGGCGAAGACGTAGGCGTCCACGTCCGCCTCCGCCGTGCCCGGCCGGCCGGCGAGGAAGACCGTGGTCGCGCCCGCCGAGCGCAGCGCGGCCGCCACCGCCCCGGCCTGCTCCTCGTAGAGCGCGTCGCTGGAGCACAGCACGGCCATGCCGTCCGCGCCGGACGCGGCGTACGCCTGCGCGGCCGACTCCGCCGTGACCGTCACCGGGTCGTGCACGGCCTCGATGCCCCCCGCCTGGAAGAGGTTCGAGGCGAACGTGGCGCGGGCGGTGTGCGCGGCCGCCGGTCCCAGCGCGGCCAGGAAGATCCGGGGCCGGGCGCCGGTCGCCGCGAGGTGCGCGTCCGAGCGGGCGCGCAGGGCCTCGTACGCCTCGTCGCGACGGACCCGGGGCAGCCCGCCGGACGGCGCGGCGGGCGCGCTCTCGCGCTCCACCGGCTTCTCCGACAGCAGCGGGAACTCGCTGACGCCCGTGACGGGTTCGCGGCGCTTGGCCAGCTTCTTCGAGCGCTCCGCCCAGGTGGTGGCGAGCGCGTCCGCGACCATGCCGGAGCGCAGGCAGGCCGCCTGGCCGCCGGCTTTCTCGACGGACTGGAAGAACGCCCAGGCCGCCTGGGCGAGCTCGTCGGTGAGGCGTTCGACGTAGTACGAGCCGCCGGCCGGGTCGATGACCCGGGCCAGGTGCGACTCCTCCAGCAGGATCGTGGAGGTGTTGCGGGCGATGCGGCGCGCGAAGGCGTCGGGCAGGCCCAGCTCGTGGTCGAAGGGGAGCACGGTGACCGAGTCCGCGCCGCCGACGCCCGCCGCCATGCAGGCGACGGTGGTGCGCAGCATGTTCACCCACGGGTCGCGCCGGGTCATCATCACCGGCGAGGTCACCGCGTGCTGCCGCTGGGCGCCCGCCTCCGGGACCCCGCAGGCCTCGGCGACACGGGCCCACAGCCGGCGGGCGGCGCGCAGCTTGGCGATCGTCAGGAACTGGTCGGCGGTGGCGGCGTAGCGGAACTCCAGCTGCCGCAGCGCCGCGGCCGTCCCCAGGCCGCCGTCGGTCAGGGCGCGCAGGTACGCCACGCCCGTCGCCAGCGACAGGCCGAGCTCCTGGGCCGCCGAACCGCCGGCCTCGTGGTACGGCAGGGCGTCGACGGTCAGCGCGCGCAGGCCGGGCCGGCCGGCCGCGCTCTCGCGGGCCAGGGCGACGGCGGGCGAGAGGTCGAGGGCCTCGCCGGTGCGGGCCTCGTGGCCCAGCGGGTCGGCGCCGAGGTTGCCGCGCGCGGCCTCGGGGGCCACCCCGCGCTCGTCGTACAGCGCCAGCAGCGCGCGGGCGGCCTCCGCGTAGTCCGCACCGGCGTCCAGCACGACCGGCGCCAGGTCCAGGTAGACGCCGTCCAGGGCGCGGGCGAGGCCGTCGACGGGGATCCCGGCGCGGCCCAGGGGCAGCCACAGCGAGGTGACGCCGTTCTCGAGGTCGCCGAGGACCGCCTCGTTCAGCCGCGCGGGGTCGGCGGCGACCAGCCGCTGCCGTACGTCCCAGCCGTCGGCGGCGTTGCCCTCGGCCGTCCCGCCGCGCACGAAGGGTGCGAATCCGGGCAGGCCGGTGCCGGCGTCCCCGGTGATGGCAGCGGTGTACAGCGGGCGGGTGCTGAGCCCGTCCTCGAGCGTGGTGGACAACGCCTCTTCAGCTGCCTCGCCGGAAGCTTCCTTGCCCGACTTGCGCAGTACGCCCTCGACCAGGCGCTGCCACTGCTCATGTGTCGCGTCAGGGAATTCGGCGGCCAGAGAGAGCCCGTCATCAGGCAGGACCGTCATGGCTCGAATGCTAGGGGGGTCGCCTTAAGCACGCCTATATCCACTGCGTGTGATCTCCCCCTCTCATGTGAGACGGGATGGGTCACGAAAGAGCGGCTCGTCGCCGACCTCGTGGACCGTGGCGCGCGGGCGGTTCAGGCGGGCAGCGTGTTGCGGTGCGAGAGCCGCCGGGCCTTGCTCAGCAGGGCCTGGATCTGCGGGCCCGACTGCTCGACGTCGTCCAGCGGGGAGGGGAAGGGCAGGCGCGCGTCGCGGTGCCCGTCCCGGCTCTCCAGGCGCAGGGTGATGCCGTACCGGTCCATGGCGACCGGGAGGGCGCGCAGGACCCCGGCGGCCGGCTGCGGGCGGACCAGCCGCAGCAGCAGGGTGACCAGCTCGGCGTGGTCGTCGAGGAGGTGGGTGAGCATGCCCGCCTCGTACGGGGCGAGCGGGTCGGGCTCGGCGATCTCCAGCTCGTCGAGGCCGACGTACGCCGTGCTCTCGGCGGTCTCCAGGACGGCCCGCCCGAACTCCAGACAGGTGCTCTCGGTGCCCTCCTGGGTGTACGGGGTGAGGAGCCGGCCCAGGATCGTGACGCGGGCGCGGACCCGGTCGCGTACGGGCGTGGGCGCGACGTCGGTGAACTCCAGCCGGACAGCCGGGCGGTCCTCGGCGGCGGGGACCGAATCGGCGGGGTGCAGGTGCAGCCGGCCCAGCGGATCGCTGCCGTCCAGGTGGCGCACCTCGGCGCGCAGCCCGTCGGTGACCACGGTCATCGAGTGGGCGGCGGCCAGGACCGAGCGGACGCGTTCGGCGTCGGTGGGGCGGGCGGCGGGAACGGCCGGGTGGGCGTGGGCGCCGAACGTGCGCATGCGGATCTCTCCATGGTCCCGAGTGGGTTAGGTATGCCTAACCTAACCTATCTCGGTCGTGCGGAGTACCCGGCGTGCCAGCCGGCCCAGGGTCCGGTTGATCCGCTCCGGCGCGAGCCCCAGCGTGTGCCGCTGGTGCTGGTACACCTCCGGCGACAGCGGGCTCAGCAGGATGTCGACGCAGGCCTCCGGATCCTCGACGCCCGCGTCCGCGAGCAGCTCGCGCACGTGCGCGCGCCAGTAGCCGTACGCCGCGCCACGGAACCGGGCCGGACCCGTCTCGGCGCCCAGGGCCAGCGGAAGATGGCGCTCCAGCAGATCGACGGCGGCCGCGTAGAAGGCCGCCAGCCGCTCGGGGGCCGCCGCGCCCGGGCCCAGCGGCGGCGGCCCGTACGCCAACTGCCCCTGGAGCATGCGCTCGTGCTCGTCGAGGAGGGCGACCGCGATCGAGGACGGGTCGGGGAAACGGCGGTACAGGGTGGCCCGGCCGACCCCGGCCGCCTTGGCTATCTGGTCCATCGTGACCGTGCGCGGGTCGCGCTCGGCGAACAACTGCTCGGCCGCGGCGAGGATCTGGGCCCGGTTGCGCACCGCGTCGGCCCGCTGGCGCGGCCGTGCCGGGCGGGGGCCGAAACCGGCGGCCCCGCCGCCGCGCGGGTCGGGGCCCGTGCCGCGGCCCGTGTCGCGGACGCCGCGGAGCTCGTCGCCGCGGAGCTCTTCGCCGTGTCTCATGGCGTGACGATACGCGGTTCGTGTCGGTGTTGGGCTGAACGGGTGAAACGAGGGAGGATGGGGGGATGCACAAGAAGCGTCTGGCCGAGGCGGCCCGGTGAGCAGGTACGACGTCACCGACGAACAGTGGGAGGGGCTCGCGCAGGTGGTGCCGCTGCGCAGCCGCAACGAGTGGCCGTCCCGTGTGGACCACCGCACCGTCCCCGCGCCCCACGGGCATGCCGCGGCCGAACAGCGGCGCATGGTGGTGATCCGCGTCCAGGTGTTCGCGGACGCGCGCGAGGTCGCCGAATACCTCATCGCGCAGATCCCCGTGCTGCTCGACCTCACGAGCGCGGACACCGAAGTCGCCAAGCGCATCCTCGACTTCAGCAGCGGCGTGGTCTTCGGCCTGGGCAGCGGCATGCACCGCGTCGACCGCAACGTCTTCCTGCTGGCCCCGGTCGGTACCGAGGTCGAGGGCATCGCGGCGGGGGCCGTCCCCCGATCGTAGGAAGGTCGCGGCGGTGGAACGGTTCACCGGCGCCGTGCCCGGCCCGGCGCCCCGTAGCGTCCGCCCATGGACGCCATCACGGACGCCGGGCCGCCCGCCGGAGCCGCCGCCACCACCGCCCCTTTCGTTCCCTCGGCCCGGTCCGCCGGGGCCCGGCCCGGTCCCGCCGGCCCCGCTGCCCCGCCCGCCGGGGCGCCGCCCGCTCCTCTCTTACGTCCCTCCGTCACCGAGCTGAGGCTGGACTCCTTCGGCCCGCACCGGCGGGCCGTGCTCCCGCTCGGTGCGGTCACCCTGCTCGCCGGGCCGAGCGGCAGCGGCAAGTCCCGGGCGCTCGCCGGGTTCGAGGCCCTGGCGCGCCTGGGGTCCGGGGCGGACCTGAGGGAGGCCTTCCCCGACCCGCGCGGCTGCGTCCCGGAGCGGGCCCTGCCCGACGCCCAGGGGCGGCGGGGGTTCCGGATCGGCTGCACGGTCGACGGCCCCGCCGGCCCGGTCCGCCTGGACCTCGCCGTCCAGGCCGAACCCGGCTTGCGCATCGTCGGCGAACGGCTCACCGCCGACGGCCAGATCCTGCTCACCACCGCCCTGCGCGACCCCGGTCGCCACTGCGTCCAGGCCGCCTGGCTGACCGGCGGCACCACCGGCGTCACCCGGGCCCCGCTCCCCGACGACCGGCTCGGTACGGCCCTGCTCCCGCTCCGGGTCGCCGGCAGCACCCCCGCCCAGGTCCAGGTGCTGGCCGCCGCCGAGCAGGTCGTGGTCGCCCTGCGCTCGGTGTTCCCCTGCGACCCGAGCCCCGCCCTGATGCGCGAACCCGTCGAGCTCGGCGCCGGCCGGCTGCTGCGCGGCTGCGGGAACCTGGCCGACGTACTGCACCGCACCCGCCACGAGTGCGCCACCCGCTACGGGCTGCTCGTCGAGGCCGCGCGCGCCGGCTGCGCGGGCCCGGTCCGCGACCTGGCCGCCCGGGCCCTGCCCGACGGACGGCTCACGGCGGAACTCGTGCGCGCCGTCGGCCCCGCCACCGGCCCCGGCGCCGGTCCGCCGTCCACCCCGCTGGCCCGGCTCGGCTCGGGCGAGCTGCGCTACCTCGCCCTCGCCCTGGTCCTGCTGACCGGGCCCGGGGTGCTGGCCGTGGACCCGGCCGCCGAAGTGCCGGCCGCGCGACAGGCGCTGACCGTCCTCGCCGACGGCTTCGACCACCGCATGGACCGGCGCCAGGTCGCCGAACTGCTGCGGCTGGCCCTGATGTGCGGCGGGCGCGGCCACGTCCGGCTGGCCGCGGAGGTCGGGGAGGGGACCGCGCGCCTGGCCCGTGAACTGCCCGGCGTGGCAGTGGTAGACCTGACCCCGTGAACGAGAAGCCTTCGAACGGTGGCGACGAGCGGCTCGCCCAGCTCCAGCGGCGGCTGGCCGACTTCGCCGCCGCGCGCGGCTGGGAGCCGTACCACACGCCCAAGAACCTGGCCGTGGCGCTGAGCGTGGAGGCGTCCGAACTGGTCGAGATCTTCCAATGGCTGACATCGGAACAGTCGGCGAAGGTCATGGAGAAGCCGGAAACCGCGCACCGCGTGGCCGATGAGGTCGCGGACGTGCTCGCGTATCTGCTGCAATTCTGTGAGGTTCTCGGGGTGGATGTGCTGGATGCGCTCGCCGCGAAGATCGACCGGAACGAGCACCGCTTCCCGGTGTCGGGTACTTCGACACCGAATCGTCACTCTTCGGAGTGATGGCGTCGTCCACAACCATGTTTGTGTCCAGAGATTTCCGAATACCCCTGGCTTTACTGGCCCGTTGCCTTCACTCTGGGTAGTGGTGAGAAGGTCGGGATGTCGTGCGGACGGGGGACGGCATATGGATGCGGTGCGGCTCATCGCAGCCGGTCGGCATGCGCTGGCGCAGAGCGGGGCGGCGATGGACATCGTGGGCGAGGCCTGGCAGGCCCAGGCGCTCGTCCAGGGACTGGGGAACTGGCTCTCGGTGGGCGGACCACCGGAGCTGAGACAGGAGGCACGGGGGCTGGACGAGGCGGGAGGCAGAGGCTGCGGGGTCTTCGACCGCGCGGCGATAGGCAGCAGCGACAGCAGAGCACCCGCCCACCCGCCGCGCGCGGCGCAGCTGACGGAGGTGTCCGATGTCCGTCAGGCCCTGCTGGGGCTCCAGGCGCTGCTGGGCGAAGTGGGGATCGCGCTGGTCGGGGTGGCGTGCGCCACGGACGACGAGAGCCTGTACTGGCAGTGCATAGAGTCGATCGACGCGGCGGACGAGGCCGGCGACCGGGTCCGGGCGATCCTGCGCCGGCTCACGGTCCGCGAACGGGGATCGGCCTCCGGAGTGCTCTGAGGGCTCCGAGTGCTCTGAGGTCCGAGGCCGGGGATCGGAGGCCGGGGATCCGAGGTCCGGGACCCGAGGCCGGGGATCCGTGGCCCGGGAGCCGAGGCCTGCGCCGGACCGGGCCGGCTCGGGTCCCGCCGCGGGCCAGGGGGCGTGCGGCGGGACCCGCGTGGGTCACGAGGACCAGGAGCCGCTGTCAGGGGCGCGTTCGGCGGCCGGCCGCGGGGACTGCTGCGGGGACGCGTGCGAGGCAGGCTGCGAGGACGACTGCGAGGACGACTGGAGGTCGGCGTCGAGCTGCGAGAGGTCGGCGTCGAGTGCGGCCATCAGCTCTTCCATCTGCTGGAGGAGACCCTTCGGCGCACCGCCCCGCACGGCTGCCGCGGGGTCCTGCCCGGTGTGCTCGGGCACGGGTCCGGTGTGCTCCGGCACGGACTCCTGGGACATGGCGGCCTCCTCGGCCCGGGCCCTTCCGCACGGCGGAAGGGGGTGGTGGACGCACCGGCTCGTCAGCCGCCGGCGCGCGGGCCGGGCGGTCCGGCTCCGATCGAGCCAACGAGTGCCATCCGTGCTGGTCACTGGCCGGGCCGGGGGCGCCGCTCCCGGTTGACGCAGATTCACCCTGCAGGGGTCGGGAGGGCAGGATAAGAGCATGGATCTTCGCATTTTCACCGAACCGCAGCAGGGCGCCAGCTACGACACCCTGCTGACGGTCGCCAAGGCCACCGAGGACCTCGGCTTCGACGCGTTCTTCCGCTCCGACCACTACGTGAAGATGGGCTCGGCCGACGGGCTGCCCGGCCCCACCGACGCCTGGATCACCCTGGCGGGCCTGGCCCGCGAGACCCGCCGCATCCGGCTCGGCACCCTGATGACCGCCGGCACGTTCCGGCTGCCCGGCGTGCTCGCGATCCAGGTGGCGCAGGTCGACCAGATGTCCGGCGGCCGTATCGAGCTGGGCCTGGGCGCGGGCTGGTTCGAGGAGGAGCACAAGGCGTACGGCATCCCCTTCCCGGCGGAGCGCATCGCCCGTCTGGAGGAACAGCTGGCGATCGTCACCGGCCTGTGGTCCACCGCCCCCGGCCGCACCTTCGACTACGAGGGGCGCTTCTACCAGCTGGAGAAGTCGCCCGCGCTCCCCAAGCCCGCCCAGGCCAAGGTACCCGTCCTCATCGGCGGCCACGGCGCCCGCCGGACCCCGCAGCTGGCCGCCCGCTACGCCGACGAGTTCAACATGCCGTTCGCCTCGGTCGCCGACAGCGAGCGGCAGTTCGGCCGGGTCCGGGCCGCCGCCGAGGAGGCCGGCCGCAAGGCCGACGACCTCGTGTACTCCAACGCGCTCGTGGTCTGCGTCGGCAGGGACGACGCCGAGGTCGCCCGCCGCGCCGCCGCGATCGGCCGCGAGGTGGACGAGCTGAAGGCCAACGGCCTGGCCGGCTCCCCGGCCGAGGTCGTCGAGAAGATCGGCACCTACGCGGCCATCGGCGCCTCGCGGATCTACCTCCAGGTGCTCGACCTCGACGACCTCGACCACCTGGAGCTGATCTCCTCCCAGGTCATGTCCCAGCTCGGCTGAGGGAGGAACCCTCCGTGCCCCGCGCGTCCGGTCCGCTCGCGGCCGCCCTCGCCCGCCGGACGGTCCTCCTGGACGGCGGCCTGAGCAACCAGCTCGCCGACCAGGGCTGCGACCTGTCCGGCGGCCTGTGGACGGGCCGGGTGCTCGCCGAGCACCCGGCCCAGGTGGAGGCCGCCCACACCGCGTACGCGCGGGCCGGCGCCGAGGTCCTGATCACCGCCGGCTACCAGGTCGGCTACGAGGCCTTCGCCCGCCGGGGCTACGACCGGGCCGCGACCACCGCCCTGCTGCGGCGCAGCGTCACGCTGGCCGCCCGCGCCGCGGAGGCCGCGGACCACGAGGTGTGGGTGGCCGCCTCCGTCGGCCCGTACGGGGCGCTGCTGGCCGACGGCTCCGAGTACCGCGGCCGCTACGGGCTCGGCGTACGGGAGCTGACCGCCTTCCACCGCCCGCGGATCGAGGCACTGCTGGCCGCGGAGCCGGACGTACTGGCCCTGGAGACCATCCCCGACGCCGACGAGGCCGAGGCCCTGCTCGCCGTCCTGGCCGGCACCGGGGTGCCGGCCTGGCTCTCGTACACGGTCGCGGAGGGACGTACCCGGGCCGGGCAGGACCTGGCCGAATCCTTCGCCCTCGCAGCGGCCCTGCCCGAGATCATCGCGGTCGGAGTCAACTGCTGCGCCCCCGCCGATGTCCTGCCCGCGCTCCGGGCCGCCGCCTCGGTCACCGGCAAACCGCTGCTGGCCTACCCCAACGACGGATCCACCTGGGACGCCGCGCACCGGATCTGGCGGGCCCCGGACACCCCCGAACCCTGGCCCACCGCCGACTGGCAGCGGGCCGGCGCCCGTCTCATCGGCGGCTGCTGCCGGATCGGCCCGGCCTGGATCGCGGGGCTCCGCTCGTCGACTTGAGCCAAACGTGGGCCGTTTCCCGCCAAAGAGCGGGGCGGCGGACGCCACGGGAGCTGACAGGGCCGGTCGGTCCGGGGCACCATGCTCCGACCATCGAACGGGGGGTCTGATGAGTGCTGCCGAGGCGCATGCCGCGACCGGGGCGGGCGACGACGGCGACGGGGGCGGCGATGCCGCGGCCGACGCGGGGCCCGGTTCCGGCGCGGGGCCCGGCGTGGGGAAGGGCGACCCGGGACCGGCCGAACTCGCGGAGCGCGTCTTCAGCGGGCCGGAGCGCTGGGGCTGGGAGTTCGTGGCGCCGCCGGAGCCGCCGCCGCACCCCGCCGCCCACACCCCGCCCGTGTACGCCGAACCCTCCACCGCCCGGGTGGAGCGGCTGAAGAAGAAGCTCGAGGACAAGGTCGACGAGGGCCGCAAAGCCTCCGCCTCCGCCCTCATCGTCGTGATCGCCGGCGTCACCACCTTCCTGGCGACCGGAAAGAACGGGGCGGCGACCGTAGCCGTCACCGTCCTCGCCCTGGCCCTCATCGTCGTCGCCTCGCTCCGCTTCCGGCTCTTCATGGCCCGCCGCCGCCTCAGGAACAGGCGTACCCGCGCCGAGGCGAGCCACCGGGACAGCGTCCAGGCCTGGCAGCGGGAACTCGACGAGCACCGCGCCGCCCACCTGCGCGCGAGCGAACAGCTGGACACCTGGTTCCCGCTCGCCCTGGAGACCACCCCCAGCCGCGTCGACGTCTTCGGCGGCACCGGCAACGGCTGGGCCAGCCTGCTCACCAGCGTCGGCGGACCGCTGCTGAGCGCCGGCCAGTGCGTCGTCGTACTCGACCTCACCCAGCAGACGGTGGCCCTGGAACTGGCCCTCCTCGCCTCCGGCCGCGGGATCCCGGTCGGCCACGTGCCGCTGCCCGGCGGCCTGCTCGGCGTCGACCTGAGCGCGGAGTTCACCCCCGAGGAGCTGGCCGAGGCCCTCGCCGAGACCTTCTCCACCATGCGGCCGCCCACCGCCGACGTCGACCTGCACACCATGGACGTCGACCTCGTCCAGACCGTCGCCACCCTGCTCCCGGGCCCACTCACCTTCGCCCGCCTCGCGGCCGGGCTGCGCGCCCTCCTCGGCCGCCAGGAGCCCGGGGCGGGTGCGGGTGCGGCTGCGGGCGCGGGTGCGGAGGACGGGACCGGACCGCTGACGCCGGCCGAGGCCGAGGCCCTGGCCCGCGCCGCCGGCTCCGTCGCCCGCGGGGAGCGTGCCCAGGACGAACTCCGCTACGTCCGCGCCCAGATCGATCTGATCGCCCGCGCCGAGCAGGCCGAGCTCACCGGCGTCACCGCGGCGGCCGCCGACTGGTGGCAGCCGGGCCGGCTGACCCTGCTCACCACCGAGGACCTCGTCCACCGCCGCAAGGACCTCGCCGACCGCTTCGCCTTCTTCCGCCTCCTGCACACCCTGCGCAAGCGGCCGGTGGCCCCCGGCACCGCCACCGTGGTCATCGCCGGCGCCGACCACCTCGGCCGCCAGGCCCTGGAGTCCATGGCCCGCCAGGCCCGCGCCGCCGGGGTCCGCCTCGTCCTGCTGCTGGAGCACCTGCGGGAGGCCGCCCTCCAGGTCGCCGGCGGCTCGGACAGCGCGACGGTCTTCATGCGGCTGGGCAACGGCGAAGAGGCCCGGGCGGCCGCGCAGTTCATCGGCCAGGAGCACAAGTTCCTCGTCAGCCGGCTCACCCGGCAGTCCGGTGAGACGTTCACCGAGAGCCGCGGCACCAGCTACGGCGCCGGGACCGGCCGGCAGCACACGGCGGGCACCGGCGGCGGCACCTCCCCGGGGCGCGACTGGGGCGCCTCGCGGTCCTTCTCCACCGCCCTCTCGCGCAGCTGGCAGCAGTCGACCACCACCACGGCCACGACCGCGGCCGGCCGCTCCGCCACCGAGGGCGAGACGCTGGGCCGCGTCTACGAGTTCACCGTCGAGCCCGTCCACCTCCAGGGCCTGCCGGTGACCGGCCTGGTCCTGGTCGAGTCGGGACCGCTCGGCCGCCGGGTGTCCTTCGGCGACTGCAACCCCGGCATCGCCTTCCTGCCCCGCCTGTCCGCGCGGCCTCGTACCGGCATCCACCCGGTCTGAAAAGCAGTGGGCCGACGGGCGCGCGCGGCACATACTGAAGCGCATGTTCCTGACGATCTCTACGACCGGCACCACCGAACGTCCCGCCACCGACCTGGGCTTTCTGCTGCACAAGCATCCCGGCAAGGCGCAGTCGTTCACCACCTCCCACGGCCGGGCCCACGTCCTCTACCCCGAGGCGACGGACCAGCGCTGCACGGCCGCCCTGCTGCTGGAGGTGGACCCGGTCGCGCTCGTCAGGCGGGGGAAGGGCAAGGGCCGCGGCGGGGCACCCGACGCCGCCCTCGCGCAGTACGTCAACGACCGCCCGTACGCCGCCTCCTCGCTGCTCGCGGTCGCGCTGAGCACCGTGTTCCGCACCGCCCTCAAGGGGCAGTGCGCCGCCCGCCCGGAGCTGCCGGAGCGGCCGCTGCCGCTGCGCGTCGAGATCCCGGCACTGCCCGCCCGCGGCGGGGCGGACCTCGTGCACCGGCTGTTCGGCCCGCTGGGCTGGACCTCGGTCGAGGTCACGCCGGTGCCGCTGGACGAGCACTTCCCCGAGTGGGGCGACTCCCGCTACGTCCGCCTCGTCCTGGCGGGCGAGCTGAAGCTCGCCGAGGTCCTGCGCCAGCTGTACGTACTGCTGCCGGTCCTCGACGACGCCAAGCACTACTGGGTCGCCCCCGACGAGGTCGACAAGCTGCTGCGCGCCGGTGACGGCTGGCTGGCCGGGCACCCCGAGCACCGCCTGATCACCGACCGCTACCTGGCCCGGCGCCGGATCCTGACCCAGGACGCCATGGAGCGCCTGGAGCTGGCCCGGCTGGCCGAGGCCGACGGCAGCGAGGCCGAGGAGCTCGACAACGCCGTCGACGAGACGCACGACACCGAGGAGCGGCCGGTGCCGCTGGCCGTGCGCCGGCGCGAGGCGATCCTCGCCGCGCTGCGCACCGCCGGCGCCCAGCGGGTGCTCGACCTCGGCTGCGGCCAGGGCCAGCTGGTCCAGGCGCTCCTGAAGGACGTGACCTTCACCGAGGTCGTCGGCGTCGACGTCTCGATGCGCGCCCTCGCCGTCGCCTCCCGGCGGCTGCGCCTGGACCGCATGGGCGAGCGCCAGAGCGGCCGCGTACGCCTGCTCCAGGGATCGCTCGCCTACACCGACAAGCGGCTCGCCGGGTACGACGCCGCGGTGCTCAGCGAGGTCGTCGAGCACCTCGACCTGCCGCGGCTGCCCGCCCTGGAGTACGCCGTCTTCGGCGCCGCCCGCCCCCGGACGGTCCTCGTGACCACGCCCAACGTCGAGTACAACGTCCGCTGGGAGAGCCTGCCCGCCGGCCACGTCCGCCACAGCGACCACCGTTTCGAGTGGACCCGCGCGCAGTTCCGTACCTGGGCGGACACGGTGGCCGGACGGTACGGGTACGCGGTCGACTTCGTCGCCGTCGGCGACGACGACCCCGAGGTCGGCCCGCCGACGCAGATGGCCGTCTTCCACCGGAGCACGGGCGACACCGACACCACCGATACGACGACGCACACCGCCGAGACCCCGAAGGAGGGCCGGGCCGCATGACCACCGCCGACGCCACCCCCGCCGACACCACCACGGAGCGACGACGGGTGCTGCCCGTCACCGACCTGTCCCTCGTCGTCCTGATCGGGGCCACCGGGTCGGGCAAGTCCACCTTCGCCCGCAAGCACTTCAAGCCCACCGAGATCGTCTCGTCCGACTACTGCCGCGGCCTGGTCGCCGACGACGAGAACGACCAGAGCGCCAGCAAGGACGCCTTCGACGTCCTGCACTACATCGCGGGCAAGCGGCTGGCCGCCGGCCGCCTCACCGTCGTCGACGCCACCAGCGTGCAGTCCGAGGCCCGCCGCCAGCTGGTCCAGCTGGCCCGCGCCCACGACGTGCTGCCCATCGCCATCGTCCTCGACATGCCCGAGCAGGTCTGCGCCGAGCGCAACGCCACCCGCCCCGACCGGGCCGGACTGCCCCGCCAGGTCATCCAGCGCCACCGCCGCGAGCTGCGCCGTTCCCTGCGCGGGCTGGCGCGCGAGGGTTTCCGCAAGGTACACGTGCTCTCCAGCGTCGCCGAGGCCGAGACGGCCGAGGTGGTCCTGGAGAAGCGCTTCAACGACCTGCGCCACCTCACCGGGCCGTTCGACATCGTCGGTGACGTCCACGGCTGCTCCTCCGAGCTGGAGACCCTGCTCGCGAAGCTCGGCTACGTCGACGGCGTCCACCCCGACGGCCGGACCGCCGTCTTCGTCGGCGACCTCGTCGACCGCGGCCCCGACAGCCCCGGCGTGCTGCGCCGCGTGATGGGCATGGTCGCCTCCGGCAACGCGCTGTGCGTGCCCGGGAACCACGAGAACAAGCTCGGCCGTTACCTGAACGGCAGGAACGTCCAGCACACCCACGGGCTGGCCGAGACCATCGAGCAGCTGGGAGAGGAGGACGAGGAGTTCGTCACCGAGGTCCGCGCGTTCATCGACGGCCTCGTCAGTCACTACGTCCTCGACGAGGGCAAGCTGGTGGTCTGTCACGCCGGTCTGCCCGAGAAGTACCACGGCCGCACCTCCGGCCGGGTCCGCTCGCACGCGCTGTACGGCGACACCACCGGCGAGACCGACGAGTTCGGCCTGCCCGTGCGCTACCCCTGGGCCGAGGACTACCGGGGCAAGGCGGTCGTGGTCTACGGCCACACGCCCGTCCCCGACACCTCGTGGATCAACAACACCATCTGCCTGGACACCGGCGCCGTCTTCGGCGGCCGGATGACCGCGCTGCGCTGGCCCGAGCGCGAACTGGTCGACGTACCGGCCGAGAAGGTCTGGTACGAGCCGGTCAAGCCGCTCGCCACCGAGGCGCCCGGCGGCCTGGAGGGCCGTCCGCTGGACCTCGCCGACGTGCACGGCCGCCGGATCGTGGAGACCCGGCACCTGGGCAACGTGAGCGTGCGCGAGGAGAACGCGGCCGCCGCCCTGGAGGTCATGAGCCGCTTCGCGGTGGACCCGCGCCTGGTGCCGTACCTGCCGCCGACCATGGCGCCGGTGGCCACCTCGAAGGAGGAGTCCCGCGGCGGAGCCGCTGATGGGCACTTCCTGGAGCACCCGGCCGAGGCCTTCGCCCACTACCGCGACGAGGGCATCGAGCGGGTGGTGTGCGAGGAGAAGCACATGGGCTCCCGGGCCGTCGTCCTGCTCTGCAAGGACGCCGGGGCCGCCCGGACCCGCTTCGGCGTGGCCGACGGGCCGACCGGATCGGTGTGCACCCGCACCGGCCGGCCCTTCTTCGACGATCCGGCCGTCACCGAGGAGGTGCTCGCGCGGCTGCGCACGGCCGTCACCGGCGCCGGGCTCTGGGAGGAGCTCGGCACCGACTGGCTGCTGCTCGACGGCGAACTGCTGCCCTGGTCGCTGAAGTCCACCGGACTGCTGCGCAACCAGTACGCCGCCGTGGGCGCCGCCGCCCGCTCGGTCTTCCCCGGGGCGCTGGACGCCCTGGAGGCGGCCGCCGCCCGCGGCGTCGACACCGGCGAGCTGCTGGAGCGCCAGCGGGCCCGGGCCGCCGACGCGGCCGCGTTCACCGACGCCTACCGGCGCTACTGCTGGAGCACCGACGGCCTGGACGGCGTACGGTTCGCGCCCTTCCAGCTGCTGGCGGTCGAGGGCCGCAGCCTCGCCGCCGTCCCGCACGACGAGCAGCTGGCGTGGCTGGACCGGCTCGTCGAGGCCGACGAGCGCTCCGGCACGGGGCTGCTGCGCCGTACCGGGCGGATCCACGTCGACACCACCGACCCGGACTCCGTGCGCGCGGGCACCGACTGGTGGCTGGAGCTGACGGCGGCCGGCGGCGAGGGCATGGTCGTCAAGCCGCTGCGGGCGTACGTCCACGGCAAGGACGGGCGACTGGTCCAGCCGGGCCTGAAGGTACGCGGCCGCGAGTACCTGCGGATCATCTACGGTCCGGAGTACACCCGGCCGGAGAACCTGGAGCGGCTGCGCACCCGGTACCTCGGGCACAAGCGCTCGCTGGCCCTGCGCGAGTACGCGCTCGGTCTGGAGGCGCTGGACCGGCTCGCCGCCGGCGAGCCGCTGTGGCGGGTCCACGAGGCCGTCTTCGCGGTGCTCGCGCTGGAGTCGGAGCCGGTCGACCCGAGGCTGTGACGGCGCGCGTACGCCTGGGCGTGCGTGTGGGCTGAGGCGCCGGCGCGGTGACCGTCGGCGCGCGGGATCGTTCTTCCAGGGCAGCGGAGTGTATGCGACCCCTGGAAGGACGGAACGTCAGATATGAAGATGACCGCGCGCGGAAGCATTGCGGCCCTCATGACCTGTATGGCCGCGGCGGGGGCGGCGGCCCCGGCCGCCGCCGACGCGGTCCCGGTGGAGGTTCCCCTGGACGCCGTCAAGAGCTCGCTGGGCGTGGACACCCCGCGGGTGGGCACCGCCGTACCGCTCCCGGTGGTGGGCGCGCCCGAGGCGCCCACCTTCCACAAGGGCGACATGCTGCCCACGCCGCTGCTCCCGGCGGTCCCGGTCGGCGGCGAGCTGGGCCGCACCCTGATCACCTCGCCGGTGCCCAACCTGCTGGGCGACCCGGCCACGGACGGCGAGGGCTCCGTGGAGGCGCCGTCCACCACGCTGCTCGCGCGCGGACCGGGTGCGATCGTGGGCTCCCCGCTCACCATGCCGAACGCCGGCAACTTCGGGCTGCCGGACGTGGTGGACCCCAAGCTCGGTATCCTCACCCCCTCGCTGAAGGGCACACCGTCGGCCCTCCTCGGCCTGCGCTGAGGCGACGGCACGTCAAAGAGCCGTCCGGTCTGCGAACGTGGAGGCATGGGTTTCCATGTCGATTCCGAGACCGGGCGGCTGCGCCGCGTCATCCTCCACCGACCCGACCTGGAGCTGAAGCGGCTCACACCGAGCAACAAGGACGCACTGCTCTTCGACGACGTGCTGTGGGTGCGCCGGGCCCGCCAGGAACACGACGGCTTCGCCGACGTCCTGCGCGACCGGGGCGTCGCCGTCCACCTCTTCGGCGATCTGCTGCGCGAGGCCCTCGACATCCCGGAGGCCAGACGCCTCGTCCTGGACCGGGTGTTCGACGAGAAGGAGTACGGTCCGCTCGCCACCGACCACCTGCGGGCCGCCTTCGACGGGCTGCCCGCGGCGGAGCTGGCCGAGGCGCTGGTCGGCGGGATGACCAAGCGGGAGTTCCTGGAGCGGCACTCCGAGCCCGTCTCCGTCCGCTTCCACGCGCTGGAACTGGACGGCTTCCTGCTCGGGCCGCTGCCCAACCACCTGTTCACCCGGGACACCTCCGCCTGGATCTACGACGGGGTGTCCATCAACGCGATGCGCTGGCCCGCCCGGCAGCGCGAGACCGTCCACTTCGAGGCGATCTACAAGCACCACCCGCTCTTCACCGCCTCCGGCGCCTTCCACTACTGGTCGCAGGGCCAGGCCGACTACCCCTCGACGATCGAGGGCGGGGACGTCCTGGTCATCGGCAACGGGGCGGTGCTCATCGGGATGAGCGAGCGGACCACCCCGCAGGCCGTCGAGATGCTGGCACGCGGTCTGTTCGCGGCCGGTTCGGCGCGCACCATCGTGGCGCTCGACATGCCCAAGCGGCGGGCGTTCATGCACCTGGACACGGTGATGACGATGGTCGCGGAAGATACGTTCACCCAGTACGCCGGGCTCGGCATGCTCCCCTCGTACACCATCGAGCCGGGCGACGACGAGCGGGAGCTGAAGGTCACCGATCACGCGCCGGAGCACATGCACCGCGCGATCGCGGCGGCGCTGGGCCTGGACGCGATCCGGGTCCTGACCGCCACGCAGGACGTGCACTCGGCGGAGCGCGAGCAGTGGGACGACGGCTGCAACGTGCTGGCGGTGGAGCCCGGGGTGGTCGTGGCGTACGAGCGGAACGTCACCACCAACACCCACCTGCGCAAGGAGGGGATCGAGGTGATCGAGATCCCGGGCAGCGAGCTGGGGCGGGGCCGGGGCGGGCCGCGGTGCATGAGCTGCCCGGTCGAACGGGACGCGGCGTAACTGCTTGTATATCAATACAGAGCATCGTATAGACTTCCAGTATCCCCGTCCGCGCGACCCTGGAGCGCCCCCATGGCCACCGACCTCGTCGGCCGCAGTTTCCTCAAGGAGCTCGACTTCACCGCCGCCGAGTTCCGCGGCCTGATCGAGCTGGCCGCCGAGCTGAAGGCGGCCAAGCGGGCCGGTGCCGAGCGGTGCCGCCTCCAGGGCCGGAACATCGCGCTGATCTTCGAGAAGACCTCGACGCGCACCCGGTGCGCGTTCGAGGTCGCCGCGGCCGACCAGGGCGCCCGCACCACCTACCTCGACCCCGCCGGCTCCCAGATGGGCCACAAGGAGTCGGTCAAGGACACCGCGCGCGTGCTGGGCCGGATGTTCGACGGCATCGAGTACCGCGGCGACAGCCAGGACACCGTCGAGCAGCTCGCCGCGCACTCCGGGGTGCCCGTCTTCAACGGTCTGACCGACGACTGGCACCCCACCCAGATGCTCGCCGACGTGCTCACCATGACCGAGCACTGCGCCAAGCCGGTGGAGCGGATCGCCTTCGCCTACCTCGGCGACGCCCGCTTCAACATGGGCAACTCCTACCTGGTCACCGGTGCGCTGCTGGGCATGGACGTACGGATCGTGGCGCCGCGCGCCTACTGGCCGGCCGAACCGGTCGTCGAGCGGGCCCGGGAGCTCGCGCGGGGGAGCGGCGCCCGCATCACGCTGACCGAGGACGTCGCACAGGGGGTCGGCGGGGCCGACTTCGTCGCCACCGACGTGTGGGTGTCGATGGGGGAGCCGAAGGAGGTCTGGGACGAGCGGATCGAGGCGCTCGCGCCGTACGCCGTGACCATGGACGTGCTGCGGGCGACCGGGAACCCGGACGTGAAGTTCCTGCACTGCCTGCCGGCCTTCCACGACCTGGGCACGAAGGTCGGGCGGGAGATCTACGAGCGGCACGGGCTGGAGTCGCTGGAGGTGACGGACGAGGTGTTCGAGTCCGCGCACTCGGTGGTCTTCGACGAGGCCGAGAACCGGCTGCACACCATCAAGGCCGTGCTCGTCGCGACGCTGGCCGGACCCGGCGCATAGTCATACGCGTCATACGCGTCATACGCGTCGTACGCGTCATACGCCGCTTCGGGCGAAGCCGCTTGCGGCGACGCCTCATACGGCCGCGGCCGGCCGGGCCGGGAGGGTGAACCAGACCGCCTTGCCCCGCGCGGTGGGGCGGTGCCCGCAGGCCGAGCTCAGGGCGCGGATCAGCAGCAGCCCGCGCCCGTGCTCCTGCCAGGGGTCGGGGTGCGCGTCGCCGGCGCGGCGCCGGTCGAGGTCGCCGGGGGGCTCGGTGCTGGAGTCGTGGACCTCGACCTGGCAGCCGTCCGCCAGCAGCTCCACGACCAGCTCGATGGGGGCGTCGCCGCGGGTGTGTTCCACGGCGTTGGCGACCAGCTCCGCCGTCAGCAGCTCCGCCGTGTCCGGGCAGGCCGGGGTCCCGACCCCGGCCAGCGCCGTGCGGACCAGGGCGCGGGCGAGCGGAACCGCGGCCTTGCTGTGGGGCAGCGCGAGGCGCCAGGCGGCGGCGTCGTGCATGGCGGGGTCCGTCCGTTCCGGCGGGGAGGGGCAGGGACGAGGGGTGGCGCGCGTGCGGGTTCCGGGTGGATTCCGTGGAGATCCGGGATTCAACCACACCGTGGGAGCGCGCGGTGCCGTGGGGTACCCCGGCGACTGCGGACCCTCGCCGCGCGTGGCGTCGTATCGCGTATCCATGACGACGGTCACATCTCAGTGATACGGTCGAGAGGTGAGCCCCTTCCTTGGTTCCGCACGCAGCACCGAACGGTGGCGCCACCTCCGGGTGACCCGGCAGGACGGCGTGGCCACCGTCACCCTCGACCGCCCCGAGAAGCTGAACGCGCTCACCTTCGGCGCCTACGCCGACCTGCGCGACCTGCTCTCCGAACTGTCCCGCGACCGATCCGTCCGCGCCCTGGTCCTCGGGGGCGAGGGCCGCGGCTTCTGCTCCGGCGGCGACGTGGACGAGATCATCGGCGCCACCCTGTCCATGGACACCGCCCAGCTCCTCGACTTCAACCGGATGACCGGCCAGGTCGTGCGCGCGATCCGGGAATGCCCCTTCCCGGTGGTCGCCGCCGTGCACGGGGTCGCCGCCGGCGCCGGCGCGGTCCTCGCGCTCGCCGCCGACTTCCGCGTCGCCGACCCCACCGCCCGGTTCGCCTTCCTCTTCACCCGCGTCGGCCTCTCCGGCGGCGACATGGGGGCCGCCTACCTGCTCCCGCGCGTCGTCGGCCTCGGCCACGCCACCCGGCTGCTCATGCTGGGCGAGCAGGTGCGGGCCCCCGAGGCCGAGCGGATCGGGCTGCTCTCCGAGCTCACCGAGGAAGGCAAGGCGCACGCGCGCGCCGGCGAACTGGCCGAGCACCTGGCGGCCGGGCCGGCCCTGGCCTACGCACAGACCAAGGCGCTGCTGACCGCCGAACTGGACATGCCGCTGGCCGCCTCGGTGGAACTGGACGCCAACACCCAGGCCCTGCTGATGAACGGCGAGGACTACGCCGAGTTCCACGCGGCCTTCACGGCGAAGCGGCCGCCGCGGTGGCGGGGCAGGTAGCGCCGTGGACGCGGTCGGCGGGGTCGGCGCGATGAGCCTGGCGGACGCCGTGGACGCCGTGGACGCCGTGGACGCCGTGGACCCGGTGGAGATGACGGACGCGGCGGGTGCGGAAGGCGGCGCGCGGCCGGCGGCGCTGCGGGTCGCCGTCGTCGGCGGCGGCCCGGGCGGGCTCTACGCGGCCGCCCTGCTCGCCCGCCAGGGCCACACGGTGCAGGTGTGGGAGCGCAACGCCCCCGACGACACCTTCGGCTTCGGCGTGGTGCTCTCCGACGAGACCCTCGGCGGCATCGAACGCGCCGACGCCCAGGTCTACGCCGCCCTGCGGGCGGAGTTCGTGCGCTGGGACGACATCGACATCGTCCACCGCGGCCGGACCCTGACCTCCGGCGGCCACGGCTTCGCCGCCCTCGGCCGCCGGCGCCTGCTGGAGATCCTGCACGCGCGCTGCGCGGAGCTCGGCGTACGGCTGCGCTTCCGCACGCCCGCCCCGGAGCCCGCGGCCCTCGCGGCGGCGTACGACCTGGTGGTGGCCGCCGACGGGGTGCACAGCGCGATCCGCACCGACGGCGCACGCGACTTCGGGCCCCGGCTGACCACGGGGCGCTGCCGCTACATCTGGCTCTCCGCCGACTTCGCCTTCGACTCCTTCCGCTTCGAGATCGCCGAGACCGAGCACGGCGTCATGCAGCTGCACGGCTACCCCTACGCCGCGGACGCCTCGACCGTCATCGTCGAGATGCGCGAGGAGGTCTGGCGGGAGGCCGGCTTCGACCTGTGCGACGAGACGGAATCCGCGGCCCGCTGCGCCAAGATCTTCAGCGACGCGCTGCGCGGGCGTCCCCTGACCGGGAACCGCTCGGCCTGGACGGCGTTCCGCACAGTGGTCACCACCCACTGGTCCCACGGCAATGTGGTGCTGCTCGGTGACGCGGCACACACCGCCCACTTCTCCATCGGCTCGGGCACCAAGCTCGCCGTCGAGGACGCGCTCGCCCTGGCCGAGGCCGTGGCGGCGGAGCCGGACGTTCCGGCGGCGCTGCGCGCGTACGAGGAGGCCCGCCGTCCGGCGGTCGCCTCCACCCAGCGCGCCGCGGCCGCCAGCATGCGCTGGTTCGAGGAACTCGCCGGGTACGTCGACCAGGCCCCCCGGCAGTTCGCCTTCAACCTCCTCACCCGCAGCCGCCGGGTCACCCACGGCAACCTGCGGCTGCGCGACGCCCGCTTCACCCGTACCGTCGAGGCGGACTTCGGCTGCCCCGACGAGCACACCCCGCCCATGTTCACGCCGCTGCGCCTGCGCGGGCTGACCCTGCGCAACCGGGTCGTGGTCTCCCCGATGGACATGTACAGCGCCGAGGACGGCATGCCGGGCGACTTCCACCTCGTCCACCTCGGGGCGCGGGCCCTGGGCGGGGCCGGCCTGGTGATGACCGAGATGGTCTGCGTCTCGCCCGAGGGCCGCATCACCCCGGGCTGCGCGGGCCTGTGGACCGACGCGCAAGCAGACGCCTGGGCACGCGTCGCCGACTTCGTGCACACCTCGGCACCCGGCACCGCCCTGGGCGTCCAGCTGGGCCACTCCGGCCGCAAGGGCTCCACCCGCCGCATGTGGGAGGGCATGGACGAACCCCTGGAGGACGGGAACTGGCCCCTGGTCGCCGCCTCGCCGCTGCCCTACCGGCCGGGCGTCTCCCAGCTCCCGCGCGAGCTGACCGGCACGGACCTGAACCAGATCCGCCAGGCGTTCACGTCGGCCGCCGTCCGCGCCGCCCGCGCCGGGTTCGACCTGCTCGAACTGCACTGCGCGCACGGCTACCTGCTGTCCGGCTTCCTCTCCCCGCTGACCAACCGGCGCGGTGACGGCTACGGCGGCAGCCTGGCCGGCCGGCTCCGCTTCCCGCTCGAGGTCTTCGACGCCGTCCGCGAGGTCTGGCCCGCCGACCGCCCCATGACGGTGCGCATCTCGGCCACCGACTGGGCGCCCGGCGGCACCTCGCAGGCCGACGCGGTCGCCGTCGCGGCCGCCTTCGCCGCCCACGGTGCCGACGCCATCGACGTCTCCACCGGCCAGGTCGTCTCCGACGAAGCCCCCGAGTACGGCCGCTCGTACCAGACGCCGTACGCCGACCGGATCCGCAACGCCCTCGGCGTGCCCGTGATCGCGGTCGGCGCCATCTCCTCCTGGGACGACGTCAACTCCCTGCTGCTGGCGGGGCGTGCCGACCTGTGCGCCCTGGCCCGCCCCCATCTCTACGACCCCCACTGGACCCTGCACGCGGCAGCCGACCAGGAGTACGAGGGCCCGGGCGCCCCGTGGCCGGCCCCGTACCGGGCGGGCCGGCGCAAGCCGCCGACGGGCCGCGGCTGACGGCCCGACTCAGGCGGTCCGGCGGCGGTGGTACAGGGCCAGCGCCGCGCACAGCAGGACCGTGAGGACCCCCGCCCCGACCAGCGCGGCCCGCGGCCCCGCCCGGCCGGCGCAGACGCCGACCAGCAGGGCGCCGACCGGGCCGCCGCCGTACAGGGCCGTGGTCTGCACCGCCAGCACCCGGCCCCGGACCTCCGGGGCCGCCCGCAACTGGAGCAGGACCGACGCGGTCGTGGTGAAGAACATCGCCGCGACCCCGGCCGCCACCATCAGCACGACGAACTCCCAGAACCCCGGCGCCAGACCGCTCGCCACGCCCGTCACCCCGGTGGCCGCCGCCCCCGCCAGCACCGTGCGCGGCCCCGGATCCGGCCGGCGGCCCGCGAGCAGGGCCCCCAGCAGACACCCGGCCGTCACCGCCGTGGGCAGGACCGCGAAGCCGGTGGCGTCGAGGTGGAAGACCTCGGTGGCCATCAGGGCGTTGGTCACCGTGAACTGCACCCCGACCGAGCCCACCACCACCGACGCGGAGACCGTCAGCGCCAGCGCCGGATCCCCGGCCACCTCCCGCAGGCCGGGCAGGAACCCGCCCGGCCGGCCCGGCCCGGCGCACTCCCCGCCCGGATCGGGCACCGTGAGCACCACGCCCACGACGAACAGGAACGTCAGGGCGTCCACCACGAAGATCCAGCCGATGTGCGCCCAGCCCACCAGCAGACCCGCGGCCAGCGGCCCCAGCACCTGCCCCGTGTTCAGCAGGGCGGTGTACAGGCCGAGCGCCCGCGACAGCCGGGTCTGCCCGACCAGGTCGGACAGGAACCGCTGGCGCGCCGGGTTGTCGACCGCAGTCACCAGGCCCGCCGCCAGGGCGACCGCGTAGATCACCCACGTGTGCGCCGTCCCCAGGAACGCGCACGCGCCCAGCACCGCGCACAGCGCCGCCTGCGCGCTCTGCGTGCACAGCAGCACCCGCCGACGCGGCCACCGGTCGGCGATCCAGCCGCCGTACCCGCCGAACAGCAGCAGCGGCCCCAGCTGGAACGCCGCCAGCAGCCCGATCAGGGCGCCGTCGCCGCCGGTGGCCCCGATCAGCAGCCAGGCCTGGCCCATCTTGTACATGGCGTTGCCGGCGCTGGAGACCAGCTGTCCGACGGCCAGGTGCCGAAAGCCCCGCAGGCGCAGCGGGGACAGCACCCCGGCGTCCTGGCCGGCGGTGGTGCTCACGCGGCGTCGAACCACAGCCGGCGGATCACCCGGCGGCCGCGGAAGGGGCGCCGCCGGTGCAGCACCGTCCAGTTGTCGACCAGCAGGCACTCGCCGGCCCGCAGCTCACCGGCCCCGGTCGCCAGCCCCGCCGCCTCCTCCACCGCCCGGTGCGCGGCGGCCAGCGCGTCGGCGTCGTCGACGGCCAGCATCCGGTCGCGCCGGTAGCGCATCCGCCGTCCCCGCCCGTCCGGGAGCTCCTCCAGGACCGGCGAGACCTGGACGCCGTCGGGCGTCAGGTAGGAGGCGCGCACGGACAGGGCGGTGTCGTCGATGTGCTCGACGGGCAGCAGGTCGAGCCCGCCGCCCCCGTCGGCCTCCAGGACGGCGATGACCATCCAGCGCGGCGGCACCGCGAGGAACGCCGCGTCCGTGTGGAACCAGAAGTCGCCCTGCTCCGCCACCAGCTGGATGTCGCTGTCGCCGGGCATCCCGATCGTGACGTCCCGGATCAGCTCCGCGGAGCCACCGGTCAGCTCCTCCACCGCGCGCAGCAGCCGGCCCGATCCGCCGCCGGCGTCGAACGTCACCGCCCGGGGCGCGGCGCCCGTCGCGGCGGCGGGCGGCCACAGCAGCCGCGGGGCGGCCGTCCCCTCCGGGCCGCTCACTTGGCGTACCCCAGCTTCAGGTAGTACATCGCGTCCGCGTCGCTGTCGATCCGGTCCAGGCCCAGCAGGGCTGCGGCGCGGCTCTCGGCGATGGCCGGGGTCAGCCAGCCGCCCAGCCCCAGCTGGTAGCCGGCCTGGAGCAGCTCCTGGGCGAACTCCCCGATCTGGATGAGCAGGTTCATGTAGGCGCGCGAGTGCCGGTAGAGCCACTGGTAGCGGTCCCACTGCACCGTCACGAACAGGCTCACCCCGCCGCCGCCGATCCAGTTCTGCCCCTGGATGACCGAGGCGATCCGCTCGTCGGCCGGCTCCAGGCCGGTGGCCAGCAGGGAGTTGCGGGCGAAGTCGTACTGGTACACCCCGCGCGGCACCCCCTCGACGCCCTGCACGACGACGTACACGTGCAGCCAGGTGTAGAAGGAGTTGAGCAGGTAGTACGGGTCCCCGGCCGCCTTGGAGTCCTCGGCCATCCGCACGTTCGCGGTGGCGTGGTGCAGCAGCGCGCCCAGCGTCTGCGCACTGACGGGCGCGTCGGCGAACTTGCGTACGCTGCGCCGCGCGAGCATCGAGTCCAGGCTGTACGTGATCGGCCCGTCCGGGACCGGCAGCGGGTACTCGGCGACCGGCTCCACGCGGAACCGCTCCGGGTAGCCGCCCTCGGACTGGAAGCCGGCGATCTGCTCGCGCCGGAAGTCCGACAGGGCGCTCAGCTCCTCGCCGCGCCCGACCGGCTCGGCGTACGGCAGGTCCTGCTGCGAGTAGAGCAGGTACGCGGCCCGCGACCAGCGGTGGTCCTCCCAGCGGAACATGTCCGCGGTGGCCGGCGCGTCGGCGTCCACGACCAGGCCCGCCGCGAGCGCCTGCGCCCGCTCGTCCTCGGTGAAACCGGCCACCGCGCTCTCCTCCGCGGTGCGCGGCACCAGGTGCGCCTGGACCAGGTCCCAGGCGCGGGCGCCGACGGAGCGCAGCCGCTCGCCGGCTGCCAGGCCCAGCGCGCAGTTCTGGTCGCCGCGACGCTCGTGGGCGAAGAAGAGGGGGGAGGTGACCACGCGGTCGGGGGCGGTGCGGGTGCCCGGCGGGGTGGTGTGCGTCTGGCTCATACGAGGGTCCCGAGGAAGAGAGGGGCGATCCGTTCGACGTCGATGCCGAGCAGCTCGGCGATCTGCCGGTCGTGGAACTTCTGGTACGTGTAGCCGCCGACGCCGAGCCGTTCGATCACCGTCCGGTAGGCCATCAGCGTGTGGCCGACGTCGATGAAGGGCGCGCGGGCGGAACGGGCGTCCCGGTACCGCCACATGGCGCGCTCGACGAGGGAGCAGAAGACGATGAGCCCGAAGGGCTCCTGGTGGAACTTGTCGAACAGGTCGAAGCTGGCGGTGCGCAGGGCAGCCGTGTGGTCGCCCGCGCGCACCAGGTCGAGCTGGTGACGTGCCACGTTGTAGTGGTAGATGCCGGGCTCCACGCCGCTGCCCGGGAACAGCGCCACGAACGCCTCCGTGGGGTGCCGCGCACCGCCGGAGGGCACCGCCTTGCGCAGGAACTCGCCCTGGACCGCGAACGGCCGGCGGGTGCGCTCGCCGAAGCAGGTGTCCAGCAGCAGGGCCAGGCCCTCGGGGCCGCGCCGCTGCTCGGGCGTCATCGCCGCCAGCAGCGCGTCCGCGGACTCGCCCTCGGCGATCTTGCGCAGCGGCACCGAGCCCGGGCCCGCGCCCGCGCCCGCGCCCGAGCCCGAGCCCGAGCCCGTGTTCTCGGAGGGGGCGAACTCCAGGGTGATGGCGGGCGGCGCGCTCCGCGCGATGTACTCCTCCATGCGTGCGTCATCGGCGTCGAAGGCGCCCTCGCGGTCCATCTGGAGGAACGGGTAGTCGGCGGTCGAGGCGTGGTAGCGGTACGCCTCGTCCCAGTCGTACGCGCGCCAGGCGGCAGCTCTGGCCGGCACCTCGTCGGCCGGGATCAGGATGCCCTCAGCCGTGAGCGCCGCCCACAGCTCCTCGACGACGGGCCGCAGCGGCTCCTCGGCCGCCCAGCGGGCGGTGATCTCCGCACGGGTGCCCCGGTCGGGCAGCAGCGTGATGGCGAAGGGGACCCGGGAGTCCCGCAGGACCAGCGGCGCGGTCGCGGAACCGGTCTCGGCGACCAGGACGCGCTCGTCGTCGGTGAGCGCCATGGGGTGGACCAGCAGCTCCGGGTGCGGGGCGTACGTCTGCGGTGCGCTCGGCGGCGCCTGAGTGGTCATGGGGACGGAGAACCTCCTTCTGGGGCGGGACGGGGAAGGGCCGGCGCCGGGCGGGGGAACCGGGCGCCGGCCCGCCGGATCAGCGGCTGACGCCGTCGTGGCTGTAGTACTTCGGGTCGTTGCCGTTCTGGATCAGCGCGGCGCGCACCACGCTCTGCGGGGCGCGCTCGACCAGGGAGGCGCCGTCGTGGCTGTAGTACTTGGGGTCGTTGCCGTTCTGGATGAGGGCGGCGCGCACGACGCTCTGCGGGGCGCGCTCGACCAGGGTCTCGGACATGGCTGTGCCTTTCTTCGGTGGACCCGCCGTGGATGCGGCGGGAGTCGGGGGCGTGCGCCGGAGCACGCGGGCGGGGCGGGGTGGCGGTTCGCGGGGCGGGGGCGGCGCCGTGGCGGCGGTCGGCGGCTGCGCGCCGCGCGGGGCGGTGATCACGCGCGGCGCGCTGGTCCGGTGCGGGGCGGTGGTCAGGTCCGGGGCGCTGGTCAGGTCCGGTGCCAGACGCCGTACACGATGCGGTGGTCGTGCACCGGGCTGCCGCCGTGCGCGTGCGTCACCTCGCGGTCCCAGGTCCGCGCCGCGCCCCGGCCGAGCGCGGTCAGGGTGTCGTGCACCAGGGCGCGGCCCGGCAGGTACGCCGCCTCGTACGTGAGGGGGACCTCGTCGCAGATCCAGCTCAGGCCCAGCGGCGCGGCGGGCGCGGCCAGCCGGTCGGCGGCCGCGAGCATGCGGCGCACGCCGTCGGCGCTGCCCGCGTAGTGCAGTACGCCGAGCAGCAGCACCGCGTCGTACCGGCGCGCGGCCGGCAGCTCCAGCAGGTCGTCGCGGCGCAGTTCGAGGGCGCCGCCGCCGGGCAGGGCGCACCGGCCGTCCGTGGCCGCGTCGGCGCGCAGCTCGACGTCCACGCCGAGGACGTCGTAGCCGCCCTCCTCGGCCAGCCAGCGCGCCACCGAGCCGTTGCCGCAGCCGGCGTCGAGCACGGCCGCCCCGGCGGGCAGCTCGGTGACGGCCCCGAGGACCTGGTGCATGTGGCCGTTGAACGGGCGGCTCGGGCGGCTCGCGACACCTGACGTCGACACGGTCGGTTCCCTTCCGGTCCGGCCCCGTTCCCGCGCGGGGAACGGGGGCGATCTGCTCGCAACCGGCCACCTCGGACCGGCACGTACCGACTCTGCCGGTCGGGCGGTCGCCCGGAAAGTCACGTACTCCCGGTACCGGACGCGGGCCGGACGACCGCGCGTTCCTCGACGGGCCGGTACCCGAGCCGCTGGTAGAGGCGGTTGCTGGTCAGGTCGGCCAGGTCGGTGAGGAGCAGCACCTGCCCGGCCCCACGGGTGTACGCCGCCCCGCTCACCGCGTGGGTCGCGCGGGCGCGCCCCGCCGGGGCCGGGTCGGGCGGCCCCAGGCCGCCGACCCCGGAGAGCAGCGGCTCGGTGGCCGGCGCGGTCCCCGGCGCCCGTACGGCCTCGGGCGGCAGGGTGCCCACGAGGAGCGGCCGGGGCGGGGTGCACAGCACAGCGCCCCCGACGCTTCCGTCGGGGGTGGTCCACCAGCCGGAGCGGGGCGCGTCGGAGCCGGAGCCGGCCGCCGCCGGTCCGCGCCGGGCGAGTTCGTCGGCGGTGGTGAGCAGCAGCGTGTTCCGTACCGGCTCGGCGGCCACCGCGGGGCCTGCCGTGGCGAGATGGGCGGTGAGGTCGAGGGTGAAGGTCCATGTCATGACCCATGCGGACGATCCGCCGGACCGCTCGGCACCCGGATTTCCGGCGCCGGCCAGACCACCCGTCCACCGGCCTCCACTGACGGTGGCCCGGTGGCCCGGTGGCCCGGTGGCCCGGTCGCTCCGTCGGCCCGTCGCTCCGTCGGCCCGGCGGCCGGCGGTGCCCGGCCAGTGGCGCCGGCCCCGTCCCGGCGGTGGCGGCCGCACCCGCGCGGGAACGCCCCCGGCCGGTGACGCCCTGGCCGGGAACGCCCCGGCTGGGCCCGGCCTGGCCGGGGACGCCCCGGACGGGCTACGGTTCCTCGCCCGCCTCCACGAAGCGGGCGCCCAGGTCCCGCAGGCGGGCGTGGAGTTCGCCGAAGACCGCCGCCGCGCGGTCGCCCGGCCAGTCGGACGGGAGCAGCTCGCGGGGCAGGCCCGGGTCGGCGTACGGCAGGTGGCGCCAGCTGTCCAGGGCGAGCAGGTAGTCCCGGTAGGCGGTCTCCGCGGTCTCCGCGGTCTCCGCGGTCTCCGCGGCCCGTGCCGGACCGGCCGACGGGTCCGTCGCCGCCCGCGCCGCCCCCGCCGCGCCCTGCTCGCGTTGCCACCGCCGCAGCACCGGCTCGTGCTGGTCGAGGAACTCCTCGTGCTGCTTGGCCAGTGACGTCAGGTCCCACCACCGGGCCACCGCCTCGGCGGTCGGCGCGAAGCCCAGGTGGTGGCCGCGGAACAGCTCGACGTAGCCGGTCAGCTGGAGCCGGTCCAGGGTGTGGCGGGTCTCGTCGTACAGCCGGGCCGGTGCGATCCACACGCCCGGCGCCGCAGTGCCGAAGCCCAGCCGGGCCAGCCGGGAGCGCAGCAGGTGGCGCTTGTGCCGCTCCTGCTCCGGTACCGAGAACACCGCCATCAGCCAGTCGTCCGCCGGCCGGCCGGGCGGCGCGTACACGCGCCGGTCCCCGTCCGCCAGCAGTTGGTGGGCCTCCGCCGACAGGTCGTACGCCGCCGAGCCGTCGGCGGCCCGGGCGGGCAGCAGGAAGCCGCGCCGCTTGAGCCGGGAGACCGACGAGCGGACGGAGGGCGCGTCGACGCCCGCCGCGCCCAGCAGGCGGACGAGGGCGGACACCGGGACCGGGCCGGGGAAGGCCCGGCCGTAGGCGCCGTAGAAGGTGACGATCAGGGATCGCGGAGTGTGCTGCTCGGCCACGTCATCACTCTAGATCGCGCAGCCGGAACCGCTGCAGCTTCCCCGTCGCGGTCCGGGGGAGGGCGGGGACGAAGACGAAGGAGCGGGGACACTTGTGGGGGGCCAGCTCGGCCCGCATGAACGTGCGCAGCGCGTCCTCCGTGACCACCGCACCGTCACGGGTGACGGTGTACGCCACGACGATCTGGCCGCGTCGCTCGTCCGGGCGGCCCACCACCGCAGCCTCCAGCACGTCCGGGTGGCGCAGCAGCGCTTCCTCGACCTCGGGGCCCGCGATGTTGTAGCCCGCCGAGATGATCATGTCGTCGGCGCGGGCGACGTAGCGGAAGTAGCCCTCCGGGTCGCGGACGTAGGTGTCCCCGGTCAGGTTCCAGCCGTCGCGGACGTACTCACCCTGACGGGGGTCGGCCAGATAGCGGCAGCCCACCGGGCCGCGCACCGCCAGCAGACCCGGTTCGTCGTCGGCCACCGGCCGGCCGGAGTGGTCCACGACCCGGGCCTGCCAGCCGGGCACGACCCGGCCGGTGGTGCCCGGGCGGATGTCGCCGTCGGCGGCGGAGATGAAGATGTGGAGCAGTTCGGTGGCGCCGATGCCGTTGATGATCCGCAGGCCGGTGCGTTCGTACCAGGCGTGCCAGGTGGCGGCGGGCAGGTTCTCGCCGGCCGAGACGCACCGGCGCAGCGAGGCCACCTCGGCGCCGCTCCCGCTCAGGTCGTCGAGCATCGCCCGGTAGGCGGTCGGCGCCGTGAACAGCACCGTGACCCGGTGCCGCGCCACGGCGGGCAGCAGCTGTTTCGGCCCCGCCTGCTCCAGCAGCAGCGCCGAGGCGCCCGCGCGCAGCGGGAAGACCACCAGGCCGCCGAGGCCGAAGGTGAAGCCGAGCGGCGGGCTGCCCGCGAAGACGTCGTCGGGGGTGGGGCGCAGCACTTGCCGGGAGAAGGTGTCGGCGACGGCGAGGACGTCGCGGTGGAAGTGCATGCAGCCCTTGGGCCGGCCGGTGGTGCCCGAGGTGAAGGCGATCAGCGCGACGTCGTCGGCGGAGGTGGCGACCGCCTCGTACGGGTCGGCGGGCGCCCGCCGCGCGCGCCGCAGCAGGTCGTCGCCGGCCCGGCCGCCGTACGCGGTGACGGCCAGCCCCGGCACCTCGGCCTTGACCAGGTCGTCCAGCACGCTCGCGTGGCACAGCGCGTGACGGGCCTCGGCCATCGCGCACACCGTCGCCAGCTCCTGGGCGCGCGCCTGCGGCAGGACGGTGACGGCCACCCCGCCCGCCTTCATCACCGCCAGCCAGCACGCGGCCAGCCAGGGGCTGGTGGGGCCGCGCAGCAGCACCCGGTTGCCGGGGACCACGCCGAGCTCGGACGTCAGGACGTGGGCGAGCCGGTCCACGCGGTCGCGCAGCTCGCCGTACGACCAGACCTCGCCGGCGGCGTCCCGGAAGGCGGGGCGGTCGGGGCCGTACCGGGCGACGGTGGCGTCGAGCAGTTCGGCGCCGCAGTTCAGCCGGTCCGGATAGGCCAGTTCGGGCAGTTCGAACAGCAGCTGCGGCCACGTCTGCGCGGGTGGCAGGTGGTCGCGCGCGAACGTGTCGGCGTGGGCGGAAGGCTTGAGCTCCAAGGCGGGATCGCCCCCTAGCGCAACGGTCCTTCAAAGAGGTCTTCGAAGAAGTCTTCGATGGGGTGGAGCCGGCCGTGCGGGTACGCGACGAGCGTATCGTGATGGTGACGGGAGTCAACCAGACGCGATAGAACTCACCGGGACGGACGCGGCCGGAAGCGGTCGGACGCCGTCGGAAGCGGTGGACGCCGCCGGACTGGCGACGAGAGACGAGAAATGAGGCAGACGGATGCCCGGTTTCACGCTCGAACCGGAACAGGCCCGCTGGTGCGCGGAGCTGCGGACCCTGGCGGCCGAGCGGCTGCGGCCGCTGGCCGACAAGGGCGAACCGGGCCGCGTCAACCGCCCCCTGCTTGCCGCCCTGGGTGAACTGGGCCTGCTGGAACGGCTGTTCACGTCCGGTGCGCTGGAGCTGTGCCTGCTGCGCGAGTCCCTCGCGCACGCCTGCACCGAGGCCGAGACGGCGCTCGCGCTCCAGGGCCTGGGCGCGTACCCCGTCCTGCGTTCCGGCAGCGCGCCGCAGCGCGAGCGCTGGCTGGGGCCGGTGCGCGCCGGACGGGCGGTGGCGGCCTTCGCGCTGAGCGAGCCGGACGCCGGCTCGGACGCGGCCGCCCTCGCCCTGCGGGCCGAGCCGGACGCGGGCGGCTGGCGGCTGACCGGCGAGAAGTGCTGGATCTCCAACGCCCCCGAGGCGGATTTCTACAGCGTGTTCGCCCGAACGGGTGAGGCGCCCGGTGCGCGTGGCGTCACCGCCTTCCTGGTGCCCGCCGACCGCGCCGGACTGACCGGCCGGCCGCTCGACATGCTCTCCCCGCACCCGATCGGCGCGCTCGCCTTCGACGGCGTACGGGTCGGCGCGGACGACCTGCTGGGCGAGCCGGGCCGCGGCTTCCGCGTCGCCATGGACACGCTCAACCTCTTCCGTCCCAGCGTCGGCGCCTTCGCCGTCGGCATGGCACAGGCCGCCCTGGACGCCACGCTCGCCCACACCGCGGCCCGCACCGCGTTCGGCGGCACCCTCGCCGACCTCCAGTCGGTCGGGCACCGGGTCGCCGAGATGGCCACCCGGGTCGAGGCGGCCCGGCTGCTGGTCTACGCGGCGGCCAGCGCGTACGACGGCGGCGCCCCGGACGTACCACGGCGGGTGGCGATGGCGAAACTGCTGGCCACCGAGACGGCGCAGTACGTCGTGGACCACGCCGTGCAGCTGCACGGCGCCCGCGCGCTGGTCCGCGGCCACCTGCTGGAACACCTGTACCGGGAGGTGCGGGCCCCGCGCATCTACGAGGGGGCGAGCGAGGTGCAGCGCACGATCATCGCCAAGGAGCTCTACCGGCAGGAGGCGGCCCGATGAGCCTGGAACGCGTCAACCCGCCCGAACTCTCCCCGCCCACCGGCTTCTCCCACGCCGTCACCGCGACCGGCTCCCGCCTGGTGCTGCTGGCCGGGCAGACCGCCCTGGACGGCGCGGGCAAGGTGGTCGGCACCACCCTGCCCGACCAGTTCGAGGTGGCCCTGACCAACCTCCTCACCGCCCTCGCCGCCGCCGGCGGCACCCCCGCCGACCTGGCCCGCGTCACCGTCTACACGACGGACGTCGCGGCGTACCGCACCCACGCCCCGGCCCTGGGCCGCACCTGGCGCCGCCTGGCGGGCCGCGACTACCCGGCGATGGCGGTGATCGGCGCGGTCCGCCTGTGGGACGAGGAGGCCCTGGTCGAACTGGACGGCCTGGCGGTCCTGGACTGACCGGCGGTCCTGGACCGACCGGCGGTTCTGGACCGACCCGCGCCGACAACGCCGACGGCGGCCGCCTCCCGCCCGGACGGGGCAGAGACGGCCGCCTGTCGGCTGCGGGAACGGTTCAGGGCGCGGGTACGGGCAGGGGCGCGGTCCCGAGAACGGGCACGGTCCAGCGCTGGGCGTCGCTGCGGTTGCAGTCCCAGATCCACAGGGGGGTGCCGGGGGTGGTGTTCATGGCGCCCAGGTCCAGACACCGGCCGGAGGCGGGGTGGTGGACGCTGCCGTCGGCGCGGGGCTGGAACTGCTGGGCGGGGGTGCCCTGGCAGGTCATGAGCAGGACGGGCGTGGCGTTGCCGGTGCCGGCGTTCTGGGTGGTCAGGCACATGTTCTGGATCCGGAGGGTGCCGTCGGCCCGGACTTCGAAGCTCTGGGCGGAGGCGTCCTGGTTGCAGGGCGCGATCTGGATCCTGTTGCCGTCGGTGGCCGTGCCGCCGTCGAGGTCGGCGCAGTGGGCGCTCGCCGCGGTCAGCGTGATCTTCCCGGCGGCCCCGGGGGCGGTGGGGGGAGCGGCGTACGGGTAGACGGCGAGGTTGCTGATGCCGCCCCGGAATCCCCCACCGAAGAAGTCGGGCTGCCCGCTGACCTTGTAGCGGCCGGCGACGAGCGGGCCGACGGGGGCGGGGCTGTCGCTCGCCCGGTGGTGCCCGGTGCTGGCCAGGACGCCGTTGACGTACAGGCTCATCAGGCCGGAGTCGGCGTTGTAGACGACCGTCAGGCGGGTCCAGGTGTCCAGGGCGTACCGGGCCGAGGAGTTGACGGCGATGTCGGACCAGTCGTACGGCCAGCCGTCGCTGTCGCCCTTGGCCATGGCGAAGCGCCAGGCGGCGCCGTTGGGGTCGGCGTAGAGGTAGAAGGCACTGCCGCGGGTGGTGTCCTGGCTGAGGACGATCCCACCGGGAGCGCTGACCTTGGCCCAGGTGCTGATCGTGAAGCTCTTGCGGGTGTCGACGACGGGGCCACTGGTGACCAGGGTGGATCCGGGGCCGTCGAAGGCGGCGTACGGGGTGCTGCGGCCGTCGATGGTGCCGGTGGGCCAGGTGATGCCGCTGGCGGTGGCCGGGAAGTCGCCGACCGCGCTGGGGGTGGTGGCACCGCTCTGGCCGGTCAGCTTCCACTGGGCCCTGGGCGTGTTGAGGTTGCCCAGGAGGACCGGGGTGCGGTCGACGCCGGTGACGGCGGGGTGCGGGGCGGCGGTCCCGAGGCCGGTGAAGGCGACGAGCTGCTGGTGGGTGTCCACGGCCCACAGGTCCGGGATCCCGTCACCGGTGAGGTCACCGTCGGAGCCGACCCGCGGGTACGCCTTGGGGTCGACGGTGCCGCTGACCGTGCCCGCGGCCGGGTCGGCGAAGCCGGTGAGGTCCGGCTTCTCGGCGGTGCCCTTCACGGAGAACGCGTGCAGGGATCCGTCGGCCTTGGACCGGGCCCAGAGGGTCGGGAAGTCGGTGCCCTGGGCGCGGCCGGGGGTGATCAGGTCGTAGCCGTCCCAGCGCTGGTCGTTGGCCGAGAGGAGGATGGCGCGACCGGCGAGCTGGTCGGTGGCGCCCGCAATGCCGTGCCAGAGGCGGCCGTTGTCGATGAAGAGGAGCGAGCTGCGGGCGAGCGCGCCGTTCTTGGCGGTGTCTCCGGACAACGAACCGAGCGCTGCGATCTGGGTGACCTTGGACCAGTTGCCGCCGTACCCGTGGGCCGCGCAGTCGATGGCGGCGCCGCTCGGGAGACCGCATTCCAAGGGCTTGTCGACCTGCTGGGGCGCCTGGCCGTCGAACCGACCCCCCTCGCCGTCGTTGGCGTAAAGGTAGAGCTCGGCCTGGCCCGGCTCGTGGGCGAAGAGGTCGTCCACGTCCTTGTAGCCGAGGCTGCCCCGGTGCGTGGTCTGGGTGCTGTTCCAGCCCGTGCCGCTCGGCGACGGACGGGTCTGCGCGTTGGGCGCGGCGGCCGGATCCGTGCCGCCGTTGAACTGCCGGAGGTTTCCGGCCGAGTCGGGGAGCAGCACGTCCGCCTTGCGGTCCCCGGTGACATCGCCGTAGATCGGGGCGGGACTGTTCGGGTTCGACGGCGCGTAGTAGCTGTACGCGACCGGCTGGGAGAGGTTGCCCGCGTTGTCCTGGGTCTGCAGGTGGACGTAGTTGGTGCCCCAGCGCGGCGGGGTCACCTTGATGGTGGCCTTGCCGTCGACCAGCTTGACGATGCCCGGGGCGGTGTCGGTGCACTTCCAGTTGGTGGCCGCCGCCTGGATGGCGTCGGTCGTCCAGCGGGCGCAGGCCAGGCCGGAGCTGCGGCCACCGGCGGGCGGGGCCGGGTCGGTGCCGGTCAGGGTGAAGACGCCTTCCTCGCCCGCGCGCTTGGGGTGGGCGCCGATGCTGCCGGAGGCCGGGAAGTCGGTGGAGCCGACCGAGGCGGTGGGCGGGGTGCGGTCGACGCGGAAGAAGCACCATTCGGTCGGAGTGCTGGTGAGGGTGTCGTCGGTGGTGCGGGCCTGCCAGCCGTACTGGTGGCCGTCGGTCAGCGGGCCGACGTCGACGGTGGCCGGACCGTAGTCACTGAGCCAGCCGGTCGGCACGTACCGGGACTCGCCGTTCGTGTCGTCGTCCCAGATCTGGAAGGTGGTCTGGAGCTGCCGCTTGGTGGGGGACCAGGTGTTGGTGGTCAGGGTGATGTTGCTGTGGGCGCCGACCCAGCCCGGGTTGTCCCAGGGATTGGCGGTGCCCGGCGTACGGCAGTCCGCGGAGGAACCGGTGCCGGCGAATCCGGGGGTCGGTGCGGTGCGCGGCCACCAAATGGTGGGCGTGATGTCGTACGTGACCACCACGTGCGGGGTGTTGTTGAACCGCTGCCGGTAGTACTTGTTGCCCTCGTCGTCCGGGGCGAGGCCGAAGGTGAAGGTGCCCCAGCGTTCCTTGGCGGCGGCCTTCATCTGGGCGGTGACGTCGTAGGAGATCTCCCCGGACCCCGACATCCAGATACCGCCGATCTTGGCGCAGCCGCCCATGACGGAGCCGGTGCCGCAGGGCTGCCGGTTCCAGCTGGTCGGGTTGCCGATACCGGGCGTGTGGTAGAGGCCGAGAGGCGTACTGGTGGAGGGGCTGGAGGAGGAGACGACCGTGGCGTACAGCCGGGCGCTCAGGACCTCGGCGCCGTGGATCGCCGAGTTGACCCCGACCTGGAAGTACGCGCGGGTACGGCCGATGCCCGTGCACGGCGGGTTGCCGAAGTTGTAGCCGCAGTAGCCCGTGGCCGGCCGGTCCTGGCCGTTGGCCGTGCCGTTGAACTCGTTGGTGTCGGGGTAGGCCTCCTGGACCTGGGACCAGGCCTGGGTGGTGCTGTCCGCGGACGGGTTCATGCCCGGGTCGATGTACCAGGGACCGGTGCCCTCCGTCAGGAGCTTGGCGTCCGGGACGAGCTGGATGCCCTTGGCGTCCACGGTCGTACCGATCGGGCGGACGGTGGCGCCGCCGCCGGGGCCGTCCGTGCTGGAGACCGGCGGCGCCTCGCCCCCGCCCTCGCCGGAGCCCGACGCGAGAGTGCGTGAACCGGCGCTCTTCGCACCCGCCTTCGCCCCGTCGGTGGCCGAATCCCACATCATCGAGGTCGGGGAGGAGAAGCGGGTCCTGCCCTGGCCGTCGGTGGCCTTGAGGTTGCCCGCGCCGTCCGCCGAGACGGTCAGTCCGTCGGCCTCGATGCCCAGCTGGATCTTCTTCAGCGCCGGGTTCGCGGCAGCCTGCGGGGTACGGACGACGAGGACCTGCCGCCAGCCGCCGAGGGCTGTGGCGGTCAGCTCGAGGTCCACGTCCGGCAGGACCGACTTGTACAGGGCGCTGTCGCCGTTGAGTTCGGGCCGGGGCAGCGTGAACGGCGCCTTGACGGCCAGTTTCCTGCCGTCGGCGGTGGTGGTCGTGGCCATGGGGCCGGAACCGCCGCCGGAGAAGCTGACCTTGGAGGGCACGGCGGTCGGTGCGACGGTGCCGTCGGCGCCCGCGCGCAGGGTGGTGTCGACCGGCTGCCAGGTCCCGGCCGCCGTCCTGACCCGCTGCGGCACGGGCGCCGTGTCGGTGGTGAGGGTGCCGTCCGGGTTGGCGAAGGTCTGGGAGCTCTCGGTCGTCAGGTGACCGACGGCCACCTGCTTTCCGCTGCTCCGGGCCTGCCCCCGGGCGGTCTCGAGCGCCTTGTCGGTCTCGGTCGGGGCAGGTCCGGACGTCGGGGCGGGCCAGTTGGCGGTGGCCGGACCGTGCCCGCGGTCACCGGCAGCGGTCGCGGGCGGGGCGACGAGCAGGCCCGCGCCGAGTGATGCCGCGACAGCGGCGGCGACGGGCAGCAGGAGCGTACCGGGGGCCCGCCGACTGCGGAGGGCCCCCGGCCGGGGCGTGCGTGAACGGAGAGATGGCCTCATGGCGGAGGTCCTCGCTGTGAGCGGTCAGTGGACAGAAGTCAGCCGCACATTCGCTTCCGTTCTGCAAATCTGTCAACGGTTTACCGCATGCGCGTGCCCCTTTTGCTCCACGACTCGCCGCATTGTCCGGCGAGTGACATGGATCATGTATCAGTGTTTTGGTAATTCGCTATACGGCTCGAACGCTCGTTCTTTACAGTGCGTTCGATCTGGGCCGAGCCGGTCCGGAATTTCGTGTTCCTGTTTCCTGTGGGGGGATTCAGTTGTCTCGTCGGGGTAGACCAGTCGTGCGCTCGAAACGGGCGCGAGCTCGGGTCGCGATCACGGCCGCACTCGCGATTCTCTTCTCTGGCCTGGGCCTTCCCCTGGTCGAGGCGGCAGAAAAGCCGCCCAAGGTATGGGTTCCGCCGAATACGCCGCTGCCGGACGCCAAGCCCGTCAAGGGGGCGAACGCAAAGATCCCGGCCACACCTGTGCCGTCTGGCCAGAAATGGATTCCACCCAAGGATTCGAACACGCCATCTGGCTCATTTGCGGTGGCCCTCGGTGAGGGCCTCGGTCGGGGCGGTGCGGACCGGGCGGAGAGTGGACCGGCCTCGATTCAGGCCGGAAAGCTTCCCGTCTGGATCGCACCCGGGAATGGCGCAAACCGTTCGGTGCCCCTGTCGCAGAGCGCTGTCGGCGGTGGGACCGCGGAGAGCACCGTGCGCGTCGACGTGAGGGACGCGGAGCAGTCCCGTGCCGCGGGAGTCAACGGCGCGCTGGTCGGGCTCACCGACACCGCGGGTGCGCAGCCCTCGGGCAAGGTGCGGTTCGGCTTCGACGTCACCGCCTGGGCCAAGTCGGCCGGCGCCAACTGGGCCGACCGGGCCCGGCTGGTCCGGCTGCCCTCCTGCGCGCTGACCACCCCCGGTGCGCCGGGCTGCACCGAGCGCACCCCGGTGGCCTCCCACCGCGACGCGTCCGGCCGCCTGGTCGCCGAGATCGACGTACCCAGGAGCCCGGCCTCCTCGGCGCCGACCTCGCAGCAGGGTGCGAAGTCCGCACCGGCCCAGACTCCGCAGGTGCTGGCGGCCGAGTCGGTCGCCGTGGCGGTCGAGCCGGGCCCGTCCGGCGCCTCCGGTGACTTCACCGCGACGCCGCTCCTGCCGTCGGCCTCGTGGCAGGCCGGCTCGAACGCGGGCAACTTCACGTACGGCTACAGCGTCGAGCTGCCGTCCACCATCGCCGGCCCCGTGCCCGGCATCGCGCTGGGCTACGACTCGTCGTCGATCGACGGCCGTACCGCCTCGACCAACGCCCAGGCGGGCGGCTTCGGCGAGGGCTGGGACTGGCACCCGGGGTCGATCTCGCGCTCGTACAAGGGCTGCAAGGACGCCGGGATCAAGGACTCGGGCGACGAGTGCTGGGCCGGCGACATCCTCTCCCTCAACCTGGCCGGACACGCGGGGCAGATCGTCCGCGACGACACCACGTGCGTGTACCGCCTCCAGGGCGAGGACGGCACCACGATCGAGCGGCTGACCGGCCAGCGCAACTCCGCCTGGAAGGGCGAGGGCTTCAAGGTCACCACGGTCGACGGGACCCAGTACTACTTCGGTGCCAACCGCCTGCCCGGCGGCGACGGCACGGACCCGGAGGCCAAGTCGGTCTCCACCGTTCCCGTCTACTTCAACAGCGGCCGGGACAAGTGCCTGGGCGCCGACACCCCCGCCAACGGCTCGTGGGTGCAGATGGGCTGGCAGTGGAACCTCGACTACGTCGTGGACCGCCACCAGAACCTCGTCTCCTACCGGTACGAGCAGGAGGGCAACCACTACGCCCGCGGCGGCGGCCAGAACAACGGCAACGGCACCGTCACCGCCTACCAGCGCGCCAGCCACCCGACCTGGATCGGCTACGGCCAGCGGCTGCCCGAGCAGATCGCGGCCAAGGGCGCGGCCAAGCCGGCCGCGCAGGTCACCCTGAAGACCGCCGAGCGCTGCGTCCCGGGCGGGGCCGTCACCTGCGACCCCGCGCAGCGGACCAAGGCGAACGCCAAGTCCTGGCCGGACACCCCGGTCGACCAGGAGTGCGCCGCCGGCGGCCAGTGCCTGAACCTGTCCCCGACCTTCTTCACCACCAAGAAGTTCACCGAGATCTTCACCGAGGTGTGGACCGGCACGGACTGGCGCAAGGTCGACTCCTACACCCTGAACCAGTCCTTCCAGGACCCCGGTGACGGCACCTCGCCGACCCTGTGGCTGGACTCCGTCCAGCGCACCGGCTCCAACGGCAAGACCCCGGTCACCCTGCCCGCGGTCCACTTCCAGCCGCTCCAGCTGGCCAACCGCGTCGACGGCGTCGTCAAGCGCCCGGACGGGACCGAGGCCTCCGCGCCCCCGTACAAGCGGCCGCGCATCCAGGCGATCACCACCGAGACCGGCGGCCGGATCAACGTCGTCTACCGGACCCCCGAGTGCTCGCGGGACAAGGGCACCATGCCGGCGTCCGAGGACGGCAACACGATGGCCTGCATGCCGGTCAAGTGGTACCTGCCCGGCCAGTCCTACCCGGACCCGGTCAACGACTGGTTCAACAAGATCGTCGTCCAGTCCATCACCCAGCAGGACATGGTGGCGGGCCAGGTCGCCACCGTCACGGAGTACGAGTACGGCGGCGGCATCGCCTGGCACCGCAACGACTCCGAGTTCACCGACGCCAAGACCCGGACCTGGGACCAGTTCCGCGGCTACGCCACCGTCACCACCCGCACGGGTACCGGTAGCGACGGCCCGCGCACCAAGTCCGTCGCCACGTACCTGCGCGGCATGGACGGCGACGTCCTCGCCAACGGCACCAAGCGCTCCGTCAGCGTGCCCGACACGCACGGCGGCACCATCAAGGACGAGGAGGTCCTCTCCGGCTTCGTCCGCCAGAGCGAGACCTACGACCGCGACGGCGGCGCCGTCATCGCCGACCAGGTCACCACCCCCTGGCTCGGCAAGGTCACCGCCACCCGGGCGCAGTCCGGCGGCATGCCGCCCATCACCGCCCGGGCCATGAACACCGCCAAGGTCACCAGCCGGGCCAAGCTCGCCGACGGCACCTGGCGGACCTCCGAGCGCACCTCGACGTACGACGACACGCTGCTCTCGCGCCCGGTGACGGTCGACGACCAGGCGGACCTGTCCCGCCCCGACCAGCGCCTGTGCACCAGCTTCACGTACGCCACAGGCCCCGGCGGCCTCCTCACGCAGCTGGCCTCCCGGACCCTGATCCTCTCGGGCGAGTGCGGCAAGGGCGCGACGGCCGCCAACACGGTGGGCGACACCCGCGCCTACTTCGACGGCCTGCCCCTCGGACAGTCGGGCCCGCTCGCCGAGCAGACCGGCACCGAGGTGCTGGAGAAGTACGACGCCGAGGGCAAGCCGGTCTACCGGCTCAACGCGACGTCGGCCTTCGACGTGTACGGCCGTGTCACCAGCACCACCAACCACACCCGCAAGGACGCCGCCCACCCCGGCGGCGCCATCACGACGACCGAGTACAAGCCGGCCACCGGCGTGCTGCCGTCCGAGGTGACCCACACCAACCCGCTGGGCTGGAAGTCGGTCAACACCCTGGACATCGGCCGCTCGCTGCCGCTGAAGACCACCGACGAGAACAACCACGTCGCCGAGCGCGAGTACGACGCGCTCGGACGCGTCGTCTCCGTCTGGCAGCCGGGTCAGGAGCGGGCCAAGCAGTTCCTCCCGGTCCGCAAGTTCTCGTACGCGATGAACGGCATCGCGGCGCCCTCCTCCGTTCTGAGCCAGGCGCTCATGAGCGACAACTCCTACACCTCCAGCTACACCATCTACGACGGCATCGGCCGGGTCCGCCAGACCCAGGCCACCGCGGCGTCCCGCGCCGACGGGCGTCTCATCACCGACGCCCTGTTCGACTCGCACGGCCGCCAGGTGAAGACCACCGCGGCGTACTACAACGACGAGGCCGCGCCGTCGGCGGCGCTGTTCCTGCCGAACGGCGGCGTCCAGCCCGACAGCAAGATCCCGTCACAGACCCTCCAGGTCTTCGACGGCCTGGGCCGCTCCACCGCCAGCGTCTTCCAGTCCTACGGCGTGGAGCAGTGGCGCTCGAAGACCGAGTACGCCGGCGCCGACGAAGTGCGCTCCATCCCGCCCAACGGCGGCTACGCCTCGGCGTCGATCACCGACGGCCTGGGCCAGACGGTCGCCGTGCGCCAGTACAAGGCCAACACCCCCACGGGTCCGTACGACGAGACGACGTACGGCTACAACGCGCAGGGCAAGGAACTGTGGCGCAAGGACTCCGCCGGCAACCGGTGGACGTTCGAGTACGACCTGCTCGGCCGCAGCGTCAAGACCACCGACCCCGACTCGGGCACCGCCACGACGGTCTACGACGACGCCAAGAACCAGACGACCGTGACCGACGCCCGCAACAAGAGCGCCACCACCGTCACCGACCTCCTCGGCCGCACCGTGGCCACCTACGAGGGCACGGCCGCGGACCCGGCCAAGCAGGTCGCCGGTTTCACGTACGACACCAAGGCCGTGGGCAAGCCGACGTCGAGCACCCGGTACGTCGGCGGTGTGAACGGCCACGCGTACGTCAGTGAGGTGACCGGTTATGACGGCGGTTACCGGCCGCTGGGCGCCAAGACCACCATCCCGGCGGTCGAGGGCGAGCTGGCGGGCACGTACGAGACCAAGAACACCTACGATGCCCAAGGCAAGCTGAGGACCACCGAACTGCCGGCCATCGGGCAGGCGGGCCTGGCGGCCGAGAAGCTCACCTTCGGCACGAACATCCTGGGCAATCTGACGTCGCTCGGCGGCGCGTTCGGAGCGGTACAGGCGCCGTACGTCGTGGACGTGCGCTACGACCCGTACGGCCGGGCGATCCGCACGACGGTCGGCACCACCGGCAAGCAGGTCGTCTCGACGACGGACTACGACGCCGGCACCGGCCGACCGGTGCGGTCCATCCTCGACAAGCAGACGGCGGCGCGGGCCAGCGTCGACGTCACCGACTACACCTACAACCAGGCCGGTGCGCTGACCTCGATCGGCACCACGCAAGACGGGGCGGCCCGGGACCTGCAGTGCTTCACCCACGACTACCTGGGCCGGCTCACCCAGGCCTGGACCGACACCGGCACCCAGACCACCGCCCCGCAGCCCTCGGTCCGCGGGATCGGCGGCTGCGCCAACGGCGGCGGCCCGGCGGTCGACGGCACCGGCAAGCCCAGCGTCGGCGGCCCGGCGCCGTACTGGCAGCAGTACGAGTACGACAAGCTCGGCAACCGCACGAAGCTGGTGAGGAAGGATCCGACCGGCAACGCGTCCAAGGACGTCACGGTCACCCAGACCTTCGGCACCGGCCCCAACACCCCGTCCTCCGACCCCAGGACGGGCGGCGGCACGGGCGGCCCGCACGCACTGCTGACCTCCACCGAGACCAGCGCGTCGGGCAGCAAGCTCACGTCCTACACCTACGACGCCACCGGCAACACGGCGTCGATCACCAGCACGCCCGGAACCAAGACCCTGACCTGGAACGACCAGGGCAAGCTCGACAAGATCACGGGCACGGGCGAGAGCGCCGGCACCAGCTACCTGTACGACACGGGCGGCAACCAGCTCATCCGCCGCGACCCGGGCAGCACCACGCTCAACCTGGGCACCGACCAGATCACCCTGGACACCGCCAGCAAGAAGGTCTCCAACGTCCGTACGTACGGCGCCCCCGGCGGCCTGTCCATCACCCGCACCACCACCGGCGGCACCTCCACCCTGAGCTACCAGGGTTCGGACCACCACGGCACGGGCGGCGTCCAGTTCAGCGCGACGGACCTCACCCAGGTCCGCCGCCACACGGACCCCTTCGGCAACGACCGCGGCACCCAGCCGGCCCCGGGCTCCTGGGCGGGCGACAAGGGCTTCGTCGGCGGCACCAAGGAGAAGGCCACCGGCTTCACCCTCCTGGGCGCCCGCGAATACGACCCGACGACGGGCCGCTTCATCAGCCCGGACCCGATCATCGACGCGGGCGACCCGCAGCAGTGGAACGCGTACGCGTACTCCGGCAACAGTCCGATCAACAAGTCGGACGCGTCGGGCCTGAAGCACATGTGTGACGACTCCACCTCCTGCAACTACAACGCCAGCTCAGACGGTTTCAGTGACAGTGAATACGACGGTACAAAACTCAACAGTGGTGGCGGAGACGACGGTAGGACCCAGGGTCTGCAGAGGGACCTTGATGAGGCCAACAACCACATCACCAGGACGAAGGGGCGGGTCAACCAGCTCAAGCACGAGGTCGTCAACCTGATCGGTGACCTCATCGGCTACAACGACGCCCGCGACTGCTTCACCAAGGGCGACGTCATGGCCTGCATCAACACAGCTCTGGGCGCTGTCCCGTGGGGCAAGATCGCCAAGGCGATCAAGGCCGGCATCAAGGCCTTCAAGATCTACAGAGAGCTGAACAAAGCGTACGACGCGGTCCACGCGGCGGAACGCAAGGCATCCGAAGCCGCAGGGGCACTCAGCCGCCACAAGAAGGCCGTGGAGGAAGCCCGCGACGCTGAGGCCAAGGCAGCCAAATCGGCAAAGGAAAAAGCCGATTCGAGAACTGAAAGCGACAGCGCCGGTACCGCAGCGAAGTCGGAGAAGGCCGACGCCGACGCCAAATCCTCTGCCGAGAGCGGTGACGGCAAGAGCAGTGGCGGCGGCGGGGGCGAGGCGGCCCCGACCAAGTGCAACAGCTTCCCCGCCGGCGTCCGCGTCCTGATGGCCGACGGCACGTCGAAGGCCATCGAGGAGGTCAAGGACGGCGACACGGTCGAGGCCACTGACCCGCAGACCGGCGAAACCCGCGCCCAGGTCGTCACCACCACGATCACCACGCCCGACGACAAGGACTTCACCGACCTCACCCTGACCGACGACGCCAACCCCCGCGGCCCGCCGGCCAGGATCACCTCCACCTACCACCACCCCTACTGGAGCGAAACCCGCAACCAGTGGGTCGACGCCGGCGAACTGAAGGCGGGCGAACAACTCCGCCAGCCGAACGGCACGACCCTGACGGTCCAGGCCACCCGCAACTACCCCTTCACGGTCACCACGCACAACCTCACGGTCGCCGACTTCCACACGTACTATGTGCTGGCAGGCGCCACGCCGGTCCTCGTTCACAACTGCGGCCCGACGGTCGACGATGTGTTTGAACGGGCTGCGGAGCTCGGCGACTCCAGCGGTGAATACCTCTACCGGGGAGTCACCAACAATCACTACAAGCTCGCGGAAGCGAGAGCAGGCATCGCGGAACCCCGCGGCGGCCACAGCGATCCTATTGCGCACTCGGGTGATAACACGGAGAGTGTTTTCACGTCGTGGTCGCCCGACCTGGAGACAGCGCGAGAATTTTCAGAGGAGTTCGGTAGTACGGGAGCTTTGGTTCTCAGGATTCCGCGCAGTGCAATCGACCCAAGCCGCATGAGAGTTGCCGGACAGCGGGGACTCGAAGAGCTGGAAGTCCTCATTGAGGGTCGCGTCACAGGCTGTCAGGTGAGCTGTGAATGGGGGCCTTTCGGGTGATGAAATCGAAGTAGCCGTGTTCGGGAGAGGAGTTTCGAGTGTCTGGAACCAGCGCGGGTGATCTGTTTGCGCGCTATTGCTTGCCTGGGAACAGGTATAAGAAACTCCTCTCCGGGAGCTTCATGAGGGCTGGCCGTGAGCAGGCCCTTAAGTTTGGCGCGGCCGTGATGGACGACGGTCGGCAGGCGTCCGGGAGCGACCTGGAGCAGCTCCTAGGTGGCGACTGGCGGGAGGCCCTTACGGCGTGTTGGCTCATCGGGTTTGCGCAGAGATCTGAATTTCGAGACGAGCTGCACAGGCTTATCGAGGAGGGAGGCGCCAGGCACACGGGAAAAGGTGTCGCCTTCGCGCTGGCTCGGTTCTGTCAACCCTCTGATGCGTATGCGTTGAAGCAGTATCTAGAGCGCAGTCTGAGCGAGCTGCAAAATCGGGAAAACCAGCCGTGGTGCCTTGGTGCGCTGCTGTATATCGAGAGGCGTTTGGGCGTACGGGTTTCGCAAGATCTACTTGCGTCCGAAGGGTTGTGGGATCGATGGTCGGTGGAAGGCTTCCTTGAGACTACTGATCCTGCTCATTGGGAGAGGGAAGTGGCGGACTGGATCGAGCTTGCCGAGAGCCTGGACTGATCACTAGCAGGCTGCACCTCGATCCATTCCTGAAGTTTTCCTTTGCTGAAGTCGTTCGCTGTAGCGAAAGTGAAGCCCCGCCGGGTGCGTCCTGGCGGGGCTTCTGCGTGGGGTGCCGCTGACGTTGAAAGGGTGGGGTGACAGCAGGCGTTGACGGTGCTACATCCTCGTCATGAGGTACGCGGATGGCGGCGGTCTGACCGCCGCGGGGCGGGCGAAGCGTGAAGCGGTGCGTTTCGAGGCCGCGGAGATGTTTGAGCAGGGGGTGCGGCCGCCGGAGGTGGCCCGCCGGTCACGGGTGTCGAGAAAGTCGGCGTACGCCTGGCACGCCGCCTGGCGGGACGGCGGCAGAGCGGCTCTGGAGTCCAAGGGACCTGGTGGCTTTCGGTGTCAGCTCACTGATGACCAGGCTGAACAGCTGCAGGTCGAGCTGGAGGCCGGACCGGCCGCGGACGGCTGGATGGAGGACCAGCGGTGGACCCTGGCCAGGGTCGCGGAGCTGATCCACCGCCTGTTCGGCTACCGGTACACCCCGCGCGGGGTGTCGTATCTGCTGCACCGGCTGGGCTGGTCACCGCAGGTCCCCGCGCACCGGGCGGTCGAACGGGACGAGCGGGCCGTGGCCAGGTGGCGGTCGGAGCAGTGGTCACGGGTAAGAGGACGGCCCAGCTCCTGGGCGCGTGGATAGTCTTCGAGGACGAGGCCGGCCAGGACCTGAAACCCGCGAAGGGGCGAACCTGGTCACGACGGGGCCGGACTCCGCTGATCAAGGTGACCGGGAAGGGCTCGGGCCGGGTCCTGATGGCCGGGATGATCTGCCTCAGACCGGGCCGTGAGACCCGTCTGATCTACCGGACGCAGACGTACCGGGCCCGCACGGGCGAGAAGAAGGGCTTCCGCGCCCGTGAGTTCGCCGAACTGATCACCGCCGCCCGCAGGCAGCTCGACGGTGCCCCGCTGATCCTGGTCTGGGACAACGCCAGCACCCACCACGCCAAGGCCCTGAGAGAGTTCTGCGACCGCAACAGCGACTGGCTCACCATCGTCAAGCTCCCGCCCTACGCGCCCGACCTCAATCCCGTTGAAGGGGTCTGGGCGCATCTGAAGAAGTCCCTGGCCAACCTCGCACCCCGCGCGATCGACGACCTCGCCCCGCTCGTGAAGAACCGCTTACGCAGCATCCAACGCCGACCCGAGATCCTCGACGGCTTCATCGCCGGGACCGGACTGGGGCTGGAGCCTCCATAACCTGTCACCCCAGCCTTTCAACGTCAGCGGCAACAACCACGGATTTCCACGCACTACGACGGACGTCAGCGGAACCCCAAACCGCTGCTCACCTGCATATACGCAGTTGAGGACGTGTCAGCCAGCACACGTACTATGTGCTGGCAGGCGCCACGCCGGTCCTCGTCCACAACGAGTCAAGGAAAACCTGTGATCTCCGCGCTTTCACCGATCTCAAGAGGATGGCGCCAGGGAAGAACGAGGGGGCTACGAGTGGATTGTGGACCCCGTCAGGCGGCGTGTATTTCGACAGCAGCCGACTCCGAACTGCATCGGACATCAAGAGTCTCCCGCTTTCTCTTCGCCGAGTTGTGGAACAGACTGGCCATCATGGCGGATGCGCAGAAATTGGCTGCATAGCTCAGGCCATGGAAGCCGGGGACCTCGTGCGAGGGAGCCAGAGTCTAGCGATGACCCACAAGCCGTTGGACAATCCGCGCAATAGGATCCTTTTGCCTGCTTGTGATTCGTGTCAAGCTGTAATGTCGCGACTTAGAGTTGTCGATGTGTTTGAGAGGTGAGGGATGGGCCGTCTCCTTAAACGGCTTCCGGAAATCAAGTGGACAAATCTGCAAGATTCGTCGGGTTCCGCTCAGGGAATCCCGAGGCTCCTGGCAACCGTAGCCTGGGGTGATGAAGTCCCTGCGAGCGAGGCGATTGATGAACTGGGTGACCGTGTGTGTGCGCTCGGATTTGTGGTGTCGGAGGCAACGCAACATGTAGTTCCGTTCTTGCTCGAGCTGGTGGGAGACGATACCGTTCGAAGGCGTGCAGATATCTTGGCTCTCATTTCCAAGATTTACGCGGCTAGGCAGTGGGAGGCGGCTGCTTCTGCAGCATCGCCAAAGAGTGTGCAGAATTATCGAGAGAAAATCTCCTGGGAGATTGCAAGCAGGCAGGCAATTTTGGCGGGCCGCGAAGTGATTAGTGGATTGGAGGGAAATTCGGATCCCGCGGTCTCTCGAATGGCGTGCGACTTGCTGTCGCTCCTCCGTTGATCGAATAGCTGCCCATCGGTGGATCCGGATAGGCCTCCCGCCATCCTCTCTTTTGGGGGGCGACCATCTGAAAGGATTCCTGATGGATCGGTCACTGGGCTGGGAGTCTTGGCACCGCAAGTCGGTGAATCAAATGGCCTGTTCGAGCGATACGCATGGGTAATTCGGTAGCGGCATCTCCGGTATTCGTTCTTGCGCGGTGAGAGAGCGAAGGAAGTTGCAGCATTTCGCCCGCAAGGATGAAGTCCTGCCAAGTCCTGCTTGGCAGGACTTCATCTGTGTCGACGGCGGTAATCGACGGCAACGTCAGCGGACATGGGCGGTGAGCGAAGACGGTCCGCCGCTGCAATCTCGATCACCCTGGCGTCGCCATTGAGGCCGCGGTGAGAGCATCGGTGGCTTTTCGTTGGAGGTGGAATCGGGCGTGGGCGTGCCAGTGGCCGAGCTGACGGCGACGGGTCACGATCCGTGAGGAACACCAGCGGGTGTTCAACGGCACCGGAAGATCAAACGAGAGAAGAGCCTGCCCGGACTGTTCCTGCCACCTCGCCGCAGTCACGATGGCGACTTGGCTGCATCGCCGCGTGAGGAGCTGAAAGCGGCACTTGATCGAGTCCAAGAAGCGGCGGCAGCAGCACCTTTGACTTGCAGCCTGACACCCCAGCCAGCTGGGGCGACAGTCGTGGCAGCAGCGGGAGCTGTTCAGGCTTTCTTTACTTGATCAAGGCGGCCCGCTGACGCGGCCGCGCGCGCTCCGGCCCTGCAGGGCCGCCGCCGGCTCCTGTCTCTACCCGCTTGCCGGCGGCCCCGCTGGTCCGGGCGCGCAACAGCTGGCAAGCAGGCAGTGTTGTGGGGCTCTGCCCCAGGCCCCGACCCTCTCTCCGAGGGGGAGGAGGCCGAGTGCGGGTGCGGCTTCGTCGTGGTGATGGGTGGTCGGGTCGCGGGAGGGGGTCCCCCGTCGCCCGGTCACCGGAGGCGTACCAGGACCCCCGGTGGCCACCAAGGCCAAGCGCAAGCCTCACCGGGTGAGCCTTGGCGGCCACCGGAGAACCCTGGTCCGGCGAAGCTGCCCGACCGACGAGGGACCCCTCCCGCTCAGGCGCCATCGTGCCGGGGGTCCGGCACGGCACCGAGCGCCGTGGTGGGTCCCCGCTTCGGGCGGGTATCTGCCGGATAGCCCGCGGTTGACTCGTCGGACCGGCGTACCGTGGCGCTGGAGGTGGTGAGCGGATGACTACGGAGCTGGCTGACAACGTCCGCAAGTACCGGCGTCGTGCCGGGTTGAGCCAGGAGGAACTGGCCCACGCCGCAGGCGTGTCACCGGGCACGGTACGCAAGGTGGAACAGGGCGGAACAGTCCGTATGGAGACCCTTCAT
>NZ_JBIVFN010000028.1:0-91588 GCF_044748145.1 Streptomyces sp. NPDC090022
ACTGCGTTCCGGGGAACAACCATCCCCAGAACGAGACATGACATCACATCACAAGACCGGCGAACCGGACCGATCTCGAACATGCAATGCCCCTGGTGACACGGGTGACGCGGCGGCTGCGGATCTTGCCGCGGTCGGAGATGAACTTCCGCAGCAGGTCGGTGTCCTTGTAGTCGATGTAGGTGATGCCGGCCGCGTCGAGTGGGTTGGGGCGGGACTTCAGCGGCTTGCGGGGGCCGTTGCGGCGCGTGCCCATGGTGCTGTTCCTTCTGCGGTGAGTGGGGGTGGCGCAGGGTTACGGGACGGTGACGACGGGCATTCGGGCCTCGGCCTGCATCAGTTCGCCCCGCGCCGGCCGTATCGGCGCTCGAAGCGCTCGACGCGTCCGGCGGTGTCCAGGACGCGGGCGGTTCCTGTGTAGAAGGGGTGGCTGACGGCGTGTCCTTGAGGTCGAGGCGACGGGGGTGGAGCGGCAGTGGGTCAGCGTTCCTCGCGGAAGTCGACGTGGCGCCGGGCGATCGGGTCGTACTTGCGCAGGACCATGCGGTCGGGGTCGTTGCGGCGGTTCTTGCGGGTGACGTACGTGTAGCCGGTTCCCGCGGTGGAGCGGAGCTTGATGATCGGGCGTACCTCGTTGCGAGCCGAGAGGTAGGTAGACCTTGTCCGCCCACTGCCAACTGACCGGTGCCCAGCCGGGATTCGGCAACACCATCTCCCACTCGCACCGGCGCACTTCGCGCCGTTTCGATCCCAACATCCAGCGCAAGCGCTACTGGCCGCCCAGCGAGGGGCGGTATGTCCGGCTGGCGCTGAGCGCGAAGGCGATCAAGACCGTCGACAGCATCGGCATCGAGGCCGCCGTGGCCCGTATCCGCGCCCGAGGGGGGAAGATCTGATGGCCAAGAAGAGCAAGATCGCGCAGAACGAGAAGCGCAAGGCGACCGTCGAGCGGTACGCGGCCCGCCGTGCGGAGCTGAAGGAGATCATCCGCCGGCCGTCCTCCACCGACGCCGAACGCCAGGCTGCGGCCGCGGAGTTGCGCCATCAGCCCCGTAACGCGAGCGCGACCCGGGTGCGGAACCGGGACAGCGTGGACGGGCGGCCGCGAGGCCACCTGCGGAAGTTCGGCCTGTCCCGGGTGCGTGTGCGTGAGCAGGCCCACGCCGGCTTCCTTCCCGGCGTGACCAAGTCGTCCTGGTAGCCGTGCCGCTCGCATGACGGGCGGCGCTGCCGGCCGTGACTCGGTGGGGTCACGGCCGACAACTCCCCCCGGGAGCGTCACGCCGGCTGTCAGGGAAGGCGGAGCAGGTTGAGCCGGTAGCCCTCGGCCTGGGGGAGGCGTTGCGCGGCGATCGCGGACTTCATCTGCTGCTAGATGAGCGGTAGTTCGGCCAGCAGGGGACCAGGAAGGCTGGTGAGGGTGTGTGACGCCAGTACGCCGATCCCGGGCCGCCAGTCGGTCAGTCGGGCCGGGTCGGGGCAGTGCCAGTGTGTGCGGGCGTCGAGGCTCCGAGGTCCGGGTGGCGGATGGGACGTGAGCCCGAGCTGATCGTTCGAGTGGGGCCACGTCCACGTCGAGTCCAGCGACCGGAGCTCTCAGCTGGTGGCGGCAGGATGCCCGTCCACCTCGTACACCACGTTTCTCGGCTCGCTGGCCACACTCTCTCTGGGCTGTGGCCAGCGGCGCCGTGCTTGTTTCCGTCAGCCTGGATGAGCTGCTGCCGGACGGTGGCTCACCGGAACGGCAAGATGCCCCGTGACGCAGGTCGACGCTCGTGACGCTCGTTTGACGCACGAATGGCACGGTTTCTGATGGGTCATCATGTGTGATTCTGTGGCCACTGGGCGGGCGTCGGCCAGGTGGCGCGGTCACCTTCGGAGGGGCGGGCTATCGAGTACCGAGTCGGTGACCGGTGCCCGCCCGCGCATCTCTCGTCAGTGACGTTCCGTTACGCTCGATGGATTTCCAATGCCGCCGGTTGCTTCGCGAGGCCCTCCACTGGGCGTCCACCGGCCGTCCTTGGCTGACGGCGAGACGCAGGCCGATCGTCCGTGGGCCAGGTCTCATGGCCCGCCGTCCTGCGCGAACGGCCAGGTCCACATTGAGAGGATGTCTTACGTGGTGAGTTTTGCCAGCTTCTTGTAGCAGGTGAGAGCGGCTGCGAGGCCGAGGAAGGCGAGGAAGTGTGAGGCCTTCCGCTCGTATCGGACGGTGAGGCGGCGGTAGCCGAACAGTCAGGCGATCGACCTTTCGATCTTCCAGCGGTGCCGGCCGAGCCGTTCGCTCGACTCGATGCCCGGGCGGGCGATACGCGGAATGAGGCCACGTCCGCGTAGCCAGGCGAGGTGGTCGGCGGAGAAGTACGCCTTGTCGGCGCGGAGCTTGCCGGGGCGGCGTCGGCGTGGTCCGCGGCGGGAGCGGATGGCGGGTATCCCGCGGATCAGCGGCTTGAGGGCGAGGCTGTCGTGGGTGTTCGCCGCGGACACGGCGACGGCCAGCGGGATACCCCGGGCCTCGGACAGTACGTGCAGCTTGCTGCCCTTCTTGCCGCGATCGACCGGGTTCGGCCCGGTCGGCGAACCCCCCTTTTCGCCCGCACCGACGCCGCGTCGACGATCGCGGAGGTCCAGTCCAGCGCCCCGGGCGCCGAGCTCGTCCAGGACCGCCTGGTGCAGATGACGCCACAGCCCCGTTCTCGTTCACACGGTGAACCGGCGGTGCGCGGTGGCGGGCGAGACACCGAACGTCTCCGGAAGATGCCGCCAGGCACACCCGCTGGTCAGCACGTACACCACCGCCGTGAACACAGCCCGCTCGTCACGCGGAGCAGTCCCGCCGCCCTGCGGACGGGACGTGAACGACGGCAGCAACGGGGCGACCAGTTCCCACAGACCATCAGGAACCAGCCGCTGCGACAGATCAGCACCCACGACCAGCATCATGCCGCACAGACATCACACCACGTGAGACATCCTCTACAAGGCCCGCCACGCGGTCGACTTCGGCATCAATCGCCTCAAAAGGCACCGTGCCGTGGCCACAAGCGAACGCCGCCGTGGACACTGGCCCGTGTCGCCCGACTACGCCGAAGCCTCGACCCCTGCGCTGGGGGCGAACCCGCTCCCCTGCTCGGCGTATACCTTGATCGCGGCGCCCAGAAACTCCACCAGCCCGGGGTGGTAGGAATCGTGAAACGCCCTCATGGCCTCGTCCTCGGCGTAGAAGAGCGACATGCCGACGTAAGCCTCCCTGGAGGGGGTGTAGAACCGGCAGGCGATGTCGAAGTGCCTGCGGACGAGCTCCTGGATCTGCTGGTCCCCGGGCAGGGAGCCGGCGTTCAGGGAAGCCGTGATCTCCCGGTACAGGACGTCCCAGTCCTGGTGGACCTGCTCCCTGTCCACGTGCTCCCAGTCGTTGGTTTCGGCCAGGCTCTTCGCCTGCTCCTCGGCCAACGACCGGCGGCACTTGTCCTCGTAACTGTTCCCCACGGCACCGTTTCCCATCGTTTCGCCACCTCTTCGGTGGAGCCCGAAGAGGCTGCCGGCATGCCGACGTAGACCGACCGCCGGTGATCAACTGCCGGTCCAGGCCGAACGGTGACACACAGCCACCGGGCCGGCAAACCATTTCCTGGACCTCCCGGGCTCCGTCCCCGGATGGCGTCCCGCGGAGTGGCGTAACGAAATCTGTGAGGTGGCCCAAGTCGCCGCGGGAGCAGCGCCACGCGTGGCCGATGGGTGCTGCACTGCGAGTACGTGATGCCATCAGCGAGCGCAACAGGATCGCCGTCGTAGTCGGCCTGGGCTGCGGCCTCCGTCAGGGCGAGGTGTTCGGGCTGAGCCCGGAGGGCATCGACTATGAACGCGGCCTGCTTCACGTTCGGCGCCAAGTGCAGGCCATCCTCGGAAGGCTGTACTTCGCCCTTCCGAAGGGGAAGAAGATCCGCGCGGTGGATCTGCCCCCCTCGGTGGCCGACGAACTGAAGCGTCACATCGCAGCGTTCCCGCCGGTGGAGGTGGAGCTGCCGTGGGGGAAGCCGGAGGGGGAGAGGGGGAGTTCTCCCTGCTCCTCACCACGCGCTTCGGCAACGCCGTCGCGGTGAACACATGGAACACCTACACCTGGAAGCCAGCCTTGGCGAAGGCCGGCGTCATCCCCCCACGTGCCGAGGGGGCGAAATCCTGGCAGTGGGCGGCGGCCCCGAAGGACGGTTTCCACGTGCTTCGCCACACGTACGCCTCGATCATGTTGGAAGCCGGGGAGTCCGTTGTGACCCTGGCTCGGTGGCTCGGACACTCCTCGCCGGCGATCACCCTCGGTTACTATGCTCACTTCATGCCGGAAGCGGGCAGCAAGGGGCGTGGCACCATCGACGGTCTGCTTGGAAAGCGGGGAGACGGGCTCGCCGACCGAAACTCCCCAGATTCTCCCCAGCATCGTTGACCGCCGATTCGTGCCTCTGCACCCCGGAGAGGTCGTCCGTGGATTGCAAGGCTGAAGAGATGGGTGGCCTGGGAAAGTGTTGCAAGAGGTCGTAGCGACCCGCTATGTCACGCCCCTGCGTGAGGGCGGCTCGCTCCCCGGGATCGTCGAGGCCGACGATCTCGGTACGTACGTCATGAAGTTCACGGGAGCCGGTCAGGGCCGCAAGACCCTGGTCGCCGAAGTCATCTGCGGGCGCCTGGCCCAGCGGCTGGGGCTGCGCGTCCCCGAGCTGGTGCAGATCCAGCTGGACCCCGTCATCGGGCTCGCCGAGCCCGATCAGGAGGTCCAGGAGCTGCTCAAGGCGAGCGGCGGGCTCAACCTCGGCATGGACTACCTGCCCGGCTCGATCGGTTTCGACCCGCTCGCCTACCAGGTGGACCCCGTCGAGGCCGGCCGGGTGGTCTGGTTCGACGCACTGATCAACAACGTCGACCGGTCCTGGCGCAACCCCAACATGCTGGTCTGGCACGGCGAGCTGTGGCTCATCGACCACGGCGCCACCATGATCTGGCACCACAACTGGCCCACCGCCACGGCCGCCGCCGCCAAGCCGTACAACGCCTCCGACCACGTCCTGGCCCCCGTGGGCCCGCGCATCGCCGAGGCCGCCGCCGAACTGGCGCCGCTGGTGACGGAGGAACTGCTGACCGAGGTCGCCGCCGACGTGCCCGACGAGTGGCTGGTCGACGAGCCCGGTTTCGACTCCACCGACGCGCTGCGCCGGGCGTATGTGGCGGCGCTGCTGCCGCGCGCCGCCACGATCCACGAGCGGATCTCGCTGGAGGCCCCGGCCAGGGCCCCGCAGGCACCGCCGGGATGGCTCACCGATCATCTGCCCGAATGGCCCCACCCGACCAAGAAGAAGAGCGACAGCCGGTGACGAAGCGGGACGTGTTCGAGTACGCGCTGGTGCGCGTGGTGCCGCGCGTGGAGCGCGGCGAGTGCTTCAACGCCGGGGTGATCGTCTACTGCCGGGCGCGCTCGTACGTCGCCGCCCGTGTCCACCTCGACGAGGCCAAGCTCCTGGCCCTGGACCCGAAGGCCGACGTGGCCGGTGTACGGGCGGCCCTGCGCGGGGTCGAGGGCGTGTGCGCGGGGGGCGAGCGGGCCGGCCAGGCGGCCGGGGACGACGCCGGGCGGCGCTTCCGCTGGCTGATCGCGCCGCGCAGCACGGTCGTGCAGCCCGGCCCGGTGCACACCGGTCTGACGGTCGATCCCGAGGCCGAGGTGGAACGGCTGCTCGACCTGCTGGTCCGCTGACCGGCCGACTCAGGAGCCCTGCCGCCCGGCGCCGTTGACACCGGGTGCCAGGGCTCCTAGCGTCTCCTCAGCTGAAGCTACTAAGCGGTTGCTCACCTCAGGGCGGCCGTGTCCAAGGGCGAGGAGAACCAGCATGTCCACCACCGAGCAGCGCGTCGCCATCGTGACCGGGGCGGCCCGGGGCATCGGCGCCGCCACCGCCGTCCGGCTGGCCGCCGAGGGCCGCGCCGTCGCCGTACTCGACCTCGACGAGGCCGCCTGCAAGGACACCGTGGAGGCGATCACGGCGGCCGGCGGCAAGGCCGTCGCCATCGGCTGCGACGTCTCGGACAGCGCGCAGGTCGAGGCCGCCGTCGAGCGGGTCGCGGCTGCCCTCGGTGCTCCGACGATCCTGGTCAACAACGCCGGTGTGCTGCGCGACAACCTGCTGTTCAAGATGAGCGACACCGACTGGGACACCGTCATGAACGTGCACCTGCGCGGTGCGTTCCTGATGGCGCGGGCCTGTCAGAAGTACATGGTGGACGCCAAGTTCGGCCGGATCGTCAACCTCTCCAGCAGTTCCGCGCTCGGCAACCGCGGGCAGCTCAACTACTCCGCCGCCAAGGCGGGCCTGCAGGGCTTCACCAAGACCCTGGCCATCGAGCTCGGCAAGTTCGGCGTCACCGCCAACGCCGTCGCGCCCGGCTTCATCGCCACGGAGATGACGGCCGCCACCGCCGCCCGCGTCGGCATGGACTTCGAGGACTTCCAGGCCGCGGCCGCCACCCAGATCCCGGTCCAGCGGGTCGGCCGCCCCGAGGACGTCGCCGGCGCCATCGCCTTCTTCACCGGCGACGACACCGGCTTCGTCTCCGGCCAGGTCCTGTACGTGGCCGGCGGCCCGCTCAACTGACGAAGGGGAGGGCGTACGTCATGGCGTACGAAGGCACCGACAGCGGCAAGGTCGCGCTGATCACCGGCGGCAGCCGGGGCATCGGCTACGGCGTGGCCGAGGCCCTGGTCGCGCGCGGCGACCGGGTCTGCATCACCGGGCGCAACGAGGACACGCTCAAGGAGGCCGTCGAGCAGCTCGGCGCCGACCGGGTCATCGGCATCGCCGGGAAGGCGCACGACGAGGTCCACCAGGAGGCCGCCGTCGCGGGCACGATGGAGGCCTTCGGCCGGGTGGACTTCCTGATCAACAACGCGGGCACCAACCCGGTCTTCGGCCCCCTGGCGGACCTGGACCTCGGCGTGGCCCGCAAGGTCTTCGAGACCAACGTGATCTCCGCGCTCGGCTTCGCCCAGCGCACCTGGCACGCCTGGCAGAAGGACAACGGCGGCGCGATCGTGAACATCGCGTCCATCGCCGGCCTCTCCGCCTCGCCCTTCATCGGGGCGTACGGGATGAGCAAGGCCGCCATGATCAACCTGACCCTCCAGCTCGCCCACGAGATGGCGCCCGGGGTGCGGGTCAACGCGATCGCCCCCGCCGTGGTCAAGACCAGGTTCGCGCAGTCGCTCTACGAGGGCCGCGAGGCGGAGGCGGCCGCGGCCTACCCGCTGGGCCGGCTCGGCGTTCCGGCGGACATCGGAGGGGCTGCGGCATTTCTCACTTCGGCGCAAGCGGAATGGATCACCGGGCAAACTCTGGTGGTCGATGGCGGAATCTTTCTCAATGCCGGAGTCGGGTGACCGATAATCGGACGCAACGGGGTGTATTGAGGTGCCAAATGCATCCCTAATATGCACGGAACCGGTCAAGTGCCTCACGGAACCACCCCATTGGATTCGTGGGGCACTGCGGTAGGGTCTGCCGCACCCCTGGCTGATCGAGGAGCGTGCACGTGTTCAACCGGACCAGATGCCTGCAGACACTTGCGGCCCTTGCGTCCATATCCCTGCTCGCCGGCTGCGGGCTGCTTTCGGACGATGCCGGAAAGGACGCGAAGCCCATAGTCGTGGGCACCACCAGCGCGCCGAGCACCCTTGATCCCGCGGCGGCCTGGGACGGTTCCTGGGAGCTGTACCGGAACGTTTACCAAACCCTTCTCGCCTTTCCGACCGGAAGCACCAAGCCGCAGCCCGACGCGGCCCAGAGCTGCGAGTTCACCGACGCCGCGAACGAGTCCTACCGGTGCACGCTGAAGAAGGGCCTGAAGTTCTCCAACGGCGAGCCCCTCGACGCCAAGGCCGTCAAGCACTCCATCGACCGGATCCGCACCATCGGCTCCAAGGTCGGCCCCAAGGACCTCTTCGGCAGCCTGGAGAAGATCGAGACCCCCGAGCCGCTGGTCGTCGTCTTCCACCTGAAGACGCCCGACGCGACCTTCCCCTTCGTCCTCGGCTCGCCCGCCGCCTCGCTCGTCGCGCCCAAGGAGTACCCGGCCGACCGGGTCCGCGAGGGCAGCAAGGTGACCGGCTCCGGCCCGTACGTCCTGAACTCCTACAAGGAGGGCGACGAGGCCGTCCTCGGCGGCTACAACGACTACCAGGGCTTCGCGCAGCGCCGTAACGACGCCGTCACCATCCGCTACTTCACGGACTCCGCGAAGATGGTCGGCGCGCTCAAGGGCAAGGAGATCGACGCCACCTACCGCGGCCTGTCGGCCGCGGAGATCAAGGACCTCCAGAGCCCCGCCTCGAACGGCCAGGGCGTCCAGGTCGTCGAGAACGTCGGCGCCGAGATCCGCTACCTCGTCTTCAACCCCAAGGACCCGGCCGCAAACAAGCCGGCGGTCCGCCAGGCGATCGCCCAGATCGTCGACCGCGGCGCGATCGTCTCGAAGGTCTACCAGGGCACCGCCGAGCCGCTGTACTCGATGGTCCCCAAGGGCGTCGCCGGCCACAAGACGCCGTTCTACGACCGCTTCGGCACCCCCGACGTCACCAAGGCCCGGAAGATCCTCAAGGACGCCGGGATCACCCAGCCGGTGGACCTGACCTTCTGGTACACCACCGACCGGTACGGCGCCTCCACGGCGGCCGAGTTCGCCGAGCTCAAGCGCCAGCTCGACGAGAGCGGCCTGTTCCGGATCACCCTGCGCAACCAGCCCTGGAAGACCTACCAGGAGGGCTACAAGAACGGCGAGTACCCGGTCTTCGGCCGTGGCTGGTTCCCCGACTTCCCGGACCCCGACAACTTCATCGCGCCGTTCGTCGGCAAGGAGAACGCGGTCGGTACCCCGTACGAGAACGCCGAGATCCTCACCGACCTGCTGCCCAAGTCCCGCCGCGAGGGCGACCGCTCGGTCGTCGCCCGCGAGTTCGAGCGGGCGCAGGCGATCTTCGCCGAGGACGTCCGGCTGCTCCCGCTGTGGCAGGGCAAGCTCTACGTCGGCGCGCGCGACGACATCGCCGGCGCGGAGCGGGCCCTGGACCCGCAGACGGCCATGCAGATGTGGGAGCTGTACCGCAAGACCAGCTGGTAGCGGCCCTCTCGTCCGGCCCCCTCGTCCGGCCCCGGGTCCGGCACCGTCCGGCCCCGCGGGGCCGGACGGTGCCGTTGTCAGTGGTCCCCGGTAGGTTCGGAGCAGTTGCACGAACACGTACCGGAGGTTGTCGACGTGACCCAGATGCTGCCCGAGTCCTGGCTCCCCGTCCTCGGTGGGGAGCTGGAGCAGCCCTACTTCAAGGAGCTCACCGAGTTCGTCGAGAAGGAACGGGCGAACGGGCCGGTCTACCCGCCCCGCGAGCAGGTCTTCGCGGCCCTGGAGGCGACCCCCTTCGACAAGGTGAAGGTCCTGGTGCTCGGCCAGGACCCGTACCACGGCGCGGGCCAGGGGCACGGCCTGTGCTTCTCGGTGCGGCCCGGGGTCAAGACCCCGCCGTCCCTGCGCAACATCTACAAGGAGATGCACGCCGAGCTCGGCACGCCCATCCCCGACAACGGGTACCTGATGCCGTGGGCCGAGCAGGGCGTCCTGCTGCTCAACGCGGTGCTCACGGTGCGCGAGGCCGAGCCCAACTCGCACAAGGGCAAGGGCTGGGAGAAGTTCACCGACGCGGTGATCCGTGCCGTGGCGGGGCGCCCGGACCCGGCCGTCTTCGTGCTGTGGGGCGCGTACGCGCAGAAGAAGCTGCCCCTGATCGACGAGAGCCGCCACGTCGTCGTCAAGGGCGCCCACCCCTCCCCGCTGTCGGCGAAGAAGTTCTTCGGCTCCCGGCCCTTCACGCAGATCAACGAGGCCGTGGCCGCCCAGGGGCATGAGCCGATCGACTGGACGATCCCGGACCTGGGCTGACGCCGCACCGCGCCTTGCGCGGCAATGCCGGTGCCTCCGGCTAGCGTCTTGATGATCGGACCGGACCGGACGGGGTCCGGCGGACGCAGCCGGAGGCCGCATTGAGGGAGCAGCAGCGGGAGGCGTCGGAGGACGCCGTCATGACCAGGATCGGCCAGGCGGTCATCCTGCTGCACGCCGGCGACCGTGAGGAGGCCCGCAACCGGCTCGGCGCGATCTGGGCCGAGATCGGCGAGGACGGAGCCGCGCTGCACCGCTGCACCCTGGCCCACTACATGGCCGACGCCCAGGACGACCCCGTCGACGAACTGGCCTGGGACCTGCGCGCGCTGACCGCCGCCGAGGGGCTCGCCGGGGAACTGGACGACGGGGCGGCGGGCGACGGGGCGGCGGGCGGCGACGCGGCGGCTGGCGACGCGGCCGCGGGCGCCGGGGAGGCGCGGGGGGCGTTTCCGGGGGCGCGCCCCGAGCCGTACGAGCCTCCCGTGGCCGTACGCGCCTTCTACCCGTCCCTGCACCTGAACCTGGCCGCCGACTACCTCAAGCTCCAGCGGCCGGAGGCGGCCCGGATCCACCTGGCCCGCGCCCGCGCCGCCACCGCGGCCCTGTCCGACGACGGCTACGGCGACGGCGTACGGGCGGCCCTCGCCCGGCTGGAGCGGCAGCTGGCCGCCGGGCCGGGCGAGGACCCGCGCCCGGGCCCCTTCCCCGGTCAGCACCCGTAGCGGGCGTCCGGGGGAGGGCCGGACGTCCCGGCGGTGACCGGGGCGGGCCGGGGCGGAGCGGGCCCTGGGCCGGAGCGGCCGGCCGGGGCCCCGGGCTCAGTCCTCCCGTACGTGCGCGCAGATGCGGGCCTCGGGGCTGTCCGGGCTCCACGAGCCGTGCTTGCGGCCCAGCGCGCACACGTCGGCCGGGCGCACCGGCAGTTTCTGGACCAGCCGGCGCGGCACCTCGCCGTCCTGCCGGTCCTGCCGGTCGTGCCGGCCGCCGCGCCGGCGCCGCTCGCCCGGGGGAGCGGCGCTCGCCCCGGGCGCCGCGACGACGTCCGGCACCGGCGGCGGGACCTCCTCGGGCACGGCGGCGCGCTCCTGCGGCCGGGCCGCCTCGCGCGCGGTGCGGGCCGGCGCGCCCGGAACGGCGGCCGGGGCGCGCTCCGGGACGGCCTCCAGGGCCTCCAGGGCGGGCGCCTGGACGACCACCGGCGCGGCCCCGCCGCCCCGCGGGGCGTGCTGCGGCGGCTGCGCCGACGGGGCTGCCGCCGGCTGGAGCGGGGCCGGGGTCACGTTCACACAACCGGAGACGGCCGAGACGGCCGCGGCGACTCCGAGCAGCAGGGTTGTCGTGGTTCGGGATGGATGCACTCGCGCAACTCTGCTGTGCCAGGACCCGGTTGCGAAAACCCGGAGGCCATATTGACCCCGCATGAGTGACGGCTACTCGCCGGTTGCCCCGTCGAGCTGCTCGCGCAGCAGGTCCGCGTGCCCGTTGTGGCGCGCGTACTCCTCGATCATGTGGGTGTACACCCAGCGGAGGCTGAAGTGCTCGCCGGTGCGGCTGCTGCGTACCGAGACCTCGTCCAGCGAGCGGCCGGCCGCGGCCTGCCGGGCCAGTTCGATCTCCCGCTCCCACGTCTCGCGCGCCTCGGCGAACGTGTCCGCCTCCCCGAAGTGGAAGTCGCCGTCCCGGTCGGCCTCGGTGCAGTACAGATCGGGCAGTTCGGCGCCGTGGGTGATCTCGCGGAACCACCACCGCTCGACCTCCGCGAGATGCCGTACGAGCCCCAGCAGGGTCAGCTCCGACGGCGGCAGCGAGGCCTGCCGCAGCTGTTCCTCGGTCAGGCCCTCGCACTTCAGGGCGAGCGTGGCCCGGTGGTAGTCGAGCCAGCCCTCCAGCATCTCCCGCTCGGCGGCGGTGGTGGAGGGCTCGGTGCGTACGGTCGTGACCGTGGTCTCGGATGACGTCATGGGCCTCATCCTCGTCGAACGCGGTTGCGCCGACCAGGGATTAAGCTGTCCCCGGCAGTCGCACGACAGTCGCGCGGCAGTCGCACGGCACCCTCGGGAGGCTTTCGGTGAAGGTCGCGTGTATCGGACTCGGTGACATCGCGCAGAAGGCGTACCTGCCCGTCCTCACGGCCCGCCCGGGTATCGAACTGCACCTGCAGACCCGCACCCCCGCCACGCTGGAGCGGATCGGGGAGCTCCACCACATCCCGGCCGGCCGCCGGCACGCCGACCTCGACGCGCTGCTGGAGCAGCGCCCGGACGCGGCGTTCGTGCACGCGCCCACCCCCGCCCACCCCGAGATCGTCTCGCGGCTGCTGGAGGCGGGCGTCGCGACCTACGTGGACAAGCCGCTGGCCTACGAGTTCGCCGAGTCCCGGCGGCTGGTGGAGCTGGCGGAGCAGCGCGGCGTCAGCCTCGCCGTCGGCTTCAACCGCCGCCACGCGCCCGGCTACGCCCAGTGCGCCGACCATCCGCGCGAACTGATCGTGATGCAGAAGAACCGGGTCGGGCTGCCCGAGGACCCGCGCACGCTGGTGCTGGACGACTTCATCCACGTCGTCGACACCCTGCGCTTCCTGCTGCCCGGCGAGGCCGACCACATCGACGTGCGCGCCCGGGTGCGCGAGGGGCTGATGGAGCAGGTGGTGCTCCAGATGTCCGGCGACGGCTTCACGGCGCTGGGGATCATGAACCGGCTCTCCGGCTCCACCGAGGAGATCCTGGAGGTCTCCGGGCAGGACTCCAAGCGGCAGGTCGTCAACCTGGCCGAGGTCATCGACCACAAGGGCCAGCCGACGGTACGGCGGCGCGGGGACTGGGTGCCGGTCGCCCGCCAGCGCGGGATCGAGCAGGCCGTGGACCACTTCCTGGAGGCCGTGCAGGTGGGCAAGGCGCTCAGCGCCCGGGACGCGCTGGCCAGCCACGAGCTGTGCGAGCGGATCGTGCTGACGGCGCTGGAGCAGGCTTCCTGAGCCGGCGCGCCGCCCCGGCCGCCCCCGCCGCCCCCGCCCAGCGGTACGCGCCGTAGCCGGCCAGGGCCGCCAGGGCTGCGGCCACCGGCCAGTCGCCGAAGCGGGTGTAGAGCGTGGTGCCGTGCGCCAGCGGCACGTCGTACACGGCCGCCGTGCTCGCCGAGGCGGCCAGCGGGGCCGCCAGGCGCTCGCCCGCGGGGCCGTACACGGCGCTGGTGCCGGTGAGGGTGGCATGGACCATCGGGCGGCCGTTCTCGGCGGCCCGCAGCGCCGCCAGGGAGGCGTGCTGGGCGGGCGCCCAGCTGTTCTGGAAGGTGGACGTCGCCGACTGCGCGACCAGCAGGTCGGCGCCCTCGCGCACGAGGTGCCGGCTCATGTCGGGGAAGGCCGATTCGAAACAGACCAGCGGGCCGATCCGCCCCCGCCCGTCCCCCGGCAGGGTCATCAGCACGGGGGCCTCGCCGCGGTGGCGGTCCTCGCCCGCCGCCTTGCCGACCGAGGTCACCCAGCCGAGCGCCGCGCGCGCCGGTATGTACTCGCCGAAGGGGACCAGACGCATCTTGTCGTACCGGTCACCGGTCGGGCCCTGCGGGCCGACGAGCACGGAGGACTTGTATATCCCCGGCCGGTCCGAGCGGCGCGCGTCCACATTGACCAGCAGCGGAGCCGACACCTCCGCCGAGAGCGCCGCCAGCCGCCGCGCCAGGTCCGGGCGGGCCGCCAGGTCCGCCCCCACGCTGGACTCGCCCCACACCACCAGGTCCGGGCGCTGCCCCGCCAGCTCCCGGGTCAGCCGCTCCCCGACCGCGAAGCGCTGCTCCACGCTCTGCGGACCGGCCACCAGGCCGGGCTGCACGACCGCCACCCGCAGCCCGCCCGAGACCTCGGGCTGCGGCGCCCACCACCACACCGCCGCCGTCAGCACGGCGCACCCCGTCAGCCCGGCCAGCGCCGGGGCACGGGCCGGGCGTACGGCGACCAGCATCACCACCGCACAGTTCACCGCCACCACCAGCAGGCTCACCAGCCACACCCCGCCCACGGACGCCACCCGCAGCGCCGCCGGGACCTGCCACTGGCTGGCCCCCAGCAGCCCCCACGGCCCGCCCAGCCCCTGCCAGGACCGCGCCAGCTCCGGCAGCAGCCACCCCGCCGGTACGAGGACCAGCGCGGCCGCGGCCCGGCCGGGCGGCGGGACCCCGCCCAGCAGCCGCCGCACCAGCAGCGCCCAGGGGATCCACAGCAGCCCCAGCAGCGCGGCCAGCGGGAGCAGGAACACGTGCAGGCTGGGCAGCAGCCAGTGGTGGACCGCCAGGATCAGGCCGAGGCCGCCGAGCCAGCCCTCCAGGGCCGCCCGCCGTGCGCTCGGCGCCGTCCGCAGCAGCAGCATCCAGGGCACCAGGGCGACGTACGCCCACCACCACAGGGCGGGCGCCGGGAAGGCGAGCGCCGGCAGCGCGCCGGCGACCGGCGCCGCGACGGCACGCCACCACCACCGGGTCCGGTCGGACTGCATCTGACGCCTCCCCTCCAGTGTGGCCCGGTCCCACCCTGCTTCAGGCCGACATGTGCCGCCACTTCTCGTGGACCGTCACACCGGTGAGCCGCCAGCCGTCGGGGGTACGGGCGAGCGCGAAGGAGTACCGTCCGGCGGCCACGAAATTGGGGGAGGTCACGCTCCCGTCGTGGTCGGTGCCCGCCAGCCGCATCGGATTGACGAAGTCCGCGCGCACCCGCGCCCGGTCGCCCGGCCCGCCCGCGTCGTCCTCCAGCTCGACGAGCCGGTTGCAGATCAGGTGCTGGCGCACCGGGAACAGTTCCATGGTCTGCGCCAGCCATGCGGCGACCTCGCCCGCGGGCCCCTCGATACCGCCCGCCGAGGTGTAGTCGGCGCGTCCGGCGGGGGTGAACAGCGCCCGGTACGCCACCCAGTCCCCGTCGTCCACGGCGAGCGCGTACCCGGTGACCACGGCGTCGATCGCCATCCGGTCCATTACCCTCGCGAGATCCACACGCTGCGTCATCGGGTCAGTGTGGATCAGCGGACCCGTGAGGCCAAGGGGCATACGGGCACGGGATCGGGCGGGCGGGCGCTCAGTGGCCGGAAACGGCCTCCCGCTGCCGTACGACGACCAGGAAAGCGTCCGTGGCCAGGTCCATCACCACCTCGGCCGGCACCCCCTCGCGCATCCGCTGGGCCGCGTACTCCTCGGCCGGCCAGCTTCCCCTCGGACTGCCCGCCGGAAAACGCTCCAGCACCACTCGCCCCATGGGACACCCCCTGCTTCCTCGCCTTTCAGGTCTCCTAGGCACAACGACGCGAGAGCCGCACGGGAACGTTCCCGTGCGGCCCTCGCGACGTCGCGGCGCGCCGGGCGCGCCGTGGATCAGTGTCCGGACTCGCCCGCGTGGGGGCTCAGCACGTCGGTGCCGACCAGCACGAACAGCACGATGCCCAGCAGGATCCGGTAGATCACGAACGGCATGAAGCTCTTGGTGGTGATGAACTTCATGAACCACGCGATCACGGCGTAGCCGACGAAGAAGGCGATCACCGTCGCGAAGATCGTCGGACCCCAGGACACGTGCCCCTCGCCCGCGTCCTTCAGCTCGAACAGGCCCGAGGCCAGCACGGCCGGAATGGCCAGAAGGAAGGAGTAGCGGGCCGCCGCCTCACGGGTGTAGCCCATCAGCAGACCGCCGGAGATCGTCGCACCCGACCGGGACACACCCGGGATCAGCGCCATGGCCTGGCAGAGACCGAAGATCAGACCGTCCCGGACGCCGAGCTCCTTGAGCGTCTTGCGCTCCCGGATCGCCCGGTGCCGGCCACCGGTCTCGTCGCGGGCCGCCAGCCGGTCGGCGATGCCGAGCACGATGCCCATTACGATCAGCATGGTGGCGATCAGCCGCAGGTCGCGGAAGGGGCCCTCGATGGCGTCCTTGAGCGTGATGCCGAGGACACCGATCGGGATCGAGCCGACGATGACCAGCCAGCCCATCTGGGCGTCGTGGTCCGAGCGCAACGACTTGTTCGTGAGCGAGCGGAACCAGGCGGAGATGATCCGTGCGATGTCCTTGCGGAAGTAGATCAGCACCGCGGCCTCGGTCCCGATCTGCGTGATCGCGGTGAAGGCCGCCCCGGGGTCCTCCCAGTTGGCGAACGCCGCGGTCAGCCGCAGGTGGGCGCTCGAGGAGATCGGGAGGAACTCCGTAAGCCCCTGGACGAGACCGAGGATTAGAGATTCGAACCAGCTCATGTCGGGGTGCGCTCGTCCTTGTGATCGTCGGGCAGTTCGGGTCCGATGCTAGGGCCCGTGCGAGGCACCGCTGACCACAGGGGTCCCTTGAACGTCCAACGACTCCCGGACACGGTGCCGCTTGCGCCACGCGACCGTCCCCGCGAGGAGCAGGGAGAGGGCGATGAAACCGAACGAGACGAGGAAGACGGGCGAGGTCGGGGAGGCGGCGTTGGCCCCCGCGACCACGTACGCGGCCGTGTTGGGGATGGTACCGAGCGCGGTCGCGAGCAGGAACGGCAGTGGCCGGCACCGGGACACCGCGGCGCAGTAGTTGGCCACCTGGAAGGGCACTCCGGGGAAGATCCGCACCGCCAGCATCGACCGGAACCCGTGGCGGCTGAGCTGTCCGTCGGCCGCCTCCAGCCAGCGCCGCCCCTTCAGCAGCGGCCGCAGCGCGTCCTGGCCCAGGGCCCGGCCCAGTCCGAACGCGATGCCCGCGCCGAGCACGGTCCCCGCGAGCGCGGCCGGCAGCCCCAGGGCCGTTCCGAACAGCGCCCCCGCGCCCAGGTTCAGCAGCGGCCGTGGCACGAGCGCGGCCGTGCACAGGCCGTACACGAGCGCATAGAGCACGGCCGCGAGGCCGGCCGGAATGCCGGGGGTCCACCCTTGCGACAGCAGCCGCTGGGGCTCGTAGAGCAGGACGCACCCGCCGGCCGCGACGAGCAGCACGACGAGCAGCGACAGCCGCGTCCACGGCGTGAGGAGGAGGGACATCCGGGGAGACTAACCGACGTATCCGGCATCGCGCCGTCATCTGGGTCTCATCCGGCCGAAGCCGGTCGTCGTGGACCGGGGCCGTAGTCGTGGGCCGGGGCCGGGGCCGGGGCCGGAGCCGTGGGACTGAGTTGCCGTCGTGGCCGGAGCCCGGTGCGGGGGCGTCCGCCGGTACGGCATGAGGGGCGGGAGCGCGCCCCAAGGCCCTGCACGCGCGGGGTAATTCGCTCGACGCGAGCGCGGGCCGCCTGGCACCATCGGCCGCATGTCCCGGTACGCCTTCCCCGCAGCGCCGTCCGCAGTCGCGGACGCGCCGAAGGCTGCCGTCTTCCTGATCGATGCGTTCGACGGCGCACGAAGCTGACCCTTCCCGGACAGTCGGCAGGTGGGCGTCGAGCACATCGTCGTCGCCCTCAACAAGGCCGACGCCGGCGACCCCGAGCTCACCGACCTCGTCGAGCTGGAGGTCCGCGACCTGCTCGCGCAGCACGGCTACGGCGGCGACAGCGTGCCCGTCATCCGGGTCTCCGGGCTGCGGGCGCTGGAGGGCGACCCACGGTGGACCGCGGCGATCGGTGCGCTGCTGGACGCGGTGGACACGTACGTACCCATGCCGGTGCGCTACACGGACGCCCCGTTCCTGCTGCCGGTCGAGAACGTGCTGACCATCACCGGCCGCGGCACGGTCGTCACCGGCGCCGTCGAGCGCGGCCGGGTGGCCCTCGGCGACCGGATCGCGCTGCTCGGCGGCGAGGGCGAGCCGGTGGAGACGGTCGTGACGGGCCTGGAGACCTTCGGCAAGCCGATGGAGTCCGCCGAGGCGGGCGACAACGTGGCGCTGCTGCTGCGCGGGCTGCACCGCGAGCAGGCGCGCCGCGGCCACGTGGTCGCCGCGCCCGGCAGCGTCACCCCCAGCCGCCGGTTCACCGCCCGGGTGTACGTGCTCTCCGCCCGCGAGGGCGGCCGCAGCACACCGCTGACCTCCGGCTACCGCCCGCAGTTCTACGTACGGACGGCGGACGTCGTCGGCGACGTGGACCTCGGCGACCGCGCGGTCGCCCGGCCCGGCGAGACGGTCACCATGACCGTGGAGCTCGGCCGGGACGTCCCGCTGGAGGCCGGGCTCGGCTTCGCGATCCGCGAGGGCGGGCGCACGGTCGGCGCGGGCACGGTGACCGCCGTCCTCGGCTGAGGGCGCCGCCCGCGCCCTCGGCCGAGGCGCCGGCCAGGCCCGGCCCCGGCCTGGTGACGGCAGTGCGGCACTGCCACACTGCCGTCACCACACATTCCAGGACGGGGGCGGCGATGGCGGCGACGGGCGGCGGCGAGCGGGCACTGGTGCTCGGCGGCGGGGGACTGACCGGCATCGGCTGGGAGGCCGGGATCCTGTGCGGCCTCGCCGAGGCGGGCGTGGACCTGTCCGGCGCCGACCTCGTCGTGGGCACCTCCGCCGGCTCCGTGGTCGGCGCGCAGCTCACCTCCGGGCTGCTCGGCCCGCGCGAGCTGTACGAGCGCCAGCTCGCCGACCCGGCCGGCGAGGACGTGGCGCGCCTGGGCGCCGGGGTCCTCGCCCGGTACGCCCTGACCATGCTGCGCTCCACGGACGCGCGCGGCTACCGGCGCCGGATCGGCGCGCTGGCGCTGGCCGCGGACACCGGCGACGAGGCGGCGCGGCGCACCGTACTGGCGGCGCGCCTGGTCTCGCACGAGTGGCCCGAGCGACGCCTGGTGGTCACCGCCGTGGACGCCCTGACCGGTGAGCTCAAGGCCTTCGACCGGGAGAGCGGGGCCCAGTTGGTCGACGCGGTCTGCGCCAGCTGCGCGGTGCCGCGGGTGTGGCCGCCGGCCACCGTGGGCGAGCGCCGCTACATCGACGGCGGCATCCGCTCCAGTGCCAACGCCGACCTCGCGGCCGGCTACCGGCGTGTGGTGATCATCGCCCCGATGACGCTGGGCGCCGGCCACATCCCCGCACCGCTGACGCAGGCCGCGGCGCTGCGCGCGGCGGGCGCGGAGGTGGCCGTGATCCACCCGTCCCGGCAGGCGCGCCAGGCCTTCGGGCGCAACGTGCTGGACCCGGCGCGGCGGGCCCCGGCGGCCCGCGCAGGCCTCGCCCAGGCCCCGTCCCACGTGGCCGAGGTCACCCAGGTCTGGTCCCCCTGACCCCCGGGCCCTGCCCCCCGGGCCCTGACCTCCGTGTTCCTGAGCCCTCTGGCGGGCCCTGAACCCCGAGCCCCCGGGTTCCTGAGCCCCCGGGTCCAGGGTCCGGGGTTCTGGGGGCGGGCCGGGGTCGGGTGGGGGTGGGGGGGCGGCGGAGAATGGTGGGGTGAGTGGTGAGCAGATTCCGGTGGTGCGGGACGTGGACCAGGGCGTCGCCAAGCTGATGCCCGACGTGGACCGGGAGCGGGCCTGGTTGCTGACGGTCGACGGGGCCCCGCAGTCGTACGTCGACCTCGACGACCCCGAACACCTGGAGTTCGAGTACGTCCGCCGGCTCGCGCACGTCCTGGACTGCGCGGCGGATCCCGGCGTCCCGCTGGACCTGCTCCACCTGGGCGGGGGAGCGCTGACCCTGCCCCGTTACGCCGCCGCCACCCGGCCGGGCTCGCGCCAGCGGGTCGTCGAGTTCGACGGCGCGCTGCTCGACCTCGTCGCCGCGCACCTGCCGCTGCCGGCCGGCGCCGACGTGGCCCTGCACGCCGCCGACGCCCGGAGCTGGCTGGAACAGGCGCCCGCCGCCACCGCCGACGTGCTGTTCGCCGACGTCTTCGGCGGCTCGCGGGTGCCGGCCGCGCTGACGTCGGTGGAGTACGCGCACGAGGCGGCCCGGGTGCTGCGCCCCGGTGGCCTCTACGCCGCCAACCTCGCCGACGGCGCCCCCTTCGGCTTCCTGCGCGCCCAGCTGGCCGGCTTCCGCGCCCACTTCGCCGAGCTCGCCCTGCTCGCCGAGCCCTCGGTGCTGCGCGGCCGCCGCTTCGGCAACGTGGTGCTGCTGGCCTCGGACGCCGGGCTGCCCACCGCGGCGCTCGCGCGGCGCTGCGCCGGTGACGCCTTCCCGGCCCGCGTGGTCGAGGGCCCGGCGCTGGCCCGGCTCATCGGCGACGCCCGGCCGGTGGCCGACGTGGACGCCGTACCCTCGCCGCGGCCGCCGGACGGGGCGTTCAGCCTGGGGTGACCTTGGCGGGTACCTGTGCTTCCTCGACCGGGCTCGTCGTGGGGTCCACCGGGCGGCGCGTGATCCTCCGGACGTCCGGGACGAGCAGGACCAGCGCCGTGGCCAGCACCACCAGCCCCGCGCAGCCCCACAGCGCGCCGGAGCGGCCGAACGCGGACTCGGCCGGGCCTGCCAGCGCGGTGGCCAGCGGGAGCATCGACACCGACCCGAACCAGTCGTACGCGGAGACCCGGGAGAACTTGTCCTCAGGGATCTCCTGGTGCAGCGTCGTCATCCAGTTCACCCCGAACACCTCGATCGCCGTGCCGGTCAGGAACATCACCGCGCACAGCCCCCACGCGGGCAGCGGAACGGCCAGCGCCGCCGAGGGCAGGGCCAGCGGGAACACGCACAGCGTGCCCACCAGCAGCAGCCGGCGCGGCTTCCAGCGCATCATCAGCAGCGCGCCGGCGAGGGTGCCCAGGCCGAAGGCGCCCATCGCGTAGCCCCAGGGCGCGGGCCCGCCCAGGTGGTCCCGGGCGACCAGCGGACCGTAGACCGCCTCGGCCGCGCCGACGACGGCGACCACGACGGCGAACTGCAGCACGATGCCCCACAGCCACGGCCGGCTGCGGAATTCCGCCCAGCCCTCGCGCAGATCGGCCAGCAGCCCGCCGCCGGGCGCCCGCGCGGCGACGTCACCGACGTCGAGGAAGGCCCGCAGCGCGCCTGCGAAGGCGAAGGCGGCCGCGTCGACGGCGAGGACCCAGCCGGGCCCGAGCGCCGCGACCATGGCCCCGCCGAGCGCGGCGCCGCCGATGCCGGCGCCGTTCATGGCCATCCGGAAGAGGGCGAACGCGCGGTTCGCGTGCTCGCCCGAGACGCTGGAGAGCAGCATGCCCTCGGCGGCCGGGTTGAAGAAGGCGGTGCCGGTGCCGCACAGCGCGGTCAGCAGCATCATCTGCCACAGACGCGGTTCGCCCAGCAGGACCAGCGCGGCGAAGGCGGCCTGGGACACACAGTTGAGGGCGTTGGCGGCCACCATCACGCGGTGACGCGGCAGCCGGTCGGCGAGCGCCCCGCCGACGAGGAGGAAGAGGACGAGCGGGAGCGTGCGCGCAGCCGCGACGAGACCGACGTCACCGCTGGAGCCGCCCGCCTCCAGGACGGCGAAGGCGGCGGCGATGAGCGCGCCGTGGCTGCCGAGGTTGGTGACCACGGCGGCGCCCGTCAGCAGGCTGTAGTTGCGTCCCGCCCAGGCGGGGCGGCGGCGCGCGAGGCGGCTGCGCGGGGCCGGGGCAGGAAGGGTCACCCAGGGACTATCCCCGCCCCGGGCCGGGAAGCCAAACCGGTTTCCGGCCCGGGAGGGGAAAGGGCGGCGTCGGCGCTCAGCCGGAGAGCCGGATCGAGCCCATGACCTTCTCGTAGACCTCGGGCTTGATCTCCTCGGCGACGCCGGTCGGACCGAACATCACCCAGTTCGCGAAGTCGCCCTTGGCGTTGCGGAAGCTGAAGGAGACCGACTTGGCGTCGGTGACCGAGCACTTGTGGGTCTTGGGCAGCCCGTTCACGGTGGCGGTGGCGGTGTGGCCCTTGATCCCGGAGGCGGTGGTGAACTCCTTCGGGGTCGTGATCTTGACCATTTCCTTGGGCTGCTTCTGCGAGTACGCCGCGTACACCCAGGAACCGGCGTTGTCACGGGAGTTCGAGGCGGTGTCCGTGCCGCCTTGGCCGCCCTTGGTGCCGGTGGTGCCCAGCGGGTAGCTCTCCTCCTTGCCGTTCTTGTCGGAGTCGACCTTGCACCAGTCCTCCTTGAGGTAGGCCGGTGCCGACATCATGATCAGTGGGGAGCCGTCCGACTTGGAGTCGTCGCCGTAGCCGGTCGACAGGCCGGACGAGGCCACCGCCCACTCCGGCGGGACGTCGAAGGCCACGCCGTAGTTGGGGTTGAAGACCACCTTCCAGCCGGGGACCGTCGGCTGGAGCTGGCCGCCGGCGCGCGGGTTGTCGCTCGGGGCGGCCGGGGCGGCGGAGGTGGCGGGCGGCGTCGAGGCGGGTGCGGAGGCGCCGGTCTCGGGCTTGTCGTTGGCCTGCGGGTCGCCCTTGTCGTCGTCCTTGGTCAGGACGAAGGCCGCGGTGACGGCCGCGGCGGCCACCACGGCCGAGGCCGCGATGATCGCGATGGTCTTGGTGGAGGCCGAGCTGCCGCTGCCCCCGGAGCCCTGGGGCACGTGGGGCGGCTGCGGCGGCATGGGCGGCTGGGCCCACGGCTGCGTGGCCGGCTGCTGCTCGTACCCCTGCTGCTGCGGGTATCCGTAGCCGGGCTGTTGCTGGCCGTACCCGGGCTGCGGCTGGCCGTACCCCGGCTGCGGCTGGCCGTAGGCCGGCTGCTGGTAGGGGTTCGGCTGCTGCCCCGGTTGCTGCTGGTACGGGTTCTGGTGCGCGTCCTGCGGGTTCTGCTCGCCCCCGGGCTGCTGCTGCTGTCCTGGCCACATGGCCGGTAACGATAGTGGGAGCGCGCGGCGGCGGCCACGTCCGGTCCCCCGACGGGTCTGGTCAAGCTCATCTACTCGCGGGTAACATCGCGTTGCATGAGCGCAGAACAGATGAACGTGGGCGAACTGCTCGCCGCGACGGTGCCGATGGCCCGCACCCTGAACCTCGAGTTCCTGGAGACCACCCCGGAGCGCGCGGTCGTCCGGCTGCCCGACCAGCCCGACTACCACAACCACGTCGGCGGCCCGCACGCCGGCGCCATGTTCACCCTCGCCGAGTCGGCGAGCGGCGCCATCGTGCTGGCGGCCTTCGGCGAGCAGCTCTCGCGCGCTGTCCCGCTGGCGGTCAAGGCCGAGATCGGCTACAAGAAGCTCGCCAAGGGCGTCGTGACGGCCACCGCCACCCTGGGCCGCCCCGCGGCCGAGGTGGTCGCCGAGCTCGACGCGGGCGGCCGCCCGGAGTTCCCGGTCGCCGTAGCCATCCAGCGCGAGGACGAGGCCGTGACGGGCGAGATGACCGTCGTGTGGACCCTGCGTCCCAACTCCTAGGACGGCGGGGCCCGGGGCGTGTCCGGCCGGGCCGGGGCCCGGACGGCGAAGGAGCGTGACCCCCCGGTGAGGGGTCACGCTCCTGCCGTACGCGTCGGCCGGTCAGTGCCAGCCGCCGTGGCCGCCACCGTCGTGGCCGCCCCAGCCGCCGCCCCAGCCGTCGTCGTGGCCGCCGCCGCCCCAGCCGTCACCACCGTGACCGCCCCAGCCGCCACCGCGGCCGTCCCAGCCGTCGTTGTAGCCACCCCGGCCGCCCCAGCCGTCGTGGTCGTCGTCGTGCCAGCCGTTGCCGCCGTAGCCGCCGTAGCCGCCCCGGTCGTCGCCGTTCCAGTAGGCATGACGGTAGCCGTTGCCGCCGTATCCGTCGTCATCGCACCAGTCCGACCGGTTGTCGCCGCGCCAGTTGTGCGTGTTGTCCGAGCAGTGCCGGCCTGTGTGTCCGTCAGCGGCGAAAGCTCCGCTCACGGGCATAAGGCCCAGGGTCATACCTGCGGCCCCCGCGACGACTGCCGCCATGATCCTCCGGCGCATTTCCATACACCTCCCGGCAATTGCTTGCCAATGAGACATCTGGGTCATTTCCACCCTCCCCTCTCCCCGGGGAGCTGTCAAAGCGGACCGCTCTGACCAGCGGCGGGGCACCTCCGGCCGACCCGGCGGGCCGCCGCCCCGCCCGCCGCAGGGCTGAACCGGCGGCCCCCGTCTGCGCGTCTGACGGGGCCACGGGCGTACGGGGCCGCACAGTGGGCCGGGGGCGGCCCGGCGCGGGCCGCCCCCGCCGCCGACCTGCAGGGAGCGCCCATGAGCGAGGCCAGCGACGCGACCGGAGCCGGTGCGGCCGGTGACGCCGGGTCCGTCGCCCCCACGGCGTCCGCCGGACCCGCCCTCTCCCGCCGCGCCGCGATCCGGCTGCTCGCCGCCGCGGCCGCCGCTTCCGGGGCCGGTGGCTGCGTGGCCACCGTCCCGCCGGGCGCGGGCGTACGGACGACCCCCCGGGCGGCCCCGGCTCCGGTGGCGCCCAGACCCGGCCGCGCCGCGCGCGTCGACGCCCTGCTGGAACGGCTCACCCTCGACGAGAAGACCGCCCTGCTGCACGGCGGCAAGGACCCCGCCCCCCTCGGCCAGGCCGGATACGTGCCCGGCGTCCCACGCCTGGGCATCCCCCCGCTGCGGCTGGCCGACGGATCCGCCGGCGTCCGGGTGGCGGAACCGGCCACCGCCCTGCCCGCGCCCGTCCTGCTGGCCTCCGCCTTCGACCCGGCGCTGGCCCGCGCGTACGGCCGCGTCCTGGGCCGCGAGGGCCGGGCGCTGGGCCAGGACGTCCTGCTCTCGCCGATGGTCAACCTCATCCGCACCCCGTTCGCCGGCCGCAACTTCGAGACCTTCGCCGAGGACCCCAAGCTCACCGCCGACCTGGTCGCCGAGGTGGTCCGCGGCATCCAGGACGAGGGGCTGGTCGCCACCGTCAAGCACTTCGCCCTCAACAACCAGGAGCGTGCCCGCGAGACGATCGACGTCGTCGCCGCCGAACAGACCCTGCGCGAGACCGAACTGCGCGGCTTCGAGGCCGCCGTCGCCGCCGGAGCCGGCGCCGTCATGGGCGCCTCCAACAAGGTCAACGGCACCTGGGCGTGCGAGCACAAGCAACTGCTGGACGAACTGCTGCGCGGCGACTGGGGGTTCGACGGCTGGGTGATGTCCGACTGGGACGCCGCCCGCAGCACCGTCGCCGCCCTGGGCGCCGGACTCGACATGGAGATGCCCGGCGGCACCCACTTCGGCGCCCCGCTGCGCGAGGCGGTCCGCGGCGGCTCACTCCCCGAATCCGCCGTCGACCTCGCCGTACGCCGTGTGCTCACCACCATGGACCGCTTCGGTCTGCTCGACCCCCGCCCCGCCGCCCGGCCCGCCCGTGACGCGGCCGCCGGCGCCCGGCTCGCCCGCAGGGTCGCCGTCGCCGGCGCCGTCCTGCTGCGCAACGAGCAGGGCACGCTGCCCCTGGCCGACGCCGCGGCCCGCTCCGTCGCCGTCGTCGGCCCCACCGGCGGGGTGCCCTTCGTCGGCGGCGGCGGCAGCGCCCAGGTGGTGCCCGAACGGGCCGTCAGCCCGTACACGGCGATCCGCGAGCGGGCCGGGCGCACGGCCACCGTCCGCTACGCCCTCGGCGAGGACGTCTACGGCAAGCCGCTGCCCCGTGGCCTGCTCACCCCGCCCGCCGACCTGGAGAACCGCACGGTGCAGGCGGGGCGCGGCTTCAGCCACCAGGCGGAGTTCACCCTCGCCGAGGACGACGAGTGGACCGTGCTCGTCCACTACAGCGGCAAGCGGCCCGACGTGCGCGTCGACGACGAACCGCTGTTCCCCGTACGGCAGGGCGTCGCCGAGCGGTACGCGGGCGGGCTGCTCGGCACCGCGCCCGACGGGCTCGCCGTCCGCCGTCGCACCGTTGCCCTGAAGGCCGGCACCCACCGGCTCTCCGTCGCCGCCGAGGGCGGGGCCGCGGGCCAGCGCTTCCGGCTGCGCCACACCACGCGGGCCAGCCGCGCCGCCGACCTCGCCGAGGCCGTCAAGGCCGCCCGGGCCTCGCGTTCCGTGGTGCTGTTCGCCTACGAGGACGCCACCGAGGGCACCGACCGCACCGGCCTCGCCCTGCCCGGCGGCCAGGCGCGGCTGATCGAGGCGGTCACCGCCGTCAACCCGCGCACCACGGTGGTGCTCAACACCCCGGGCGGGGTCGCCATGCCGTGGCTGGCCCGTACGGGCGCCGTGCTCCAGATGTACTACCCGGGCCAGGAGGGCGCCGCCGCCACCGCCTCCGTGCTCTTCGGTGACGTCGACCCCGGCGGGCGGCTCACCCAGACCTTCCCGGCCGACGACTCCTCCCACCCGGCCGGCGGGGACCCGGCCCGCTATCCGGGCGTCGGGGGCCGCCAGGAGTACAGCGAGGGGATCCAGGTCGGCCACCGCTGGTACGACGCGCAGGGCGTGACGCCGCTGTTCGCCTTCGGCCACGGGCTGTCGTACACCACCTGGAGCTACGAGAGGCTGACCGTCCGGCCCGAACGCGGTGGCCTGCGCGTGGAGTTCACCGTACGCAACACCGGACGCCGCAAGGGCACGGAGGTGGCCCAGGTGTACCTTGGCCCTTCGCCGGAGCTGCGGCTCGACCAGCCGGTGCGGGCGTTGGCCGGCTACCGGCGGCTGACCGTGGCCCCCGGGCAGTCCCAGCGGGTCACCCTCGACCTCGACGCGCGCACGTTGTCCTCCTGGGACCCCGCGCAGCACGCGTGGGTGGTGGGGAAGGGGCTGCGCGAGGTGGCCGTGGGCCGGTCCTCGCGGGACCTGCCGCTGCGGGCCAGAGCCGTGGTCAGGTGATCGGCAGAGGGTAGGCTGCCCGGTCGGTGCGTCACAGGGGACGCGCCTGGGACGCGGGAGGACGCACCGGTGCACATCCAGGAATGGCTCGAGACCGTGCCGGCGGTGAGTATCTACCTCCTGGTGGGGGTGGTCATCGGACTGGAGAGCCTGGGCATCCCGCTGCCGGGGGAGATCATCCTGGTGAGCTCGGCGCTGCTGGCCTCACAGCACGGGGACGTCGACCCGCTGGTGCTGGGCATCTGCGCGAGCACCGGCGCCATCGTGGGCGACTCGATCGGCTACGCCATCGGCCGCAGGGGCGGCAAGCCGCTGCTGCAACGGCTGGGCCGGCGCTTCCCGAGGCACTTCGGCGAGGCCAACATCGCCATGGCGGAGCGGTCCTTCGAGAAGTGGGGCATGTGGGCCGTCTTCTTCGGACGGTTCGTGGCGCTCCTGCGGATCTTCGCGGGGCCGCTGGCCGGCGTGCTGCACATGCCGTACTGGAAGTTCGCCATCGCCAACGTCTTCGGCGGGATCCTGTGGGCCGGCGGGACGACGGCCGTCATCTACTACGTCGGCATCGTCGCGGAGGCCTGGCTCAAGCGGTTCTCGTGGCTGGGGCTGGTGCTCGCCGTGCTGATCGGCGTGACCACGATGCTGGTGCTGCGCGCCCGGGCGAAGAAGGCCCGCGCCGAGGGCGCCGCGGCCGCGGCGGCCGCGCTCCCGGCGCAGCCGGAGCCGGAGCCGGCGGCCGCGGTCCGCGACTGACCAGCGGTACGGACGTCACACGCCGTACGCGCCGTACGCGCCGTACGGGGCCCGGGGATCCCGTACGGCGGCCGGTTCGCGCGGGGGCGCGTGACCGTCGCAGGTCACGCGGTGTGCGTCACGCGTCAGCGCCCGTCACCGAGGCCCGGTGCTGCCCGGCCAGCTCGGTGTACATGGCGGCGTTGACGCGGATGCCCTCGCGCTCCTCCTCGCTCAGCTCCCGGCGCACCTTCGCCGGGACGCCCGCGACCAGCGAGCCGGGCGGGACCACCATGCCCTGCGGCACCAGCGCCTGCGCGGCGACGAGCGAGCCCGCGCCGATGACCGCGCCGTTGAGCACGGTCGCCCCCATGCCGATCAGGCAGTCGTCCTCGACCGTGCAGCCGTGGACCACCGCGTTGTGACCGATGGAGACCCGCTCGCCGATGGAGACGGGGAAACCCGGGTCGGTGTGCAGCGTGCAGTTGTCCTGGACGTTGCTGTCGGCGCCGAGCGTGATCGGCCCGCAGTCGGCGCGCAGCACCGCCGAGTACCAGACGCTCGTCCCGGCGGCCAGGGTGACCTCGCCGATCACCACGGAGGTGGGCGCCGTGAAGGCCCCGGGGTCGATCTGCGGGTGCTTCCCGCCCACGCCTGCGACGAGTGCCTGGCCGGCCTGGTGCGTCATGGTCTGTTCCTCTTGTCTCGGGTGAGGTTGCCGCGCTTCCCGCACGGTAGAACACGCGCCGCCCCGGGCGGGCGATGGGGTAAAGATCACAGGGCCGCGATGCGACGCCGGAGGCCCGGCCCACTACCGTGGCCGGGTGCCGAAGAACAGAAACACGTTCTCATCTCTGGGCGCGCTGCGCCGCCGCCTCGCCAACCGTGCCGTGCACGCCGGCTGGCGCTGGATGCAGCAGGCGGGCGCGGTCACCGCGCAGACCCCCGGGCGGCTGCGCTTCGGCGCCATCGGCCACGGCACGCGCCTGGCCTTCCCGCAGGGCACGGTCTTCGGCGAGCGCTGGATCCACATGGGCGCCCACTGCATCATCGGCGAGCAGGTCACCCTGACCGCCGGGATGATGCCCGATCTGGACCTCGGCCCCGACCCCATGCTGGTCCTGGGCGACGGGGTGGTTCTCGGCCGGGGCAGCCACGTCATCGCCGACACCCGGATCTCCATCGGCAACGACGTCTTCTGCGGGCCGGGGGTCTACATCACCTCCACCAACCACAGCTACGACGACCCGCACGAGCCGGTCGGCCGCCAGTGGCCGCGCAGCGCACCCGTCGAGATCGGCCCGGGGTGCTGGCTGGGCACGGGCGCGGTGATCCTGCCCGGAGCCCGGATCGGCCGCAACGTGGTGGTGGCCGCGGGGGCCGTCGTACGGGGCGAGGTGCCCGACCACAGCGTGGTCGCGGGCGCCCCCGCGCGGGTCGTACGCCGCTGGACGCCCGAGACCGGCTGGCAGCCGCCGCTGCGCACGCCCGCGCCCCGGCCCATCCCGGACGGCGTCACCCCGCAGCAGCTGCGCGCGCTGGCGGAGCTGGGCGACCTGACCGAACTGACCGAGCCGGACCCGGCCTAGGCACAGGGCCGCCGCAGTCCGACCTTCGATCGGCCGGTTGCGGAGCTGGCCGGACGTGAAGGGCTCGGAGTCGGGTCGGCGGCCGACGCCGGCTCGGCCCCCGCCCTCGCCCGCGGGTCGACAATGGGCCGCCACGTGCAGCCGTAGCCGGGGGAGCGGGATCCGGAAGAGGCGGCTAGCCTGCGGCCAGCAGGACCGTGCCCGCCAGGGCCAGGCCCGCGCCCGCTGCCTGTACGGCGCGCAGCCGTTCCTTGAGCATCACGAAGGCCGCCAGTGCGGTGACCACCGGGTAGAGCGAGGAGAGCACGGCGGCGACGGTGACCGGGCCGTTCTGGGCGGCGAGCGAGTACGTGCCGTTGGCCGCGACATCGGCCAGGCCCACGAAGGCGAGTGCGGGCACCATGCCCCACAGGAGACCGAGGCCGGCGCCCTCCGGCAGGGCCGGGTTGCCGCGGCGGACCTGGACCCACAGCGCGGCGCCGCCCACGGCCACGTTGGTCACGCGCTGCACGAACAGGGCGAGGAAGAGCCCGGTCAGCGTGGTGGACGCCTCCGCGATCAGGGCCATGACCGCGCCGAAGCCGAAGGCGGCGACCAGGGTCAGCACCACGGCCTGCCGCTGCACCGGCGCCCCGCGCAGCTCCGGCCCGCCCGCCAGGACGATGCCGGCGACGGCCACGGCGATGCCGGCGAACTGGCCGGGACCCGGCCGCTCGCCCAGTGCCAGCCCGACCGCGACCGGTACGACGACCCCCACCGAGCCGAGCGGCGAGACCACGCCCATCGGCCCGAGCGCCAGCGCCTTGTAGAAGCTCAGCATCGCGACCGGCCCGACCACACCGGCGGCCACCGCGCACCACAGCTGCGGGCCCGCCTCGCTCCAGCCGCCGGTGCCCACGACGATCACGCCGAGCACGACGACGGCCAGCGTCTGGGAGGCGACGACCACGGTCAGCGCCGGGACACGGCGTGTGAGGAGTCCGCCCCCGAAGTCGGCGAGGCCCCACAGCAGGGCTGTGGCCAGGGCGAACAGTGTGGTCATGGCGAGGCCTCGCAGTACAGTGTGATGAACGATTGAGTGCAGCGCACGTTAGTGCAGTCCATTGAACTCTGTCATCCAAAATACTGGACGGAATGTGTCGGACCTCGAAGAGCTCACCCAGGCGCTCGCCCGCAACCTCAAGCGGTGGCGCGGTGAGCGCGGATTCACGCTGGACGCACTGGCGGCCCGCGCGGGGGTCAGCCGCGGGATGATCATCCAGATCGAGCAGGCCCGTACGAACCCCAGCGTCGGCACCACGGTCAAACTGGCCGACGCACTCGGCGTCAGCATCACCACCCTGCTCGACCACGACCGCACCCCGCAGGTGAAGGTGGTTCTGCCGGGGCAGGGGGTGCGCATGTGGAGCACCGAGGGCGGCAGCGCCGCCCAGATGCTCCTCGGCGACGACCGGCGGGGTCCCCTGGAGATGTGGACCTACCGCCTGGAGCCGGGCGAGGGCACGGCCTCGGACCCGCACCCGGCCGGGACGTTCGAGATGCTGCACGTCACGGCCGGGGAGCTCACCCTGGTCGTCGCGGACCGGACGTACGCGGTCCCGGCGGGCGGCGCCGTCTCCTTCGAGGCGAACGCCCCGCACACCTACCGCAACGAGGGCCCCGGCCCCATGGAGATGACCATGGCGGTCTCCATCCCGCCGGTGGCCTCGGCCGTCCCGCCGGCGGCCGGCGTCACAGAGCCGGGATCTCGATAGCCGGGCAGCGGTCCATCACCATGTCCAGGCCGGCCGCGCGGGTCCGCTCGTACGCCGCCGGGTCGATCACCCCGAGCTGGAACCAGACCGCGTCGGCCCCGGCCGCCGCGGCCTGGTCGGCCACCGCGCCCGCCAGCTCGCTGTTGACGAAGACGTCGACCACGTCGACCTTGAACGGGATGGCCTCCAGCGACGGGTAGCCCTGCTCGCCGTGGACCGTCTCGGCCTTCGGGTGCACCGGGACGACCCGCTTGCCGAACTGCTGCAGGACCCGCGCCACCCCGTACGCCGCCCGGTCCCGGTTGTTGGACAGGCCCACCACGGCCCAGGTGTCGCCGTGCTGGGTGAGGATCCTGCGGATGGTCTCCCGGTCGCCGTACACGCGCCCGCCTCCTGCTCGTCGCGGGGCCGGCCCGCTGCCGGCCCGCACACCGGATCAACGGTGCGGACACGGGTCCGATTCCCAGGAACGCCCCCTTAGGGTGGAGAGGGTGAAGGCAGACAGTTACGCGACGGTGGCCCGCGAGGGCGTGCACGAGTCCGAGATCAACCGCTCCCGCTTCCTGTGCGCGCTCGCACCGGCGGCCACCGAGCAGGAGGCCCAGGACTTCGTGGCCCGTGTCCGCAAGGAGCACCCCACCGCCACGCACAACTGCTTCGCCTACGTCATCGGCGCCGACGCCTCCGTCCAGAAGGCCAGCGACGACGGCGAACCCGGCGGCACCGCCGGCGTCCCCATGCTGCAGATGCTCATGCGCCGCGACGTCCGCTACACCGTCGCCGTCGTCACCCGCTACTACGGCGGGGTGAAACTCGGCGCGGGCGGCCTGATCCGCGCCTACGGAGGGGTGGTCGGCGAGGCCCTCGACGCCCTCGGCACCGTCACCCGCCACCGCTACCGGCTGGCCACCGTCACCGTCGACCACCAGCGGGCCGGCAAGATCCAGAACGACCTGCGCGCCACCGGCCGGACCGTCGTCGACCTGCGCTACGGCGCCGCCGTCGAGATCGAGATCGCCCTCCCCGAGGCCGACCTGCCCGCCTTCGAGGCCTGGCTCGCCGACTCCACCGCCGGCACCGCCACCCTCGCCCTGGGCGGGGAGACCTACGCCCCGTGAGCCCGGACGCACCCGGACCCACCCGGACAGGCGTTAGCGTAGAGGGGCCACAGGGGCAGAGGGACAACCGGAACATCACGGAAGGCGGGGGGACCGGCGTGCGCGGCGGGGCGGACGGGGGCGCAGCGGCGCGATGAGGTTCCTGCACACCTCCGACTGGCACCTGGGCCGGTCCTTCCACCGGGTCGGCCTGCTCGGCGCCCAGGCCGCCTTCGTCGACCACCTCGTCGAGGCCGTGCGCGAGCACGAGGTCGACGCCGTCCTCGTCGCCGGCGACATCTACGACCGGGCCGTGCCCCCGCTGCCCGCCGTCGAGCTCTACGACCGGGCCCTGCACCGTCTGGCCGATATCGGCGTACCCACCGTGATGATCTCCGGCAACCACGACTCCGCCCGCCGGCTCGGCTTCGGCGCCGCGCTCATCGGCCGGGCCGGGATCCACCTGCGCACCGACCCCGCCGGCTGCGCCGACCCGGTGGTGCTGGCCGACGTACACGGCGACGTCGCCCTCTACGGGCTGCCCTACCTGGAGCCGGCGCTGGTCAAGGACGAGTTCGCCGCCGGTCGCGTCAGCCACGAGGCCGTGCTCGGGGCCGCCATGGACCGGGTGCGCGCCGACCTCGCCGCGCGGGCGCCCGGCACCCGCTCCGTCGTGCTCGCGCACGCCTTCGTCACCGGCGGACAGACCAGCGACAGCGAACGCGACATCACCGTCGGCGGGGTCGCGGCCGTCCCCGCCGCCGTCTTCGAGGGCGTCGACTACGTGGCCCTCGGGCACCTCCACGGCTGCCAGACGATCAACGAACGGGTCCGCTACTCCGGTTCCCCGCTCGCGTACTCCTTCTCCGAGGCCGGCCACCGCAAGTCCATGTGGCTGGTCGAGCTCGACGCGGCCGGCGCCGTCACCGCCGAACGCGTCGACACCCCCGTACCGCGCCCGCTCGCCCGGATCCGCGGCCCCCTCGACACCCTGCTGACGGACCCCGCCCTCGCCGGGCACGAACAGTCCTGGGTCGAGGCCACCCTCACCGACCCCGTCCGGCCCGAGGACCCGATGGCCCGCCTCACCGCCCGCTTCCCGCACGCCCTCAGCCTCGTCTTCGCGCCCGAGGGCCGCGAGGAGGAGACCGCCGGCTCCTACGCCCAGCGCCTCAGGGGCCGCAGCGACCAGGAGATCGCCGAGGACTTCGTCGCCCACGTGCGCGGCGGCGGCGCCGCCAGCGATGCCGAACGCGCCGTGCTGCGGGCCGCGTTCGACGACGTCCGTTCCGACGACACCCGCCAGGAGCGCGCGCGATGAGGCTGCACCGGCTCGAGGTCACCGCCTTCGGGCCGTTCGCCGAGCCCCAGGAGATCGACTTCGACGCCCTGTCCGGCGCCGGGATCTTCCTGCTGCACGGTCCCACCGGCGCCGGCAAGACCTCCGTCCTCGACGCCGTCTGCTACGCCCTGTACGGCTCCGTGCCCGGCGCCCGCCAGGCCCCCGGCGCCTCCCTGCGCAGCGACCACGCCAGCCCGGACACCCCCACCGAGGTCACCCTCGAACTCACGCTCGGCGGGCGGCGCCTGGAGCTGACCCGACGCCCCGAACAGGACCGGCCCAAGAAGCGCGGCAAGGGCACCACCAAGGACAAGGCGCAGAGCTGGCTGCGCGAGCGGACGGGCGATAGCGCCGCCGCGGGGGACGGGGACGACGGCTGGCGGTCCCTGTCCCGCTCGCACCAGGAGATCGGCGAGGAGATCGAGCAGCTCCTCGGTATGAGCCGCGAGCAGTTCTGCCAGGTGGTGCTGCTGCCACAGGGCGAGTTCGCCCGGTTCCTGCGCGCCGACGCCGAGGCGCGCGGGCGGCTGCTGGGCCGGCTCTTCGACACCCGTCGGTTCGCCGCCGTCGAGACCCTGCTCGCCGAGCGCCGCCGCGACGCCGAGGCCAAGGTGCGGGCCGGCGACGAGAAGGTGCTCGGCACCGCCCAGCGGCTCGCCCAGGCCGCCGGCGACAGCCCCGACCTGCGCGCCTGGCGGATGCCCGCGCACCAGCCCGGCGATCCCGGTCTCGCCGAGGCGGTACGGGCCTGGGCCGCCGTCGCCCGCTGCGCCACCCGGGAGCGGCGGGTCGTCGCCGAGTATGCCCTGGCCGCCGCCGAGAGCCGGCACGCCGCCGCCCGCCGCGCGGCCGAGGACGCCCGCGAACTCGACCGGCTGCAGCGCCGGCACGCCGAGGGCCGGCGCCGCGCCGCCCTGCTGGCCGAGGCCGCACCCGAGCGCGAGCGGGTACGCCTGCTGCTGGACCGGGCCCGGCGCGCCGCGCTGATCGCGCCCGCCCTGGAACTGCGCGAGGCCGCCGCCCGTGCCCACGGGTCGGCCACGCGCGCCGAGGCCGCCGCCCGCGCCGAACTGCCGCCGCCGCTCGCCGAGGCCGGGACCGAACAGCTCGCGGGTGTCGAGCAGCGGCTGCGCGAGGATCTCGGCGCCCTCGGCGCCGCGCACCGCAGCGAGGCGCGCAGCGCCGAAATCGGCCGCGAGCGGGCCGCCCTGGACCGGGAGGCCCGCGCCGCCGACGAGCTGCTGCGCGAGACCACCGACTGGCTGGCCCGCTGGGAGCCCGCCCGGACCGCCCTGCGCGACCGGGTGGAAGCCGCCCAGCAGGCCGCGACCCTGGCCGAGCAGCTCGCCGGCCGCCTGGAACCCGCGCGCCTCCAACTGGCCGCCGCCCAGCGCCGGGACGCCCTGACCGCCGAGGCGGCGGCCGTCGAGGGCGCGCTGCTGTCCGTACGGGAGGAGTCGGCGGCCGCCAAGGAACGCTGGCTGGAGCTCAAGGAGGCCCGGCTGCGGGGCATCGCGGCCGAGCTCGCCGCGGCGCTGGCCGCCGGGGAGCCGTGCGCGGTGTGCGGTTCGCCGGAGCACCCCGCTCCGGCCCGCCCGGCGCCCGGACACGTGGACCGGGCCGCCGAGGACGCGGCCCACGCCGACCTGGAGGCGGCCGAGGAGCGGCGGGCGGCCGCCGAGCGCCGGCTGGCCGCCGTCACCGAGGCCCGTGCGGAGGCCGCGACGGCCGCCGGGGACACCGCGACCGCCGAACTGCTGGCCCTGACCGCCGACCTGACGCGGCGGCACACCGCCGCGCACACCGCGGCCGCCGCCCTGCACGCCGCCCGGGAGGCGCTGGCGGGCGCCGAGCGCGAGTACACCGCCCGCAGTGAGGCGCGCCGGGACGCCGAGGCGCGCGCCGCCGCCCGCGCCTCGCGCCGCGAGGCACTGGACGACGAACAGCGCGGCCTGGAGGCGGAACTGGCGCAGGTGCGCGGCGGTGCGCCGAGCGTCGCCGACCGGGCCCGGCTGCTGGAGCGGCGCGTCGCCCTAGTGACGGGCGCCGCCGAGGCGCTGCGCCGGGCCGCGGCGGCCGCCGAGCGGCTCAAGGAGGCGGACGACCGCCTCGCCGACGCCGCCTTCACGGCGGGCTTCGACACCACCGACGACGCCGCGCGGGCCGTCCTGCCGGAGTACGAGCACGCCGCGCTGCAACGCCGGGCGGACGGCTGGCAGGCCGAGGAGGCGGCGCTGGCCGACCGGCTCGCCGAGGCCGACACGGCCGCCGCCGCGGCCCGGCCCCCGGCCGACCCCGAAGCCGCCGAGGCGCACGCCGAACGGGCCGCCGCCGGGCTGCGCGCGGCTTCCTCGGCCCTCGACGCGGCCCGGCTGCGGTGCGCCGAGGTGGACCGGCTCTCGCGGCAGGCCGACGGCGAGCTGCGGGCGCTCGGGCCGCTGCGCGAGGCGTACGACCGGGTGGCCAGGATGGCCGCGCTGACCGCCGGCACCTCCGCCGACAACGAACGCAAGATGCGGCTGGAGGCGTACGTCTTGGCCGCACGGCTGGAGCAGGTCGCCGCGGCCGCCACGCTGCGGCTGCTGCGCATGTCCGGCGGCCGCTACACCCTCGTCCACTCCGACGCGAAGGCCACCGGACGCGGGCGTTCCGGGCTCGGGCTGCACGTGGTAGACGCCTGGACCGGCAGCGAGCGCGACACCGCGACCCTGTCCGGCGGCGAGACCTTCTTCGCCTCGCTCGCCCTCGCGCTGGGCCTGGCCGACGTGGTCACCGACGAGGCCGGCGGGACGCGCCTGGACACCCTCTTCATCGACGAGGGCTTCGGCAGCCTGGACGAGGCGGCCCTGGACGAGGTGCTCGACGTCCTGGACTCGCTGCGCGAACGGGACCGCAGCGTCGGCATCGTCAGCCACGTCGCGGACCTGCGCACCCGTGTCCAGGCCCAGCTGGAGGTCGTCAAGCGACGCGGCGGCTCGGTGGTCCGCCACCGCACGGGGAGCCTGACGGACTGAGCGGATCACACGGGCTGAGCCGCCGCACCGGTGCCCGTCGTGTGCATGCCGCACACGAGCGGAACGCCGCGGGGCGTGCGGGCCGGTGGCGGATCAGCGCCAGTACATGCCGCTCTGGCCGTTGTTGTGCGGCGGCGAGCGAGCCGGCGGCAAGGGTGGAGAACGACACTGGGGCCGGCCCTTCACGATGTGGTCAAGACATGCCGAACCACCGTACGAAGCGCTGCCGTCGCATGCTGTGCCATGCGTGCAGCGTTCCTTGATCATTCGTGCGGCAGCGCCTGGACGCGCCGGCGGCCGGTCGGGCGGTCCGACGGGGGAAGGTCACCGGCCGCGCCGCCTCACCGGCCGCGCCGCCTCACCGGCCGCGCCGCCTCACGGGCCGCGCCGCCTCACGGGCTGAGCGGGCGGCGGGGCAGTGGTGAGGAGTAGACGATGCTCGTGGTCACCGCGCCCAGCCCGGCGATCCGGCCGGTGATCTCCTCCAGGTGCCGCATCGAGCGGGCGGCGACCTTGAGCACGAAACAGTCGTCACCGGTGACGTGGTGCGCCTCCAGGATGTCCGTCGTGGTCTCCAGGAGGTCGTGGAACGGCTTGTAGTTGCCGTGCGGATAGCGCAGCCGGACCAGGGCGAGGATGGTCTTGCCGAGCCGCTCCGGGTCGACGACGGCCGTGTACCCGGTGATCACTCCCGCCTCCTCCAGGCGGCGCACCCGCTCGGTGACCGCGCTGGCGGACATCGACACGGTGCGGGCGAGCTCGGCGAATCCGGCGCGGCCGTTGTCCTGCAGGGCGGCGAGGATCTTCCAGTCGGTGGCGTCCGGGGAATAGTCGGTCATGGGGGGAGGGATATCAGGGGAATCCCCGGTCCAACAAGTGATACGCCGGGGAAAGTCCCTTTCTGGAGATGATCACCCGCCGTAGATTTCTGGCCATGACGACGACGCAGAACCCCGCCGCCCCCGCCACCGCCAACCCCGTCCTGCGGGTCCCGCCGGCCGGCCCCGCCGCGGCCGCCGCCTACTTCGCGGCCAGTCTCGCCTTCCACGCGGACGTCTCCGATGTCGCCGCCGCCTTCACCGCGCACCGCGAGCAGGGCGCCGACCTCGGCTTCCAGCTGGTCGACTCGCGCTCCACCCCGTCCTGGGACCAGGCCCACGTACCCGGCGCGGTCCACCTGCCGACCGCGCTGATCCCCGAGCAGGCCGAGCGGCTGCTGGACAAGAACGTGCCCGTCGTGACGTACTGCTGGGGCCCCGGCTGCAACGGTGGCGCCCGCTCCGCCCTCGCGCTCGCCGAACTCGGCTTCCAGGTCAAGGAGATGCTCGGCGGCATCGAGTACTGGATCCGCGAGGGCTTCGAGGTCGAGACCTGGCAGGGCAGGGAGCGGCGCGCCGAGGCCGACCCGCTGACCGCGCCGACCGACTCGGACGACTGCGGCTGCTGAGGCCGGCCATGCGCCCGCCCGGTCGTCCGTTCGTCCGTTCGTCCGGCGCGGACGACCGGGCCGCCCGCCCCACGGGGGAGGGCGAGTGGCCCGGTCGGGGCTCCTCGGCACGCGGTCAGAGCTTGGACAGCTCGTCCACCAGGTCGTCCAGGCCCAGCGAACCCTGCGACAGCGCGGCCATGTGCCAGGCCTTCAGGTCGAAGGAGTCGCCGTGCGCGGCGCGGGCGTTGTCCCGGCCCAGCAGCCAGGCGCGCTCGCCCAGCTTGTAGCCGATCGCCTGGCCCGGCATCGACATGTAGCGCGTCAGCTCGCTGACGATGAAGTCGGCCGGCCGGCCGCTGTGCATGCCGAAGAACTCCTGCGCCAGCTCGGGCGTCCAGCGCTCGCCCGGGTGGAACGGCGAGTCCGCCGGGATCTCCAGCTCCAGGTGCATGCCGATGTCCACGATGACCCGCGCGGCGCGCATCATCTGGCAGTCCAGGTACCCCAGGCGCTGCTCGGCGTCCTTGAGGTAGCCCAGCTCGTCCATCAGCCGCTCCGCGTACAGCGCCCAGCCCTCGGCGTTCGCGCTGACGATGCCGACCGTGGCCTGGTAGCGGGAGAGCTGGTCCGCGACGTGCGTCCACTGCGCGAGCTGGAGGTGGTGGCCGGGCACACCCTCGTGGTACCAGGTGGAGACCAGGTCGTAGACGGGGAACCGGGTCTGGCCCATGGTCGGCAGCCAGGTCCGGCCCGGCCGCGAGAAGTCCTCCGAGGGACTGGTGTAGTACGGGGCCGCGGCGCCGCCGGGCGGGGCGATCATCGACTCCACCTTCCGCACCCGTTCGGCGAGTTCGAAGTGGGTGCCGTCGAGGTTCTCGATGGCCTCGTCCATGAGGCCCTGCAGCCACGCGCGGACCTCGTCCACGCCCTCGATGTGGGTGCCGTGCTCGTCCAGGTGCGCCAGCGCCTCCCAGGGGCCCGCGCCCGGCAGGATCTTGGCGGCCTCCGTCTTCATCTCGCCCAGCAGGCGGTGGTACTCCGACCAGCCGTACGCGTAGGCCTCGTCCAGGTCCAGGTCGGTGCCGTTGAAGTAGCGGGCCCAGCGGGCGTACCGCTCGCGCCCGACCGTGTCCGGCTGCCCCTCGACGGCCGGCGCGTACACGTCCCGCATCCAGTCGCGCAGCTCGGCGGTGGCGGCGGTGGCAAGGGCCGCGGCCTCCGCCAGCTCGGCGCGCAGGCCCTCGGGGCCGCGCTGCGCGAAGCCGGTGAAGAACCCCGGCCCCTCGCCGTCCTCGCCCGCCCAGGTCGTCAGCTGTTCGACGAACGTGGCGGTCGGGCGCGGGCCGCCGTACAGGCCGCGCTCCAGGCCCAGTCCGAGGCTCTCGCGGTAGCCCGCGAAGGCGGCCGGGACGGCGCGCAGCCGCTGGGCGATGGCCGCCCAGTCCTCGTCGGTCTCCGTCGGGGTCACGCTGAAGGCCTCGCGGACACCGTGCACGGGGGAGTGGATGTTGCTCACCGCGCGCAGGTGCTCGTCGGCGTCGTGGACGGCGAGTTCGGCGGTCAGGCGCTCGCGCAGCAGCCGGGCGCACCGCCGCTCGGCGTCGGTGTCCGCGCCGGGCAGCTGCTCGGCCGCGTCGAGCGCGGCGAGGGTGGTGCGGGCGAGTCCGGCCAGGGCTGCGGCGCCGGCCGGGGAGAAGTCGGGGAGCCTGCCGTAACTGGCGGCGACTCCGAGGTAGGTACCGGTGATCGGGTCGAGGACGATGAGCTCGTCGACGTAGTCATCGGCGATCCGGCGCGGCAGCCGGCTGCTGTGGAGGGTGTCTGACATGCGGACATCTTCGTACGGCGGACCCGCTCGCGTCACCACCGTTCGCTGTCGGCCTCCTGACGCGCGGGCGACGGGCGCCGCGGGCGCGGGCGGGCCGTGCCGGGCGCTCCCGGCACGGCCACGGCCCTGCTGCGGCGCGGCAGTTCAGCTCTGCCGGTACGGGCGCTCGCGCGGGAGTTCGTACGGCAGAGGCGAGTTGACCGCGGATGCCTCCAGGCGCGCTGTGATCACCAGCGTGCCTTCCTCGATCTGGTAGTCCAGCGGCAGGCCGAGGCCGCGCATCGCGGCGACCATGCCGGTGTTGGCGGCCCGGGTCACGGCGTAGACGCTGTCGCAGCCGGCCTCGACGGCGAGCGCGATCAGCCGGCGCAGCAGCTCCGAGCCGACGCCGCGGCGCTGCCACTCGTCCTCGATGAGCAGTGCCACCTCGGTCTCGTCGCCGTCCCACAGCAGATGGCCGAGGGCGACCAGCTTGCCGGAGGCGGTGGTCGCGGCGAGCGTCCGGCCGAAGCGCGGGCTCAGCAGGTGGCCGAGGTAGCGGTCGGCGTCGGCGACCGGGCCGTGGTAGCGCAGCCCCAGGGTGCGCTCGGAGCAGCGGTCGTGCATGGCGCGGGCGGCGGCTAGGTCGGAGCCGTCCGCCCGGCGCACGGTGATCTCGTTGCCCTCGGGCAGGGTCAGCACGTCACGGCCGCGCGGGACGCGCGGGCCGAGGCGGGCGTCGAGCTCGACCAGGGCCCGGGCCCGCGCGAACTCGGTCGGGGTGAAGGGCAGGTAGGGCCGCTCCACGGTGATCGCACCGCCGGCCGGGTCGCGCAGCCGCATCACGGTGGCCTCCAGGACCCCCTCGACGGGGGCGTCGGCGGCGTGGTTGGGACGGCCGGTCAGGGTGGTCGCGGGGACCGAGTGGATCGTGCAGCGGCCGAGCAGCTGGCGCAGCGCGAGCGGGAGCTCGGCGGCGTCCAGGGCGGTGCGGGTGGCCAGGCCCAGGACCCGGGTCGGGGTGTCGACCAGGTCGTGGGCGTCGGCGCGCTCGATCCACGTGCTCCGGCCGCCGGCCTGCGCGACGGCCCGGATCAGGTCGGCCGCGGGCAGCGTCTGCGGGGCGCGCACCAGGAACTCGTCGACCGTGCCGCCCTCCGCCAGCGGGTGGGTCTGCAGGGTCAGGATGTCCACGTCGTGCCGCGCGAGCGCCGTGCACAGCGCGGCCAGGCTGCCGGGCTCGTCCCGTACGGTGGTCCGCATCCGCCACAGCGCGGCGGAACCGGTCGCCGTGCGGGCCCCGGTATCGGAAGGGGCCGTCGGCTCCGGCGGCGGCGCATGGCTGTGGCGCCGTGCCCACCAGGTGTGGAAGGCGGCCGTGACCAGGAGCGCGACGGCCGAGGCGACCAGCAGCACGGGGCCGCGCGGACCGTGCACGACGAGATTGGCGATGCCGTCGGCGACCGCGACCGCGCAGAACAGGGCGGCCAGTTCGACGAGGTCACGGCGCCAGTGGTGGCGGTGGAGGGGACGCTGTGCGGGGGCGGGGTCACGTTCAGTCATGACACCACCCTGCCGAAGGGGTGTTGCGTGATCACGAACGATCTGTGACCGACTGGTTAAGGATCCATCTGGTCGATTTCGCCCAGTTTTCCGTGTCCCGAGGCTGGGCGGAGCCGGTGCGGCGGCCCCGCCCCTGCCGCGGCCTCGCTTGTGCCACGGCCCCGCCCGTGCGGCGGTTTCCCCCGGTTACTGGCCGACCCGGCCCGGCTGGAGCGTCCGCGTGAAGAGCACGCCGCCGCCCTCGCGCCGCAGCCGGACGGTGAGCTCACCGCTGCCGCCGTCGATGTCGACCTCGCCGTAGTACGGCGGGTTCTCCGCCGGCGACATGTTGGCCACCGGGGCCGACTGGACGAACGCCGTCCGCGGGCCGAAGGTCGCGTCGAGCGCGCCGTGCGGGAAGCCGCCCGCACCGACCGGACCCGAGACGAACTCCCAGAACGGCGCGAAGTCGCTGAACGCGGCCCGCTCGGGGGCGTAGTGGTTGGCGGCGGTGTAGTGCACGTCGGCGGTGAGCCACACGGTGCCGGTGATGCGCCGGTGCTTGATGTGGCGCAGGAGCTCGGCGATCTGGAGCTCGCGGCCCAGCGGGGCACCCGGGTCGCCCTGGGCGACCGCCTCGAAGTTCGCCGAACCGTCGGGGACCACGATGCCGAGCGGCATGTCGGCGGCGATCACCTTCCACGTGGCGCGGGAGCGGGACAGCTCGCGCCGCAGCCAGTCCAGCTGCTCGGCGCCCAGGATGCCGACGGTGTCGTCGCTCTGCCGGCCGGGGGAGTTGGCGTTGCGGTGGGTGCGCATGTCGAGCACGAACACGTCCAGCAGCGGCCCGTGGTGGACCACGCGGTACATCCGGCCCTCGGTGCGGCCACCGCGCAGGTCGGTGACGGGGAAGTACTCGGAGAAGGCCTGCTTGGCGCGGCCGGCGAGCACGTCCACCTCCTTGACCGTGTAGCGGGGGTCCTCCAGCAGCTGGCCCGGGTACCAGTTGTTGCGCACCTCGTGGTCGTCCCACTGGGCGATGACCGGGACCTGGGCGTTGAAGCCGCGCAGGTTGTGGTCGAGCAGGTTGTAGCGGAAGTTCCCGCGGAACTCGGCCAGGGTCTCGGCGACCTTGGACTTCTCCTCGGTGGTGAGGTTGCGCCACACGCTGCCGTCGGGGCGCGCCACGGTCGCCTGGATCGGGCCGTCGGCGTAGACGGTGTCCCCGCTGAACAGGAAGAAGTCGGGGTCGCGCCGGCGCATCTCCTCGAAGACGCGGTAGCCGCCGAGGTCGGGGTTGATGCCCCAGCCCTGGCCGGCGAGGTCGCCGGACCACACGAAGCGGACGCCGGAGCGGCGGCTGACGGGCGTGGTGCGGAAGGTGCCGCACACGGGCTCGCCGGTGCGGCGCGGGTTGTCCGGGTCGGCGAGCACCACGCGGTAGTGGATCTGCTGGCCGGGCGGCAGCCCCCGCAGCACGGCGGTGCCGGTGTAGTCGGTCGCCGGACCGAGGTAGGGGCCGTGGTGGCGGCGTACGGCGTAGCGGAACGACTCGCTGGGCGAGGTCTCGACGTACATCCGGGCGGGCCGGTCGGAGCGCGTCCAGACGGTGGCGGAGAACGGGGTGATCTCGCCGGACTGGACGCCCCACGGCGCGCTCGGGCGGCCTGAGCGGGCGAAGGCCGGGGCGGCCAGCGCGGTCGGTGCGGCGAGGGCGGCGGACACGGCGAGGGAGCCGCGCAGCAGGGACCTGCGGTCGGGGCGGACGAGGGGCATCGGAGGGCCTCCAGAGACGGGTCGGACCAGTGTGCCGAGGGCACACCGGTCCTCCGCGTCGGGCGCGCGAACCGCCGGTGAACAGCCGCCAGACACTCGTGCATACACCCCGCAGCCCCCTTGTCAAGAGGTGCGGAACGGGGTTATCGGCCCGCGGGTGACAGGGGCACGGGAGGCACGCTCGCCCCGCGGTGCCTGAGGTTGACGGCCGAGGCCCGGGCCAGCGCGGCGGGGCTCAGGAAGCGCGCCGGACCGATCAGGCGCTGGGAGAAGCGGTGCATGTGCCGGGCCACCGACGTGTCGCGCGCCGCCGCCGAGAACACCAGCCGCTGCACCGGGTTGAACGGGCGGGCCCTGGCGAAGTCGGCGGCCATGAACTGATGGCCGCTCAGCCGCCGCCGGTGCGTGCGCGCGTACGCGAGAAGGGACCTGTCGAGCTCGCCCCCGCCGGCCAGCGCGGGGGCGACCGCCTCGGTCAGCCACTGCGCGGACTCCAGGGCCCACCCGCATCCCACGCCCCACAGAGGATCACTCGTCAGGGCGGCGTCGCCGATGAGCGCGAGGCCCGGCGCGGTGGGCCTGCGGCTGAGCAGCGGGTAGTCGACCAGGCCGATGATCTTCGAGACGCGCTTGGCGGCGTCGATGGGCGGCGCATCGGGCAGGGCGCGGACGAACGCGGCGAAGCTGCCCTCCAGATCCTCCCGGAAGGCGGGCAGCCGCTTCTTGTCCGGGAGCACCGTGAGGACCGTCACCCCGTCGTCGTTCGGGAACGCGTAGGCCATGTCCGGCTCCAGGAACCAGGCGTGACTGATCCCGTCGGGCAGCGGAAGGCCGCGGAAGTGCGCGAGATAGCCGAACCGCTCGTTCTCGTACCGCCGGGTGGGCGTGCCGGCGAACCTCGCCACCGCCGAGTCCTTGCCGTCGGCGCCGACCACCAGGCGGGCCCGGAGCTCATGCTCCCCGGCCGGTGTCGTCGCGCGCACCCCCGCGGTGCGCCCGGCTTCCCGGACCAGCCCGGTCACCTGGTGACCGAGGAGCAGATCGACACCGGGCGTCCGCGCCGCACGGGAGCGGAGCAACGGGTCGAGGGTGCTGCGCCGGATGTTGTACCCGTACGGCAGCGCGGGGCCCTGCGGCGCCGCCCTCGGCTCGATCCATCCCCAACGGGTGTACCAGCGGGCGTGGTTGCGGACGGCGCCGGCCTCCTCCAGGGCGGGGACGAGGCCGAGTTCGTCCAGTACCGGGTAGGCGTTGGCCGTCAGGGAGTGGGTGCACAGCACCTTGAACGCGGCGGGGTCGGAGCGGCGTTCCAGCAGTGCGACGCGGGCACCGCGCCGGGCGAGCAGGATCGCCGCGGCGCTGCCGGCGAGGCTGGCTCCGCAGACGACGACGTCGTAGTCGACCGTGTCTCCTCCGGCCCTTTCAGACGTGCTCATCGTGGTCGCTCCCTTCGGGGTGTGGTGCCGTGGGTGGGAGTGGTGCTGTCACGCGGTGGTCGTGGTCGTGGTCATGGCCGTGGACCTTGCCGTTGCCGTTGCCGGCGGGCGGCGCATGGTCGTGTCGCGGATGACCCGGGCGACGAGGGCGGGATCGTCGTTCATCGGGACGTGGCCGCAGCCGGGCAGCCGGACGAGCCGGGCGCCGGGCACGGTGTGCTTGGCCCGGACGCCCTGCCGGGGCAGCAGCAACCGGTCGCGCGCGCCCCAGGCGATGGTCACGGGCAGGCCGGGCACGTCGTCGGTGAACCGTACGGAGCCGCCCGCGGCCAGCGTCTGCTCGAAACCGGTGGCGTCGCGCAGCGCGAGGGTCTCGGCGATCACGGCCTCGGGCGAACGGCGCGCGGGGCGGGCGTAGATGGCGCCGGTCAGCGCGGCCCGTCCGGCGGCGGAGCCGGCGAGGCCGCGCACGGCGGCGTACGGCAGGGCCCGGGCGCCCGTGCGCAGTGCGCGCAGCGCGCCGAACGCGTAGCGGCGCTCGGCCTGCGACCAGAAACCGGCGGGGGAGAGCGCGGTCACGGACGCCACGAGCCGCTCGCGGCCCATCTCGAGGGCGAGCAGTCCGCCGAGGGAGTTGCCGGCGACGTGCGGGCGCTCGACGCCGAGGGTGGCGCAGAGCGCGCCGAGGGCGGCGGCTACCGTCCCGAGGTCGTACGGGACGCCCTCGGGGAGGGGGTCGGAGGCCCCGAAGCCCGGGAGGTCGACGGCGATCACGTCGTGGTCGGCGGCGAGGATGTCGGTCACCGGGTGCCAGGCCCGGAGGTGGTGCCCGATGCCGTGGAGCAGCAGGAGCGGCTCGCCCGCGCCCTTGCGTTCGTAGGCGACGGTCGCGGGCCGGGGCCCGAGGGGGGAGTCGATGGTGAAGGAGACCGTGGTGGTCATGCTGCTCCTCGGCGTCACGTCGGTGCGGACCTGTGAGACTCGCTGTCAGTAATGACTACCGCCGGGTAGCTCGCCACCACAAGCCTTTGAGCCGCCGAGCAGCCCGCGAACATCCCGTGAACGGCTTGATACGTATGCCCGATCTGCCCGGCAAAGGGCCGAGGATTGGTCTTGACCAAGGGGTGCCGCCGTCCTATCGTCGCAGGGATAGTGCAGGAACCTTTAATAAACAAAGGCGCGGAACTGCCGCTGGAACACGGCGATTGCAGCGAGGGCAGCAGGAGGAGTCAGGGTGGGGACCACGCAGCTCGAAACGGTGCCGGAGCCGAAGTACTGGCACCTCAAGACCGTGCTCAGCGAGGCGCTCGACCAGGACTTCGCGGTGGGCGAGGTCCTGCCGAACGAGCGTGAACTCGCCGCCCGCTTCGGCGTCGCCCGCGCGACCCTGCGCCAGGCGCTGGAACAGCTCGAACTCGAGGGCCGGCTGCAGCGCCGTCGCGGCGTGGGCACGACGGTCGCCCCGCCGCGCGTCGGTGTCGCCGTGCGTGACGCGCAGCACGGCTGGCCCGGCGAGGCCACCGACGGCTGGCAGCTGGTGAACGCCACCGAGACCGTGCCCGCCGCCGCGATCGCGAAGCTGCTCGGGACGGGCAGCGACCAGGCCGTCCACACGGTCCGCCGCACCCGCGTCACCCAGGGGCAGGCCGTCGCCGCCGAGCTCCTCTACGTCCCGGCCGCGTCCGTGCCGGGCTTGTCCGCCCTCGACGCCCCGTCCGGCCCTGCCCGTGCCCGCGCCATCCTGCGTGAGCTGGGGCACCTGGTCCTCGAAGGCCAGGACCGCTCCGTCGAACTCGGCTCGGCCCGCGCCGACGACGCCAAGGAACTCGACCGCCTCCCCGGCGCCCCGGTCCTGCTCGTCACCACCCGCTACTTCACGGCCGCGGGCACGGCCGCGGTCTCCGTCGCCACTTACCGTGCGGACACCTGCCGCCTGACGTTCGGCGACTCGGGCGACGTCCAGATCACCCACGACACCGCAGAACCCGTGGCCTCCTGACGCCCCGGCGGCCCCGCCCGGTACGGCGCGAGCCGACCGAGGACCGACCCGCGCGCGGACGGCCGTGCGTGCGGGCCGTGCCAGCGAGCCGTGCCGGTGGTCCCGCGTCAGCGGCGGCGAGCCGCACCGGCGGGGTCGTGCTGGTGGCAGGCCCTGCCCGCCGCGGACCCGCCCGGTACGGTGCGAGCCGGCCGGAGGCCGACCCGCACGCCACGGGCCATGCCAGCGGGCCGCGCCCGGGGCCGCGCCGCGCGCGGTGGCCCTGCCGGCGGGCCGTGGCAGCCGGCCGTGCCGGTGGTCCCGCGTCAGCAGCCCCGCGTCAGCGGCGGCGGGCCGTCACCGTCTTTTCCACCGCGAACAGTTCCTCCTCGACGTGGTCCAGCGCCAGCCGCAGCGCCCCGGTGGCCACCGCGGCCTCGCTCAGCCGGGACAGCTCTACCCGCGGCGGCCGGAGGCAGTACCGCTCCAGCTCGCGCCGCAGCGGGTCCAGCAGCCCGTCCAGCCCGGCGGCCCACCCGCCGACGACCACGAGCTCCGGATCCATCGCCAGCACCAGCGCCGCCACGTCGTGCACCAGCCGCTGGACGAACCGGTCCAGCGCGGCGACCGCCCGCGCGTCCCCGCGCTTGGCCATGGCGAACACCTCCGCCACCGCCTGCTCGTCCAGCGGGTGCAACGGTTCCCCGGTGGTCGACAGCAGCTTCTCCGGAGTGGCCTCGCGGCCCAGCAGATGCAGCGCCCCGATCTCGCCCGCCGCCCCGCCGTAGCCCCGGTGCAGCCGCCCGCCGATCAGCGACCCGGCACCGGGACTCAGGCCCGCCATCACGAACACCATGTCGTCGGTGTCCTGAGCGGCCCCCTTCCAGTGCTCGCCGACCGCCGCCGCGTTGGCGTCGTTCTCCACCTGCACCGGGCACCGGAACGACCGCCGCAGCCGCTCACCGAGCGGCAGCCCGGTCCAGCCGGGCAGGGCCGTGCCCAGCCGTACGGTGCCGTCGGCCTCGACGATTCCGGGACTGCCGACCCCGACGGCCCGCAGTGAGTCTCTCGGCACCCCCGCCCGCCGCAGCAGGTCGGCGACGCACGCCCGGACCTTCTCCAGACGCTCGTCGGCGGAAGCCGTCTCGGCGACCTCCTTCGTCCCTGCGCCGATGACCCGCCCGTCCAGCCCCGAGATCAGGGCCGCGACCCGGTGCGAGCCGATCTCGACGCCGAGCAGATGACCGGCCTCGGCCCGGAACCGGAACCGCCGGGCCGGCCGCCCCTGGCGGCGCGCCCCTTCCTCCGCGGCGGCCTCGACCACCAGCCCGGTGCCCATCAGCCCCTCGACGACCCCCTCGACGGTGGGCCGCGACAGCCCGGTCACCCGGGTCAGATCGGTGAGCGTCGGCGATTCGGCCGCGCGCAGCGCACGCAGTACCACGGCGGAGTTGATCCGCCGGAGCAGCGAGGGGTCCCCGCCGGTCAGCTGCCCCAACGTGTGTCCTCCCAGCTAGCGCGCCTGTCAGCCGGATCGTACTGCCCAGTCGCCGCGGCGGCGAGAACCGGCCCCCACCTGCCGGAATCCGTCCTCCACCCTCAGGCCGGGGACACGAATCCGGACTCGTACGCCGTGATCACCGCCTGCGTCCGGTCCCGCGCCCCCAGCTTCGCGAGCACGGCGCTCACATGCGACTTCACCGTCTCCGCCCCCACATACAGCTGACCGGCGATCTCGGCGTTCGTCAGCCCCTTGGCCATCAGCCGGAGCACCGCCTCCTCGCGCTCGGTCAGTGCCGCCTGTTCCAGAGCCTCCCGCGCCTCCCGGTTGCCGTACTCGGCGGCGAGCGAGCGCAGGGCGGTGGGGAAGAGCAGCGTCTCACCCTCCGCGACCAGCCGCACCGCGTGCACGATCTCGGACGGCCTGGCCCGCTTGAGAAGGAACCCGTCGGCACCAGCCCGCAGCGCCCGGTACACGTACTCGTCGTTCTCGAACGTCGTCACCACGAGGATCTTCGGCGGATCGTCGACCGATTTCAGCACGGCCCGCGTGGCGTCGATCCCGTCGAGCAGCGGCATCCGCACGTCCATCGCCACGACGTCCGGCCGCAGTTGCCGCACCAGGGGGACCACGGCGGCCCCGTCGGCGGCCTCCCCGACCACCTCGATGTCGGGCTGGGACTCGAGGACGGCGCGCAGACCCGCGCGGACCAGGGGCTCGTCGTCGACGAGCAGTACGGTGACCGGCATCCGGTCAGGGTATTCGCTCCAGCGGAAGCCGGGCGCGCACTCTCCAACTGCCCTCGTACGGGCCCGTCTCGGCCTTCCCGCCCAGCAGCGCGGCCCGCTCCCGCATCCCGCGCAGCCCGCTCCCCGAGCCGGACCCGAACGCCGGGCCCTCGGGCAGCGGATTGGTCACCTCGAGCTCCAGCAGCCCCACCGCCATCTCGATCCGCACCCGAACCGGGACGGGCCCGCAGTGCCGCAGCACATTGGTGAGCGCCTCCTGCAGGATCCGGTACCCCTCACGGGTGACCGGGCCCGGCAACTGCTCCAGTGGACCGGACAGCTCGGCGTCGACCGCCGCCCCCGACGCCCGCGCCGACTCCAGCAGTCGGTCCGCCTCCGCGAGCGTCGGCCGCTGCGAGGGGCGCGGGCCCGTCTCGCGCAGCACCCCCAGCACGCGCTCCAGATCCTCCAGAGCGGCGCGCCCCGTCTCCTCGATCGCGCACAGCGCCCGCTCGGTGAACTCCGCGTTGCCCGAAGCCCGGGCGGCCCCCGCCTGCATGACGGCCACGGTCAGCGCGTGTCCGATGGAGTCGTGCAGTTCCCGGGCGATCCGGGTGCGCTCCAGCAACTGCTCCGTCCGCACCTCCAGGGCCGACAGCCGTTCGGCCGTCGACGGGCCCAGCAGGCGCCTGGCGATCGCGGTGACCGCCTCACCGAGCAGCACGACGATCACCATCAGGAGCAGCAGCGGCACCGGGACCAGCAGCGCGGCGGCCCAGCGGGGCGGTGTCACGGGCAGCGTCTTGAGCGACTCGGGGACGGACCCGGCGGCCGTCTGGACCAGCTCCACCGACATGACGAGCAGCCCCACCGTTGCCAACCACGCCAGCGCCGCCAGCCCCAGCCGTATCTCCAGCCACAGCAGCGTCCGCCAGCGGTCGCCCCATCGGGCCGACGCCACCGTGCTGATCGCCCCGTCGTGACGGCCCCGCTCATGGGGGGTGAGCAGGAACTGTGCCTGGACCCCCTCGGCCATCCGCACCCAGGGAAGCAGCCCGAAGGGCGCCACGACCAGGGCCGGCACCCAGGGCATGTGCGGCGCTATGAACAGCCAGACGGCCACGATCAGCAGAGGGACCAGCAGGTGCAACCAGCGGGTGTACGTGACCCCTTGGAGCGGGGAACGGAGCAGTCGGTACATGTCCTCATCCTGGCAGCCGGCCCCTCGACGCCGTCTCCCCCGCACGGGGGAGACGATCCCCCCGCGCGGGGGAGGAGCAGGGGTGGGTCCGGGGCCGAGTCTTGAGCCATGAACCGCATCGAGATCTGCGAACTGACCAAGGAATACGGCACCGCCCGGGCGGTGGACCACCTCACCTTCGACGTCCTGCCCGGCCGGGTGACCGGCTTCCTCGGGCCGAACGGCGCCGGGAAGTCCACCACGATGCGCCTGTTGCTCGGCCTGGACCGGCCCACGTCGGGCACGGCCACCGTGGGCGGGCGCCGCTTCACCGACTTCACCGAGCCGCTGCGCCAGGTCGGGGCGCTCCTCGACGCACAGGCGGCGCATGGCGGCCGCACCGCACGGGACCACCTGCGGGTCCTCGCCGCCAGCAACCGCATCCCGGCGCGACGGGTGGACGAGGTGCTGGAGCAGGCCGGCATCGCCTCGGCGGCCGGGCGGCGGGTGAAGACCTTCTCGCTCGGGATGCGCCAACGGCTCGGCATAGCCGCCGCACTGCTCGGCGACCCGGGCGTGCTCCTGCTGGACGAGCCGACCAACGGCCTCGATCCCGAGGGCATCATCTGGATCCGCGAGCTGATGCGCACCCTGGCCGCGGAGGGCCGGACGGTCCTCGTCTCCAGCCACCTGATGTCCGAGACAGCGGCCCTGGCCGACCACTTGGTCGTGCTCGGCAGGGGCCGGCTGCTCGCCGACACCTCCATGAAGGAATTCATCGACGCCCGCAGTACGCCTCGGGTGCTGCTGCGCACCGCGGACCCGGACCGGCTCCGGGCGGCCCTGGCCCGCGACGGCTTCGAGATGGCCGCGGCCGAGGAAGGGCGCTGGAGCATCGACGGCATACGGGCGGCCGACCTCGGCGGTATCGCGGCCCGCGAGAGCATCGCCCTGCTGGAGCTCTCCGACGAACGTGCCTCGCTGGAACAGGCCTACCTCGACCTCACCGCGGACCACGCCCAGTTCGCCGCCACCACCCGCTGACCCACCACCAGCCACCCACACCTGCCACCCACACCTGCCACCCGTCACCCAGGAGGCTCCACCATGATCACCGCTCTGCCCACCGCACCCGCCCTGCGGTCGGAATGGATCAAGATACGGTCGCTGCGCGGCACCTTCGGAGCACTGATAGCGGTCCTGGTCGCCACCGTCGGCATACAGACGCTGACGGCCGCGCTCACCGGATCCGGCGAGGAAGGCGCCATGGGCGACGACCCGCTGCTCGCGGCCTTCTACGGCATCAACTTCGGTCAGATAGCCGCCATCGCCTTCGGGACCAGCGCGTTCGCCGCCGAGTTCCACAATGGAGCACTGCGCACCACGCTCTCCGCGGTGCCGGGCCGCACCCGGTTCTACCTGTCGAAGGTCGCGGTGATCGGGGCGCTCGCCTTCCTGACGGGGCAGGTCACCGGAGTGGTCACGTTCTTCGCCGGTCAGGCGCTGATGGGGGAGCACGCCATCGGTATCGGTGACCCGGGGGCGGTGCGGGCCGTGTTCGGCAGCGGCTGCTACCTGGTGCTCATGGCCCTGTTCGCCGCCGGACTCACGGCTCTGCTCCGCAGCGGAACGGCCGTGCTGAGCCTGCTCATACCCTTCGTCCTGGTCGTCCCCTTCGTCGTCGGTGCGACCGCTGGGGGAATCGCTCCCTATCTGCCGGACCGGGCGGGACAGACGGTCATGCGCAGTGCCGCGCAGGGCGACCCCGGGCACTGGGGCGGGCTGGGCGTGCTGGCGTTGTGGGCGGTGGCCGCGGTGGCCTGCGGCTGGATCGCCGTCCGCCGGCGGGACGCGTGACGCAGGGCCAGTTGTCAGTGGTCCCCTGGATACTGACGGCATGACCACGGCAGAGCATCTCGACACCATCGACCAGCTCCGGACGCGTGACTTTCCCGACGTGCGGGGCAGGTCCGATGTGGGCACCAGCGGTCCCGGGTATCACCTCGCGGAGCTGGGCGACAGCCGCTGGTTCGGGGACGAGGACGCGGTCGGCAGGGCCGAGGAGGCCGAGCGGACATCCGCCGCGTACGAGGCGCTCACGCACGCGCTGACCGAGCGCTGGGGGACGGCCGACGTGTTCAGCCTCGGCAGTGTGCGGCTGCGGGCGGTCACGCAGGAGGTGGCGCAGCCGTGGGGGGAGCTGAGCGGCGTCACCGACCACGTGCACGTGTGGCGGGTGGAGGATCGGTGGGTCGTCGTGTGCGCCGCCCGGTGGGGGGCCGACCACTCGCCGCAGCTGCTGGCGGCGGTCACGGTGACCGATCCGCCGTAAGGGGAACAATGGCCGAGGGCGGGCCGAGGGTTGGGGGGACCATGGAACGAAGGATCCAGGAGATCGAACTGCCGGGCGGGCAGAAGGTACTGGCCCGGGTCAGCGTGCTCGCGCCGCAGGACCTGCCGGAGCCGGAGCGCGTCGGCTACCAGGACGTGGGCCACCAGGACGTCGGGGCGCTGGACCAGCTCGCCGCGCGGGTGGACCAGCTGGGCGAGCTGGTGACCGGGCTCGGTACGGCGGTGCTGCGGGCCGCCGAGGCCGCCGCACCCGACGAGATCAGCGCCACCTTCGGGATAGAACTGGCGGTCAAGCCCGGCAAGGCCGTGGCCGTGCTGGCCGACGGCGAGGCGAAGGCCGCCATCACCGTCACCCTCACCTGGCTACCGAAGGAGGGCGGGAACAGCGGCGGGAACGGCGGCGGGGCGCCACCGGACGGCGGCGCCCCGACGACACAAGGGGATCAGAGGATGGAGCCGGGCGTGTAGCCCGCCGCCTCCGGGTGCCGCTTGGCGATCTCCTCGATGCGGGAGACGACGGTGGCGACCTGGTCGCCCGCTGCGCCGGTGAAGGACAGCTTGTCCGCCATCAGCGCGTCGAGCTGGGCGCGGTCCAGCGGGATGCGCTCGTCCGCGGCGAGCTTGTCCAGCAGCTCGTTGCGCTCGGCACCCTGCTCGCGCATGGCGAGGGCGGAGGCGACCGCGTGCTCCTTGATGACCTCGTGGGCCACCTCACGGCCGACGCCGGCACGGACGGCGCCCATGAGGACCTTCGTGGTCGCCAGGAACGGCAGGTAGCGGTCCAGCTCGCGGGCCACGACCGCCGGGAACGCGCCGAACTCGTCCAGGACGGTCAGGAACGTCTCGAGCAGACCGTCGAAGGCGAAGAAGGCGTCCGGCAGGGCCACGCGGCGCACCACGGAACAGGAGACGTCGCCCTCGTTCCACTGGTCGCCCGCCAGCTCGCCGGTCATGGAGGCGTAGCCGCGCAGGATGACCATCAGGCCGTTCACGCGCTCGCAGGAGCGGGTGTTCATCTTGTGCGGCATCGCGGACGAGCCGACCTGGCCCGGCTTGAAGCCCTCGGTCACCAGCTCGTGGCCCGCCATCAGGCGGATGGTCTTGGCGATCGAGGACGGGGCGGCGGCCAGCTGCACCAGGGCGGTGACCACGTCGTAGTCGAGCGAGCGCGGGTAGACCTGGCCGACGGAGGTGAAGGCCTGGCCGAAGCCCAGGTGGGCGGCGATCCGCTGCTCCAGGTCGGCGAGCTTGCCGGCGTCGCCGCCGAGCAGGTCGAGCATGTCCTGGGCGGTGCCGACGGGACCCTTGATGCCGCGCAGCGGGTAGCGGCCCAGTAGGTCCTCCAGACGGCCGTAGGCGACGAGCAGCTCGTCGGCGGCGGTCGCGAAACGCTTGCCGAGGGTGGTGGCCTGGGCGGCGACGTTGTGCGAGCGGCCGGCCATCACGAGCTCGGCGTGCTCGCCGGCCAGCTTGCCCAGCCGGGCCAGGACCGCGACCGTACGGTCGCGGGCCAGCTCCAGCGAGAGCCGGATCTGGAGCTGCTCGACGTTCTCGGTCAGGTCCCGGGAGGTCATGCCCTTGTGGACGTGCTCGTGGCCGGCGAGGGCGTTGAACTCCTCGATGCGGGCCTTCACGTCGTGCCGGGTGACCTTCTCGCGCTCGGCGATGGAGGCCAGGTCGACGGTCTCCAGGACACGCTCGTAGTCGGCGAGGGCCGCGTCCGGGACCTCGATTCCGAGGTCCTTCTGGGCGCGCAGCACGGCGAGCCACAGCCGCCGCTCCAGCGTCACCTTGTACTCGGGGGACCACAGGACGGCGAGCTCCGGGGAGGCGTAGCGGCCGGCCAGGACATTGGGGATGCGGGGCTTGGCTGTCACGTGTAGGGATTCTACTTGCGCTCGGGCTGTGCGTTTACGCAGCTCCGCGCCCCGCCCCAGGTTGTGCGTTGCTACGAGTGCGAGGGCGTGTACGGCAGCAGCTCCGGGCGCTTGGGGTCGAGGCCGTCCCCCGAGGAGCGGCCCGTCAGCCGTCGTCCGACCCACGGCAGCAGGTGCTCGCGGGCGAACTTCACGTCGTCGGCCCGGCGTACGGCCCAGCCGGGCGCCGTCGCCGGCGGCAGCTGCGCCCGCCAGTCCTCGGCCGCGGGCAGGCCCAGGGTCTGCCAGACGGCCTCGGCGACCCGCCGGTGGCCCTCGTCCGTCAGGTGCAGCCGGTCCACGCCCCACAGCCGGGGATCGGCGAGCACCGGAGCCCCGTACAGGTCGACGACCAGCGCGCCGTGCCGCGCCGCGAGCTCCTCGACGATGGCGAAGAGCTCCTCCATGCGCGGGCGGAACCGCTCCATGACCGGCCCGTTGCGCCCGGGGGAGCGCATCAGGACCAGCGTCTTGCAGCTGGGCGCGAGCCGCTCCACGGCCGCCTCCAGGTGAGCGCGCACCCGGCCCATGTCGACCTTGGGCCGCAGCGTGTCGTTCAGCCCGCCCACCAGGGTCACCACGTCGGCACCCATCGCGGCCGCGGCGTCCACCTGCTCGTCGACGATCTGTCCGATCAGCTTCCCGCGCACGGCGAGGTTCGCGTACCGGAAGCCCGGCTCGCGCGCCGCGAGGCGGGCGGCGAGCAGATCGGCCCAGCCCCGGTAGGAGCCGTCCGGCAGCGCGTCGGACATGCCCTCGGTGAACGAGTCGCCGATCGCGACGAAACTGGTGTAAGACGCATTCATCTCCATGGCGCCAGCGATGTTACCGCCTGGTTCCCCCGGCCGTGCAGAGCCGGGGGAACCAGGCGGACCGCCCTATCCGGCGGCCGGCTTGCCGAACAGCTCGCGCAGCACGTCCTCCATGGTCACCAGTCCCGCCAGCGCCCCGTCCGCCCCCAGCACCGCCGCCAGGTGGGTACGGCTGCGCCGCATCGCCGTCAGGACGTCGTCCAGCGGGGTCTCGGCCCGTACCTGGGCGATCGCCCGCAGCGCCGTCAGCGGGAAAGCCTCGTCGCGCGCCGGCGCGTCCAGAGCGTCCTTGACGTGCAGGTACCCGAGGATCATCCGCTGGTCGTCGACGACCGGGAAGCGTGAGAAGCCGCTCTCGGCGGACAGCCGCTCCAGCTCCTCCGGGGTGATCCCCCACTGCGCCGAGACCACCTGGCCGGAGGGCAGCACGACATCGGCGACCGGGCGGCGGCCCAGCTCCAGGGCGTCGTGCAGCCGCTCGCTCGCCCGGTCGTCGATCAGCCCGGCGTCGCTGGAGTCCTTCACGATGCGCGCCAGCTCGTCGTCCGAGAAGGTCGCGCCGACCTCGTCCTTCACCTCCACCCGCAGCAGCCGCAGCAGCGCGTTGGCGAAGGCGTTGATCGCGAAGACCACCGGCCGCAGCGCCCGCGTCAGCGTCACCAGCGGCGGGCCCAGCGCCAGCGCCGTGCGCACCGGCTCCGCCAGCGCCACGTTCTTGGGCACCATCTCGCCGAAGAGCATGTGCAGGTACGTCGCCAGGGCCAGCGCCACCACGAACGAGATGGCGTGGGTCAGCCCGCCCGGGACGCCGACCAGGTCGAAGAGCGGGGTCAGCAGGTGGGCGATGGCCGGCTCGGCCACCACGCCCAGCACCAGGGTGCACAGTGTGATACCCAGCTGGGCCGTCGCCATCAGCGCCGACACGTGCTCCAGGGCCCACAGCACGCTGCGCGCGCGCCGGTCGCCCCGCTCGGCGTACGGCTCGATCTGGCTGCGCCGGACCGAGATCAGCGCGAACTCCGCGCCGACGAAGAACGCGTTGACGACCAGGGTCGCCAGACCGATCAGCAACTGGATCGCGGTCATCGCGCGTCCTCCCCACCCGTGGCCCGCGGGCCCTCCGTCGGCGCGTGCAGCAGCACCCGCGCCGCCCGGCGGCCGCTGGAATCCACCACGTCCAGGCGCCAGCCGTCCAGCTCCAGCCGGTCTCCGACGGCCGGGATCCGCCCGAGCCGGGTGGCTATCAGGCCGGCCAGGGTCTCGTACGGGCCCTCGGGCACCCGCAGCCCGATCCGCTCCAGCTGGTCGGTACGGGCCGCGCCGTCGGCCGAGTAGAGCAGCCGGCCGTGGGCGTCCGTACCGGCCTGGGCCAGGTCGGAGGTCTCGTGCGGGTCGTGCTCGTCGCGGACCTCGCCGACGACCTCCTCGACGATGTCCTCCAGGGTGACCACGCCCGCCGTGCCGCCGTACTCGTCGACGATCACGGCCATCGTGCGGCGGCCCGAGAGGCGGTCCAGCAGCCGGTCCACGGTCAGCGACTCGGGCGCCAGCAGCGGCTCGCGCAGCAGCCGCGCGACCGGGTGGCGGTGGCGCTCCCCGGCCGGCAGTGCCAGCACGTCCTTGATGTGGACGATGCCGACGACGTTGTCCAGGGTGCCCCGGTAGACCGGGAAGCGGGACAGGCCGGTGGCCATGGTCGCGTTGGCGACGTCCTCGGCCGTCGTGTTCACCTCCAGGGCGGTGACCTGGACGCGCGGGGTCATCACGTTCTCCGCGGTCAGGTCGGCCAGGTTCAGGGTCCGCACGAAAAGCTCCGCGGTGTCCTTCTCCAGCGCGCCCTCCCGGGCGGAGTGCCGGGCGAGCGCCACCAGCTCCTGCGGCGTACGGGCGGACGCCAGCTCCTCGGCCGGCTCCAGTCCGAGCCGGCGGACCATGTGGTTCGCGGTGGTGTTGAGGTGTGAGATCAGCGGTCCGAAGGCACGGCTGAAGACCCGCTGCATGGTGGCGACGCGCTTGGCGATCGCCAGCGGCGAGGAGATCGCCCAGTTCTTGGGCACGAGCTCGCCCACGACCATCAGGACGACGGTCGACAGGGCCGTGCCGAGGACCAGCGCGGTGGAGGAGGCCGCGGCCTGCGACAGCCCCATCGCCTGGAACGGCCCCGTGATCAGGGCGGCGATCGAGGGCTTGGCGATCATGCCGATGACGAGGCCGGTCACGGTGATGCCGAGCTGGGCGCCGGAGAGCTGGAACGTCAGGGTCCGTACGGCGGCCAGGGCGCTCTCGGCGCCCCGCTCGCCCCGTTCGACGGCCCGTTCGAGTTCGCTGCGCTCCACCGTGGTCAGCGAGAACTCGGCCGCGACGAAGACTCCGCAGACAAGGCAGAGCAGCAGCGCCACGAGCAGCAGAAGCACTTCGGTCATCGGTTCACCTCCGTCCCATGATCAGCCAGGAGGAGGGGTGTCGCGCGATGTCGGGTACTGGGAGGCTCGCCCATGGGCGGACGCTCACACCTTCCGTTCGAGGAGATCTGTTGTCCACATGGTAAAGGATGGGCAAAGCGCGCCGAGGGCTGGGGGTGCTCCGGGGCTCTCGCCGGACACCGTCCCGCCTGGCGAAACACGGTGGTGGCGGCGCGCGTCGGCGTGCTTGGCTACCGATCATGACTGACCTCACCATCAGGACCGCCGTGCCGTCCGACGCCGCAGGCGTCCTCGCGTTCTGGAAGGAGGCGGCCGAGGGCACGTCCATCACGGACGACGCCGCCGGGGTGACCGGACTCGTCGAGCGCGACCCCGAGGCCCTGATCCTCGCCGAGGCCGACGGGCTGCTGGTCGGCTCCGTCATCGCCGGCTACGACGGCTGGCGCTGCTCCCTCTACCGCCTGGCGGTGCTCCCCTCCCACCGGCGCCGCGGGATCGCCACCGCCCTGCTCGACGCCGCCGAACGCCGCTTCGTGGCGGCCGGCGGCCGGCGCGGCGACGCGATGGTGCTGGAGGCCAACGAACGGGCCCACCACGCCTGGACCGCGGCCGGATACCACCGCGAGGACCGCTGGCGCCGCTGGGTCAAGCCCTTCCCCGCCGCCGGGCCCACGCCCGGCTGAGGGGCCCCTGGCACGGAGGCGGTGGCACGGAGGCCGGTGGCACGGGCCCGGTCGCGCTGTGCCGGTCGTAAGGGGCCCGCTTGCGCGGGGCCGGTGGCACGGGGGGCCGAGCGGCCGTGGCACGCTGCACGCCATGACCGAACTCATCGGCACCCAGCGCCCGGCCCGCAGGATCCTGGATCCGCACGAGGCACTCGCCACGCTGGAGCAAGCCGTCCCGGGGCTGGTGCACCACCGCCGGCCCGCTCCCGCCGCGTACGACTGGGCCGCCGCCGAGGACGTCCTCGGCACCGCGTTGCCCACGGACTTCAAGACCCTGGCCGCGTGGTACCCCGCCGTCGAGCTGGACGCGTTCTTGACCATCGCCTCCCCCGACCCGGGCGAAGAGGGCGCCTGGGCCCGCTGCCAGCGCGAGGAGCGGGCGTGGTGGGACTCCGACGAGGCCACCGACCTGCGCCCGCCGGAGCTGCCGCGGGGCAGCCTGCTGTACTGGGGGAACTCGGCCGAAGGCGACCGGTTCCTGTGGAGCACCGTCCCGGGCGACCCGCAGCGGTGGCCCGTCACCGTCTGCTCGCGCAACGATGCCTGGTGGCACTACGACGGCGGCATGGTCCAGTTCCTGGCCGAGCTGTGCGACGGCACGCTGGACCCCTGGGCCCTTCCCCCGGTCCGGCCCGTGGTCACCCACTGGATCGACGACACGGGGCGCGCGCGGCCCGTACCGGAGGGCGCCGCCTGACACCGCCGGACAGACCCTAGTCGTACGAGCGCCGGGCCGTGCCGAGCACGCAGTACGAGGTGGGCAGCGCCGGGCCGCGCTCGGGCACCCGGACGCCGCGCTGCGCCACGATCCGGAAGCCGGCCGCCTCGATCGCGGCGAGCGCGTCCCGCGAGACGTGGCAGCCGCCGAACAGCCTCGGCCACACCGTCCGGTCCAGCCCCCGCTGCACGGCGGCCATCCCGGGCCCCGGCGCCAGCCCGTGCTCGAAGAAGCGCAGTTCACCGCCGGGCCGCAGCACCCGGTGCAGCTCCGCGAGGGACCGCGGCAGATCCCGCACGGTGCACAGCACCAGGGAGGCCACGGCCGCGTCGAACGCCTCGCTCTTGACCGGCAGGGCCTCGGCCGCCCCCGGTACGACGTCCACCGGGACCTCGGCGCGCAGCGCCGCGTCGGCCGCGAGCCGGCGCAGGCTGCGCTCCGGCTCCACGGCGACCACTTCCGAGACGGCGCGGGGGTAGTGGCTGAAGTTCAGCCCGTTGCCCGCGCCGATCTCGATGACGCGGCCCGACAGCCCGTCCAGCAGCTCCCGCCGCAGCCCGGCCACTCCGCCCCGCAGGTCTGCCTGCACACTCATCCGGGCGTAGAAGCGGGCGAAGACGGGGTGGTGCACGGCGTCCTGGTGCAACGGCCGTGGGGAGCGCAGGGGCATGACGGACCTCCTCAAAGCGGACGTACCACACCCCCAGTCTTCCCCCGCGGGGCCGCCTGGAGAACCCCGTCCGCCTCGTCGTGGAACGTCTCGGGCCAGTAGCGCCAGTCGTCCTCCTCGCCCGTGTCCCGGCACGCGACCGGGTCCACGGACGCCAGCACCGCCACCATGGCGCCCGCCAGCTCCTCGTGCAGTTCCTCGGAGAAGGCGTGCTCCTCGTCGAGCGCGCGCTCGCGGTCGTGGAGCCACAGGGTGAACGCCAGCGTGGATATGTCGGCGTTGAGCGGCCGCAGCCGTTCCTCCGCGTAGTACCAGGCGTAGATCTCGCCCGTGCCGCCGTCCACGTACACCGCGATGTCGTCGACCAGCGAGCCCAGCGAGAACAGCCGCGCGGGGTCGACGCCCACCCCCGCCACCCCGTCCTCCTCGGCGAGGGCGGTGAACAGGTCCTCCGGCCCGTCCAGCCCGAACATCAGCGCGTCCTCGGGCAGGCCCACCTCGGTCAGGAACCGGCGGGTCGGCTCGTGCCGCAGCCCGTCCGGCAGCTCCGACCCGTCGAGCCGCACGACCTCGTCGGCGCCGAACGCCTCCTCCAGCAGGCCCGCGGGCAGGTCGAGCAGCAGGCCCCGGCCCGGGCCGGCGACCAGGGCCAGCGGCCGGATCACCGAGGTGATCCGCCAGTACGCCGGCACCGCCGAACCGCCGTCGGCACCGCCACCGCCACCGGCACCCGAATCAGAGGCGTCGCCCCAGTCCTCCGCGGCGAGCAGCGCGCGGAAACGCTCCGTCGCCTCCGCGACCGCGGGGCTGCCGGGGCGCGCGGCGACGTCGGCGAACCGGCCCCGCAACGAGGTGAGTTCCTCTCGGGCGCTCACCAGGCGCTCGAAGGTCCGCGCCGAGGGCGCGAGCGGGAACAGGTCGGCGGGCTCCGGACTGTCCTCGTAGACGGAGAGTCCGAAGACCCGGCCGGTGGCCGGGTCGTGGACGACGCGCGGCGCGTCCTCGTCCACGGGATCGAGACTGCCCCACTCGACCAGGTCTGCCATCTGCACCATGTCCGTTGCCCCCTCCAGCGGTTGGTGTCGGTCTGATCACCAACCATACGAGAGGGCTCCGACACCTCGTCCGCCAGGACCGCCTCGTCACGCCCAGCGGGTCATGAACTCCCCGGCGGACCAGGTGCCGTGGAGCTCCGGGGCCAGCCAGCCGGGCGCGGCCGCGCGGAACGCGGCCGGGTCCAGGGCGCCCGAGCCCTGCGGTACCGCACCCAGCAGCGGGGCGCCGGACACCGACGGCAGGTCGGCGAGGTTGCAGCGGGAGGCCAGGTCGGGCTCCGCCGGCCAGCTCCCGACGACCAGGCCCAGCAGGTCCAGCCGGCGGGCCCGCAGGGCCTCGGCGGTCAGGGCCGCGGAGTTGAGCGTGCCCAGCCCCGCCGGGGCCACGACCAGCACCGGCGCGGCCAGCAGCCGTGCGGCGTCGGCGAGCGTGCGACCCGCCGCGTCGAAGCGGACGAGCAGCCCGCCCGCGCCCTCGACCAGGACCAGGTCGTGCTCGGCGGCGAGCTTCTCCGCCGCCGTGGCGATCTCGGCGGGCGCGAGCGTCGCCAGCCCGGCCCGCCGCGCCGCCGTGTCCGGGGCCAACGGCTCCGGATAGCGGACCAGTTCCGCGGCGGTCACGCCCGGGCCCGCGAGCCGGACCACCTCCGCCGCGTCCCCGGCCTCGTCCGGCCCGACCCCGGTCTGGGCGGGCTTGAGCACCGCCACCGACCGGCCGGCGGCCAGCGCCGCCGCCGCGATCGCCGACGTGACGACCGTCTTCCCGATTTCCGTGCCCGTACCGGACACGACCACGACACCCATCTCAGCCTTCCCGCGCCGCCGCGACCACCGCTCGGCAGATACGTGACAGGTCGGCGTCCGACGTCACGTACGGCGGCATCGTGTAGATCAGATCCCGGAACGGGCGCACCCACACGCCCTCCGTCACCGCCGCCCGGGTCGCCGCCGCCATGTCGACCGGGTGGTCCAGCTGCACCACTCCGATCGCGCCCAGCACCCGGACCTCCCGGACCCCCGGCAGATCGGCCGCCCGGGCCAGCCCCTCCCGCAGCCCCGCCTCGATCCGCTCGACCTCCCGCGCCCAGTCCTGGCCCAGCAGCAGGTCCAGCGAGGCCAGCGCGACCGAGGACGCCAGCGGATTGCCCATGAACGTCGGCCCGTGCGCGAGCACCGGCACCGTGCCCCGGCTGATCCCGTCCGCCACCCGCGCCGTGCACACGGTGGCCGCCATCGACAGGTAGCCGCCGGTCAGCGCCTTGCCGACGCACATCACGTCCGGGGTGATCCCCGCGTGGTCGGCGGCGAACAGCGCGCCCGTGCGCCCGAACCCGGTCGCGATCTCGTCCAGCACCAGCAGCACGTCGTACTCGTCGCACAGCTCCCGCAGCACCCGCAGGTAGCCGGGGGAGTGGAAGCGCATGCCGCCGGCGCCCTGCACCACCGGCTCGACGATCACCGCGGCGAGCTCGTCCGCGTGCGCCGCGAGCAGCTCGCGCAGATGGGACACGTACGCCGGGTCGACGGGCGCGTCGAAGCCGGCGGGCGGGGCGGCCGCGAACACCTGCCGCGGCAGCGCGCCCGACCACAGGTCGTGCATCCCGCCCTCGGGGTCGCACACGGCCATCGGCTGCCAGGTGTCGCCGTGGTAGCCGCCGCGCCAGGTCAGCAGCCGGGTCTTGCCCTCCCGGCCCACCGAACGCCAGTGCTGGAGGCACATCTTGATGGCGACCTCGACCGCGACCGAGCCGGAGTCGCACAGGAACACGTGCTCCAGACCGGCCGGGGTGATCTCCACCAGCCTGGCGGCGAGCCGGACGGCGGGCTCATGGGTGAGCCCGCCGAACATCACGTGCGACATCCTGCCCAGCTGGTCCTGCACGGCCTCGTTGAGCACGGGGTGGTTGTAGCCGTGGATGGCCGACCACCAGGAGGACATGCCGTCGACCAGTTCGTCCTGCCCGTGCGCCGGGCGCGCCAGCTTCAGCCGTACGCCGGAGGCGGAGGCGACGATCAGCGGCTCCTGCCGCCCGGGCATCGGGCCGTACGGGTGCCAGACGTGCCGCCGGTCCAGCTCCAGCAGCGCGTCCGCGTCCAACGGGACGCCCGTACCGAGCGAAACGCCCGCATCGACGGAAACACCCGTACCCAGCGAAATACCCGTGTCCGGCGCCGCGTCCGCGTCGGACACCGGGTCAGGCATTGGGCGCCAGGTCCGTGCCCGCGCCCCGGCGCCGTACGGCCACCAGCTCCGGCCGTACCTCGCCCGGCTCGGCCTGGCCGCCCGCCGGCGCCGCCGCAGCCGCCGGCACGGCCGCCGGCTGCGCCGCGGCCTCCGCATGACCGCCACAGCCGCCGCACCCGGAACCGCAGCCCGCCCCGGCACCCGCGTCCGCGGCCGTGCCCGCGGCCGCACCCGCACCGGAACCGCACAGCGAGGCACCGCCGCCGTGCGAGCCGCAGCCGCCGCCCGCCGCCACCTCGGAGCGGTGCGCCGGCAGCGTCGACGTCCCGGCACCCTCCACCTCGAAACCGGCGTCCGCGATCATGTCCAGGTCGGCCTGGCCGGCCTGGCCCTCACTGGTGAGGTAGTCGCCGAGGAAGATGGAGTTGGCGATGTGCAGCGCGAGCGGCTGCATCGAGCGCAGGTGCACCTCGCGCCCGCCGGCGATCCGGACCTCCACGTCGGGGCAGACGAACCGGACCATCGCCAGGATCCGCAGGCAGCGCTGCGGGGTGAGGTGCCACTCCTTGGCCAGCGGGGTGCCCTCGAAGGGGATCAGGAAGTTGACCGGCACCGAGTCCGAGTCCAGCTCGCGCAGCGCGTAGACGACGTCGACGAGGTTCTCGTCGCTCTCGCCCATGCCCGCGATCAGGCCCGAGCAGGCCGACAGGCCCGCCGCGTGCGCCTTCTGCACGGTGTCGACGCGGTCCGCGTACGTGTGGGTCTTGGTGATCTGCCCGTACGTCGCCTCGGAGGTGTTGAGGTTGTGGTTGTACGCGTCGGCGCCGGCGTCCTTCAGGCGCTCGGCCTGGCCGTCGGAGAGCAGCCCGAGACAGGCGCAGACCTCGATGCCCTCGTTCTGCTCCTTGATCGCCTCGATGGTCCTGCCGACGCGCTCCACGTCCCGGTCCGTCGGCCCCCGGCCGCTCGCCACCAGGCACACGCGCTTCGCGCCGCCCGCGACACCGGCCGCGGCGGCCTGGGAGGCCTCCTCGGGTTTCAGCCACGTGTACTTGAGGATCTCCGCCTTCGACCCCAGCCGCTGGGAGCAGTACCCGCAGTCCTCCGGGCACAGCCCCGACTTCAGGTTGACCAGGTAGTTCAGCTTGACCCGGCGCCCGAACCACTGGCGGCGCACCTTGCCGGCCGCGGCCACCACGTCGAGCAGTTCGTCGTCGGAGGTCGCCAGTACGGCGAGCGCCTCTTCGCGGCTCGGCAGCTCACGCCGCAGCCCCTTGTCCACCAGGGTGTTCAGCAGGTCCATGGAGGCGATCCTGTCCCACACCCCCACTCCCGGCCAAGGAGAGATCGCACAACATGGCCGGAACGGAGTGTGTGTATCACCACACCGATCACGCGGGTCCCTGCCGCTAGGGTCGGAGAACGTCTGTGGACAGCCGACAAAATCGCGAGGACGCCCGATGCCCCAGCCCGAACCGGCCGATGTGTTCGCCTGGATCGACGAGGAGGCCCGGGCCCGCGAGGCGGCCGGACTCGTCCGCACCCTGCGCCCGCGCCCGGCCGGGTCCCCGCTGCTGGACCTCGCCAGCAACGACTACCTGGGGCTGTCCCGCCACCCCGAGACCGTCCGGGGCGCCCGCGAGGCCGCCGAGCGCTGGGGCGCCGGGGCCACCGGATCGCGCCTGGTCACCGGCACCACCGAGCTGCACGCGGAGCTGGAGCGCGAGCTCGCTGCCTTCTGCGGCTTCGAGGCCGCGCTGGTCCTCTCCTCCGGGTACGCCGCCAACCTCGCCGCCGTCACCGCGCTCGGCGGCCGCGGCAGCCTGGTCGTCTCCGACGCCGGGAACCACGCCTCGATCGTCGACGGCTGCCGGCTCGCGCGCGCCGAGACGGCCGTGGTCCCGCACTCCGACCCCGACACCGCCCGCAAGACGCTCGCCGCGCACGACGGCCGGGCCCTGCTGGTCACCGACTCGGTCTTCTCCGTCGACGGGGACGCCGCCCCGCTCGCCGCCTACGCCGACGCCTGCCGCGCCCACGGCGCGGCGCTGGTCGTGGACGACGCGCACGGCCTCGGCGTGCTCGGCGAGGGCGGCCGGGGCGCGCTGCACGCCGCCGGGCTCGCGGGCGCGCCGGACGTGGTCGCCACGCTGACCCTCTCGAAGTCCCTGGGCAGCCAGGGCGGTGCGGTGCTCGGCCCGGCCAAGGTGATCCGGCACCTGGTCAACACGGCGCGGACCTTCATCTTCGACACCGGACTGGCCCCGGCGGCCGCGGGGGCGGCCCTGGCGGCCCTGCGCCTGCTGGCCCGGGAACCGCAGCGCGCGGGCCGGGCCCGCGAGGTGGCCGACGAACTGTACGGGCGGCTGACCGCGGCCGGCCTGACCGCGGCCAGGCCGGACGCGGCCGTGGTGTCGGTACGGGCCCCGTCACCGTCGGCGGCACTGCGCTGGGCCGCCGACTGCCGTGAGGCGGGGCTGTCCGTGGGGTGCTTCCGGCCGCCGTCCGTGCCGGACGGCATCTCCCGGCTGCGGCTGACCGCGCGGGCCGATCTCACGGGGGACGAGATCGGGCGGGCGGCCCGGACGATCCTCGCCACCGCCCCGGCGGGTGCCACGGACCGCTGAAGCGGAACCTCAAGCGGAATCCTGCCGGGAGTCCGTCCGTACGTACGCGAGGAAGCCGTCCCAGGCCGGGCTGGTGAACAGCACGGCCGGGCCGTCCGTCCGCTTGGAGTCGCGGACGGCGAGCAGGCCGCCGGACAGGACGGCCGCCTCCACGCAGTTGTTCATACCGGTGCTGCGGCTGCTGCGCCGCCACCGGGTCGCGCTGTTCAGAAGTCCGCCGGAGAGAGGGGGTGATGCGGACACGGGGGTGCCTCCTTACGCGTCGTCAGCTATCGCGCTGATGAGTTCCGACGAGTCATGGGGCGGGAGGGCGTGCGCCTGGATGGTGCGGAACGCGGCGCTGTACGCCTCGAGGTCTTCCTTCCGCTCCAGATAGAGGCTACTCGTCAAATGGTCGAGTACCACCACATCCAGATCGGCGATGTTCGGAAATGAGAAAATAACGAACGGTCCGGTCAGGCCGAGATGGCCCCCCACGCTGAACGGCAGGACCTGCAACCGGACTTGCGGCAGCTCGGCCACCGCCACCAGATGCCGCAGCTGCTGCGCCATCACCCCCGGCCCGCCGATCTGACGGCGCAGCACCGCCTCGTCGAGCACGGCGCTCAGCTCCAGCGGCGGATCCGCCCGCAGCACCGACTGCCGGGCCAGCCGTACGTCGACCAACGCGTCCACCTTCGGCTCCGGCAGCCCGCCCAGCGCCGCCCGGGTCACCGCCCGTGCGTACGCGGCCGTCTGGAGCAGCCCGGGCACCACCGACAGCTCCACGGTGCGGGCCGAACGGGCCCCAGCCTCCAGGCTGATGAAGTCCCGGTACTCCTGGGGCAGCAGGCCCCGGTAGTCGTGCCACCACTGCCGGCCGCGCCCGGTGTCGGCGCCCGGTCCGGCCGCGGAGGCGGACAGTGCCTCCAGCAGTGCGCGGTGGCTTTCGCCCACACCCCCGTAGGCGTCGAGCAGCATCCGGACGTCCTCCGGTTTCACGCCACTGCGGCCCGTTTCGATGCGACTGATTTTCGACTGGTGCCAGCCCACGATCCGGGCGGCCTCGCCGCTCGTGAGTCCGGACCGGTCGCGCAGCGCGCGCAATTCCTCGCCGAGCTTGCGCCGGCGCACCGCGGGACCGTGCTGCATGCCCGCCCTCCTTCCCACCGGCACAGGTCGCACCAGTCTGCCGTCCAAATACGGTCTTCCGTAGCAGAGTTCACCGCATCGGGCGACAGATAAATGCATATCCTGGGGGAACGGCCGACGTGGTGGGGTGAGGAGTGGCACTCTGGCGGTCAGCACAGATCCGGGGCGATTCGTCCCGGTGGGAAAGGGACCGCGCCATGGCAGATCACCAGGAAGCCTCCGTCACTCTGCCGAGCGATCCCGCCTCGGTCTCCACCGCCCGCCGCTACGTCGCGGACGTCCTCGCCGGATGGGGACTGCCGGACGGCGCCGAGATCGGCGAGAGCATCCGGCTGATCGTCTCCGAACTCACCACCAACGCCGTGCAGCACACCTTCGGCCAGTCGCCCACCTTCACGGTCGACGTCCGCCTGGAGCGCGAGGAGACCCTGCGCATCGGTGTGACCGACAGCCACCCGCGCTGGCCCAGGCGGCTCCCGGCCGCCGTCCAGCAGGACAACGGCCGTGGCATGGTGATCATCCGCTGGCTCGCGGCGGAATCGGGCGGGCGGCTGTCCGTGAGCCCCACCGCGGAGGGCGGCAAGACGGTGTGGATCGCGCTGCCCTGGACCGTCGGAGCCGGCTCCCCGGTCGCCTGACGCGACGCTGCCGATCGTCGACGATCCGGGCGCAGAGGGCGGCCGACCACTGAACGGGGTGTCCGTTCGAAACGTGAGTTAACTCGACGGAAAAGTGTTCACCCTAGCGTGGCCGAGGCGGCCTTCCGTCAATGATCACCCCTGCGGCGGCAAAGCGTCCGCAGGGGGGACGGAAAGCCTTGCTCCTGGTTGGGCAAGGACCTGCCATGCATGGAAATGAGCTGGTAGGAGTGTTGACGGAAGTTAGGGTCTCCGACGGCGCGCAACTGATCATGTCCCGGAAGCTGGGTGATTCGTGTGCAACTCACACCGCACGAGCAGGAGAGACTGCTCATCCACGTCGCCGCCGACGTCGCCGAACGGCGCCGGGCGCGCGGCGTACGCCTGAACCACCCCGAGGCGATCGCCCTGATCACCTCGCACATCCTCGAGGGCGCCCGGGACGGCCGGACCGTGTCCGAGCTGATGGCCTCCGGCCGTACGGTCCTCAGCCGCTCCGAGGTCATGGACGGCATCCCCGAGATGATCCACGACGTCCAGGTCGAGGCCACCTTCCCGGACGGCACCAAGCTCGTCACCGTCCACGACCCCATCGTCTGAAGGGCCCCGCCCATGATCCCCGGAGAGATCCGGTTCGCGGACGCGCCGGTGCCCCTCAACCAGGGCCGTGCCGTCACCCGCCTGACCGTCCTCAACGCCGCCGACCGGCCCGTCCAGGTCGGCTCGCACTACCACTTCGCCGAGGCCAACCCCGGCCTCGACTTCGACCGCCCGGCCGCCCGCGGGCTGCGCCTCAACATCGCGGCCGGTACCGCCGTCCGGTTCGAGCCGGGCATCCCGGTCGAGGTGGAACTCGTACCGCTGGGCGGCCTGCGCACCGTACCGGGCCTGCGCGGCGAGACCGGGGGGCCGCTCGATGGCTGAGCTCTCCCGGCAGGCGTACGCCGACCTCTTCGGGCCCACGACGGGCGACCGCATCCGGCTCGCCGACACCGACCTCTTCGTGGAGATCGAGGACGACCTGAGCGGCGGCCCCGGACGGGCCGGTGACGAGGCGGTGTTCGGCGGCGGCAAGGTGATCCGCGAGTCCATGGGCCAGGCCCGCACCACCCGCGCCGAGGGCGCCCCCGACACGGTGATCACCGGCGTGGTCGTGCTCGACCACTGGGGTGTCGTCAAGGCCGACCTCGGCATCCGCGACGGCCGGATCTGCGGCATCGGCAAGGCCGGCAACCCCGACACCATGGACGGCGTCGACCCCGCCCTCGTCATCGGCCCGGAGACCGAGATCATCTCCGGCAACGGGAAGATCGTGACCGCGGGCGCCGTCGACGCCCACGTCCACTTCATCTCCCCGACCCTGCTCGACGCGGCCCTCGCCAGCGGCGTCACCACGCTGGTCGGGGGCGGCACCGGCCCCGCCGAGGGCACCAAGGCGACCACCATCACCCCCGGGCCCTGGCACCTGGCCCGGATGTTCGCGGCGCTCGACGGCCACCCGGTCAACATCGGCCTGCTCGGCAAGGGCAACACCATGTCCCGCGAGGCCATGCACTCCCAGCTGCGCGGCGGTGCCCTCGGCTTCAAGATCCATGAGGACTGGGGAGCCACCCCCGCCGTCATCGACGCCTGCCTCGGCGTGTGCGAGGAGACCGGCGCCCAGCTCGCCGTGCACACCGACACCCTCAACGAGGCCGGGTTCGTCGGCGACACCCTCGGCGCGATCGCCGGACGCACCATCCACGCCTACCACACCGAGGGCGCGGGCGGCGGGCACGCGCCCGACATCATCACCGTGGTCTCCGAGCCCAACGTGCTGCCCAGCTCCACCAATCCGACCCGTCCGCACACCCTCAACACCGTCGAGGAGCACCTCGACATGCTGATGGTCTGCCACCACCTCAACCCGGCCGTCCCCGAGGACCTCGCCTTCGCCGAGTCCCGGATCCGGCCCTCGACCATCGCCGCCGAGGACGTCCTGCACGACCTCGGCGCCATCTCGATCATCTCCTCCGACTCCCAGGCCATGGGCCGCATCGGCGAGGTGGTGCTGCGCACCTGGCAGACCGCCCACGTGATGAAGAAGCGGCGCGGCTTCCTGCCCGGCGACGGACCGGCCGACAACCACCGGGCCCGCCGCTACGTCGCCAAGTACACGATCAACCCCGCCGTGGCCCAGGGCCTGGCCCGGGAGATCGGCTCGGTGGAACGGGGCAAGCTCGCCGACCTCGTGCTGTGGGAGCCCGCCTTCTTCGGCGTCAAACCGCAGCTGGTGATCAAGGGCGGGCAGATAGCGTACGCGCAGATGGGCGACGCCAACGCCTCCATCCCCACCCCGCAGCCGGTGCTGCCGCGGCCCATGTTCGGCGCGCACGGGCGCGCCCCGGCGCTGGGCTCCCTCAACTTCACCGCGCAGGCCGCCCTCGACGACGGACTGCCGGAGCGGCTCGGGCTCGGCAAGGCGTTCGCGGCGATCGAGAGCACCCGCAAGGTCACCAAGGCCGACATGCGGGAGAACGACGCCCGGCCCCGGGTGGACGTCGACGCCGACACCTTCACCGTGACCATCGACGGGGAGGCCGTGGAACCCGCACCCGCCGCCGAACTCCCCATGGCCCAGCGCTACTTCCTCTTCTGATGGCCACGGAGACACCCTTCCCGAGCGGCGGCCGGCCATGAGCCGCGCCGCCCTGCTCGTCCTCGCCGACGGGCGCTTCCCCGCCGGGGGCCACGCGCACTCCGGCGGGGCCGAGGCCGCCGTCAAGGCCGGCAGGATCCACGACGCGGCCACCCTGGAGGAGTTCTGCCGGGGCCGGCTGCACACCGCCGGACTGGTCGCGGCCGCCCTCGCCGCGGCCGCCGCCCTCGGCATGGATCCGGCCGGCCTGGACGCCGCCGCCGACGCCCGCACCCCGTCCCCCGCCCTGCGCGCGGCGGCCCGCCGGCTGGGGCGGCAACTGCTGCGCGCCGCCCGCGCCACCTGGCCCGCGCCCGCGCTGGAGGAGCTGGCCGCCGCCTTCCCGCGCGGCGCCCACCAGCCGGTCGTGCTCGGCGTCACCGCCCGCGCCGCCGGACTCGGCGCGCTGGACGCCGCGCACGTGGCGGCGTACGAGAGCGTCGGGGGACCGGCGACCGCGACCGTACGGCTGCTGGGGCTGGACCCCTTCGAAGCGAGCGGGGTGCTGGCCCGGCTGGCCCCCGCGCTCGACGCGGTCGCCGAGGAGGCGGCCGCCGCTGCGCTCGTGGCCCGGCGGGAGGGGCCGGGGGCGCTGCCGGCCGCCTCGGCGCCGCTGCTGGACATCATGGCGCAGGCCCATGCCGACTGGCCGGTACGCCTCTTCGCCTCCTGACCGCCCCGCACCACCTCCACTACCCCCGCCCCTGCCACCTCCACCTCCACCTCCGGACGTTCCTCAAGGAGTCGCCGTGCATCTCGACCACGCCGTGGCCTTCCCGCACCGCCACACCCACAGCGCCGCACCCACGCGGCCCGACGGCAGCCGCCGCGCCCTGCGCATCGGGCTGGGCGGACCCGTCGGCTCCGGCAAGACCGCCACCGTCGCCGCCCTGTGCCGCACCCTGCGCACGGAACTGTCCATGGCCGTGGTCACCAACGACATCTACACCCGCGAGGACGCCGAGTTCCTGCTGCGCGAGGCGGTGCTGCCGCCCGAGCGGATCACCGCCGTCGAGACCGGCGCCTGCCCGCACACCGCTATCCGCGACGACATCTCCGCCAACCTGGAGGCGGTCGAGGAACTGGAGGAGGCCCTCCGGGAGAGCGCCCCGCTCGACCTCGTCCTCGTCGAGTCCGGCGGCGACAACCTCACGGCCACCTTCTCCCGGGGCCTGGTCGACGCCCAGATCTTCGTCATCGACGTGGCCGGCGGCGACGACATCCCGCGCAAGGGCGGACCCGGCGTCACCACCGCCGACCTGCTCGTCGTCAACAAGACCGACCTCGCCCCGTACGTCGGCTCCGACCTGGACCGGATGGCCCGCGACGCCGCCGACCAGCGCGGCGGACTTCCCGTCACCTTCCAGTCCCTGCGCGGCCCGGAGGGGGTCGCGCCGGTCGCGGCCTGGGTGCGCGAGCGGATCGCAGCCTGGGCCGTACGGTGACCGCGGCGCCCCCGCTCGGCGGGGTGCGCGCCACCGCCCGGATCGGCGCGGTGGCCGACGGCCGCGGCGGCACCGCGCTGCCCCTGCTCGCCGGTGAGGGCCCGCTGGCCCTGCGGCGCACCCGGGCGAGCGGTCCCGGGGCCGCGGTCACCCTGGTCGGGGCGATGAGCGCACCCCTGGGCGGGGACCGGCTCGGCGTCGAAGCCACCGTGGGCCCGGGCGCCCGCCTCACGCTCCGCTCGGCCGCCGCCACCCTGGCCCTGCCCGGCCGGGACGGGTCACCGGCCCACTACGAGACCCGGCTGGACGTGGCCACGGACGCCACCCTGCGCTGGCTGCCGGAGCCCCTGGTCTCGGTCCGCGGCAGCGACCTGCGGGTCCGTACCGCGGTACGGCTGGCCCCCACCGCCCGGCTGGTGCTGCGCGAGGAGCAGGTGCTCGGCCGTACCGGTGAGGCACCGGGCCTGCTGCGCAGCCGGCTGACCGTGACGCGGGACGGCCGGCCGCTGCTGGACCAGGAGGTGGCCTGCGGACCGGGCGCCCCCGGCGGCTGGGACGGCCCGGCGGGCCTCGCGGGGCACCGGGCGCTCGGTCAGCTCCTGGTCGTGGACCCGGTGTTCGAGGAGCACCCGCCGGTGGCCGCGCTCTTCGGCGGGTGCGCCGCGCTCACCCCGCTGGCCGGTCCCGCCGTCCTGGTCACGGCCCTGGCCGCGGACGCGCTGGCGCTGCGCGCCGTTCTGGACCGTGCCCTGGACACCGTCCTGGACAGTGCCGTGAGCACCGTCCTGGACACGGCCCCGGCCCCGCACGGCCGCTGACGGTCCGTCCGCCTCGATCGGTCGCGGGCCGGGGTGCCGGCCCGGCACCGCTGAGCGGTACCGCCGCGCCCGAATATCGGGTTGGCAAAGAACCCGGTGGCGCACTGTCGCCCGCGGCGGCCCAGACGCGAGGATCCCCCTGCTGCCGACCAACCGACCAACCGGCCAACCGGCCAACCGGCCGTCCACGGCCACATCCGACGCAGGGGGATCCATCACGTGATACGTACCGCGGCGCTGGGCAGCGCTGCCACTCTGATCACCGCGACGCTCGCCGCCGGTCTGCTCCTCGCGCCGCCCGCCGGCGCCGCGCAGACGCGCGGCGACCGCGGCGACCGCGGCGTCCCCGAGGCGGTGGGCGTGCAGATCGCCGCTGCCCGCGCGGCCCGCACGGGCATCGACTGGAAGGACTGCCCGGCGGACTGGGGCCTGGAGAAGCCCATCCAGTGCGGCTTCGTCACGGTGCCGCTCGACTACGCCAAGCCGTTCGGCCGGACCATCGAGCTCGCCGTCGACCGGATCGGCAACACCGGGACGCCGGCCGAGCGGCAGGGCGCGCTCGTCTACAACCCGGGCGGACCGGGTGGTTCCGGCCTGCGCTTCCCGCGCCGGGTCACCACCAGGAACCCGCTGTGGACCAACACCTCCAAGGCCTACGACTTCGTGGGCTTCGACCCGCGCGGCGTCGGCCGTTCGACGCCCATCTCCTGCGTCGACCCGCAGGAGTTCGTCAAGGCGCCCAAGGCCGACCCGGTGCCGGACGGCGAGGCGGACAAGCGGGCACAGCGCAAGCTGGCCGCCGAGTACGCGGACGGCTGCGCCGAGCGCAGCGGCTGGATGCTGCCGCACATGACCACGCCGAACACCGCCCGCGACCTCGATGTCATCCGCGCCGCCCTGGGGGAGAGAAAGCTCAACTTCCTCGGTGTCTCGTACGGCACGTACATCGGCGGGGTCTACGCCACGCTCTTCCCGACCCACGTGCGCCGCATGGTCGTCGACAGCGTGGTCAACCCGTCGAAGGAGAAGATCTGGTACCAGGCCAACCTCGACCAGGACGTCGCCTTCCAGATGCGCTGGAACGACTGGAAGGCCTGGGTCGCCCAGCACGACGCCGTCTTCCGCATCGGCGACACCCCGGAGAAGGTCGAGGCCAGGTGGCAGGAGTTGCGGGCCGCCGCCAAGGCCGCTCCGATCGGCGGCGTGGTGGGCCCGGCGGAGCTCACCGGCTTCTTCCAGAGCGCCCCCTACTACGACTCCTCCTGGGCCCCGGTGGCCCGGACCTGGAGTGCCTACCTGGCCGGTGACACGCAGGCACTGGTCGACGCGATCGCCCCGGACCTGTCCGACACCGCCGGGAACGCGGCCACGGAGAACGGCAACGCCGTCTACACGGCCGTGGAGTGCGCCGACGCGAAGTGGCCGACCAACTGGTCGCGCTGGGACCGCGACAACACCCGGCTGCACCGCGACTACCCGTTCCTGACCTGGGCCAACGCCTGGCTGAACCTGCCGTGCGCGACCTGGCGCACCGAGCAGCACACCCCGGTGGAGGTCGGTACCCGGCGCGGGCTGCCGCCCGTACTGATCGTCCAGGCCGAGCGGGACGCCGCCACCCCGTACGAGGGCGCCGTCGAGCTGCACCGGCGGCTGGCCGGCTCGCGCCTGATCACCGAGAAGAACGCCGGCTCGCACGGCGTGACGGGCCTGAAGAACCCGTGCATCAACGACCGGGTGGACAGCTACCTGCTCACCGGCGCGGTCGACGCCCGCGATGTGACGTGCGACCCGCACGCCACCCCGGTCCCGCCGGCCGCGGCCTCCGCCCGGTCGCTGGCCCCGGCCCCGGCCGACGCCCCCGAGGCGGACCTCCCGGTCCTGCCCCGGCGGTGACGCGCGCCGGCCGCGCCACCCCCGGCACCGGGGGCGGCGCGGCCGGTACGGGGCCGGTACGGGGGAGGGCTCAGCGCGTGCGGCGCCGGGCCCTCTTCCGTTCTTCCTCCTCCTCGGCCTTGACCTCGGCGGCGTACCGGTCGACGTACTCCTGCCCGGACAGCTGGAGGATCGCATACATGATCTCGTCCGTGATCGCCCGCAGGACCGCCTTCTCGCCCTCCATCCCGGCGTACCGGGAGAAGTCCAGCGGCCGGCCGAAGCGGATGGTCACCCGGCGGATCTTCGGTACCACCTGGCCCGGCGGCTGGATCTCGAACGTACCGACCATCGCGCAGGGGATCACGGGTACACCGGCGCCCAGGGCCATCGCGGCCACGCCCACCTTGCCCTTGTAGAGCCGGCCGTCGTGCGAGCGGGTGCCCTCGGGGTAGATGCCGAGCAGCTCGCCCTTGGACAGGACGCCCAGGCCCTCACGGATCGCCGCCTGCCCGGCCTCCTTGCCGGAGCGGTCCACCGGGATCTGCCCGGCGCTGCGGAAGAACGCGGCCGTCAGCCGCCCCTTCACACCGGGCCCGGTGAAGTACTCGGCCTTCGCCAGGAAGGTGATGCGCCGCTTGAGGATGGCCGGCATCAGGAAGTGGTCGGAGAAGGACAGGTGGTTGCCCGCGACGATCGCGGCCCCGGTCGGCGGAATGTTCTCCAGCCCTTCGATACGCGGCCGGAACAGCAGCCGCAGCAGCGGGCCGAGCAGGACATGCTTGAGCAGGTGGTAGAACAACCGGTCGCTCCCGTCGCCGTTCGTTCCTGGCCTTCGCCACCATCCTACGGACCGTCAGTCGAGGCAGGGCAGGGCCGGACGAACCCACCGCGCGGGGCCCCGGGGCGGCGGTCAGGACTTGCTGGAAGCGGCCATGGCGGCGGTCAGCAGGCCCAGCACGATCCAGCCGAACCACAGCCAGCCGTTACTGCCGAGCACCACCGAATACCCGGCGACGACCACCAGGGCGGCGAAGGTCAGGATCGCCATCGCCTTCACAGATCCGGTCATGCCCCATGGTGGCGCCTGTGGACGCCGCCGCGCTACTGGCCACGCGCTTGGAGCGAGGCCAGATACGCGTTGTACGCCTCCAGCTCCTTGTCCCCGTCACGGTCGGCGGCCCGGTCGGCGCGCTTCGCGGCCCGCTGCTCCGAGTGGTACCACTGGAAGATCAGCGCGATCAGCACCAGCACCGAGGGGATCTCGCTGAACGCCCACGCGATGCCGCCCGCCCACTGCTGGTCCTCCAGGGCGTCGATCCCGAGCGACGCGGGCGGGTTCGCGTACGTGGAGATCATCGGCTCGCTGCCCATCATCAGCGCGATGCCGAAGAAGGCGTGGAACGGCATGCCCGCGAACAGCTCCAGCATCCGCATGACGTAGCCGGGCCGGTGCGGGCCGGGGTCCACGCCCATGATCGGCCAGAAGAAGATCAGGCCGACCGCGAGGAAGTGGACCATCATGCCGATGTGGCCGGCCTTGCTGCCCATCAGCGTGTCGAACAGCGGCGTGAAGTACAGGGCGTACAGGCTGGCGATGAACATCGGGATCGTGAAGACCGGATGAGTGATCACCCGCATGTAGCGGCTGTGCAGCAGCATCAGCAGCAGTTCGCGCGGACCCTTGTGGCCGCGCGCGGCCGGCGGCAGCGCCCGCAGCGCCAGGGTCACCGGGGCGCCGAGCAGCAGCAGGATCGGCGAGAGCATGCTGATCACCATGTGCTGCACCATGTGGACGCTGAACATGACCATGCCGTAGTCGTTCAGCTTGGTGCACATCACCAGGGCGATGGTCAGGACGCCGGAGACGAACGCGACGGTCCGGCCCAGCGGCCAGGAGTCGCCGCGCCGGCGCAGCCGCAGCACGCCCCAGGCGTAGAGCGCGAGGCCGATCAGCGAGCCGAACAGGAAGAAGGCGTCGAAGGAGAACTCCAGCCCGCGTCCGAGAGTGAACGGCGGCAGGTCCATCTCCATGTCCATGCCGTGCCCGCTGTGATCCATCTGTTCACTCCCTTGACCGTGATGCCCCCCTACAGTAATGGGGCCCCCGAGCGTGATCGCGCTCGGGGGCCGTACCGAAGAGGGGCGAAGGTCACAGAACGTTCTGCGCCTCGGCGTACCGCTCGGCGGGGACCGTCTTCAGGCTCTGCACCGCGTCGGCGAGCGGCACCATCTCGATCTCCGTGCCGCGCAGCGCGGTCAGCATGCCGAACTCGCCCCGGTGCGCGGCCTCCACCGCGTGCCAGCCGAAGCGGGTGGCGAGCACCCGGTCGTACGCCGTCGGGGTGCCGCCGCGCTGGACGTGGCCGAGGATGACCGGGCGGGCCTCCTTGCCCAGGCGGGCCTCCAGCTCGACGGCGAGCCGGTTGCCGATGCCGACGAAGCGCTCGTGGCCGTACATGTCCTTGCCGCCCTCCTCCAGGTCCATCGACCCGGGGCGCGGCTTGGCGCCCTCGGCGACCACGACGATGGCGAAGCGCTTGCCGGCGGAGAACCGCTCGCCGACGATCGCCGTGAGCTCGTCGATGTCGAACGGGCGCTCCGGTACGACGATGGCGTGGGCGCCGGCGGCCATGCCCGAGTGCAGGGCGATCCAGCCGGTGTGCCGGCCCATGACCTCGACGACCATCACGCGCTGGTGCGACTCGGCGGTGGTCTTGAGCCGGTCCAGGGCCTCGGTGGCCACGCCGACGGCGGTGTCGAACCCGAAGGTGACATCGGTGGACGCGATGTCGTTGTCGATGGTCTTGGGCACGCCCACGATCGGCAGGCCGCCCTGGGAGAGGAGGTTCGCCGCCTTCAGGGTGCCCTCGCCGCCGATCGGGATGATGGCGTCCAGGCCGAGGTCGGCGACGTGGCCGCGGGCCCGCTCCACACCGTCGCGCAGGTGCGCGGGCTGGACCCGGGAGGAGCCGAGGATGGTGCCGCCGCGGGCCAGGATGCCGGCCACGGCGTCCAGGTCCAGCTTGCGGTAGTCGCACTCCAGCAGGCCCTTCCACCCGTCGTGGAAGCCGATGACCTCGTCACCGTGGTCGACGACGGCGCGGTGCACGACGGAACGGATGACGGCATTGAGGCCGGGGCAGTCGCCGCCGGAAGTGAGCACACCAATGCGCATGGCAGGAGGACCTTTGCAACGTGGGCCGACGACCGGACCACGTCGTCCGGTTGGAACTACCCGCCACCCTACAAGCGGATCGGCGCTGGACTGAACCATCCTCCACAGAGTGGACGCACCGGTCGTACGAAATGACCGCGGCCCGGATCCCCCAGGGGAATCCGGGCCGTACGGCGGGTGACCACACGGGTCCGCCGGCGGGTCCGCCGGCGCGCTACGCGGGCTGCGTGGCCGCCGAGATCCGCTCGGCGCGCAGCGCCTCGTACCACCGGTCGTCGGTCGGCGGCAGCGCGTTCACGTCGAGGGCCAGCTTCAGCAGCAGGTCCGCGATCTGCGGGTTGCGGGCCATCACGGGGCCGTGCATGTAGGTGCCGAACACCGTGTCGTTGTACGCGCCTTCGGTGCCGTCGCCGGTGCCGTTGCCGCGGCCCAGCCGGGTGCGGGCGAAGGGCCTGGCCGTCGGGCCGAGGTGCGTGACGCCCTGGTGGTTCTCGAACCCGGTCAGCTGGGGCAGGCCCAGGCGCGGGTCGATGTCGGCCAGGACGTCACCGACGCACCGCTCGCCCTCGCCGCGCACGGTGACCACGTCGAGCAGGCCGAGACCCTGCTGGCGCTGGCCCATGTCGTTGACGAATTCGTTACCGAGGATCTGGTAGCCGGCGCACACGGAGAAGACGATCGCCCCGTTGGAGACGGCGCGCTCCAGGCCGCCGTCGCGCAGCAGACGCTCGGCGGCCAGCCGCTGGGGCCGGTCCTCGCCGCCGCCGATCAGGTAGATGTCCCCGGAGGTGGGGATCGGCTGGTCGCTGCGGACGTCCACGCGCTGGACGTCCAGACCGCGCTGGCGGGCCCGGCGCTCGACCACCAGGGCGTTGCCCTGGTCTCCGTACGTGCTCAGCAGGTCCGGGTAGACCCACACCAGACGCAGGCTGTTGTCGCTCATGCTCTTGTCCTTAGGGGTTACTAGTTGCCGACGCGGCGGCGCACGTCCTGGAAGGCGGTGTAGTTGGCGATCAGCTCGATCTGCCCGGGCGGCGCCAGCTGCACGGCCTCGTCGAGGGTCTCGCAGACGCGGAAGTCCAGGCCCGCCACGTCCAGGCGGACGGCCAGGTCCAGCTTGCGGTCGCCGATCACGAAGATCGGGTGGCCGGCCAGGCGCGGGTAGTCCACGTCCCACAGCCAGGAGGTGTCCGTGCCGTCGGCGCCGCGCGCGTTGACCGACAGGATCACCGGCGCCGGCGGCGGGTCGATCAGCGAAAACGTTTCGAGCCAGCCCGCCGGGTTCTTCGCGAGCAGCAGGCGCAGCTCACGGCCCTGGAAGCCGACCACGTCGTAGCGGCCGGCCACGGCCTGCACCTGGTACATGCGCTCCAGCGCGACCTGCGGCGGCACCCCGAAGACCGCGGCGACCGCGGCCGAGGTGGCGGCGTTGGCCTTGTTGGCGCGGCCGGGCAGCTGCAGGTGGATCGGCCAGGCCGAGCCGTGCGGGTCGAGCACGTGGTCGCCCGAGAGCACCCAGCTCGGGGCCGGGCGGCGGAAGCCGCACTCGCCGCAGAACCAGTCGTCGCCCGGACGCTGCATCACACCGCCGCAGGAGGGGCACGACCAGGCGTCGTCCTTCCACTCCTGCCCGGCGGCCACCCACACCACGTTCTGCGAGGACGACGCCGACCACACGATCAGCGGGTCGTCGCAGTTGGCGATGATGACGGCCTTGGAGCCCGCCAGGCCCTCGCGCCACTTCTCCGCCAGCATGCGGGTCTCGGCGGCGCGGTCCAGCTGGTCGCGGGAGAGGTTCAGCAGCGCGATCGCCTTGGGCGTCACGTCGCGGGCCACCCCGGCCAGGTACTTCTCGTCGACCTCGATCACGCCGTACTTGGCGTCCGTACCGCCCGCGAGGGCGGACGTGATGCCGGCCGGCATGTTCGCGCCCAGCGCGTTGGAGACGACCGGTCCGCTCGCGCGCAGTGCCTCCGCGATCAGGCGGGTCGTCGTCGTCTTGCCGTTCGTCGCCGACACGAGGACGACATCGAGATGCTGCGCCAGCGCGCCGAGAAGATCGGGGTCGAGCTTGAGCGCGACCTTGCCCCCGATCACCGATCCGCTTCCGCGTCCCGCGGCCCGCGACACCGCCGCCGCGGCCTTCCCCGCCGTCACGGCCAGCTTGGCGCGCGGCGAAAGCGGCTCCGTGTTGCCTGCCATCGTCCCTGTTCCTCCTTGGGTCGGTCCCGGGCCCAGCCTATCCAGAACCCGTCGGCCGCCTGACCGCGGCGCCCGTCGAAAACCTCATACAGTCACCCGACGTACTCTTGCGGCCATGCGACAGCGCCCGATCCCCGGTACCTCAGGTCTCGTCCGCACCATGAGCCTGCTGGGCGATCCGGTGCTCCACTCGGCGTGCCGGGAGGTCACCGAGTTCGGGCCGGCCCTCGACCGGCTCATCGAGGACATGTTCGCCACGATGTACGCCGCCGAGGGCGTGGGGCTGGCCGCCAACCAGGTCGGCGTGGACCAGCGGGTGTTCGTCTACGACTGCCCCGACGACGAGGACGTGCGCCACCTCGGGCACATCGTCAACCCGCGCCTGGTCGAGGCCGACGGCATCGAGGCCCTCGGCCCCGAGGGCTGTCTGTCGCTGCCCGGCCTGGAGGCCGGCACGGCCCGGTTCGACCGCGCCGTGGTCGAGGGGGTCACCTCGGACGGCGCGCCCGTACGGATCGAGGGCACCGGGTTCTTCGCCCGCTGCCTCCAGCACGAGTGCGACCACCTCGACGGCACCGTGTACGCCGACCGCGTCACCGGGTTCCGGGCGAGGCGGCTGCGGCGGGCGATCCGCCGGGCGCCCTGGTCGTCGTAAGGGCGCACGCGCAGACACCTGGGGACGCCGAGGGGCGCCGGAGGTCCGCCGCCGTCAGAAGCCCGGGCCGTCGGCCCGGTTGCCCGCCGTCGCCAGCCGCCCCCACAGCAGGTCGGTGAGCCCGCCCACCAGCGCCGCCCGCCCGCACGGCCGCTCGCCCAGCCACCAGTCCCCGGCGGCGTGCATCATGCCGACGATCCCGTGGCCCCAGACCCGCGCCAGCTCCTCGCCGTCCGGACCCAGCTCCACGCGCTCGGCGATCACCTTGGCCAGCTCCTCGCCGAGCCGGCGCAGCAGCGGCGCCGAGTGCAGGCCGACGTCGAAGCCGCGCTCGGCGGCGTGGCTGTCCTCGGCCGGGTGCATCAGGAACCGGTAGACCTGCGGACGGGCCTCGATCGCGGCCAGGTAGGTGTCGAGGGTGGCCTCCACCCGGCGCCGCCGCTCGGCGGGCGCGTCCAGGGCCGCGCGCAGCGAGTCCAGCAGCGCGTCGGTGTGGCGGACGGCGAGGGCCTGGTAGAGGCCCGCCTTGTCGCCGAAGTGGCGGTAGAGGATGGGCTTGGTGATGCCCGCCTCGGCCGCGATGGCGTTCATGGACGCCTTCGGTCCGTCGCGCAGGACGACCCGGTCGGCCGCTTCGAGCAGCTCCCGCCGCCGGCGTTCGGCCGTTCCCTGCTGGTCGGTCTGCTGCGTGCTCTCCATGACGTGTATCTCCCCGCCCTTGCTGTGGTGCGTGACGCCCACGCAACGTAACACCCCGCACACCGCCACGATCGAATCCGGCGGGCGGCCGATCGGGACGATCAGGGGCATTGACAGTTCCTACTCATCGGTAACACACTGGCCCCCGCTGCTAGGGTTACCGTAGGTAACGTACATTGTGGAGGGGTCATGGCGGAATTCACCATGGAGCTGAGCGACGAACAGAAGGAGGTCAAGGAGTGGATCCACGGCTTCGCCGCCGACGTGATCCGCCCCGCGGCCGCCGAGTGGGACGAGCGCGAAGAGACCCCGTGGCCCGTCATCCAGGAAGCCGCCAAGGTCGGCATCTACTCCCTGGACTTCTACGCCCAGCAGTTCTTCGACCCCTCCGGCCTCGGCATCCCGATGGCCATGGAGGAGCTCTTCTGGGGTGACGCGGGCATCGCGCTGTCCATCGTGGGCACGGGCCTGGCCGCCATCGGCGTCGTCGCCAACGGCACCGAGGAGCAGATCGGCACCTGGATCCCCCAGATGTACGGCACCCCCGACGACGTGAAGGTCGCCGCCTTCTGCTCCTCCGAGCCGGACGCCGGCTCCGACGTCGGCGCCATGCGCACCCGCGCGGTCTACGACGAGGCCAAGGACGAGTGGGTCCTGAACGGCACGAAGACCTGGGCCACCAACGGCGGCATCGCCAACGTCCACATCGTCGTGGCCGTCGTCGACCCCGAGCTCGGCACCAAGGGCCACGCCTCCTTCATCGTGCCGCCGGGCACCGCCGGCCTCTCCCAGGGGCAGAAGTTCAAGAAGCACGGCATCCGCGCCTCGCACACCGCCGAGGTGGTGCTGGAGGACGTCCGGGTCCCCGGTTCCTGCCTCCTCGGCGGCAAGGAGAAGCTGGACGAGCGGCTCGCGCGGGCCCGTGAGCGGGCGAAGGCCGGTGGTGGCGGCGAGCGCGTGAAGAACGCCGCGATGGCCACCTTCGAGGCCTCCCGCCCGGCGGTCGGCGCCATGGCCGTCGGTACCGCGCGCGCCGCGTACGAGGTCGCGCTCGACTACGCGCGCACCCGGACGCAGTTCGGCCGCCCGATCATCGACAACCAGGGCGTGGCCTTCCAGCTCGCCGACATGCGGACCCAGATCGACGCGGCCCGGCTGCTGGTCTGGCGGGCCTCCTGGATGGCGAGCGCCGGACGGCCCTTCACCTCCGCCGAGGGCTCGATGTCGAAGCTCTACGCGAGCGAGATCGCCAAGAAGGTCACCGCCCAGGCGGTCCAGATCCTCGGCGGCAACGGCTTCACCCGCGAGTACCCGGTCGAGCGCATGCACCGCGATGCCGCCATCTACACGATCTTCGAGGGCACCAGCGAGATCCAGCGGCTGGTGATCGCCCGCACCCTGTCCGGGATGCCGATCCGGTAGCCGTTCAGCGCAGCAGCCGGTCCAGGACCCTGGCGAAGAGCAGGTGGCCCGCGGCCGCCACGACGGGGTCGAGGACCCGGGGGAGGCCGCGCAGCCGCAGCTCCTCGCGCCAGAGCAGCCGCGATCCGCCGGCCGGGGCGGGGTGGACCTCCAGCTCCGCCCACCCCCGGACGGCCCGCCCGCGCTTGTCCAGCCGGACCAGCCCGCCGGCGTCCCCGGACGGCGGCCGCCAGAGGGTGACCTCCATCCGGTCGTCGACTGTGAGCCTTCCCACGCCCGTGCGTGCCGTGAAGACCGTCCCGGCGTGCGTGGGCGGCGCCGTTTCGATCACCGTCCGGGTGAACGGGACATATGCCCCATGGCGTTCCCAGTCCGTGAGCCGCCGCCAGGCCTCGTCCGGCGGAAGATCACTGCGGCGCACGATCCGGATGGCGGTCATGAACGGATCGTAACCGGGCGTGCGCACCCTGAACTGGACCTCGAATATGGGTTCCGCCCGGGGGACGTGATCGGCAATACTCCGAGCCATCGTGGATCGCGGTACCGACCGGATGACCACCGGCCCTCCGCCCCACACTGCGAGGAGGTGCGCCCCATGTGCTCCCACCAGCCCCCCTGCCCGTCCGCCGACAGCGCCGACCGTGAAGCGGCCGTCATCGTCGCCTCCCGTCCCGAACAGGGATGGAGCCTGCTCTGCAACGGGGCCGTGGTCTTCGACGACACCGGCGAACTGCTGCCCGACGGCCGTACGGTGGACCCCCACCGGCCCGTCCCGGCCCTGGTCTGATCGGGGGCGGCCGATGCGCCAGCAGATGATCCGCAAGCCCGTGCCGAAGCCGGCCCCGAGGGATCTGGACCTGCGTACCCCGTCGGGCAGACCCCTCCCGTACTGACGGGAGCCCCCGACCCCACCGCGGCACGAGCGGTACCGGCAAGGGGGCCGGCCGCCGTGTCCCGCGCGCTCCGTGCGGTCGCGGCAGCCGCGCCCGCTCAGCCGGTGGGCGCCGCGCCCGCTCAGCCGGTGGGCGCCGCCGCGCCGCCGCGGAAGGCGCTCTCGTACGCCTCGTCCCCGATCATGGCCCGGGCCCGGCGTTCGCCCTCGTTCCGCACGTCCGCCAGGGACGGGGAGCCCATCTGCGGCCGCCCGACGGTGCGCCACCAGGCGTGCCCCGTGCCCAGCAGCCGCGCCGCGAGCTCGCCGTCGCCGAGCGCCGCCGTCGCGGCCGCCAGCAGGTCCAGGCCCAGCGCGATCCCGAACCGGTCGCCCAGCAGCCGCTTGCCCGAGAGCATCGCCCGGACGTGCCGGGCCGCCTCCCCGTACTGCCCCAGCCGCAGCGCGGCCACCGCCAGCACGTAGTCCGCGTACGCCCGCAGCCAGCGCTCGCCCAGCGCCGCGCACACCTCGCGCAGCCCCCGCGCCTCCGCGGCCGCCTCCTCGTACCGGCCGAGGACGCACAGCGCGTACCCGGTGGACAGCCGGCACAGCAGCCACCCCGGACCGGTGGGCGGCCCCCCGTGGCTTGTGCGCGCCGCGGGGCCCGCGAGCCCCAGCGCCCGCACCGGATCGCCGGGCATCAGCACCGCCACCGACGTCAGGTAGGCCGCCCGCAGCTCCCGCTCCGGGTCCGCGAGCTGGTCCGCGGCCCGGGTGCACAGCCGGCCCCACGCCAGGGCCTCCGTCAGCTCCCCGCGCAGCAGGCAGGTCAGGCCGAGCGCCCACAGCGCCTGCGTGTACGCGGCCCCCGTCCGCGGGCCGGCCCGCAGCGCCCGCTCCAGGAAGGCCTTGCCCTCGTGCCCGTGCCCGCAGGCGAACCAGAAGAACCACAGGGAGCCGGCCATCTCCAGGGCCGCCACCGGGTCGGTGCCCAGCAGGTGTTCCAGCGCGGTGCGCAGCTGCGTGTGGTCGGCGGCCATCCGGCGGGACCAGTCCAGCTGCTGCGGGCCCAGCCAGCCCTCGTCGCCGGCGCGGGCCAGCGCCGCGTACCAGTGGGCGTGCCGGTCGGTGACCGTGCCGACCTCGTCCAGCTCGGTCAGCCACCCGTGGCCGTACTCGCAGATGGTGTCCAGCATGCGGTAGCGCGGTCCCGCCCCGCGCTCCTCGGTGCACCGGACCACGGACTTGGCCACCAGGCCCGCCAGGACCCGCTCCACCCGGGACGCGGGCAGCGGGCCGCCCGAGCAGACGGCGCGGGCGGCGGCCAGGTCGAAGTCCCCGGCGAACACCGACAGCCGGGCCCACAGCAGCCGTTCCAGCGGCTCGCACAGTTCGTGGCTCCAGCCGATCGCCGTCCGCAGGGTCCGGTGGCGCGGCAGCAGCGCACTGCGGGTGTCGCACAGGAGCTCGAAGCGGGTGTCGACCCGCTCGGCCAGCTGTTCCAGCGGCCACCGCCGCATCCGGGCGCCGGCCAGTTCCAGGGCGAGCGGGATGCCGTCGAGACGCCGGCACAGCTCGGCGGCGACGGCGGTGCGGGCCGGGTCGCTGAAGGCGGCGACGGCGAGCGGGGTGGCGGTGAGGGCGCGGTCGCGGAAGAGGGCGAGGGCGTCGCTGTCGGGTCCGTCGGTGGGCAACGGGCGGACGTCGAGCAGGGTCTCGCCGGGGCAGCCGAGCGGTTCGCGAGAGGTGATCAGGACCGTCAGCCCGGGGGCCGACTGCAGCAGTTCGCCGACGAGGTGGCGGCAGGCGGCGACCAGGTGCTCGCAGGTGTCGAGGACGACCAGCAGCTCCTTGTCGGACAGCCAGGCGCACAGCTCCTCGTCGGGCGAGCGGGGGGAGTGCTCGGCCATGCCGAGGGCGTGGGCGACGGTCGCGGTGAGCAGGCCCGCGTCGCGCAGCGGCGAGAGGTCCACCCACCACACGCCGTCGCGCCGGGCCTGGCGCCGGTCGCGGACGGCGCGCAGGGCGAGCCGGCTCTTGCCGACGCCGCCCACTCCGGTGAGGGTGATGAGCCGCTGCTCGCGCAACAGCGTGTCGAGATGGCCGAGTTCGCGCTCCCGGCCGACGAAGCTCGCCATCTCCGGCGGCGGATTCCCCAGCACGGCGCCCGAGTCTGGCTCAGATTCACCGTCGATGTCACCGCTCCGACCGTAGTTGACCGAGTACTCACCGCACACGGAGGTATTCTGCGTGATCTTCGCGCCCGGGAGACCCGAACGGACAGATCCGTAGCCGTGTGTGGACAACGGGTCCGGTGGTCCTCAAGAGGTGAGCGTGACGGTGCGCTCGGCGGAGAAGGCCCCCCAGTTGCCGTCGGGCAGGCGGGCGCGCAGCTTCACCCGCCACACCGTACCGGCGGGCTCGGTCACCGTGAGGCGGTGCTCGGCCCGGCCGGCGGGCACCGCGCCCGCGCCGAACTGGATGACCGTGGTGGGGCGTCCGTCGACGAACAGCTCGTACTCGCTCGTGGCCCGTCCCACCTCGGGCGGGTCCCAGGCGAGGGTGACCGAGCCGGGGGCGGCGGTGGCCGTGAAACCGGCGGGTGCCGTGCCGGGGCCCCGGCCGTCGGCGGGCGGCGTGGTGACCTCCACCGGCGGGCCGTCCGGCGAGGAGTTGTCCGCCCCGTCCCGGGCCCGGACGGTGAAGGTGTAGACGGTGTCGGGCCGCAGCCCGGTCAGGAGGGTGGCGGTCTCGCTCCCGCCGGCCGTGTGGATCCGTACGCCGCCCTGGTACACGTCGTACGCCGTGACGGCCGTGTCGTCGGTGGCCGGGCCCCACGCCAGCCGGGCGGTACGGGGGCCCTCGGCCCGGCCCTCGGCGGTGGCCGGGGCGGTGGGCGCCGTGACGTCCTCGGGCCGGGCGGCCGGGGTGGTGGCGCTGACCGGGGCGCCGGACGCGGAAACGTTTCCGGCGGCGTCCCGGGCGCGTACCGAGAAGGCGTACGCGGTCTGCGGCGCGAGACCGGTGATGTCCACCATGGTCTTGTCGGCCGGCAGTTCCCGCACCAGGTCCTCGCCCTGGAACACCTGGTAGCCGGTGACCCCGTCGGCGGGGCCGGCCGCCTGCCACATCACGTGCACGCTGGTGGCGCTGCCCGCCTGGGCGGTCAGCCCGGCGGGGGCGGGCGGCGGCCGGGTGTCGGCGGGGGGAGCGCCGTCGCACCCGGTCAGGGCGAGCGGCGCGGCCAGGGCGGCCAGGGCCGCCGCGATCACGGCGGCGCGTCGCGCGGGGCGCGACGGCCCCGCGGACGGCGCGGGGCGCAGGGGTCCCACCAGCCCTCCCTCATAAAGGTCTAGACATATATGGCACGGGGTGCGGGTGCCGGACAAGACCCGTGGGGGAAGCCGGGCGGGACCCGGGGGAGAAGGGGTGGCGTGTGACCGGGTTCGTCGCTCTCTGACCCGGTCTGACATTATTGCGCGTCGTTCGCAACAGCGGATGGCCATAAGTACAGCGAAGACCAGCCATACAGGGATGTGCACAGCATGACGGCCCGGACCGTACGATCAGTGGCCGCGGCGACACTGGCCGCAGCACTCATCGCCGTCACGGCGGCCTGCTCGAACCCCGCCGGCGGGTCCGCCGCCGCGGACACCGCCGTCGTCGGGATCGCCAACGAGCCGGAGACCCTCAGCCCGCTGCTCGGCTACGGCAAGGACGGCAACTCCAAGATCTTCGACGGGCTGCTGACGCACGACGCGCAGATGCGGCTGCGGCCCGCGCTGGCGGTCGCCCTCCCCGAGGTCTCCGCGGACGGGCTGACCTACACCTACCGGCTGCGCCAGGGGGTGACCTTCAGCGACGGTCGGCCCTTCGGCGCCAAGGACGTGGTCTTCACCTACCGCACCATCCTCGACGCGAAGACGAACAACGCCTCCAAGACCGAGCTGGACGCGATCGCGGACGTGCGGGAACAGGGTCCGGACGCCGTCGTCTTCACGCTGAAGTACCCCTACGCGCCGTTCGCCGAGCGGACCGTGCTGCCGATCGCCCCCGAACACGTCGCGGGCCGGCAGGACGTCAACAGCGGCGACTTCACCACCCGGCCGGTGGGCACCGGTCCGTACGTCCTGACCGGCTGGTCCAAGGGGGAGAAGCTCAGCTTCGCCGCCAACCCCACCTACTGGGGCGGCGCGCCGGCGGTGAAGAAGTTCACCATGGCCGTCGTCAAGGACGACGACGTCCGCGCGACCCGGCTGCGCTCCGGCGAACTCGACGCCGCGATCCTGCCGCCGAACCTGGCCAAGGGGTTCGAGAAGGACGAGGGCCGCACGACGTACACCGCGAAGTCCTTCGACTACCGCAACGTCACCCTGCCGACGCACCACAACGTCACCGGTGACGTCGCGGTGCGCCGGGCGCTGGACCTCGCCGTGGACCGCGGGGCCATGGTCGACCGGCTGCTGGAGGGCGCGGGCAGGCCGGCGTACGGGCCCGTCCCCACCGACAGTCCCTGGTTCACCGCCGGTACCGAGCGCGCCCACGACCTGCCGCAGGCGCAGCGGATCCTGGACGAGGCGGGCTGGCGGCCCGGCGCCGACGGCATCCGGGAGAAGGACGGCGTCCGCGCCTCCTTCCCGCTCTGGTACACCTCCGGCGACAAGATCCGCCAGGACCACGCGCTCGCCTTCGCCTCCGACGCCAAGAAGGCCGGCATCGAGATCAAGGTCGAGGCCGGCACCTGGGAGGTCATCGAGCCGCGGATGAAGACCGACGCCGTCCTCGCGGGCGGCGGCTCCCCGGCCGACCCCGACTTCGACCAGTACCTGCTGCTCAAGGCCGCCCTCGGCGGCGACGGCTTCAACAACATGGCCCGGTACGACAATCCGGTCGTGGACGCCGCGCTGGAGGACGCCCGCCGCAGCGCCGACCCGGCGGCGCGCAAGGCGGCGTACAACACCGTCCAGCGCGAGCTGGTCAGGAACCCCGGCTACGTCTTCCTCACCCACATCGACCACCTGTACGTCGTCGGCGACCGGTGGACCGGCCCCGACGGCGGCCCCCTGACCACGCAGGTCGAGCCGCACGACCACGGTCTCGGTGCCGGCCCGTGGTGGAACGTGGAGAACTGGAAGCCGAAGCAGTGACGTTCCGCCCCGCGGCGTCCGGCAGTCCCGCGGCGTCCGGCAGTCCCGCGGCGTCCGGCAGCCGCGAGGCGGTGGCCGCCGCCGACGCGCCGGCCGCCGCCGACGCGCCCGGACGCCGTGGTGCCGCCCTGCCCTGGGGGCCGATGGCCCGGATGGCCGGGCGGCGCGCCCTGTTCGCCGGCCCCGTCCTGCTCGCCGTCACCTTCGGGGTCTTCGCGCTCGCCGCGCTGTCCCCCTTCGACCCGGTCAAGGCGTACGCCGGCACGGCCGGACTCACCGCCTCCGGGCGCGACCTCGACCAGCTGCGCGCCAACCTCGGCGTGGACCGGCCGCTGGTCGAACGCTGGTGGGACTGGCTGACCTCGGCCCTCACCGGCGACCTCGGCACCTCCGCCGTGATGCGCCAGCCGGTCGCCGACGTGATCACGGAGCGGCTGGGATGGTCGGTCCTGCTCGCCGCGACCGCGTTCGCCGCCGCCGTGCTGCTGGGCACGGCGCTCGGGGTGCTCGCCGCCCGCCGGCCGGGCGGCGGCCTGGACCGCGCGGTCTCGGGCCTCGCGTACACCCTGGAGGCCGCGCCGGCGTTCTGGCTGGGACTGCTGGCGATCTGGCTGTTCTCGGTGCGCCTGGGCGTACTGCCCTCGGGCGGACTCACCGACGCCGCCGGCGACACCGTCACCGCCGGCCAGGTGCTCACGCACCTGGTCCTGCCGGCGGCGGTCCTGGGCCTGTCCCAACTGCCCTGGTTCCACCTCTACGTACGCCAGGGCGTGGCCGACGCGCTGGCCGAGGACCCGGTGCGCGGCGCGCGCGCCCGAGGCCTCGCCGAACGCACGGTCCTGCTGGGCCACGGGCTGCGCGCGGGCATGCTGCCCGTGCTGACGCTGATCGGCTCGCGGGTCCCGGAGCTCATCACGGGCGCGCTGCTGGTCGAGACCGTCTTCAGCTGGCCCGGCATCGCCGCCGCCACCGTGCAGGCCGCGACCGCCGTGGACTTCCCGCTGCTGGCCGCGCTCACCGTGCTGGCCACGGCGGCGGTGCGGGTGGGCAACCTCCTCTCCGACCTGCTGTACGGGCTGGCGGACCCGAGGGTGGGCTTCGATGGCTGAGCCCACCGGGACCACGGCGACGACGACCGGGACCACAACGGACGGGAGCACGGCGACGGGCGGGACCACGGCTGCCGCAGGGCCCGGGATCGCCTGGCGGACGTACGGCCGGCCGGGCCGCTCGCCGCGCCGGCTGCGCATCGCGGCCTCGGCCGGCCTGATGGCGTGCCTGGTGCTGGCCGTGGTGCTGGTGCCGCCCCTGGTCCAGCTGGACCAGCAGGCCGTGGACCTGGCGGCCCGGCTGCGGCCGCCGTCGTGGGCGCACCCGTTCGGGACCGACGACATGGGCCGCGACCTGCTCCTGAGGTGCGTCTACGGCCTGCGGGTCTCGCTGCTCGTGGGCGTGGTGGCCGCGGTGGCCGCCACCGTCGTCGGCACGGCGGTGGGCGCGGCCGCGGCGGCGCTCGGCGGCTGGACCGACCGGCTGCTGATGCGCGTGGTCGACGCCTTCTCGTCCGTACCCCACCTGCTGCTGGGCGTCTTCGTCGTCGCGCTGTTCCGGCCGGGGGTATGGCCGGTGGTGGTGTCGGTGGCGCTGACCCACTGGCTGTCGACCGCCCGTATCGTGCGCGCCGAGGTGCTCTCGCTGCGGTCCCGGCCGTTCATCGACGCGGCCGTCTCGGGCGGCGCCTCGCGGTGGCGGATCGCCGTCCGGCACCTGGTGCCGGGGGTGCTCCCGCAGGCCGCGCTGGCCGCGGTGCTGATGATCCCGCACGCGATGTGGCACGAGTCGGCGCTGTCCTTCCTGGGCCTGGGCCTGCCCGCCCACCAGGCGAGCCTGGGCACCCTGGTGCAGGCCTCCCGCGGCTCCCTCCTCGCGGGCGACTGGTGGCCGGCCCTCTTCCCCGGGCTCCTGCTGGTCCTGCCCACCCTCGCGATCGCCGCCCTCGCCTCCGCGTGGCGCGACCGCCTCGATCCCCGCCGCCGCTCGGAGCTGACGCTGTGAACCCTCCCGTGCTCGACGTCGAGCGGCTGCACGTGCGGTTCCGGATGGGCCGCGGGGCGTACGTCGCCGCCGTCGGCGACGTCAGCTTCCGGCTCGGCGCCGGGGAGTGCCTGGCCCTCGTCGGCGAGAGCGGGTGCGGCAAGTCCGTGCTGGCCTCCGCGCTGCTCGGGCTGCTGCCCGCGAACGCCGAGACCGCCGGCCACGCCCGGCTCGCCGACGGCCTGGACCTGGTGACCGCCGACGAGCGCACGCTCGCCCGGACCGTCCGCGGCCGCCGGATCGGCCTCGTCCCGCAGAGCCCGGCCGCCCACCTCACCCCGGTCCGCACCGTCCGCGCCCACCTGGAGGAGACCGTCCGCGCCCTGGGCGAGGGCGGCACCCGCCGCGGGCGCGGGGACCGGCTGCGCGCCGCGGCCGAGGCGGCGGCCGAGCGGGCCGCGTTCCCCCGCACCCACCTCGACCACTACCCCCACCAGCTCTCCGGTGGCCTCGCCCAGCGCGCCGCCACCGCCCTCGCGCTCATCGGCGACGCCCCGCTCCTGCTCGCCGACGAGCCCACCACCGGCCTGGACCGCGACCTCGTCGAGCGCACCATCGACGAGCTGCGCGCCCACACCCGCGACGCCGGCCGGGCCCTGCTGCTCATCACGCACGACCTCGCGGCGGCCCAGCGCATCGCCGACACCGTCGCCGTCATGTACGCCGGCCGCCTGGTCGAGGTCGCCCCGGCCGACGCCTTCTTCGGCGGCCCCGGCCCCCGCCACCCCTACGCCCGCGGCCTCCTCGACGCCCTGCCCGAGCGGGCGTTCCGCCCCGTACCCGGGGTCCCGCCCGAACTCGGCGCCCTCCCGCCCGGCTGCGCCTTCGCCGCCCGCTGCGCCCGCGCGGACGCCACCTGCACCGCGCGGCTGCCCGCACTCACCGAGGGAGTGGCCTGCCACCATGCTTGAGCTGACGGACATCACCGCCGGTTACGACGGCACGCCCCCTGTCGTACGGGGCGCGAACCTCACCCTGCGCCCCGGCGAGGCCGTCGGCCTGCTCGGTCCCAGCGGCTGCGGCAAGTCCACCCTCGCCAAGGTCGCCGCCCTGCTGCACCGCCCCGACCGGGGCACCCTCACCCTCGACGGCACCCCCGTCACCGGCTACCGCCACCGCGCACCGCGCGCGCTGCGCACGGCCGTCGGCATCGTCTTCCAGCAGCCCCGGCTCTCCGCGGACCCCCGGCTGCGGCTGCGCGACCTGATCGCCGAACCCCTGCGGGCCACCGGGCGCCGCGCCGGCGCCGCCGCCACCGTGGGGGAGCTGGCCGAGCGGGTCGGGCTCGGCGCCGACCTGCTGGAGCGCCGCCCGCACGAGGTCAGCGACGGCCAGCTGCAACGCGCCTGCCTCGCCCGTGCGTTGGTCCTGCGGCCGCGCTGGCTGGTCTGTGACGAGATGACCGCGATGCTCGACGCCTCGACCACGGCCGCCCTGGTCGGCGTCGTCGAGGCCTACCGCGCCGAGACCGGCGCCGGACTCCTCGCGGTCGGCCACGACCCGGTCCTGCTGGCCCGCTGGTGCGACCGTACGACGCGCTGGAGCGAGATCGCCGAGGACTGACCGGCGCGACGGGGCCGGTACCGGTGCCCGTCCCCGTCACGGACCGTCAACACCCGTACGGCGGACACGTCATACGCCCGCCCGGCCCTCCCGCTGCGCCACCATGGCGCGGCAGAAGGAGGTACCGATGTTGACTCCTCCCCTCCCTGAAGGGTGGGGATTCCTAGCTCACTTCGCCTGACACCTAGCAGGTGGCAGGGCTTACAAGATCAGCACTAGCCGGGTTGAGACCAGCCCGGACGAGCATCAC